>JBFMBV010000020.1:0-34618 GCA_040755005.1 Bacillota bacterium
ATAGCAGTCTGCGATACAATGAGGATGCCTTGAACGGGCGCGTAGCTCAGCTGGGAGAGCACCTGGTTCGCAGTCAGGGGGTCGGGAGTTCGAATCTCCTCGCGTCCACAATGCAAGCGGCCGGCCCCAAAATGTGGCCGGCCGCTACTACATGTTGGCCGTTTAACTGGCACGCCGTTCCTGCTGCGCCCTTGTCTAGCTGTGTGTGTCCCTCACTACTCCCGCTTGCCGGTTGACTTGATGTGCGTTAGCAGCTCCTCGGTCAGAACGGGAAAATACATCGCGGGAGGGAGAACGACAGCGCTCTCAACCTCGCCTGCCTGGACCAGCAAGAGGGGCTTGACAACGAAGTAGAAGTAATGGCTGGCATCCGGGGCAGCACTAGTCCTGCCAAACCAGAACTCCAGCGTCCTCGTTTCGCCGGGGCTTAGGCGTGGTCTTTGCTCCGTCCTGCCTCCGCCACCAGGGACTATACGGTCGAGCACGACACCAGGCAACTCGAAGACGAAATCGTTGATTGTCATGAGAGCATCACCTGTATTGGTGAGCTCAAGCGAGTAGTAATCGAGGTGTCCGGCGGAGAGGGTGCACTTCCCGATGGATACCGGCGGCCTCATCGCTGGCGGCGGTATTACTTTGATTCTCCAAGTGCCTATGTTCCAGATGCCTTCGCTACCGTCCCAGAAAGATATGCTCAGGGAGTCGATGATGTGGTCTCCTGCGCCGAGTTCTGCCTCGGCTACGAATGTCAGGGCTTGCAGGTCCCGAGCTTGACTACCTTCCGTGATCCGTATCTGGCTGGGTACAACCGAGACATCCGGACCGGACAGCCTAACGGTCTTGTACGCCAGGGGCTTGTCAGTCAATGGCAGACGAAGAAACGGAATCTGTAGCATCAGCTTCTCAGCAGTAGTGTAGTGAAGTGATGCCCCGCACCTTGCTGCATAGAGCGAATCTGCGAAGCTGGGACCCAGCGCTTCGGGGCTGTCCTTCACGCAGCCTACAACGAGCAGCGCAGAGGCCGCCAGCCACACGGCAATCACAGCGCCGGGTTGAAGCCTCCTGCGGGGGTTAGTAGATTGGATCATTCCATCCGCTTGTGCGCAGGTCTGTCCGATTCGCATGGCTGTGGGTCACAAGGGTGTCTGGGAAGTAGGATTGCAGTGGGCCAGACTGGAAGACGTCAACGAGAGAGACACTACGCACACCAGCGCCATCAGGGCTTGGCACCGCTTCATCTGAACCCGCTCCTTTCCGTAGGCTAAATTACAGTCATATCCTATCATGGGCCTTCCTGGGTGTCAATCAACAGAAAAGCGCCCTGCATGCGCCGCTAGCGTGCCGCCAGCAGCGCCACGGCCACAGCAGTGATCATCACAGCCGCCACAGGGACGGCGAGCATCCGGTACAGGCGCCCAATGCTGGCGCCGAAGTAATCCCGGGAGAGGATCAGGCACAGGTGCAAGGGGGACACGACGTACCCGATGCATGTACTCATGAACACCAGGTAGGACAACGGCAAGGTCTGGCCAGGCGGGAACAGGGGCAGGAGCATGGGCAGGGAGATGCCCAGGGCAGCCAGATTCGAACCGGTGGCGATGCCCGTCAGGAAGGGCACGGTCACCGCCAAGAACCAGACGGGCACGCCCACTTGCACCAGGTGGTTAGCCGTGGCAGCCACCGCCCCCGAGCCCTCCACCATGGACCGGAGCCCCGCCACGCCGAAGGCGACCAGGGGCAAGGTGGTGAGGGGCGTGCGCACGAGCAGGGCACGCAACCTTCGCCTCAGCTCAGGGCCATGAGGGGGCCCTAAGTGAAGCAGGAAGGCCCACACGCATCCGGTCAGCAGCGCCAGGGAGAAGCGCCAGCGCAGACCCAGGGCCAGCGCCACCGCCAGCAGTACCGGGGACAGGTTGACAACCACGCCGGCCAGCGCCTGCAGTCGGTTCCTGCCCTCAGCCCCCTGGGGCACGGGCTTGAAGGGCGCCAGGTAGAGGTAGAAAGAGACGCTGAGGCCGATGAGGCTCGCGGGCAGGCCCAGCAGGATGAGCCCGCCAAGGCCGGCGCCGGACACGCCGGCGGCGAGAATGAGGCTGGTGTACAGGGGGTACACCGGATAGAAGAGGTGCCGGAACATCAGGTTCGACGCCGCCGGGTGCTGGGGCGGCACCCCCAGCTCCTCCCCCACCCGCCCAATCATCGGGGCCGCGAGGATCGCTCCTCCCGGCACCGTCAGCAGGCTGATCACGGCGGGGGTCACGGCCATCACCATCCTGCCGTCGCCGAACACACCTTCCAGGGCGGCCATCAGCCTGTCCATAGCGCCGCTGGCCTTGAGCAGGGTACCGGTGCACAGCACGAGCCCGATGATGGCGGCCAGCTCCAGGGTGTCGGCTGCGCTGAGGGCCTGCCAGGCAGCCTCCAGTTTCGCCGGGGCCGACTCGGGCGAGAACAGTCCCACAATGCAGGCTCCCACGAGCAACGCCAGGCCCGTATCAGACTTGCGGTTGACGAGGATGATGATGACGACGAGGGCCAGCAGGACTCCGGCCAGCGCCAAGCGGGTTTCCTCCCCTAGGCGCGGCAGGCGATTGCCCGCCGCTCTGTGATGATGTAGTCCATGAGGGCATCGTACGGTCCCGCAGGCACCGACGCCACGACCTGCAGTTCATAGGCGAGCGCCGCCCGGCAGCCTCCCGTCCGTGCCAGGTAGCGATCGTAGTACCCGGCCCCGTAACCCACCCGGGCGCCCGTTGCGTCGAAGGCCACCCCCGGCACGACGATGAGGTCTATCCCGTCGGCTGCTAGGACTAGGCTGGACGCCGGCGGTTCGAGGATCCCGTAGGCGCCGGGCTGGAGGTCGTCCCAGGCGGAGATGAGGCAGGCGTCCATGGCCAGCCGCTGGCGGTCGACCCTGGGTAGGGCAGTCCGTTTGCCTGCGGCGAGGGCAGTTTTAACCAGCGGCTGCGTAGCCACCTCCCCGCGGTAGGATGCATAGAAGAGCACCGTCCGGGCATGTTTGAAGACCTCCAGAGCGAGGAACCGGGCGGCGATCTCCCGGTCGGCCTGCTCACGGAGGTAACCGCCGAGGGCTGCACGCGCCCTCAGGACGTCTGCCCGTAGGGCTGCCTTTGGGTTCACTCCACGATCTTGGAGAAGTGGATGACAGACACGAGCGCGTCCGCAGGGACGGGCCGGCGGTAGATGGCCTCCAGCAGCGCCGTCAGGTCCGCGGCGGCCTTCATGTCGGGATTCTCGCCCGCCAGTTCCTCGGCGGTGACCTGCGCTAACCCTTTGACACTTATTGCGTCGATCACGGCCGCGAAGATTTTACGCCTGGGTTCGAAACGTGGACCGTGCGTCACCCAGACCACGTCACCTTCAGCGTACTTGCCGGTCTTGTCGCCGAGACGGATCGTGCAACGTTTGAGCCCAGTGAGCAGATTGGCGTGGTAGTTCCCGGGATAGAAATTCAGCGCGCGCATGACGGACCTCCCTCGTGCGGCGGTGTCCGAGCAGGTTTCTCCGTCGCTACAGGCTTTCCTGCTCGCGCCAGGCGCGGAACTTCATCAGCGCTGCCCGAGTTCGCTGGCGAAGGTGTCCCAGAAGCCATTCTCTTCATAGCCCAGCCGCCAGAGGAGCACACCCCGCAGTCGCCGGCTGAGCGCGAGGTCGAGCTTCCACACGAGCCCCCTGTGCCCCTGGTAGTAGACGGTGCGCGTCACCCCACCCGATGCGTACCGGTAGAAATCCTCCATCGCCTCCCGGTCCAGGCGGACGCTGACCTCTTGGCGAGCCGCCCGGGCAACGGCTTCGCGGTTGGGTATGAACTCGGGCAATCCCCGACGGGCTAGGGCGGGCCAGTCGTAACCGTACATGCCGATGCCCAGGACCAGCTTGGTGGCAGGCACATGCGTAAGGGCGTCGTCTACCACAGCCTCGACCCAGGCCTGGGGGGCCACCGGTCCCGACCTGGTCGCCTCAGAGCGGTAGTCATAGGCGCTGATCACCACGAAGTCAGCCTGGGCCGACAGGGCGCCGAAGTCGTAGGCGCCCCATATGGCCTCCGCCCGCTCCACGCGGGGGGGCAAGAACACGCCTAGGAGCTTGCCCCGGCGCCTGAGGGTACGGCCCAGGTCCTGCACGAACCGGGTGTATGCGCCGCGCTGGTCAGGGGGCAGGTTCAGGAAGGCCAGGATGATGCCCCCATACCCCTCCTCAGTGGCCAGCGCAGCCAGGTTGCCTGCGGTCTCCCGTCGGGACGCGGGGCTCGCCAGGGTTTCCGCCGGCGACACGCCAGGGGTCAGGTTGCTGACGATGGGGAGCACCGGGAGGTTCTGTCGGGTGGCCTCTGCCATCGCCTGGGCCTCTTCCTCCCGCCGCTGGAAATCGCCCTGCGGGCCCACGGTAAACCAAAACGGCGCTACCGCGGACAGCAGCGCGCCGTGTTCTTTCAGCGTACCGAGGGAACTGGGGAAGGTCGGGCCGAACCCGCTTTCGTAGACCCCTATGACCTCCAGCTTCGCCCCGAGGGGCCGGCGCAGGGCACCCCGCCTGCAGCCCCTCGCGCAACCCGCTCCTGCGGCCAGCACTGCCAGGGCGGCCAAAACGCAAGCCCAGCGTCTGAGCGTCAATCGCGCTTCCTCCTACGGCTCGGCTTCGAGGCCGCTGTTAGCTTGCCACTGCCGTTGCAGCCGAATTCGGAAGGAAGAGGGACTAGCGGTCGCCGCGCACGAGGTGGGCGATGCTGGCAGCGTGGTCGCCGGCCCGCTCGAGGTTGGCGACGAGGTCGAGGTAGACGACGCCGGATCCCGCCATGCAGGTACCTTCATTCAGCCTGATCAGATGGCTGCGCCTCAGGTCATACTTCATCTGGTCGATATGGTTCTCCTGGTCCAGCACCTGAGCGGCGACCACGGCGTCGCGTTCCGCCAGGGCCCGGGTGGCCTTGGCCAGGGTATCGTCAACCAGCTTGTGCATGGAAGCCAGTTCCTGCACCGCCTGGTCGGAGAAGGACAGACGGTGGTCGATCCGGTACTCGGCCAGCTCGGCCACGTTATCGGCGTGGTCCCCGACCCGCTCCAGATCGCTGGTCATGGCGACCAGGTCCATCAGTTCATCTGACTGCTCCGGGATCAGCCCGCGCTGGGCAAGCTTGGCCAGATAGTCATTGAGGTCGCGGTTGAGTTCGTTGACCGCCGCTTCCCGCTGCTTGGCTTGTTTGACCAGGCGCATGTCCTGCCGAAAAAAGGCCTGCAGCGCCTCGTCCAGCTCTAGTCGGGCCATGTCCGCCATGCGCACAACTTCTTTGCGCACCTGACCCAGGGCCAGTGAAGGGGTGAGGTTGATGCGGGGGTCGACGAAGCGGAAGCCGCGTTCCACCGTGGCCACCTCGCCCGGGGCGAGCCGCTTGGCCAGAGCGACCAGCACGGCGATGAAGGGCAACTGGATGAGGACGTTGACGGAGTTGAACAGGGTGTGGGCATTGGCTATCTGTCTGACCACATCCGTGGAAGTAAGGGAGACAGCACGAAACACCAAGGGCAGTGCAAGCATGAACACTACAGTGCCAACTACGTTGAACAAGAGGTGCAGGTAAGCAGCCCGCCTTGCATTCACGTTCGCACCTATGCTGGCCAGCAAAGCGGTGACGCAGGTGCCAATGTTGTCGCCAAACAAGATGGGCAGGGCCGCCCTCAGCGACACGAGACCCTGGCTGGCGAGAGCCTGGAGCACGCCGATGGTGGCGCTGGATGACTGCACAACCGCAGTAAAGCCGGTTCCCACTAGCACACCAAGGATTGGATGTTCGCCAAGGGAGACCATGGCGCGGGTAAAGATGGGCGCATCTTTGAGGGGCTTCAGGGCCCCAGCCATGATGCCCATTCCGAGGAACAGCAACCCGAACCCGAAGGTAATCTGGCCGATGTGCCGGAGGGGCTTACTGCGGGCGAACAGCATCAGGGCAAGACCAAGGCCTATGGCGGGCAGGTTATAGTCAGTCAGCCGAAAGGCGATGAGCTGAGCCGTCACCGTGGTGCCGATGTTGGCTCCCATGATAACCCCGGCTGCCTGATGGATGGTCATGATGCCTGCGTTGACCAGTCCCACCACAATGACAGTGGTCGCACTACTGCTTTGGATAAGTGCCGTTACGCAGGCGCCCAAGAGGACGCCCATGACGGGGTTGGTGGTCAGCGCCTCCAGGATGCGGCGTAAGCGGTCCCCGGCTGCCCTCTGCAGACCGTCCCCCATGAGCTGCATGCCGTAGATGAAGAGCCCGAGCCCGCCCAGCATGCCGAAAAGGACACCCGTACCGTGTCCGGTCATTACCTCCCTCCTTGTCCCCTACTTACCGAACATGGCCAGCAGCACCCCGGCGGCCACCGCCGAACCGATCACCCCTGCCACGTTCGGGCCCATGGCGTGCATCAGCAGGAAGTTCCCAGGCTTCGCCTCCTGGCCCACGATCTGGACCACCCTGGCGGCCATGGGAACCGCCGACACCCCCGCTGAACCGATGAGGGGATTGACCTTACCCCCGGTGAGCAGATACATGACCTTGCCGAGGACCACCCCGGCGGCTGTGCCGAAGGCGAAGGCCACCAGGCCGAGGGCGATGATCGACAGGGTCTGGACGGTGAGAAAGCGGTCAGCGCTCGCAGTCGCCCCCACCGTCACCGCCAGGAAGATGGTGACGATGTTGATCAACTCGCCCTGGGCGGTCGTGGTGAGGCGCTCCACCACCCCTGACTCCCTGAACAGGTTCCCCAGCATCAGCATACCGATGAGGGGCGCCGCCGGGGGCAAGAGCACCGAGGTCACCACGGTCACGACGATGGGAAAGGCGACCCTCTCCCCCTTACCGACCGGACGGAGCTGCTCCATCACCACTTCCCGCTCGGCCTTGGTGGTCAGGGCCTTCATGATAGGCGGCTGGATGATCGGGACGAGAGCCATATATGAGTAGGCGGCGATGGCGATGGGGCCCAGTAGTTCTGGGGCCAGTCTCGACGTGAGGAAGATGGCGGTGGGGCCGTCCGCGCCCCCGATGATCCCGATTGAGCTGGCCTGGGCTGGGGTGAAGCCCAGCAGCAAGGCGCCGGTGAAGGTCATGAAGATGCCGAACTGGGCCGCGGCGCCCAGGAGAAAGGTCTTGGGGTTAGCCAGCAGCGGGCCGAAGTCGGTCATGGCCCCCACCCCCAGGAAGATCAAGGGGGGGAATATCCCCAGTCTGACACCTTGATAGAGCCAGAACAGGAGACCGCCTTCCTCCATCAGGCCCGCCAGTGGCAGGTTGGCCAGGAGGACGCCGAAGGCGATGGGCAGAAGCAGGAGGGGCTCGTACCGCCTAACCACGGCCAGGTAGACGAGGAAACAAGCCACTCCCAACATGATCCCGTGGCCTAGCGTCAGGGCGTTTAGGCCCGTGGCCTCGGCCAGGCGTTCACCGATCTGCGCCCAGTTCATCCCAGGGTCACCAGAGTGTCGCCAGCACTGACCTGCTGGCCCTGCCCCACCCTGACTTCGGCGACGGTACCGTCGACCGGCGCCAGGATCTCGTTCTCCATCTTCATGGCCTCGAGGAGCATTAGCACCGCGCCCTTCTGCACCCGCTCCCCTGGTTTCACCCGCACCTTGAGGATGATGCCGGGCATGGGCGCAGTCACATGGCCCTCGCCTGTCGAGGGGGCCTGCGGCTTGGGGGGCTTGGGCGCCGGCACCGGCGGCGTCACCTGACGGTCGAAGGCCGACTGGGGGCCAGGCGCCTGCGGCGCAGCCTCGCGGACCTCTTCAACTTCTACTTCGTAGCGCACTCCGTCCACTGTCACCACGAACCTGCGCTGCATCTAGCGCCACCTCTTTTCCAGCGTGCTGCGGCGGGCCTGCATCTGAGCGGCGCGCCCGCTCTGCCTCCAGGCCTTCGCCTCCTCAAGTCTCCTTACCGCGGTGACCCTGACGTCAGTCTGCCCGAGACAGGCCAGGACCGCGGCGGCAATGACCGCCACCGGCGGCCCCCCAGGGGCCGCGGCCGCCTGCTGCTCAAGGGTGGACCGGGGGCGGAAGGCTGCAGCCACCAGATAACTCACGGCCACGAGCAGCGACAGAGCGAGGAAGGTCACACCCATTCCCACCAGGGTAGTCTGCAGCCCCAGGAACAACTCGTCGGTCAATGCTCAGCCCTCCGTTACAGGGGGATGTTGCCGTGCTTCTTGGCCGGCCGGTGTTCCCGCTTGTCCGCCAGCACCTCCAAGGCGGAAAGGATATGGCTGCGGGTCTCAGCGGGGGCGATGACCGCGTCCACGAACCCCCGCGCCGCCGCCACAAAGGGGTTAGCGAAACGGTCGCGGTACTCGGCGATGCGGGCTGCGCGCTCCGCCACCGGGTCCGGGGCAGCGGCGATCTCGTCGCGGAAGATGATGTTGGCGGCCCCCTCAGGCCCCATCACCGCGACTTCCGCTCCCGGCCAGGCGAGGACAGCATCGGCCCCCAGCGACCGGGAACACATGGCCAGATAGGCGCCTCCATAGGCCTTGCGCAGGATGATGGTGACCTTCGGCACGGTGGCCTCGGAATAGGCATATAGCACCTTGGCGCCGTGCCGGATGATGCCGCCGTATTCCTGGCCGGTCCCCGGCAGGTACCCAGGCGTGTCCACCCACGTGACCAACGGCAGGTTAAAGGCGTCACAGCAGCGGACGAACCTGGCGCACTTGTCCGAGGCGTTGATGTCCAGGCAGCCAGCCAGCTCCTTGGCCTGATTGGCGATGATGCCGACAGGGCGGCCGTCGAAGCGGGCAAACCCTACCACCATGTTCGGGGCGTACAGGGGGTGGACTTCCAGGAAGTCTGCGCCATCAACGGTGCGGGCGATGATCTCCCGGACATCGTAAGGCCGGTTGGGGTCAGGGGGGATCAGGGATCCCAGGTCCCCGCCGGTAGCCTCGACCAGGGCCGTCCGGGGAGGGTCCTCCATGTTGTTGGAGGGAAGGAAGGACAGCAGCCGGCGGACTTGCTGCAGGCACTCGTCCTCGGTCTGGGAGTGGAAGTGGGCCACGCCCGACAGCCGGTTATGGCTGGTGGCGCCGCCTAATGTCTCGGCGCTGACCTCTTCGCCAGTCACGGCCTTGATCACCTGGGGGCCGGTGATGAACATCTGGCTCGTCCCACTGACCATGAACACGAAATCGGTCAGGGCAGGCGAGTACACCGCCCCGCCCGCACAGGGCCCCATGATCACCGACAGCTGGGGGATGACCCCCGAGGCGAGGGTGTTGCGGAAGAAGATGCTGCCATAACCGTTCAGCGCGTCGACGCCCTCCTGGATGCGGGCTCCGCCGGAATCGTTGAGGCCCACGAAGGGTGCCCCAGTCTTCACGGCCAGGTCGAGGGCCTTGCAGATCTTCTGGGCGTGCATCTCGCCCAGGGTGCCGCCGATGACGGTGAAATCCTGCGCGAAGGCGAAACACCGGCGGCCGTTGATGGCGCCATAACCGGTGACCACGCCCTCCCCAGGGGCCTCCATCTGGTCCATGCCAAATTGGGTCGCCCGGTGCGTGACAAACCTATCCAGCTCGACGAAGCTGCCCGGGTCGAACAGCCTGTCCAGCCGCTCCCTGGCGGTGAGTTTCCCTGCCTCATGCTGTTTGGCCACCCGTTTCGGGCCGCCGCCCCCCAGGACTTTCTGGGTCCGTTCCGCTAACTCAGCCAACCTGCGCTCGCTGGTCTCCATGCTCTGCCCCCTAGTGGGACCCTTTCCGCTGACAAAGCTCAATCAGCACGCCGGCTGTGCTGGCCGGGTGGACGAAAGCGATGAGCGCACCACCCGCTCCCCGGCGGGGCCGTTCGTCGATGAGCCTGAGCCCCGCCTGCCTGGCCTTCTCCAGCGCCGCCTCGATGTCATCCACAGCCAGGGCCACATGGTGCAACCCTTTCTTCCCGTCGGCCAGGAACTTGGCGATAGGGCCTTCCGGGCCGGTCGGGCACAGCAACTCCAGTTTGCTCTCGCCGATAGGGAGGAAAGTCACGGTCACCCGTTGCTCGGGCACTTCCTCGCTGCCGGTGGGCTCCAATCCCAGCGCCCGATAGGACTCTAGGGCCTGCTCCAGATCGGCCACAGCTATCCCCAGATGATCGATGCGCATCCCCTCAGTCCCCCCTCGCCCTGACGTTGGCCGTGATGAACTCGACGATACGGGACATGGGTGTCCCCGGCCCGAACACAGCATGGACCCCAGCGACGGTCAAGGCCGGGACATCATCTTCCGGGATGACGCCGCCGCCGACGACCAAGACGTCCTGGAGCCCGCGGTCCCTAAGCTCTGTCACTACCTGCGGGAACAGCGTCCCGTGCGCCCCCGACAGCAGCGACAGGCCCACCACATCCACATCTTCTTCCAGCGCAGCCTCGGCGAT
This sequence comes from Bacillota bacterium, assembly GCA_040755005.1. Lineage (GTDB taxonomy): Bacteria > Bacillota > Sulfobacillia > JBFMBV01 > JBFMBV01 > JBFMBV01. Next base: position 10,417 of record JBFMBV010000020.1, read on the forward strand.
CTGGGCCGGGGTCTGCCTCAGCCCTGTGTATACGACTTCCATGCCCGCGTCCCTTAGGGCCCTGGAGACTACCTTGGCGCCACGGTCATGCCCATCCAGGCCGGGTTTGGCGATGAGCACGCGGATGACTCTGCCGGGCATCCTCACAACCCCCTTAGACCGTAGCCTTATACTCGCCAAACACCCTACGCAGGACATCGCAGATCTCGCCGAGGGTAGCGTAGGTCTTCACTGCGGCGAGCACGGGCGGCATCAAGTTCTGGTCAGTGCCGGCCGCGTCCTCCAGTTCCGCCAAGGCGCGGGCCACGGCCTGCCCGTCCCTGCGGCGGCGAAGCGCTTCCAGCCTGCGGCCTTGATCCGTCTCAACCGCCGGGTCCACCCGCAACAGCCCCTTAGGAGCCGGTTCAGGCACGGTATAGGCGTTGACCCCGACCACCTGGCGCAGGCCGTCCTCGACGTCGCGCTGATACCTGTAGGCGCTGTCCTGGATCTCGCGTTGAATGAAGCCCCGCTCGATGGCGGCCACAGCGCCTCCCATAGCGTCGATGGCCTCGATGTAACCCTTGGCCCCTGCCTCGATCCGGTCGGTGAGGGCCTCGATGAAGTAGGCGCCCCCGAGGGGGTCGATGGTATCGGCGACGCCGCTCTCCAGGGCGATGACCTGCTGGGTCCGGAGGGCGATGCGCACGGACTCCTCGCTGGGCAGAGCCAGGGCTTCATCCCGGGAGTTAGTGTGCAACGACTGGGTCCCGCCGAGCACCGCCGCCAGGGCCTGCAGGGTCACACGCACTATGTTATTGTCCGGTTGCTGTGCCGTCAAGGTACTCCCCGCCGTCTGCGTGTGGAAACGCAGCATCATTGACCGGGGGTGCTTGGCGGCGAACCGCTCCCGCATGATCGTCGCCCACAGGCGCCTGGCAGCCCTGAATTTCGCGACTTCTTCGCAGAAATCTACGTGCGCATTGAAGAAGAAGGACAGCCTCGGCCCGAAGTCGTCCACGGCCAGCCCCGCGCCGATGGCCGCCTCCACATAGGCGATGGCGTCGGCGAGGGTGAAGGCAACCTCCTGGACGGCGGTAGCCCCGGCTTCACGGATGTGATATCCGCTGATGCTGATAGTGTTCCAGTCGGGCAGGCGTTGGGCGCACCAGGCGAAGCTGTCCGTCACCAGCCGCATGGACGGCTTCGGTGGGAAGATGTAAGTCCCCCGCGCCGCATACTCCTTGAGAATGTCGTTCTGGATGGTGCCAGCCAATTTGCGCAGATCCGCACCCTGCCCCTCGGCGACCGCCACGTACATGGCAAGGAGGACGATGGCTGGAGCGTTGATGGTCATGGAAGTGCTGACCTGTTGCAGGGGGATGCCCTCAAACAGGGTCTCCATGTCCTCCAGGGAGCTGATGGCTACCCCCACCCTGCCAACCTCACCCCTAGCCATGCGGCTGTCCGAGTCGTAACCGATCTGGGTAGGCAGGTCGAAGGCCACTGACAGACCTGTCTGCCCCTGCTCCAGCAGGTACTTGTAGCGCCGGTTAGACTCCGCCGAAGTGCCGAAGCCTGCGTACTGGCGCATGGTCCAGTGGCGCCCCCGATACATGGTAGGCTGCACGCCCCGCGTGAAGGGGTACTCGCCGGGGAAGCCCAGGTCCCTCAGGTAGTCCTGGCCGGCAATGTCCAAGGGGGTGTAGAGGCGGTCCACTCCCAGCCCCGAGACCGTCTTGAACTCCGGACGCTGCTCCGGAAAGCGGCTGAGGGTCTTGGCCACTTGCCCCTCATCCCAGACCTTCCTCGCCTCGCCCAACTGCTCCAGGTGTCTCCGCTCAAACATGGGCTTCCCCTCCTAGCCTGGGCTACTTGAGCCAGCCCCTCCATCGCATCGCGTCGGCGACCCGCTTCACTGCCACTAGGTACGCCGCATCGCGCATCTTCACCTTCTGGGTCCGGTACATCGCATAGACCTCGTTAAAGGCCCGCACCATCATCTGCTCCAGCCTGGTGTTGACCTCCTCCTCGGACCAGATGGCCCCGTGCAGGTTCTGTACCCACTCGAAGTAGGAGACCGTGACCCCGCCAGCGCTGGCCAGGATGTCGGGGATGACCAGGACGCCCTGCTTATATAGGACGGCATCGGCTTCGGGGGTGGTCGGCCCATTGGCTGCCTCGCCGATGATCTTGGCCCTGATGCCGGGGGCGTTGGCGACGGTGATCTGGTTCTCCAGCGCGCCAGGGATGAGGACGTCGCACTCGAGCTCGAAGAACTCCTTGTTAGTGACCGGCTTGGTCCCGGGGAAATTGGCGACGCTGCCTGTCTTGTCCTTATGCTGCATGACGGCGAGGGGGTCGAAACCAGCCGCGCTGTAGATAGCTCCCTGGGAGTCGGAGACCGCGATGATCTTGGCGCCCATCCCGTGCAGCAACCTGGCGGCCACCGTCGAAGCGTTGCCGAAGCCCTGGATCACCACCGTGGCGCCCTTCAACTCCAGGCCCAACTTACGGGCGGCCTCGCGGACGCAGAAGACGCACCCACGGCCTGTCGCCTCGTTGCGGCCCAAGGAACCGCCGACGATGGGAGGCTTGCCGGTGAAGACCCCGGGGGTCCAGTACCCACGGAGCTTGGAGTACTCGTCGGTCATCCACGCCATGACCTGGGGGTTGGTGTAGACGTCCGGGGCTGGAATGTCACGCTCGGGGCCGATCAGCGGGGCCACAGCCTGGACGAAGCCCCGGCTCAGCCGCTCCTTCTCCCCTTCCGACAGCTCCTTGGGGTTGACCCTGATCCCCCCCTTGCCGCCGCCGTACGGCAGACCGAGGGTGGCACACTTGAAGGTCATCCACATGGACAGGGCCCTGACCTCGTCCATGTCCACATCGGGGTGGAACCTCAGCCCGCCCTTGGCCGGGCCGCAGGCATCATTGTGCTGGGACCGCCACCCCATGAACACCTTCACGGAACCGTCGTCCATCTTCACGGGGACGGCCACTTCAATGATGCGCTGGGGCTGCTTGAGGATCTCATAGGCCGATTGCTCGATCCCCAAGGCGCCCACGGCGTCCTTGATCTGGCGCTGTACGATCTGGAACGGGTTCAGTGTAGCTTCAGTCATTTGTCCCGACCTCCCTAGGCAATCCTCTCACTGACCCACCGAAACTAGACCCTCCCCCCCTCCCTGCTCCCAGCCTGCAGCCCCACATGGACGGCGCGCCGGTTCAACTCTTCGGTGCCTTTGGGTACCAGGGCCAACGTCGCCTCGAGCAGACGGTCGGCGGACACGGTTCCAGTCAGGGCGGCCAGAGCCCCCAAGGCGACGATGTTCGCCACCACTTCGCGGCCCAGTCCTTCCCGGGCCAGCCTGGTCAGTTCCAGGAGGACGACCCGGCCCGCCACCGGCGGGACCTGTTTCACCAGGCTGGAATCGACGATCACCAACGCCCCGGCTTTGACGCCCTTGAGATAGCGGTTGGCCGCTTCCTGGCTCATCACCAGGATCACATCGGGGTCGGTCACCTTGGGGTAGTCGATCTCCGTATCAGCGATGATCACCTCAGCCTTGCTGGCACCACCCCGCGCCTCGGGGCCGTAGGATTGGGTCTGCACGGCGTTGAGCCCTTGGGCGATGGCAGCTTCGGCCAGGATGACGCCGGCCAGGATCAGGCCCTGACCGCCGGTGCCGCCCAACCGGAACTCCTGTCTCTCCACTCAGACATCCCCCCTGATCCGGGCAGTCAACTTGGCGTACTCCTCGGTATACTCAGGCGCCTCAGACGAGTGGAGCTCGCCGAGGGTCATCTTCCCCGCAAGCTGCTCGGGGGGGAGCTTGTCAGCAGCCTGGATGGTGACGGAGTTCTCCTTGAACCAGGCCAACATGTCCGGGGCTGCCCCCAGGCGGTTGCGGCGCCCGTAGTAGGTCGGGCACTGCGTGAGGGCCTCGATGAAGGCGAACCCTTTGTGGGTCAGCCCCCTGACGATGAGGTCCTTGAGCAGTCTGGCGTGGTATGCGGTGGACCGGGCCACGTACGTGCCGCCCGCCGCCCGCACCAGCTCGCACAGGTCGAAGCTGCGCTCGAGGTTCCCATATGGCGCGGTGCTGGCTAGTTTCCCCGCCGGGGTCATCGGTGAGTACTGGCCGCTGGTCATGCCATAGACGTTGTTGTTGAAGACCACCGTGGTCAGTTCGATGTTCCGCCTGGCAGCGTGGATCAAGTGGTTTCCGCCGATAGCGGCACAATCACCGTCGCCGGTGACCACGATCACCTTGAGCTCCGGTTTGGCCAGCTTCAGCCCGGTGGCAAACGCCAGGGCCCGGCCGTGGGTAGTGTGCAGCGTGTCGAAGTCGATGTAGCCAGGGGCCCGCGAAGCGCAGCCGATTCCTGAGACCACGCAGGTCTTGTCTTGGTCCAGTCCCGCCTCATCCACTGCCCTGAGCACCGCTCCCAGCACGATGCCGTGCCCGCACCCCGGGCACCAGATGGTGGGCAGCTTGTGGTGCCTGTACAGCCTGCGAAAGTCACCCACTCCTGGCCACCTCCTTTAGGGCGGCGAGAATGTCCCGCGGACTGGGCAACTCCCCGTCGACGCGGCCGAAGTGGACGACGGGCACGCGTCCGCAAACGACCCGCTGTACCTCGGCGTGAAGCTGTCCCAGGTTCATCTCCACGGTGAGCACCCCGCGGACCTTCCCTGCCAACCGTGACACTGACCGGTCGGGGAACGGCCAGATGACCTGCGGCCTGAACAGCCCCGCCCGGAGGCCTTCGGCCCTGGCCAGCCGCACCGCCGCGGCAGCTGACCGCGCCGCTCCTCCGTAAGCGAACACCGCGAACTCCGCATCCTCCATCTCCAGCGTCGCCACCCGGTCCAGATCGTCCCGCCTGCGCTCCAGCTTGGCATGAAGCCTTTCCAACAGAGCGCCAGCCACCGGGCCTGCCGACACGGGAAAGCCGTGTTCATCGTGGGTCAGCCCAGTCACATGATAGCGGTAACCGGCGCCGAAGTCGGCCATTAGGGGGACCCCGTCGGATCCTGCCCGGAAGGGTACATAGGACTCGCGGGGCCCGTCAGGCCGCTTCCTGTCGATCAAGGTCAGCTCGCCCGCCGGCGGTAGCTCCACGCGTTCCCGCATATGCCCCACGACCTCGTCGGTGAGCAGGATGACCGGGATGCGCAAAGCCTCACTGAGGTTGAAGGACTCCACCGTGAGGTCGAACGCTTCCCGCACCGACCAGGGGCACAGCGCGATGATGGGGTGGTCGCCGTGGGTGCCCCAACGCGCCTGCATCACGTCGCCCTGTGCCGGCGACGTTGGCAGGCCTGTGCTCGGCCCGGCGCGCTGAACGTTCACGACCACGCACGGCACCTCGCAGAAGGAGGCGAAGCCGAGGTTCTCCTGCTTGAGGGAGAACCCCGGGCCGCTAGTGGCGGTCATGGACTTGACCCCAGCCAGGGAAGCGCCGATGATCGCCGCCATGCTGGCGATCTCGTCTTCCATCTGGATGAACTTCCCGCCGACCTGCGGCAAGCGCTCAGCGAGGGCCTCCGCGATCTCAGTCGAGGGCGTGATGGGATAGCCTGCGAAGAACCGCATCCCCGCGGCGATGGCCCCTTCAGCGCAGGCCTCATTGCCTTGCATCAGCCGGACAGTCACCGGCCCTCACCTCCTTTGGTGACCCTCAGGGCGTGGTCGGGACACAGCAGCTCACAGATCAGGCACCCCGAGCAATCGTCGGGTCTTGCCACCCTGACCTCGGCCCCGTCCCGGACGAACACCCCCTTGGGACAGAACTCCACGCAGATATCACACCGCTTGCAGCGCCCAGGATCCAGCTCCACAGAACCCGCCACGGTCTCCCCCCTAACCTTTCTCAACGCGCTTCAGTTCGATCAGCGTGGACTTGAGCAGGTTGATCGAACCGGCGTCCGGCACATAGATGAACTCGATGACCTCCAGGTCGGGGCCGACCATCCCCTCCACTTCCCGCTTGCGTCCCGGCGACACCACCACCGCGTCGACCTTCTCGAGCAGGCTGCGCAGCCTGTCCTCATCCCGGGTGGTGGTGGTGATCAACTCCAAGGCCTCGATGCCCGCGTTGCCGATGGATTTCCAGACGCGCTCCGCGAAGCTCTGGGACAGGCACACCAAGGCCACCCGCCTGCCCTTGGGAAGCCTGGCAATGCGCACGATGGTGGCCAACTGGGGGTCCAGGGCTATGCCGAGGATCTCCTTGCCAGGAAGCAAGCGGCGCACCTCATCTAGATGGAAGAAGGTGGTCACGATCAGATCGGCCTCAGCGACGGTCTGTGTCACTTGCTGGTCCCCCGCCTGCAGGCGCTCAAGGAGCAAAGGAACCACGGCGACTCCGCTGCCCAGTTCCAGTTCCTTCGCGAAGTAATCCAGCTGCTCACGGTTGCACTCCACAAACACGACCCTGACGCTCCCCAGGAGGGCCATCTTCTCCCTCGCCCTCAGCTGGCTGAGGGTGATGAACTCCTCGAGCCCGAGCCCCATCTCCAGGGTGCTCTCGATGGCCAGGTCGATGAGCCTGAGCACCCGCTCCTTCTTGCCGTCGGGAGCAGCCTGCCCGGCCTGGGGCGCCACAAAGGTCCCTTTGCCCTGCTGGCAGACTAAGACCCCTTCATGCTCGAGTTCCCGGTAGGCCGCACTGACTGTGTTGCGGCTGATGCCGAGGACTTCCGCCAACTCGCGTTCCGTCGGAAGTTTATCCCCATCCTGCCAGATGCCCTGAGCGATGAAGTGAGCCACTTGCCGTTTGACCTGCAGGTAGATGGGCACCCCGCTGGCTTTGTCCAGTTCTATCTCCATACCGCGTGGCACCTCCCTTCGCTTAGGACTGTCTGGGATGCAGGCGGGCTTGGCCCAAAGGAGCTATGGACTAGTCCACTATGCCAATCCAGACTATACTATACTTCCCCGCAGTCTCCTGCCATGCAAAAAAAAACAGCGGCCCACCCCGGGTGGAGGCAGGCCGGGAACTCCCTGGAGGGTCAGGCCTGCTCCCTGAGGCTGGCGACCGCCGCGCGCGTGGTCTCGATCTCGGTCCGGTCGGCGATCTTCAACAACAGGGTCCCACCCTCTTTCACCTCAGTGATGGTGGAGTAGATCCCACCTACGGTGATGACGTGGTCCCCCTTCTTAAGCTTGCTGAGCATCTCCTGGCGCTTGCGCTGCTGGACCTGGCTGGGCCTGATCATCAGAAAGTACATGATCGCAAACATCGCCACCAATGGAAGGAACGACAGCAGCTGGCTCTGTCCCTGAGCGTTCGGCATAACCCACCGCCTCTATACGAGAATGTCCATGTCTTCGACACCCTGAGCCCGCGTACCTACCCGGACCGTGACCAGCGTGCGTAAAAGTCGTCCCTCAGCGCCAGCAGCCCCCCGTCGGCGATAGCGTCCCGAAGCCGCTTCATCAACCCCAGGGTGAACTGTAGGTTGTGGATGGTAAGCAGGCGTGGCCCCAACATCTCCCCAGCGCTGAACAGATGCCTGAGGTAAGCCCGGCTAAAGTTCTGACAGGTATGGCACCCGCAGTCCGGGTCGAGGGGGCCGTGATCTTCCCTGAACTTGGCGTTCCGGATAGACACCTTGCCGACACTGGTGAAAGCCGTCCCGTTCCTGGCGACCCGGGTCGGTAGCACGCAGTCGAACATGTCAACACCCAAGAGCACCCCCTCGATCAGACAGTCCGGGGAACCCACCCCCATCAGATAGCGCGGCAGATGGGGGGGGATGGCCTCGATGACCGCCGCCAGGTTCTCGTACATCAAGGGCTTGGGCTCCCCGACACTCAGGCCCCCGATGCCGATGCCTGCAAAACCCATAGCTGCGGTCTCGGTTGCGCTTAGCCTGCGCAGATCCGGATAGGTCGAGCCCTGCACGATCCCGAACAGCGCCTGGTCCGGGCGCCGTTTGGCCTTGAGGCAACGCTCGGCCCAGCGGAGGGTCCGCCGCATGGCTGCGGCAGCATACCCTTTGTCCACCGGGTAAGGGGGGCACTCGTCAAAGGCCATAATGATGTCGGCCCCCAGCGCCTCCTGGATGGAGACGACGGCCTCAGGGGTGAACCGTCGCAAGGACCCGTCCACATGGGACCTGAAGGTCACACCATCTTCGTCGATGCTGCGCAGGTCGCCCAGGCTGAACACCTGAAAGCCCCCGCTGTCGGTGAGGATGCCGCCATCCCAGCCCATGAAGGCATGCAGGCCTCCGGCGCTCCGTACCAGCTCCTCACCGGGGCGCAGATGCAGGTGGTAAGTGTTTCCCAGCAGTATGCCCACGCCGAGTTCCCGCAACTCAGCCGGGGTCATCCCTTTGACTGTGCCCTGGGTGCCCACAGGCATGAACACCGGGGTCTTGACCGCACCATGGGGCGTGTGGAGCACTCCGGACCGGGCGGAGGCCTCCTGGGCCATCCCCGTCAGCTCGAACTTGACCGGTATCGCCCCCCCGCTAATGGATGAACATGGCGTCGCCAAAACTGTAGAACCGGTATCCCTCGGCCACTGCTGTCGCGTAGGCGGCCTGTACCTTCTCCCTGCCGGCGAACGCGCTTACCAGCATCAGCAGGCTAGACCGGGGCAGGTGGAAGTTGGTCACCATGGCGTCAACTGCTCGGAAAGCGTGCCCCGGGTAGATGAACAGGCTGGTCCAGCCAGAACCAGCCTGAAACCGCCCGTCTGCGTCCACGATGGTCTCCAGGGTCCTCACACAGGTCGTGCCGACCGCAACCAGGCGCCCCCCTGCCTCCCTGGCCTGATTGAGGCAAGCTGCCGTCTCCTCACTGACCGCGTAGGACTCGCGGTGAATAGTGTGGTCCTCGACCGCTTCAGTCTCCACAGGTCGGAAGGTGTCCAGGCCGATGTGCAGCGTGAGCTGGGCCGTGCGGACCCCCCTGTCGGCCAGGCTGCGGAAGGTAGCGGCGGTGAAATGGAGTCCGGCCGTTGGGGCGGCAGCCGAGCCCTCAGTCCTCGCGTAGATGGTCTGGTACCGCTCCCCGTCGGGCAGCGCTACGCGGATGTACGGGGGCAGGGGCACATCCCCGGCGCCTTCCAGGGCCGCCCCGAGCCCTCCCCCTCCGTGGGGGACCCACTCCACCAGCCTCCGGCCCCCCTCCAACTCCTCGATGATCGTGCCGGTGAGTCCCCCGCGGAAGACCGCCTTCGCTCCCGCCCGCAGGCGCTTGGCTGGCCTGACCAGACACTCCCAGACCGAGGCCCCGGCCGGTCTCAGCAGGAAGAACTCAACGCTGCCCCCAGTGGGCAGCTTCTTCCCCTGCAACCGGGCCCTAAGCACCCGCGTGTCATTGAGCACCAGGCAATCACCAGGCCTCAAGCACTCGGGCAGGTCCCGGAACACCTTGTGTTGGATGCCGCCTGTCCGCCTGTCCAGCACCAGCAAGCGGCTGGAGTCCCTGGGCTCTGCCGGGCGCTGGGCGATCAGGGCCTCCGGCAGAGGGTAGTTGAAGTCGTCCGTGCGCACCTGGATATCACCTTTGCCTACCCACTAGCGGCGGTTCACCCGGGCAGGAAGGCAGCCAGGGAGGACAGGCCTTCGATCAGGATGACCGCCACAGCGATGATGTACTTCCGTTGGCGCTCCAGCGTCTTTTCGCTCACGCCGCTCTTCTCGGCCAGCGCCTTCAGGGGAAGCTCGCCCCTAGCCACCAGGTGCCCCCGCAACCCCGCGTCATGGAACAGCACTCTGGCCACGGCAATGGCCCGCAGCCGGGCATCCTCGTGCTTGGGGGAGACCCGCACCAGATCCTCCAGGGTGAGACCGTACCGCGCCAGCTGGGTCGCGTAAGCCTCCAGCTCGAGCCTGCGCTCGACCACTTCAGCCTCGGTTTCGGGGCGGGCCGTCGCTGCCTTAAGCTCGACGGGGTTGATCGTACCGCCGTCCGCATCTTCCTCGTCGAACTCGCTCAAGGGCACTTCCCGGCGGCCGCGCTCGCGCCTGAAGTGGTCGATGAGCCTGCGCTTGATCACCGTCTCAGCAAAGGGCAGGAACCCGGACCCCCGTTCCTCCCGGTGGGCATCCACCGCCTCGTTGAGGGCTATCAGGGCGATGCTGGCCTCTTCATCCTGGCCAGCTACTACAAACCGGCCACAGGCGCGGGCGGCCACGCGGCAGGCAAAGGGCGCGTACTCCCTGAGCAACTCCTCACGGGCCGCGCCGTCACCGTCGCGGGCCCGTTGGGCCAGGCGAGCAGCGGCTTCCGAGGCCGCACTGGGGACCACGCGACGGTCACCTCCTCAGCGGCGTCTCAACACCAGTCCTAGCAGCGTCAGCAGTAGACTAAGGGCAAGCATGGTACCGAAGGGGGCGAACAGGGTGAAGTTACCGCGGCGCCAGACCACGTCGCCGGGGAGACGCCAGGTCGCCCCAGACCACAGCCACAGACCTGCGAGGACCAGCATGACGCCCACGCCGAGCAGTGTCCCGGCTAGTTCCCTCAAGCGCCGCTCCCTCCCGCGTCAAGCTTGTGCGCGAGGCACCCGCAGTAGCGCTGGCGGTACAGACCGAGCTTGGCTGCAGCAGCTTGGCCCTCCCTGAACCACGGCCTCAGATCGAGACGCAGGAACTCCACGCCATGCCTCCCTGCCGCCACCTCGCCCGCCGCCAGCACCACCGGGCGGTCCTGGTACGGTGAGGCGAGGAGTGTAGTAGTGAAGGCCGGGATCCCCCGCGAGGCCGCCTCGGCCGCCGTCAGCTCAAGCCGTACCCTGTAGCACGCCTGGCACCGCTCCTTGGCCTCAAGGCCCTGGGTCGCCTCGAGCCACTCCTGTCTGCCGATAGGGGCAGACACAGCCTCCCAGCCCTGTGCCCCGGCTGCACTGCATAGGCTTTCCCACCGCCTGGCGGCTTCAGCCTCAGGCTCGATGTTGGGGTTGGCGAAGTAGACCAGGCGGTTGCCAGCGGGCAGGCCACGGGCCGCGCCCAGCAGGCATGGACCGCAACAGGCGTGCACCAGCAGGCCGGGCTTCATCAGAACAGGCTCCCCTGGCTGCCGGACTCCAGCCCCAGGTACGCCCGGCCAGCCTCGGTGAGCAGCCGGCCCCGCTGGGTCCGCTGGAGCAGCCCAAGCTGCATCAGGTAGGGCTCGTAGACATCCTCCAGGGTTTCCGGCTCCTCGCCGATCGCGGCGGCCAGGGTCTCCACCCCAGCGGGGCCCCCTGCGAACTTGTGAGCCAAGGCTTCCAGGAAGCGGTGATCGGTGCTGTCCAACCCGGCCTCATCCACCCCCAGCAGGGCCAGGGCCTCCCGGGACACAGCTCCGCTCACCCGGCCGTCTGCCCGTACCTGGGCGTAATCCCTGACGCGCCTGAGCAGCCGGTTGGCCACCCGGGGGGTCCCCCGGGCCCGCCGTGCGATCTCCGCTGCCCCTTCGGCCGAGACCTCCACCCTCAACAAACTGGCTGACCGGGCCACGATCTCCCCTAGCTGGCCGGGGGTGTAGAAATCCAGTCGGTTGACCACACCGAACCGGTCGCGGAGGGCCGACGTAATCAGGCCCGCTCTGGTGGTGGCCCCCACCAGGGTGAACCGGGGCAGGCCCAATCTGAGGGAGCGCGCGCTGGGGCCCTTGCCGATGACGATGTCGAGGGCGAAGTCTTCCATGGCTGGGTACAGGATCTCCTCGACGATCCTGCTCAAGCGGTGGATCTCGTCGATGAACAGGACATCCCCCTGGCCAAGGTTGGTCAGGATCGCCGCCAGATCGCCGGGCCGTTCCACGGCGGGGCCGGAGGTCACCCGGATGCCGACCCCTAGCTCGTTCGCGATCACGTGGGCCATGGCAGTCTTCCCTAACCCCGGAGGGCCATAGAGCAGCACATGGTCAAGGGGTTCGCCGCGTTCCTTGGCAGCCCTAATGAACAGAGCGAGCCCCTCTTTGACCTGTTCCTGGCCGATGAACTCAGCCAGCGTCCTGGGGCGCAAGGAAGTATCAAAGGCCCGTTCTTCCTCGTTTAGGGCACTGGCAACGATCCGTCCGCTCAACTCAAGGCCCCCCCGGTCACAGCTTGCCCAGGGCCAGACGTAGGATGGCCTCGGCGCTGGCGTTTGGCGTCGCCTGGGTCAAGACCGCCTCGACGGCCTGGAGCGCGCGGTTCCTAGGATAGCCCAGCGCGACCAGGCCCGCGACCGCCTCGGAGGCAGCGTCGCCCGCCGACAAGGCCGGTCCGAGGTCCGGCAGCCTGTCCTTAAGGTCGAGGATGATCCTCTGGGCCGTCTTGCGGCCCACTCCAGGCACATTGGTCAAGACGGCCAGATCCTCGCTGTGCAGCGCCCTGGAGAACTCCCCGGGACCCAGGGAAGCCACCACGGCCATGGCCACCTTCGGGCCTACGCCGCCGACTCCTAGCAGGGCGTGGAACAGCCGCGCCTGGTCCGGCGCGAGGAAACCATACAGGGCGATGGCGTCTTCGCGGAGGACGAGCTGGGTGTGGAGGTGAACGGCCTCTCCCGGCGTGAGGTCCCCTAAGGCGCTGGGAGGGACCAGCACCTTCAACCCCACTCCGCCGACGGACAAGACGATGTGGTCCAGGCCTCGCTCCGCGACCAGTCCTCTCAAGGAGGCGATCACGCCATCGTCCCCTTCCGGTGCAGTCCGCAGATGGCGATGGCCAGAGCGTCGGAGGCATCGGCTGGACGCACTGGGCCATCCAAACCCAGGAGCAGGCAGATCATCTTCTGCACCGACTGCTTGTCCGCCCTGCCATAGCCGGTCACGGCCTGTTTGATCTGGTTGGGGGCGAACTCGTCCACTTCCAGCCCTGCCAGGCGTGCGGCGAGCATGGCCACTCCCCTCGCTTCGCCGGCCGCCATGGCAGACCCGGCATTGACGTGGGCGAACAGCTGCTCCATGGCGACCGAGTGGGGGGCATGCTGGGCGATGACCGCGGACATTTCCCGGAAGATCGCCTCCAGCCGGACACAGGTCTGCTGCGAGGCATCGGTGCTTATACAGCCGTAAGCGAGGGCCCGTAGACGGCCCCCCGCTTCCGCCACCACTCCATAACCGGTGCGTGCCAGCCCAGGGTCTATTCCCAGCACAGCCATGCGCTCACCTGAGTTGCATATTCTCCCTCAGACCGTCCAATCCCTCCGCAGCCAACGAAAAGGCCGGGTCCCCATGACCCGGCCCAAAGGCCTCGCTTAGTCCGCCAACCCCTCCAGCCACCGCAGAACTTCATCGTCGTCGGTCACGACTACGCCCACACCGAGCCTGGACTGGTCGGCGGCGTCCAGGGAACTGACGGGGATGTCCGTCATGCTCTTCACGGCCTCATGCCCTCCGGGCTCTCCGTAAAACACGGCCACGTTCCCCTGATGGATGCCGATGAACCTGTGGGCAAGGAGAAAGGTGCAGTAGGTGTCTTCGGCCCGGAACAACTCCACCCTGGATTGGTCGAAGGAGACTACCGTCCAGCCAGGGTTCATCCGCCGGATGCCCTCCAGGTCGAGGCCCGCCAAGGCCCCCGGCGGCTCGTGTTCCTCGTCCACGCACCCGCATTTGAGGTTGGCGGACCGCTTGACCACCGTCGCCCCGGGGGACAGCGCCGCCTCGGGCGGGCTCGATGCGGGCGGGACGCTTCTGTGGCGGTCCCGCAGACCGTGCCCGTACCCGATGAGCGCGAGCACCACCAGGCCAGCAGTGAGATACAATCGTAGCCAGCGCTGAGGCTTCACGTCTGGACCTCCCTTGCACAAGGGTCCAGACTAGAGTGCCCCTAGCGCCCGCAGCCTATGCGGACTTGGCCCTCGCCAAGAGGGGCCAGGCCAGTGCCGCGACGCTTCCCCCGATCAGGGCCGTCACTAGCTGGGGGTAGCCCAGTGCCAAGGCAGCTGGGGCCGGCAACTGCACCAGGAACCGGACGGCTGCGGCTAAGATGACGAACTTCACAGCAGCGGCAGGGAGCATCGCCACCCACCGTCCATAGCGTAACAGAGCCGCGTAGGTCAGCACCAGCGCCATGTTGCTCACGCTAATGAAGGGCAAGGCCGGCAGGAGCGCCGGACTGACAGCTCCAACCAGCAGGGCGGCCCAGGGGGACACGAGGCCGATCAAGGCGCCCGCCGGCCCTACGCTGAGGGCGGCTAGGAACAACAAAGCGTTGACGGCGCTGCCAGTTACGATCTGACCTAGCTTGAACATCTGCACCAGCACGACCACGGCCAGCAGCAGACCCAGGATAGCTAAGCGTTGCGTTAGCTTCATGATGCAACCACCCCCGCTACGTAATGTGAGAGGCTCATCAGGCCTAGGGTAAGGTCCTCATGCCTCAACTTGGTGCCTTCAGGCGCGCTCACCCGCGCCGAGGCAAAGTTCCAGATGCCTTTCAGCCCCGCCCGCACCATGAGGTCACATACCTGCTGGGCCGCTGTACCCGGCACCGTGATGATGCCGACCCTCAACTCCAGCGCTCCGGCAGTTGGCATGAACTCCTCCATGGGCTGGATGATCAGCCCAGCAACATTCTTGCCCACTTTGTGCGGGTCAATGTCGAACAAGGCAGCGGTGCGCAAGCCGTGCTTGGCAAACCCCCCGTACCCCGCCAGGGCGCTCCCCAGATGCCCGGCCCCGACCACGCACATGTTCCAAACCTTATGCAGGCCCAGGATCTTACGGACTTGGTAGATGAGGTCCGCCGTGACGTAACCGGTCCCCCTGATGCCGAACTCGCCGAAATAGGCCAGATCCTTACGTATCCTGGCCGGATCCATACCCAGCCGGTCACCGATCTGTTTGGAGGACAGAATCGTGTAACCGTCATCCTCTAGCTTGAGCAGGCATCGCAGGTACAACGGGAGACGCTCGACCACTGCGGCGGGTACATGCTCGAGCACGTGTCCCTCACCCTCTCGTTGAGCACGATCAGCGCTTCGACTAGTCTGGTATGATGGATGAGCTACGGACAACACTCCTCTGGCAAAAGTTGTGCAGCATTTCACAAACTGATGGACAAAACATCGTCCCTCTCCTCACGGCTGTTCGACGCGGGTGGGGAATCTCCTGCCGCCATAGCTCGTCACTTTCTCCCAATTCACCGCGCCCTACTCGGCGGAGAAGTTCGTGAACACCTCCTGGACGTCGTCGTGCTCGTCCAGGGCCTCCAGCAGGCGCGTCGCCTGGGCGGCCTCCTCCTCTCCCACCGTCACCATCGACTGCGGCAGCATGGTCACTTCGGCCAGGGCCGGCTCGTACCCCTTAGCGATGAAGGCCGCCCTGACCGCTTCGAGACCTTCCGGTTCCACGGTGACCACGAAGTCCCCGCCATCGACACGCGCGTCAGACGCGCCCGCAGTCAGGGCCACCTCCAGCAGGGTGTCCTCTGCCGCACCCATGCCCTCGAAGACCAGGAGCCCCCTCCTGTCGAACATCCACCCGACACAGCCGGTCTCGCCGAGCTTGCCGCCATGCTTGCTGAAGACGCACCTGAGCTCGCCGGCGGACCGGTTGCGGTTGTCCGTCATCACGCTGGCGATGATCGCGATGCCGCCAGGCCCATAGCCCTCATACACCAGCTCTTCATACTGGGTCCCCTCGCCGCCCCCGGCCCCCCGTTCGATGGCCCGCTTGATGTTGTCTGCGGGGATGTTGGCTTCCCTGGCCTTCTGCATGGCCAGCTTCAGCCGGAAGTTTGCCTCGGGGTTGGGTCCCCCAAGCCTGGCAGCGACGATGAGCTCCCTGGAGACCTTCGCGAATACCTGACCTTTGCGTTCGTCCACTTTCGCCTTCTTGCGCTTGATGGTCGACCACTTGGAGTGACCCGACACGGCGCTCCCCTCCTGGACCTAGACGAAGTCCGGAGCGTCGGGCAGCCGCCGCTTGTGCTCGCTAGCCCTCCGCCTGGCCTCGATGGCTGCCTGAACGTCCGCTGGCACCGTACCGCCCAACAGGTACCGGTCCAGGTCACTGTAGGTCATCCCCAGTTCGCCCTCATCGGTCTGCCCTTCCCACAAGCCCGCGCTGGGCGGCTTGTCGAGCACGGCCTGAGGCACCCCGAGCAAGACGGCCAGTTCCCGCACTTGGCCCTTGACCAGGTTAGCGAGGGGCTGGATATCCACGCCGCCGTCGCCATACTTGGTGAAGTAGCCGACCGTGAGTTCAGCCTTGTTGCCGGTGCCTACGACCAGATAGCCCGCGAGGTTAGCGACGGCATAGGCCGAGATCATCCGCAAGCGGGCTTTGCTATTGGCTGCGGCGAGGCTCCCTGGGGCCGAACGGATGCCGCCGGCCTGGAGCGCTGCCAACAGAGCAGCGTACACTGGGGTCAGGTCCACCACCTTGACCGGCAGCTCGACCGCCGCAGCCACCGTCAATGCGTCCTCCACATCCTTGGGCGAACTCTCGCATGGCAGGATTAGCCCCTGGGCACGCCCTGGGCACCCCCTGACGAGCAGGGCCGCCACTACCGCCGAATCCAGGCCGCCGCTGAGGTTCACCAGGGCCCCAGCGCTGCCTGCCTCCCGCACCTTTGTGGCGATCCATCGGCTCAAGCGTGCAGCCCTCTGCGCGGCTGTCACGGACATGGCCCCACCCCCCTCCGGACAAGGATACGCCACCGGCCGTCGGCCTCCTCCACCGTGAGGACCGCATGCCCGTCCGCGGCCAGACTGCGGGGCACGTTCCGGCAAGGCGCGCCATCATCTACCATCACCTCGAGCACCTGGCCGGGGTCGAGCTCCTCCAGCTTCAATTTTGCCATGACAAAGTTGATGGGGCAGGCCACTCCGGCCAGATCGAGACTAGCATCGACCTTCACTGTCTTCCTCCGTTGGGCAGGCCTCCTGCGCCTGATACTCGGGTCGATCCGCCAGGGAGGCCAGTGTTTGGCACAGGCAGGCCGACGCCCGCCGTGCAGGCGCTTCACGAAAGTCCGCGTTGAGCCCGTCGTAGAAGAGAATCCGTCCGGACAGCACGCGCCCGATCCCCAGGATGAGTTTGAGGGTTTCCAAGGCCTGCAGGCAGCCGATGACTCCGGGGACAGGACCCAGGACCCCGGCTTCCCGGCAGGTGGGCACCACCCCCGGCGGCGGGGGCTCCGGGAACACGCACCGGTAACAGGGGCCCGTAGCGGGAAGAATGGTGAACAGCATCCCGTCGAACCTGAGCACGCTGCCCTCGACCAGCGGAATCCCTGCCAGCCTGCAGCAATCGTTCAGTAGGTACCTGGAGCCGAAGTTATCCACGCCGTCGATGACGACATCGTACTGCCCGATGATGTCCAGGGCGTTGGCAGGGGTAAGCCGCCCCACATGGGCGGTGACCTCGATACCGGGATTTAGGGCCAGGAGCGTCTCGCGCCCGGACTCCGCCTTCGGCCTGCCTAAGTCAGCCGAACGGTGCAGTATCTGCCGTTGCAGATTGGACAGGTCTACCCGGTCGCTGTCGGCCAGCCCGATCCTCCCTACCCCCGCCGCGGCCAGGTATAGCGCGGCCGGAGAGCCTAGCCCGCCGGCGCCGACGATCAAGACCTTGGCGTCCCGCAGCTTCGCCTGGCCTGCTCCGCCGACCCCAGGCAAGAGCATCTGCCTGCTGTAGCGGACGATCTCTGCCTGGCTAAAGCGGCTCATGGCCCGACCTCTGCCGGGCAGACCTCCACGATGACCGGGCGGTGCCTGCCCGCCGCCGTCATGCGGCGGTCATACACCCCTAACCCGACGAAAGCGACCAACAGCCCCAGCACCGCCGCGACTAGCCCCAAGGGCTCCACCGGCAGGCCGCCGAGGCGCGCCACCAGAGCGCCCACAGCGAAGGCCGCCGTGGCAGCCACCAGGGGCAGCGCATAGACCAGGGCAGCAGCTTTGACGACCCCAATGTCTTGGAGCTCGATGACGACATGCTCCCCCTGGCGGGCCCCGGCCCTGTTCAGGGCCACCACGGTGAGGTCCTGGGGCGGGTGCAGCGACCCGATGCACTTGCCGCAACTGGAACAGGCGGAACGCCTGCGGACCACTACGGTGGCCTCCCTGCCGTCCACGCGCACAACCAAGCCGGGCTCGCGCACGGTCTCACCCCTCGCCTCTGTGCTGTCCGCCATTGTATGCTTGTCCCATCAAACTCGTCAACGCTGCCTCAAGCGCAGGGCCTCTGGCCCAGTCCCGAGCGGCGCCCCTGCCCATCAGGGACCGAAGCGCAGATAGGTGTGGGGCACCTGCCCCATCAGGACGACTTCGGCCACGGGCGTAGTCGTGGTGACCGTGACATCGCTCGAGAACAACGGCACCAGTATCCGCACCGTCGCAGTGGTCTCCAAGTAAATCGAGTGACGGGTCTGGTTGATGCCCGCTGATTCAAACCTGTCCCTGATGGAGACCGCAGCGGCGCCGATGGGCGTCATGGTGACCCAAATGCGGGGGCCGAGGTTCGCCAGGAGCCTGCTGCCGAACGCCTGACCTAGGGGGATACCCACCCGCTGCCGGTCCAGATGCTTGAGCTCGCGCAAGACCGCATCGGTGGCCCGCCGGCATAGCATGGCCGTGAGGACGGTGTTGGGCTGCATCATCACGATGCGCCCTTCCTTATCCTTGTCGGTGGAGATGAGCTCCTCGTACCGGACATTGGCCATCAGCTCTTCACCCAGCGCTGTGGCGATCGCTTGGGATGCCGCGAACCGGGCGCGGATCTCCCCTGCCGCCAGCAAAGTGGGCCTTAGATTCACTTCCAGCAGCAGCAAGGTGCACAACACCAGGCCCAGGACACTTACCAGCGCAGCTCGGGCCGACACGCGGGCGCGACGACGCCTGAACACGAGCATGCTGCCCTTCCCTCCCAAGGTGAGGTTGCATCCTATGCACCCGGGAGGAATCGGTGTCCTTGCCCAAGTTACCTCTCCAGTCTGACCCTGGCCCACTTCCTGCGGCCGATCTGTATGACCATGCCGTGCGTTGGCGTGACTGCTTCCATGGGAGCAGCGGCCCGCACCCCGTCCACCTTGACCCCGCCCTGGCTGACCATGCGCCGGGCCTCACTGGCCGACGCCGCCAGGCCGGTCATCACCAGCAGCTTCGCCAGGGGCAGCGGCCCGGGGCCCAGGATAACCTCGGCCATGTCCTCGGGCTGCAACCGCTCGCTGAACACCCGGACGAAGCCGGCTTCGGCCGCGCTTGCCGCCCCGGCTCCATGGTACAGGGTGACGATCTCCCTGGCCAGCCTCATCTTCACGTCCCTCGGGTTCAGCCTGCCGGTCCGCATGCCCTCAGCCCAGCTGGCCACTTCGCCTTGGGGAACCTCCGTAGTGAGGGTCAGGTAGCGCTCCAGCAGAGCGTCGGGCAGGGACATAGTCTTCCCGTACATCTGTTCCGGGGCTTCAGCGATACCGATGTAGTTGCCCAGGCTCTTGGACATCTTCTCGGTCCCGTCCAGCCCCTCCAACAGGGGCATAGTCAGCACCACCTGAGGGGATAGGCCCATGTCCCGTTGGAGTTCCCGGGTGAGGATGAAGTTATAGGTCTGGTCTGTGCCTCCTACCTCGACGTCGATGCGCAGGGCCACCGAGTCGTAGGCCTGGGCCAGGGGGTACAGGAACTCGTGCACACCGATGGGTTGCTGCTCGCGGAACCGCCTGGCAAAGTCATCCCGTTCCAGCATCCTTGCCACCGTCCACTTGGCAGCCAGGCGGATGACCCCGGCGAAATCGAGCCCGGCCAGCCACTGGCTGTTGAAGACGAGCTTGGTTCGGTCAGGGTCGAGCATCTTGTAGATCTGTTGTTCATATGTACGAGCGTTGGCTGCGATCGCGGCCTGATCCAACTGGGGCCGGGTGGCCGACCTGCCCGAGGGGTCGCCGATGCGGCCGGTAAAATCCCCGATCACGAAGTAGACTTCATGCCCTAAGTCCTGGAACTGCCTCAGCTTCCTGATCACCACCGCATGGCCCAGGTGGATGTCGGGAGCGGTGGGGTCAGCGCCCAGCTTGACCCGCAAGGGCCGCCCTTCCCGGTCAGCCGCGCTGAGTTTGGCCTCAAGCTCAGCTGGACTGATGAGTTCGGCGGCACCGCGGCTCAAGAGCTCGACTTGCCTGGCTCGCTCGGACCCAGTCACGCTGAGCACCCCTTTGACATAGATTCCATGCACGCCAGTAAGTGAATGCGGTCATTATAGCACGAGCTTCACGAATGCAGCAACAACCGCGCCTGGAGAGGATAACCGCGTCAAGGCGGCGAAGTAAAGTCAATCGCCCAACACCATCATCGCACACAGGGGGGCTTCAGCCGCATGGCCCAACTGCTCGTCCGCTTCATCCGGTGGCGCTTCTGGCGCCCCTTGCTCATCGCCCTACTCTTCGTGGTGCTCGCGGGTCTTGGGTCTGGCATCGGGTTCCTCGTGGCCTGCCTCCAGGACTTGCCGTCCCTTGTCAGCATCGAGCCGCGGCCAAGCGAGACGACCCTCGTCTTTGACAGACACGGTGCGCTAGTGGCCGAGTTGCATGGGGTGGAAAACCGTAAGCCCGTGCGGATCGAGGACGTACCCCGCCAGGTACTCGACGCCTTCCTGGCCATCGAGGACGCCCGGTTCTATGGTCATCATGGGTTCGACCTCGAGGCCATCGCCCGGGCAACGTGGGCCATCGCCACCGGGGGGATGTTCCAGGGCGGCAGCACCATCACACAACAGCTGGCCAAGAATGCCTTCTTGACCCCGTCTAGGCAGATCAAGCGTAAGGTCCAGGAGCTCATCATCGCCATCGAACTTGAGCGGCAGTACACCAAAGATGAGATCTTCGAGATGTACCTGAATATTATCTATTTCAACCATGGCGCCTACGGCATCCAGGCCGCCTCCCAGGTGTACTTTGGCAAAGAGGTGGGTGAACTGACCCTGGCCGAGGGCGCGCTGCTGGCAGGCATAACACGCTGGCCTGAAGGCTATACGCCCTACCGCAAACCCGATTCCGCCCTGGGCCGCCGAGCCCTGGTGCTCAACAGGATGCTGTCCCTCGGCATGATCAGCCAGAGCCAGTATGACGCCGCCATCAACGCGCCCCTCGAGCTCGCCGGCGAGAAGGAACAGGACTACCCTGCACCGTACTTCGTGGACTACGTGCTCAAGTACCTGCTCAAGCACTACGACCGGGACCTCATCTACAAGGGCGGCCTGAGGGTCTACACCAGCCTTGATCCCGCGATCCAGAAGGCGGCGGAAGAAGGTGTCGCCAAGATCCTGGATCCGGTCTTCCCGCTGGAGCCTGGCAAGGAGCAGCCCGAGTGCGCTGCCATCGTCATGGATCCGCACACCGGTCACATCGTGGCCATGGTCGGGGGCCGGTCGCGCACCGGCAAGCTGGAGCTGAACCGGGCCACCCAAGCCTACCGTCAGCCGGGGTCGGCCTTCAAGCCGATCGTGGTGAACACACCCGCCCTAGACCTCGGTTACACCACCGCCACGGTCATCGACGACCGGGCCTTCACCTGGGTGCAATTGGACGGCACCGCCTGGACGCCGACCAACTACGACCAGCGGTTCCGCGGGTTGACTATCATGCGCGATGCCATCGCCAGGTCGGCCAACGTCTACCATACCGACCTGATGCTCAAGATCGGTCCGGAGACTGGTGTGAGCTACGCGCAGCGGATGGGCATCGAAAGCCTGGTCACCAAAGGCAGGCTGAACGACGTCACCCCTTCCCTTGCCCTGGGCGGCATCACCAAAGGGATCACTCCCCTCGAGCTGACCCGGGCTTACTCAGTCCTCGCCAATCAGGGCATCAAGGTCGACCCCATCGCCGTGCTCAGGGTCGAGGACAAGCGTGGCAAGATCCTAGAGGAGAACACTCCCCGCCGCGAAGTGGTCCTAAGCGAGCAGACGGCCTTCCTCGTAACCGACCTGCTGCGGTCAGCCGTCGACTACGGCACTGGGATGAGGGCCAGGCTCGATCGCCCGGTCGCAGGCAAGACGGGCACGACCAACGACGATGTGGACGCCTGGTTCGTGGGGTATACGGCCGATTACGTCGGCGCAGTCTGGTTGGGGCACGACATCCCCAAGAGCATGGTCAGGGTCTACGGTGGAATGTACCCCGCCATCATCTGGAAACACATCATGGAAACCGCCCACAAGGGGCTCCCCGTCAAGCAATTCCCTGTCCCCAAGAACATCGTGACGGGTGTCAACGTCTGCAACAAGTCCGGGCTGTTACCGGGACCGCTGTGTCCGCCGGCCAACATCGTTGCGGAAGTCTTCGTCCGGGGGACCGAGCCTACGCTCACGTGCGATGTACACAAGACGGTGAACGTCTGTGGCGAACACACGGATTTCCTGGCTGGGCCCGGATGCGCGTCCACTCTAGAGAAGGTAGTCATCGCGCGCAAGGTGCCGTGGGAGCCCTGGGAAAGCGAGTACCGCCACCCGGACGGCAGGCGCGAGCTACGGGTGTTCATCCCTGAAGACAGCGTGCTGGAAGCGCCGGCGGCTGTCTGTCCGAACCATAATCCACCGCTGTCCCCTTCCGGCGAGTGACAGTGACCCTAGAGATAAGATCGCCGCACCCGACTGGGTGCGGCGCTGCTCTGCTGCCTCGGGTCACTCCCTGAGCTCCACGATCGTCACGCCGTCGCCGCCCTCACCCTGGGCCCCCAACCTGGCGGAGGCCACCTGGGGATGTCCTTTCAGGAAGTCGGCGACCCCCCGGCGCAGCGCCCCGGTCCCCTTACCGTGAATCAGGCGGACCTGCCTGATGCCGCTGAGGTAAGCATCATCCAGGTACTTCTCTGTCCTGAGCAACGCGTCCTCCACGGTCTCGCCCCTGAGGTCCAGCTCAGGGCTGAGGGTCTGGGCCTTGACGGCCCCCATGGTCCCGGCCCCCCCAGGCAGCTCGCGGGGCGAGGCCGGTGCTGCTATCCGGGTCATCTCCTTTAGGGGGACGTGCAGCTTCAGGATGCCCGCCTGGACGAGGGCATCGCCGTCAGCGCCGGGCGCGGCGAGCACAGTCGCCTTCTGCCGCAGATGGCGCAGGTACACGGTCTCACCGGGCACGAGGCGATCGGGCACGGGGCCGTCGATGGGCTCCTGCGCCGGGTCCCCGGCCCAGGCCTCAGCGGCGATGTCACCCGCGGCAGCCCGCAACCTGCGCCTGGCCTCCGCGAGGGCCCGCTGGGCCTCGGCGGAGGATTCCGCTGTCCTGGCGCGTCGGAGCTCCCGGCCTGCGGCCTCCGCCTCCAGCTTGACCTTGCGCAGGAGGGACGCCGCTTCGCTGCGGGCACGCTCGATGGTCTCCCGCTCCCTGGCGTCCAGCTCCGCCCTGGCCTTGGCATACTGGTCCCTGAGCCTCGCCACTTCGCCCCGGATGACCTCGGCTTCGCGGCGCTCGCGTTCCACCTGCACCCGGTCAGCCTCGATCTGCCCTAGCAGCGTGTCGATCTGCACCTCCTCGCGGGTGAGGAACTGCCGCGCCCGGTCGATGATCTCCCCTCTCAGGCCCAAGCGCGCCGAGATCTCCATGGCGTTGGACCGGCCAGGGATGCCGATGAGCAGCCTGAAGGTCGGCCGGAGCGACTCGGTGTCGAATTCCACGCATGCATTCTCCACCCTGGGGCGGGTGTAAGCGAAGGTCTTTAGCTCGCTGTAGTGGGTCGTGGCCACGGTCAGCGCCCCCGAAGCGTGGAAGTGTTCCAGCAAAGCCATGGCCAGCGCCGCCCCCTCGGTCGGGTCGGTACCCGCCCCGATCTCGTCCAGCAACACCAGGGTGCCCGGGGCAGCCCGGGCGGCTATGGCTACCACATTGCGCATGTGGGACGAAAAGGTGCTGAGGCTTTGCTGGATGCTCTGTTCGTCCCCGATGTCGCAGGCCACATCAGCGAAGACCGTCATCTCGCAGCCCCGCGTGGCAGGGAGCGGTATGCCTGCTTGCGTCATCAAGGCGAACAGTCCGATGGTCTTCAAGGTCACGGTCTTCCCGCCTGTGTTCGGGCCGGTGAGCACCAGGGTGTCAAAGGCCTTGCCCAGATTAACGTCGACCGGCACAACCTCGCCCGTGAGCAACGGGTGGCGGCCCGCCTCGAAGGACAAGTACCCGCGCTGATTGAGGATGGGGATGGTCCCCTTGATTTCCTCGCCGTAGCGGGCCTTGGCAAACACGGCATCCAGCTCGGCCAAGGCGGCCACGGACTCGGCCAAGGGGCCGGCCACCGCAGCCACCAGGGCGGTGAGGTGCCGCAGCACGGCCTCCTCTTCGGCTGCCT
>JBFMBV010000021.1:0-31491 GCA_040755005.1 Bacillota bacterium
AAGACCCCTAAAGGCCTTCGCTTACCTAGCTTCATCTTGAGCTTTTCAGGCTCGTTACTTAACGATTCGACAGTTGCACGCACTCGCGTCACAACCTCGTCTTCGCGCGCTGTTCAGTTTTCAAGGATCTGATCCAATCGCGTCCAAGTCCAGATGATAGCACAGGACCAAAACCGCGTCAAGCTTGGCGTTTGCCAAGGACTGGGGTCTGGCCCTGTCCCTCTTCGACTTGAACGTCACCCCATCAGGATATCACGCTGCCTGCGCAAACGCAAGAGGCCGCATTCCCTCAGCTAAAATGTAACCGAAGGGGTATCGGCTCCTTCACTTAAGAATGTAACCGAAGCAGGCTGAGCTGGGCTGAGGGTCGCGCGGTTGGAGGAATCGGCCTGCCCGCCACGAATTTGCCGCGGGGAGGTCTTGCTGTCATGTCCACCACGTTCCGCCGCTGTGACCCGCCGGATCCCCTTCTGACCGAGCTCGCCGCACGGTGCGAATCCTCTGATGACCTAGCTGAGTACGGGCTCTGGCAGGCTGTGCCCGGTGCCATGTACATCGCCCTTGACCAAGTGGGCCGGCCAATCGGCATGTGTGCGGTCCATTTTCCGCGGGGTGCCGATGCCTGGCTGCACTTCATGCGCATCGACCCCACCTGCCAGGATCGGGGCGCAGGCACCGCCTTCAGCGCCTTCGTGACGGCAGAGGCCTTCCGGCTTGGGGCTGTAGCGGTACGCCTCTGCACCCACTGGAAAAACGTCAGAGTGCACCGCATCATCGGCGAGAAGCTCGGCTACAGGGTCGCGGCACGCCTCTGGAGGCTGCGCGATGGCGCGGCCCAGGTCATCTTGGACTCCCTGCCCGGCGCCAGGCCCGGCGATGTGCGGGGGCCTGCCGACCGGGAACTGCCTGCCCTGGAAGCTTTCATCCGCAGGTCTGACTTCTGGCAGAGATCCGGCGGGCTCGTCACCTGGCACGAGGCGTTCCATGCCATGGTCGCCTTCGAGGCTCAGGATCTGGCCGACGCCCACACCCGTGGCGAGCTGTTGGCCATCGGCCCTGAGAAATCGCCACTGGCCCTGGCGCTGCTGCACCGTCGTCAGGAGGAGGGCAGGCCCTTTGTGGCCCTGGCCAACCTCTGGTCTGATGACTGGGACGCGACAGCTTCGCTGATCGCCTATGCGGCCCGGGAGGCCGTCACGAGCTCTGCCCGTCTTGACGTGGTCTGCGCCGCGGGGCCGGCCGGGCGGCTCGACCCATGGCGGGAGGCGTTGCCCGAGGGGTCCTACCGCCGGGCGGACTGGGTGGTGTACGAACAGCGCAAGGCATAGAGACTGACCGGGGGCTGGGGCCCCCGGTCAGTCTCTACTGGAGGGGAGGTGTTTCGGGACACTCAAGTGCCGGTCAGAACCACCTGATCGATGCTGACGGGTCTGGCAGGCCAAGCGCCTCCCGGCCTGTGCGGACCACGAGGGCTGACTTCGCCAGCTGCCTGCCCGTGGCACGCACGCGCTCCAGCCCGTCGGCGTCGGCTTTCACGCCTTCCAGCTTGCCGTCCTGGCTCCAGACGGTACCCCCGGTGTAGGACTTGCCGCCGGTCGCGAACATGACTCCCTTGACCATGAAGAACTGCGCGATGGCGACGCCGGCCGTCTCCTGCCCCCCGTGGGGGGCCCCGCCGACGGTGATGGCCGCGCCGACCTTATAGGCATACAGGTCTGGGCGCTCCAGGAACACGTTGCGATAGATCCGCGTACGGCTAAGCAAGGCCCACAGCTGCGGCGTCAGGCTCATAGTGTAGACGGGGGAGGCCACCAAATAGGCGTCGGCCTCTATCCACACCCGGGCGAGGGCGTTGAAGTCGTCAGCATGGGCAGGGCAGCGGGGGACAGTTTCCTGGAAGCAACGGTTGCAGTGGATGCAGGGCTCTATCCTGGCCTTGCGCAGCAGGACGGTGTCGACATGGATGCCCGCCACCGCCGCGCGGGCGGCAGCGATAGCCTCCTCCAGGCAATGCTCGGTGGTCGCCTTACGGGGACTGCCGCAGATGGCGAGCAGTTTGACGGTCACGGTTCTGTCCTCCTAGGCTGTAGCCTCGTCCAGCGTCTCAAAGGCACGCGGCGAGCGGTTGAAGGCGCCCGGCCTGGGCTCGCTCACGATGCAGCCGAGCATGGCCGCCAGGCGGTAGGACTCGGGCGTCAGCACAGGCAGCAGTCGGCGCGACGAAGCCTCCAGCCACTCCACCAGGGGGCGGTCCCTGGCGATCCCCTTAAGCAGGGTCTGGAAGAGGTCTCAATCGGCACCCGCCCATCCAGGGCGATGACGGTGGCGCCCCTCAGCACCAGATCGCAGACTGAGCTCACGCCTTGTAGGCGGGGCCGTCGCGGACGATGGTCACACCGGAGTATTCCACGATGCCGCCGATGGGGGTGCTGGGCTTCTTGATGGTGATGACCGCCCGGCAGTTGGGCTTCAGCTTGAACATCTCCTCGGCGATCCGCTGGGCGACGCGCTGGAACATGTTGTAGCGCTCCCCAGTGACTACGCGCTTGACGACTGCGTAGGCTTCGTCGTAGCCGAAGCTGTCCGCGAACTTGTCTTCATGGCAAGCCAGGGTCATGTCGTAGTAGAGCTCCAGGTCCACGATGAACTTCTGGCCGAGCACGGCTTCCTCGGGGGCACAGCCATGGTAGCCCCAAAAAGCCATCCCTTTGAGCAGCAAACGGTCAGATCTCACTAATGCAGCCTCCCTCGTATAAACTGAGGATGCCGGAGGAGGGCCCAGCCCCTACTTGGGCCACTGACGTAGTAGCCCTTCAACCATACGCCATTTCGGCAGCCGTTGCGCTTCTCCTCTCTCTTGAGGCGATTTGTTAAGAGGTGCTTAACTCGGAGGCCGGTCCCAGACTTGGCTGTTTGCTCGGGGGTTTTGTCCGAGGTCGTCGCAGCACACTAGATACGACGCTGAGCTCGGAGCAGAGGTGAGCAGAACAATGAGCACAAGACCTGGCCGGTGCTTGATCGCCTATCATCCGCTGAAGGTATCGAACTACGGGCAAAAGGTAGAAGAGTTATTAAACCAGTTCCACCCCGGGGAACTGGCCATGGATACCGGCAGCATGAGTTCGACTCTGCAAGGGCCGTCCGATGAGATTTGGGACAAAGTCAGGGAGCTCTACAGCCTGGCCGAGAAGCAGGGGGGCGAGTTCATCCTCGACATCAGTTTCACCAACCACACGGAATAGACAAGGGACGGCCCCGATAAGGGGCCGTCCTAGTACCCTATGCCTCACCCGCTGGCAGGTCGAAGTGGAACCTGGTGCCCTCGCCCGGAACGCTGTCCACCCAGATGCGTCCTCGCTGGGCCTCGACCAAGCCCCGGGCGATGGCAAGCCCCAAGCCAGCCCCAGCACCGAGACCCCTCTGCCTCGCCGGATCCGCGCGGTAGAAGCGGTCGAAGATGTGGGGCAGGTCCGCTGCGGCGATGCCTTCGCCGGCGTCGGCCACTGTGACGGTGACACGCCCAGCTGCCAGGCGCGCACTCACCATGACCTGCCCGCCCGGGGGTGTGTGCCGGAGCGAGTTCGCCAGCAGATTCCCCAGTACCTGGCTGAGCCTGTCCGCGTCCCCCTCTACCACGGGGACATCCCCAGGCAGGTCCTCTGTGAGCTGGACCCCTTTGTTCGCGAAGGCGGGGCCGTGCGCCGCCAAAGTGTTCCTAATCAACGCGTTCAGGTGCACGGGTTGCCGTGATAGGGCCAGACGGCCAGCTTCGGCCAGGCTGAGGTCCTGCAAGTCTTCGACCAGCCTGGACATGCGCAAGGCTTCGTCGTGCAGGGAGGCTGCCCCGGCTTCCGTCAGCCGGGAAGGATCGGTCTGCAACCGTTCCAGATGGCCCCTGATTACGCTCAAGGGAGTGCGCAGTTCGTGGGCCACGTCGGCCACCAGCCGCCTGCGCGCCTCTTCGCTCTGGGCCAAGCTCTCGGCCATCCGGTTGAAGGATCGTGCCAGTTCCGCCAACTCGACCTCGCCCGCTTCGCTGACCCGGCCGCTGAGGTCCCGGCTGGCGATGGCATCCGCAGCTGCGGACAACTCCGCGATGGGCTTCAGCAGGCGGCGGGAGAGGACGGAACCGAGCACTATAGCGGCCAGCAGAGCCACCGCTCCCGCCGTGACCACAGCTTGTCTGACTGAAGCCCTGTAAGCGACTTCGAGCTCGAACAAAGGCCCGGCCCCGATGGACATGACGATGAGCGTGCCGACCCGCACACCATCAGCTCGAACGGGCAGGCCGCCTCGCATGGCCGCTGCTGAGAGCTTCTGGCCCAGTTGCTGGTAGGTGGAGTCGGCTACGACGACCCCATCCGCATCAGCCAGGATGATGTGCTCGGCCAGCCCGAAGCGCATGCGGCCATGCATCATAAAGGGGCCGCGCCTGAACAAGGTCTGCACGCCTGCCCAGCTCCCGCGCTCCTCGTAGTAAGCGCCGAACATGCTCTCCAAGTCCTCGGCCCTGACCGTCCGGTAGCCAGCGAGGAAGGCGCTGAACATCCTGTCCCCGACGGTCGTGGCTATGCCCGCGGCGGCCACGATCGCCACCAAGGCAACCAGGCTCAGGGCCAGGGTGAGGCGGATGCTGAGCTTGTTCATGGCCCCTTGCCCGCGAAGCGGTATCCAACTCCATGTACGGTCTGAATGTAGGTGGGCTCGCCCTGGGGCTCGAGTTTGCGGCGCAGGTTGGAGATGTGCGTGTCGATGGAGCGTTCGTATCCCTCATAGGCATGCCCCAGAGCCACATCCAGGAGCTGCAGCCGGGTGAACACCCGGCCGGGGTTCTGGGCAAGGAGGGCCAGGAGCTTGAACTCAGTGGGGGTGAGCCCCAGGGGGCAGCCGCCTAGGGATGCCTCGAACTTGGCCAGATCCACCTGGATATCCCCCTGCCTGATGATGTCACCCTTGCCCCGGCCCTCCCTCGCCCTCCGCAGCACTGTCCGGATCCGGGCCGCCAGTTCCCTGGGGCTGAAGGGTTTGGTCACATAGTCATCGGCCCCGAGCTCCAAGCCCACGAGCTTGTCAGCTTCCTCAGCCCTGGCAGTGAGGATGATGACTGGCGGGGATGGTTCGTGTCTGCGTAGCTCCCGGAGCACCTCGAGCCCTGGGGCCCCGGGGAGCATCAGGTCAAGCACGATGAGGTCCACTGGCTGCTGGGCACACTGAGCCAGCGCGGCTTCCCCGGTATGGGCCATGGAAACCTTAAAACCCTCGTCCTTCAGGAAGCCAGACAGCATCTCCGCCAGTCTTGCGTCGTCCTCGACCACCAGGACGCTGTCGTGCCTCATGCCGACCCTCCTCCTGCGATGGCATGGCCCACGGGGAGGGCCCTGACCCTCCCCGTAGGCTGCCCGGGCTTTGTCAGGGGTTCCAGCGCTGCCCGCCCCTCAGGCCGCAGCCCTTGCCGAGGCGCTGACCGCGCCCGCCGCCCTCGCCAGCGCAGGGTGGGATCCACTCCAGATAGGCTTGGGCCTGTTCGGGAGTGAGCTTGCCCGCCGCGACGAGTTCAGCAATGACTGCCTTGCGGGCTTCGGCGACATCGCTTAGGACGTTGCCCGGTCCCCACCTAGCCCTGACCTCTTCGGCCACGGCCGGCAGGGCGAACGCCCCCAAGACCAACGCGGCCACCACCACAATCGCTGACCATTTGGTCCGGCTGTACATGTCGTACGCCTCCTTTCCCGTGCGCCTCTAAGTCTACATGCCCGCCATGGGCCCACAGTCAAGGACACATGGACTTTTCTACACATGTACTGTATCACACTTGGCCGCAGGGCGCCAAAAGCAAGGCAGCCAGGGGGGTGCCTGGCCGCCCACGGGCTTGCTCTGTTCAGCTGGCTTTGCGTCCACCAGACCCGGCCATCAACAGGCCGAGGCCGGCCAAATCCACGTCCCTGTTCTCCAGCTCGCCAACGATGCGCCCCTCGTAGATGACCGCGATGCGATCACTCAAGCTGAGGATTTCGTCCAACTCGGTCGACACCAACAGCACTGCGCACCCTGCATCGCGCTGTTCCACGATGCGGCGGTGCACATACTCGATGGCGCCTACGTCCAGGCCCCTGGTGGGGTGCATGGCGATGAGCAGCTTGGGCTGCCGGTACAACTCCCTCGCCAGGACCATCTTCTGTTGGTTCCCGCCGGAGAGGTTCTTGGCCACCAGCTCTACACTGGGCGTGCGCACATCGTACTTGTCAATGATGGTCGCAGCGTGGGACCGGATGGCGCGCCAGTCCAGGATGCCGTAACGGGAAAAGGGCGGCTTATGATAGGTCGCGAGCATAGCGTTCTCCACCAGCGACATGGTCATCACCAGGCCCCTGAGGTGCCGGTCCTCGGGGATGTGGGACACGCCCGCTTCCAGCACCACCCTGGGGTGAGCACCGGTAAGGTCCTTCCCGCAGACCATCACCCGCCCGCCTCTGATGCGCCTGAGGCCGCAGATGGCCTCCACCAGTTCCGACTGGCCGTTGCCATCCACACCCGCGATGCCGAGGATCTCCCCGGCGCGTGCCGTAAGGCTGCAGCCCCGCAGGGCGGAATGGCCCCGGTTGCTGTCCCCGGCCAGCTCGCGCACGTCCAGGACCACCTCGCCGGGATGAGCCTCGGAGCGGCTGACCCGGAACAGCACGTCACGGCCCACCATCATCCTGGCCAGCTCGGCGCGAGACGTTCCAGCGGTCTCGACGGTGGCGACCGCTTTCCCGCCCCTTAGCACCGTGATGCGGTCGGAGATGGCCAACACTTCGTTAAGCTTATGCGTGATGAAGACTACCGTATGTCCTTCAGCCGTCAAGCGCCGGAGCATCTTGAACAGCTCTTCGGTCTCCTGGGGGGTGAGCACGGCGGTAGGCTCATCCAGGATGAGCAGGTCGGAGCCGCGGTACAAGGCTTTGATGATTTCGACCCGCTGCTGCTCGCCCACGGTCAACTGCCACACCTTGGCCCAGGGATCCAAGCTCATGCCGTATTGGCCGGCCAGGGCCACGAGTTTGTCGGCGGCCGCCTTGAGGTCAAGCTTGGGTTCCTGGGGCTGCCGCATGCCGAGGACCACATTCTCCACGACGCTCAAGGCAGGGATCAGCATGAAGTGCTGGTGGACCATGCCGATGCCGTGGGCGATGGCCACACTGGGGGAAGTGATGTGCACTTCGGTGCCTTTGAGGTGGATGGTGCCCTCGTTGGGACGGTACAGGCCATACAGCACGTTCATCAACGTGCTCTTGCCCGCTCCGTTCTCACCGAGCAGGCCGTGGACCTCGCCGATCCGGACCTCAAAGTCCACGGTGTCGTTGGCTCGCACGCCGGGGAACTGCTTGACGATCTGCCGCATGGACACGTGCGTGGCCGCCACTGGGGCACCTCCATCCGCCGCTGGCCCCGGGGGCCCTTAAGGGGCCCCCGGGACAGCGTCCTCGATTACTTGGGCAGCGTCGCCTCGGTGAGCTTGCCGCTCTTCAGGTCGGCGACGATCTGGTTCATCCGGTCCTTGACAGCCTGGGGGATCTTGCTGTCCCAGGTCTTCCAGCCGGAGAGGGCGACAGGGCCGTCGTTGATGCCCATGTTGTAGTGCTTGGCCTCGATGGTCTTGTCCATGACCTTCCTGGCGATGACCTCGAAGGCGAGGGTGAGGTCGGCCTGGACCGAGTTGACGATAACCTCGGGGGCCAGGTGGGCCTGGTCGGCGATGGCGCCGATGGTCTTGATGTTCCGCTCCTTGCAGGCCTCGATCACGCCCAGGCCGGCCTGATCGGCGTTGTGGATGACGATGTCAGCCCCCTGGTTAATGAAGGCGAGGGCCTGCTCCTTGGCCTTGGCAGCGTCATAGAAGCTGCCGGTGAACGCGCTGAGGATCTTGATGTTGGGGTCGATGTACTTGACACCGGCCTCCCACCACTTGGCGAAGTTGACAATGGAGGGGATCTGCAGGCCGCCGACGAAGCCGACGACCTTCTTTTCCGATAGCAGCCCGGTAATCGTACCGGCCAGCATGCCCTGCTGGAAAGCATTAGGGATGAGTGACGCCACGTTCGGCGCCTGAGAGATGGTGGTGCTGGTCACGACGAACCAGGTCTTGGGGAAGTCCTTGGCAACCTTCCTGGCCGGGTCCCCGAACTGGAAACCGTGCCCGAAGATCACGTGGTACCCCTGCTGGGCGTAGCGCCGGTAGACCTCCTCGAAGTCGGAGGGCGGGACCTTCTCCATCCAGGTGACTTCGGCGCCCAGTTCCTTCTCGATCCGCTTCAGCCCATTGTAGGCGGTGAAGTTCCATCCCTGGTCGGTGATGTTGCCCGGCAGAAGCGCCGCCACTCTAAGCCTCTGCGGCTGCTTGGCGCCGCCGCAGCCAGTGACCATACCGACGGCGAGCAGCATGGCCAGCGCCAGAACTACACATCTTTTCAACCTCGGTTCCTCCTCTTGAGAGACTGGAGACGCGGGAGCCCGCCAGCAGATTCTGGTCTCACCTCACCTCCCTAAACCCGACTGTCAGCTTTCACTCCTTCGCGTAGGGGTTTCCGGCCGCCGCTGGCGGCGTAGCCCTGCCCACAAGGCCCGCTATAGCAGCTACAGTCAGTACGTAGGGTAGCATCAACAAGAGCTGGCTGGGGACGCCGGGGTACACAGCCTGCCCTCGGAACATGATGCCTTCGGCGGCGCCGAAGAACAGGGCCGCACCGAGGGCGCCGAAGGGTGTCCACTTACCGAAGATGACCGCGGCCAGGGCGATGAAGCCCCGACCGGCCACCATGTCCTCGGTGAAGAAACTGAGCATGCCGATGGCCAGGTGCGCGCCAGCCAGCCCGGCGAGGATGCCACCGGCGATGGTCGTGGCGTAACGGACTTTGAATACATTGATGCCGACGGTGTCTGCGGCCCGGGGGTGTTCGCCCACTGCCCTGACCTTAAGGCCGATGGTGGTCTGGAACAGGATGTAATGCGAGATGGGCACCAGGATGAACCCTAGGTAGACCAGGGGCCCGTGCTTGAACAGTGCCGGGCCGATGATGGGCAGGTCCACCAGGTACGGGATGGTCCAGTGGCCGAAGGTGCCAATCTTGGGGAGGGCAACGTCGATGCCAAAGATGGAGCGGAACAGGGTGGTGGTGAGCCCCAAGCCCAGCAGGTTGATGGCCGCGCCGATTACCACCTGGTTCGCCTTCACCGTGATGGTCAGATAGGCGAAGAGCAGCGCCACCAGACCCGAACAGGCCATGGCCACCAGGGCCCCGAGCCACGGATTGCCTGTGAGGTAGGAGGCAGTCACCGCAGCCAGGCAGCCCACCAGCATCATGCCCTCGGCACCGATGTTTACCATGCCGCTGCGTTCCATGAAGATCAAGCCGAGGGCGCAGATCAGCACGGGCGTGCCTAGGCGTACACTGGCAGCCAGGAACTCAGTGACCTGCACAGTCCAGTCGATCATCGGGCGGCACCCCCTGTCCCTGCCGGAGCCTTGCGCCGCAGCCGGAAGATCCCCTCGGCGATCACGAAGATGATGACCAGCGCCTGGATGATGCTGATGACCGCCAGCGGCACGCGGGAGAGCATCTGCATCAGGTTCCCGCCTGACCGCAAGGCACCGAACAGCAGGGCCGCAAGGATGACCCCGACAGGGGTGTTCCTGCCGAGCAGCGCCACGGCGATCCCGTCGAACCCGTAGCCTGGGGAGAACCCCTGGTGCAGCCTGTGCTGGATACCCAGAACTTCGCCGGCGCCGGCCAACCCAGCCATGCCGCCGGCCAAGAACATGGCCAGCAGCACGTTGGTCACTGCGTTCATGCCGGCGTACGCCGCGGCGTGGGGGTTCTGGCCCACCACCCGCGTTTCGTAGCCCCGTGTAGTGCGCCATAGGTAGAAGGAGAAGAAACACACCGCCGCAATCGCCAGGACCAACCCCAGGTGGACTCTGGTCCCTGGCAGGATCCGCGGCAGCTGGGCGCTGACCTGCACGAGGGCGGTCTGGGGCATGTCGCCAGGGGGCTCGATCATCGGCCCACACACCACATAGGAGACCCAGTGGATCGCGATGTAGTTGGTCATAACGGTGGTGATGATCTCGCTCGCCCCAAACCGGGTCTTCAGCCAACCGCACAGCATGCCCCACAGGCCGCCGATACAGAAGCCCCCGGCCAGCGCCAGGGGCAGGTGGACGAGGGCGGGCAGGCCCTTGAGATAGATGCCTACCAGCGCGGCGCCGAAGCCCCCCATAAACAGCTGGCCCTCAGCGCCGATGTTGATTAACCCGCAGCGGAAAGCGAAGGCGAAGGACAGACCAGTGAACGCCACGGGGATGGCCTTGACCAGGGTCTCCCCGATGGCGGGCACGCTCCCCACGGCGCCGACGATCATGTGGTAATAGGCCAGGAAGGGGTTCAGCCCGATCAGGGCGATGATGCTGCCCCCGAGCAGCAGGGCTGTACCGATGGAGGCCGCCGGCAAGGCCAAGTTCACGCCGACGGCCCTGAGCGTCCGTTTCCAATCACCCAAGGTTAAAGCACACATCCCCCGCGCCGAGCATGGAGATGTGGTTCGACATGCCCCGTAATTATCCTCTAAATTGGTGTGAAAAGTTTCACCCAGGCTTAAGACCTGCAACCCGAGCTCGCCCTAGGCGCGGCAGCCACCCCCACAAACTACAGGGCCCCCGGGGTTGTCAGCCCGGGGGCCAAGCTCTACCGCCTTGGTTCAGCGTGGTCGCATCAGGGGGAAAGCGATGACATCGCGGATCGAAGGGGAATCGGTCAGGAGCATCGCCAGGCGGTCTACGCCGAAGCCCAGGCCGCCACAGGGAGGCATGCCGTACTCTAGGGCCATGAGGAAGTCCTCATCGATGACCATCGCCTCTTCGTTCCCTCCAGCCTTCTCCTGGGCCTGTTGCAGGAAGCGTTCCCGCTGCTCGATGGGGTCATTGAGTTCTGAGAAGGCATTGGCCACTTCGCCGCCGTTGATGAAGGCCTCGAACCGATAGGTCAAGTCGGGCTGGTCCGGGCGCCGCTTGGCCAAGGGGGAGATCTCGACCGGGTAGTCGACGAGGAAGGTCGGTTGGATCAACTTCGGCTCGACAAAGGCCGAGACGAGCTCGTCCAAGACCATGCCGCGGGTCTTCTGCAGCCCGGCGTCGATACCCAGCCCCTTCGCCACGGCCACGGCCTCGGCGTCGGTCGTGACTTGGGACCAGTCGACACCGGTGTGAGCACGGATGGCCTCCAGCAGGTGCACGCGGGGCCAGGGGGGGAGAAAATCCAGCACCTTGTCCTGGTACTTGACCTTGGTAGTGCCGGTCACGTCCACGGCCGCCTGGCTGAACAGCTGCTCGACCAAGTCCATCATATCAGTGTAGTCGGCATAGGCCTGGTACAGCTCCAACATGGTGAACTCCGGGTTGTGCCGGGTGGATACCCCTTCGTTGCGAAAACACCGCCCGAACTCGTACACCCGTTCCATCCCACCGACGAGGAGCCGTTTGTGGTAGAGCTCAAGGGCGATACGCAGGTACAACTGCATGTCAAGATAGTTATGGTGGGTCACGAAGGGCCTGGCATGCCCGCCGCTGGCCAAGCCAGTGAGCACTGGGGTCTCGACTTCGATGAAACCCCTGGCATCCAGCTGGCGCCTGATGGAAGCCACCATCCTGGTACGGGCCAGCAGCGCGGCCCTAACTCCTTCATTCACGATCAGGTCGAGATAGCGCTGACGATAGCGCAGGTCCACGTCTGTCAGCCCATGCCACTTCTCGGGCAACGGGCGCAAGCACTTGGCCAGGACGGTGAACTCAGACAACTCCACGCTGACCTCGCCCCGCTTGGACTTGAACACCTTGCCCCGGACCCCGATGATATCGCCGAGATCGAGGCCGCTGAAGAGCTGGAAGGCTGCCTCACCGAGGGTGTCGACCTTGGCATAGAGCTGGATGCGCCCGCTCTGATCCTGCAGGTCGGCAAAGCTGGCCTTCCCGTGACCCCTGACCGCCATCAGGCGGCCCGCCAAACCGACATGGGTCCCCTCCACTGCAGAGAAGCCGGCGTGGATGTCGCCGGCCTGATGGGATCGTTCGTAGCGGGCGCCATAGGGGTCCACTCCCTGGCGCCGCAAATCGGCTAGTTTGGCTCGGCGTACCTCGAACTGGTCGCCGCTGCGTTCGGTCGTCACCGCACTCGGGCCCCCCGCTCTAGCGCTCCACCGCGAGGACTTCGTACTTGAGCACCCCGGCAGGCACACTGATCTCAACTATGTCACCCTGGCGTTGCCCGACCATGGCCTTGCCGACAGGCGACTCATCGCTGATCCGGCTCTCGACAGGGTTCGCCTCGGTTGAACTCACGATGGTGTACTCCACCGTTGACCCGTCGACGAGATCCCGCAGGCGGACCCTGGAGCCGATTCCCACCACGCCGGGATCCACCTCGACCTCATCCACCAGCTTGGCGTTCCGCAGTATCTTCTCCAGGGTCAGGATGCGGCCTTCGATGAAGGCCTGCTCATTCTTGGCGTCCTCGTACTCTGAGTTCTCGCTTATGTCCCCGAACTCCCTGGCTGCCTTGATCCGCTCGGCAACTTCCCGCCGCCTGACAGACCTAAGATGCTCGAGTTCCTGCTCAAACCGCTTGAGCCCTTCCAGGGACAAAATCACTTGCTTCTCGGCCAATACTCACTCGCTCCTTTGGCCAGCGGCCGACCTCATAGGACTCTCTATGACCTGCGGCCCACGACTATGCTGGCGGCGTGAGGCTTCAACCGCGGGGATTCAGGTAAACGTGGCGTCAATCATTGTAACAAGCACTGGTGCCTCCCCCAAAGAGGGTCAGGCCGCAGTGCTTGTCGCCCGTGCTGTCAGTACGAAGCCCATTATAGGCGTACAGGCAAAGATTGTCAAGGACTGGCCCATCGCCGCAGGTATTCGCCGGGCTGTCCGGATTCTCCTGCTAGCCGCCGAACCGCTCGATGCGTGGCTGGAAGTTGACCTCCTGCATGATCCGGACGTAGTCGTCCTTGGTCAGCTCCGCAGGCTGCTTGCCAGTGAGGGCGACGATCAGCCCTTCGATCACATTCGTCCCGAACGACCGCCCGCCAAGGTTAGGCGTGGTCGTCACCAGTACGCCCACCCGCCTCCGCCTAAGCTCGTCAACATCTGCCTGGGTGACTGTGTTCGTGATAATAACCTTGCCCGACATGTCTTCCGGCATGTACTGAAAGACGTAGTGGAAGTCGCCGGCGATGATGTCGTGGTCCCTGTAGAAGTGCGCGTACTTGTTGCTTGCTTTGCCCTGTTTGTCCCCGGTTGGATAGAGCATGGAGATGGGCAGTTGCGCGACGATGGGCCCGATGATACTGACGATCCGCTGCAGAGCCCGCATGGATTTGAGGGGGAAGGGAAGCCCCAACGCGAAGACCAGGTCTCCATAAGTACACTGGGCCCCGGCCTCGTCCAGGGCCTCGGCCATGCCCATCCTGGCGCAGGCTGCAGGGATGAGCGCTCGCTTCCCCTTTATGGGGATGCCGTACTTGCTCTCCAGTTCGAGGATGATCCACCGCTCGACGGAATCCTTGAGGCCTCCCCCGTCCACCATGGGGGTGAGCTTGGCCGCGCGCCGGATGGGCTTAGCGCTGCGCAGGGGGTAGGCGCGCTTCCCGACCTTGAAGTCCAGGTCGATGCCACCCATACCGAAGGCGGCTACCTTGCCGTCCAGTTCGGACACAAGCGCCACCGCCTTCTTGACATCCCCGTCGGTGCCGACCCGCTCCACCCGAAAGCGTTCGCCCAGCAGCTCGAGCTCTACGGCGTGGTCCCGCTTGGACGAGCCGATGCTGATACTCACCACTCGCTTCATGACACCGCCCTCCTCAGTCACCCTGCCCTACCTCAGCTCGCGGATCAATGTCCGCAGCCGTTCCGGATCAAACCGGCAGTCCTCCCGGATAGGGGAGTCGCCGATCACCACTCCGATGACGTCCTTGTCCAAGAACGCTTCGAACAGCTTGATCCGCTTGTCGGAGCCCAGCACGATGACCGCGCTGTATTCCCGCAGTTCCGCGGCGGTCGCCATCACTTCATTCAAGACATCCAGGCCTGACCGCTGCTGCACATAGGCCCAGCGCTCAGCATCCGTCATCAGCAGGGCGTAATCCACCCCCTCCTCATGGGCGACTGCCCTGAGCTCGTCGACATTGCCCAGGGGGAACCCGATGACGGCGATGGAACCGCCCTTGCGGATCTCACCCAAGCCCTCCAGGCGGGACACGAAGGTCCGGTCGACCCCGACCCGCTGTGAAACGTCCTGTTGCGATAGCCCGCGCTGGCGCAGTTCCAAGATGCGATCGATGGCCCGGTCGATCTTGTCCCGGCTGATCATCTTGTCACCGATGCGCAAGACCTGCATGGCCCACCTCGTGCACAAAGCTGTGTACAGCCTGATTGTACCATGCTTGGCAGCCCCGTCAAGGGCAGGCAGCCCCTGCGGCCATCAGCTCACCGAAATAGTCCTCCAACAGCTCCGTCATGCGTTGAGGGCTCGGCGCCGTCACCAGCCGTTCGCGCACCCGCGTAGCGCCCGGCAGCCCTTTGACGTACCAAGCGGCATGCTTGCGCATCTCGAGCAGTCCTATGCGGGACCCCTTCAGGGCGACCAAGTCGTGCAAGTGCTGCAGGGAGACCCTGAGCCGGTCCGCCGGTGTCGGCGGCGGTGGGATCTGGCCTGTAGCCAGATACCGCGCCGCCCTGGCGAACAGCCAGGGGTTCCCGAGGCACCCCCGTCCAATCATCACGGCCGCACACCCGGTCTCCACCAGCATACGCCCCGCCGCCTCCGGTTCAGTCACGTCGCCGTTCCCGATCACCGGTACAGGTACGGCCTCAGCCACCTGGCGGATGATGCCCCAGTCGGCCCGGCCGGAGTAGAACTGGGTGCGGACCCGCCCGTGCACAGCCACGGCTTGGGCCCCCTCAGCGACCGCAAGCCTGGCGACTTCCACGGCGTTGATGCTGGAGTCATCCCACCCGCGCCTCACTTTGACCGTCACCGGTATCCGGATCGCCCGCACCACCGCCCGGACGATCGCCGCCGCCTCTTGGGGGCGGCGCATCAGGTCGGCTCCCTCGCGGTTGCGGATGATCTTGGGGGCAGGGCAGCCCATGTTGATGTCTACGATGTCGGCGCCCGCAGCCTCGGCCAACTCCGCAGCCCGGGCCATCGTGTCGGGCCCGCTCCCGCAGAACTGCACTGTGATGGGGTGTTCGGCAGGCAGGAGCTCCAACATGTCCTTGCTCCGGGCGTTCCCGTAGACCAAAGCCTTGTCGCTGAGCATCTCTGTGTACAGCAGTCCACAGGCGTGTTCGCGACAGATCAGCCTGAAGGCCCGGTCCGTCACGCCGGCCATGGGGGCCAGCACCAGCCGGTTCGGGACGGTCACAGGGCCGATGTGGAACATGACTTCACCGCCCCCGCCTGCCTGCTGGCCCTGACCAGCAGGAAAAACGCCGAGGAACCGATGATGCGCATGCCGGCGGATACGAGCAGGGCTCCTCTGATGCCCAGCAGCTCCAGGAGCCAGATCCCGGCGAACGGGGCCACCGTGGCCGAGAGGTTGATGACGGTGTTGTAGGCTGCGATGAAGGACGTGCGGCCCTCGACGGGAGTCACCTCCAACAGGGTGTTGAAGAGCAGGAGCACGGTGCCGGAGACGAAAAACCCCATGGCCATGCTGAAGGCAGCGATGTGCCACAGCTCGGTGGAGATGGCATACCAGATAGGGGAGAGGGCGAGCCCCATGGAGGCGGCCGCCAGTATCGGCAGGTTGCCTCTGGCCTCGGCACGCCGGGCCCACAGCGGATAGGCTAGCGCGCCGGCGCAGGTGTTGAGGGCGGAGTGGATGCTGAGCCAGGTGTTGTTGGCGTCGAGGACGTTGACTTGGAACCGCAGGAACAGGGGCCAGGCCATCTGCCAGCCGAAGTGGAATACCAGGGAGGCGGCGACGAACCTGAGATACGCTGGCTGCTCGCCGATGGCCCGCGCAAGTGCCCCGAGGCCCATCCCCTGTGTGCCTGTCCCCGCTGAAGGGTTTCCCTCCCGCAGGCGCAGGAAGAGCCCGATCTCCAACAAAGCCAAGAGGAAGGCGAGAGAGAACATGAGTTGGTATCCCCAGGGGAAACTCAGCCTGTCCAGGAGCCGCCCGGTGACGAGCATGGCGATGACCCCGCATAGCGATACCAGGCGGTTGCGGGTGGCGAAGGCCTGGCCCCTCCTGGCGGGAGGAATGACACTAGCGATGAACGACTGCCAGGCCACGTTGGCGATGGCCCCGGGGACGCTCATTAGGGCGACTGCAGCCACCAGATACGCTGGCCTGGTCACTGGAGAGAACCAAGGGGTCGCAGCGATACACAGGTAGAACACCCTTGTGAGCATGAAGAAGGCTGCGGTGACGCCCTGCTTGCGGGGAAACCGGTCGACGAACCAAGCCCCTGGCAGCATGGCTGCGAGGCTGAACAAGGCCGGCAGCGAGGACAGCATGGCGATCTGGGCGTTGCTGGCCCCGAGCTTGATCGCAAAGATGCCGACGAAGGGCCCGATCATGTTGCCAGCCAGGACCTGGACGACACCGTTGAGGTTGTTGTACTTGATGTTGTGAGCCAAGTGCATTTCCGCTTCCGGCCTCGCCTGCTCCACCGCCAACCCTATCCTCAGCTCCCTACCCAAGCTGTCGAAGCTCGTTCCCCCGCTGCTTCACTATGCTGTCCAGCCAGCAGGAAGGAACCTTAGCGCGTCGAAAAGTTAGACCGCCGGAAAAAGTGTCCCGCAAAGGAGTCTTGCTTCTGTCCGCCGAGACGGCTCTACCGCTGCCAGAGGCGCCCGTCGCGCCTCAACCGCTACCCACGCCGGCCGAGACGCGTGCGCAGATCATCCAACTGAGCTGGCCCGCCATTGTCGAACTAGCCCTGCAGACCCTGACCCAGATCGTCGACATGGCGATGGTCGGGCGGCTCGGGGCAGCCGCCATCGCCTCCATCGGGCTGTCGTTTCAGCCCCTGTTCCTGGCCATGGGCCTGTTCATGGGGCTCAGCGTCGGCACCACCGCCTTGGTGGCCCGGCACACCGGCGCCAAGGAACCGGACCGGGCGAACCACGTCACGGCCCAATCCACCCTGCTGGCGGTGGTCATGGCACTGGTCTTCGCCGTGGTAGCCACAGCCTATGCGCCCCAGCTCATCACCTTTATGGGGGCGCAACCCGAGGTCGTGTCCCTGGGAGTAGGCTACATGCGCTACCTCATTCCCGGGATGTCCATCATGCTCGTCGGCATGATCATCAGCGGTGCGCTCAGGGGCGCCGGGGACACCCGAACCCCCATGAAGATTAACGCGTTCTGCAACATCGCCAACATCCTGCTCAACTACTGCCTTATCTTCGGCCATTTTGGGTTCCCGCGGATGGAAGTGCAGGGCGCGGCCCTCGCCACTAGCCTGTCGCGGGCCTTGTACGTTGTAGTCCTCATCTACCTGGTCATTCGCCCCAAGAGCATCATCCACCTGCAGCTTGACAACTTCCGAAGGGTTGACTTCCCGGTGCTCATGCGCACGCTGCGCATCGGCGTCCCGGCCGCCCTGGAGC
Source organism: Bacillota bacterium (assembly GCA_040755005.1). GTDB lineage: Bacteria > Bacillota > Sulfobacillia > JBFMBV01 > JBFMBV01 > JBFMBV01. Next base: position 17,655 of record JBFMBV010000021.1, read on the forward strand.
GGCTGACCATGAGCCTGGGCCTCATGGCCTATGTGCGTATCGTGGCAGGGATGGGCACTACGGTCTATGCCGCCCACTCCCTAGCCATCAACGCTGAGCAAATCAGCTTCATGCCCGGGATGGGCTTCGCCACGGCCGCCACCGCCCTGGTGGGGCAGAACCTCGGCGCCAAGCGCCCCGACATCGCCCGCCGGGCAGGCTGGGAGACATTCCGTCTCGGCGCCATCCTGATGGGCGCCATGGGCATCCTGTTCCTGACCATCCCTGAGCTGTTCCTGCGCATCTACACCAATGACCCGGACATCATCGCCCACGGCGCCACCTGCCTGCGGATCATGGGCGGGATGCAGATCCCCATGGCGGCAGGCTTCATCCTGCCTGGCGCCCTCCGCGGCGCAGGGGACACCCGGTCGGTGCTCCTCCTGTCCATGTTCTCCATCTGGCTGGTGCGGCTTGGGCTGGCCCGGCTGTTCGTGATCGACTTCGGCTGGGGCCTGCCGGGAGCCTGGTATGCCATGGCCGCTGACTGGTTGATCCGCGGGACTGGGAGTGGCTTGCTGTTCCACCTCGGCCGTTGGGAACGGATCAAGGTCTGAGGGCCGACGCCAAGCGAGCTGCCGCTTTGGCAATGGCCAGTTCCTCATCGGTGGGGATCACGAATGTCCGCACCCTCGCCCCGGGAGCTGTCAGTTCCCGTTCCTCCCCTCGCGCTGCGTTGGCAGCCGGGTCGATGGCCACCCCGAACCAAGCGAGGCCCGCGCAGGTCGCCGCGCGGACTGCAGGGGAGTTCTCACCCACCCCGGCCGTGAACACGAGCCCATCCAGGCCATCCATGGCTGCAGCGTAGGCGCCGATGTACTTCCGCAGCCGGTGGCAATAGGCCGTAAAGGCCACGAGGCAGTCAGCGTCCCCACGCTCGACCCCAGCCTCCACATCCCGCATGTCGCTATAGCCACAGAGGCCCACCAACCCGCCATCTGCGTTGAGCAGGGCTGCCATGCCGGCGGGGTCCAGGGCCTCTCGCTCCATCACCCTCAGGACCGCCCCAGCGTCCACGTCCCCGCTACGGGTGCCCATGATCAGCCCCTCCAAGGGGGTGAAACCCATGCTCGTGTCCAGGGAGGCCCCGCCGGCCACAGCAGTGACGCTGGCCCCGTTGCCCAGGTGGCAGGTCACCAGATTGAGCCGACTGAGCGGCTGGCCCAACAGCTCGGCGCAACGTCCGGCCACGTAGGCGTGGGATGTGCCATGGAAACCGTACCGGCGTATGCCGTGCCGCTCGTACAGCTGCTTGGGGAGGGCGTACAAGTAGGCATGGGGTGCAAGGCTGGCGTGGAAAGCGGTGTCGAACACAGCCACCTGGGGCACCGCTGGGAGGAGGGACATGGCGGCTTCGATGCCCGCCAGGTTGGCGGGGTTGTGCAGCGGGGCCAAAGGGATGCAAGCGCGGATGGCCTCCAGCACCTGTCCGTCCACCAGTACCGGCCCGGTAAACCGCTCGCCGCCGTGGACCACGCGATGGCCTACGGCGGCGATGCGCTCCAGCGCGGGGCTGTGCCCCTCACGGAGGACGGCTAAAGCCTGGGCGATGGCGGCGGGGTGGTCCCCAGGACGCAGCCGGTCGATGACCCCCCTGGCAAGGTCGCCGCTGCTCAGGCTCACCAGCCGGTACTTGAGGGAACTGGAACCGCAGTTGAAGACCAGGATGTTCACTTTGGCATCCTTCAGTGGGTCTGTTCGCCCTCGCTCTGTTCCACAATGCCTGCAAGCTCCAGCACCCGGTCCATCGCATAGATCGGGGCGCTGGCCCTGAGGGCCAGGGCGATGGCATCGCTGGGCCTGGAATCCAGCTCGTGGGTGCCCGCGCTGGACTCCAAGGTGACCTGGGCGTAGAAGGTCTGTTCCTTGAGGTCGTCGATGAGCACCATGGTCACCTTGACATTGAGCAGGTCCAGCAGGCTCTTCAGGAGGTCATGGGTCATCGGCCGGGGCGGGTTCACGCCCTGCAAGGACAGGGCGATGGCACTCGCCTCGGGCATGCCGATCCACAGGGGCAGGCTCCGACCGCCCACCTCATCGCGGAGCAGGATGACGGCCTGGTTGTTGTCGGGGTCGAAGCCGATGCGGTGGACCTTGACCTCGATCATACACGCTGGCCTCCTCCCGCTGGTCATAGTATCCCCTGGGAGTCGCCCCTGTTGCGCGCGTACACCAACCTCAGGCCTTCGAGGGTGAGGAAGGGGTCGACCTTATCGATCTCCCTGGACTCGCCTGCGATGAGGTCAGCCAAACCGCCGGTAGCGACCACACAGGTCTGTTCCCCAAGCTCCTCCTCCAGGCGGCGGATGAGTTCATCGCACTGCCCGGCGAACCCGAAGATGATACCCGATTGCATGCTGGCGATAGTGTTCTTGCCGATGACGGTCCGCGGACGCAGGAGCTCGATCCTAGGCAGTTTGGCAGCATGCTGGAACAGGGCCTCGGTCGAGATGGCTATGCCGGGGGCGATTGCTCCACCCAAATACTCGCCGCCGGCGGAGATGACGTCAAAGGTCGTGGCGGTGCCGAAATCCACCACGATGAGGGGCCCGCCATACCGCTCGAAGGCGGCGATGGCGTTGACGATGCGGTCAGCCCCCACTTCCTTGGGGTTGTCGTACTTGATGACGATGCCGGTCTTCACGCCCGGCCCGACCACGAGCGGCTCCACGCCTAGGTACCTGCGGCAGGCCGCTTCGAGGACGGTGTTGACGGGCGGCACGACGGAGCCTATCACCGCCGCCGACACATCTCCCAGGTCGAAAGCGCTGTGTTCGAACAGGTGGGTGAGCATCACCCCGTACTCGTCGGCGGTGCGCCGCCGGTCGGTGGACAGACGCCAGTGGGCCACCAGTTTGTCGTCGGCATACAGACCGAGCACGGTGTTGGTGTTGCCTACGTCGATCACGATGATCATGTGCACACCTCGATAAGAGAGCCTTCCGGAAAGCGTCGACCTTCCCGGAAGGCCGTCAATCAGGCCCCCTGGGTGGCCCTGCGGATGGAACGATCCAGCAGGGTCACTAGCACCACAGCAACCAGCATCTCAGGCAACCCGTGGAGCAGTCCCACGGTCAAGGAGACTTGGGCGGGCAGGTAGCCCCGCAGGGTGGCGAGCCCCAGCACACCCACGGTGTTGGTGAGTGTGCCCAGCAGACCCGCGGCCCCGACCCCCGCATTCCGGCCCGAGAGGACGAACCAGGCGCCGACCGTGATGCCCACGCCCGCCAGCACAGCCAGCAGCCAGAGGCCGGGGGAGGCGGCCCCCTCAGTGGTCACCAGGGCCGAGCCCCTGCCGTACAGCAACCCTGCGCGCCGGGACATGTCCGCGACCAACAGGCCCGTCACGGCAGCGACCCCGGCCCTGGTATAGGGCCACTTGACCAGTCTGAAGGCATAGTGGGCCACGATGCCGATGAGGATGCGGGGCAGAAAGGTCACGAGGGGATCGGCGAACATCACCGCCGCTACCGGATTTGCTGGCTCCATGAGATTGCGGATGTAGCTGAAGAGGCCGAAGAGGAGACCCACCAGCGCCCCTACCACTGGACCTTCCAAGGTCCCCGCCAGGATGACGGGGATGTGCATGGTGGTGGCCCGGCCGGCTGGGGTGGGCACCGGGATGAACCCGCCCACCGGGGCAAGCCCCAGCACGACCACCAGAGCCCCCAACAGCCCGACCATGACTATCTGGCGCGTAGTCACACGCACTAAGCGTCACCTCCGTTCCAGTTCCCTTTCGGGATACCGGACGATTTGAATACGTCTCGACGGTACGTATGGTGTCATCGGTCCAGCTCCGTCGCCGGATGCTGGCCTACAACCCAAGGTATGGCGGCCTTCAGGCCATGAAGTCGCGGGCTGCCGGTATGCCGCCTAGGCTGACCGCCTCGGTCACAGCCCGGCCGACAGCTTCAGCCAACGCCCAGGCGCAGAGGGCGCCGGCGAGGTTCAGGTCCCCCTCGACTTCCCCTGTGGCCAGGGCAAACACGATATCGCCATCGAACATGGAGAAAGCGGGCGACAGGGTCCGGCCAAGCCCCGCCGACGCCATCACGGCGAGGGCCGATGCCGCCCCTTTGTCCAGGGAGGCATTGGTCGCCACAACGGCGAGGGTGGTGTTGAGCGGCCAGGACTCCTTACCGGTGTCTCCGATCTGGGCCATCAGGTTGGCTGTGCCCGGCAGGCCCCCGCCCTGGCGCGCACCTGCCAGGATGCGTCCGCCTTCGCCGAGCACGTCGCCGAAGGCGTTGACGGCGGCGATGGCGCCGCAGACCAGGTCCCCCGACTGCCGGGAGGCCGTGCCGACGCCGCCCTTCATCCAGGAGCAGGCGCCGAACAGCTTGCCTACAGTGGCGCCGGTGCCGGCCCCGACACTGCCCTCGGCCACCTCGGTCCCCGCCGCCAGGCAGGCCGCGTAGCCCATGTCAGGCCCAGGTCTGATGCCGCTGGCCCCCGCGCCGAGGTCGTAGAGGACTGCGGCCGGGACGATCGGGACCTTGAGCAGCCCGGTGTCAAAGCCTGCTCCGCGCTCCTCGAGGTAGCGCATGACCCCGCCAGCAGCGTCCAGGCCGAAGGCACTGCCCCCAGTGAGCAGGACGCCATGGACTTCCTGGACGAGGCGGCCCGCACGCAGGAGATCCGTCTCCCTGGTGCCTGGCGCGCCCCCCCGGACGTCCACGCCGGCGGTCGCCCCGGCGGGACACAGGATCACGGTGCATCCGGTCAGCGCCGCTACATCAGTGGCATGCCCGACGAGCAGGCCCCGGACGTCGGTGATGGCACCCACGCGCTCACCTCGGCCCATACTTCTCCGCTGTAGCAGCATCTCCTTCCGGGCGGATGGAAACGTCCGCCGCCAGCACCTGCCTCACGCCACCTGCGGCCTCAACGAGCAGGGCCCCGCTGGGATCGATGTCTAGCGCGGTCCCGGTGAAGGCCCCAGTCGGGCCGGACACGAGCACACGCCGCCCCAGGGTCTCGGCCAGGTCGCGCCAGGCGGCGAGGTTGGCTGCACGTGGGCGGTGCGACGCGTCGACGAGGGCTGGCACGAGCAGGCTGAGGAGATCGGGCCGCGCAGTGAGGCGGCCGGTCAGTGCCAGCAAGGACGTGGCTGTGCCTGCCACCGGACCGGTGAAGGCCGTCCCGGGAACGTTGACGTTCACGCCTACTCCCGCCACCACGGCGTTCCCGGCCGTCTCCAGCAGCACCCCAGCGAGCTTGCGGCCGGCATAGATGATGTCATTGGGCCACTTCAGGGCGGCCTGCACCCCCGACACCCGCGCGATGCAGTGGGCGGCCGCTGCAGCGACGCCCAGGCTTAGGGACGGATGAGGCCCCCCAGGGGGCCTCAGGACGACTGACAGCCACAGGCCGCCAGAGGGCGACTGCCAGCTACGCTCGCGCCGTCCCCGGCCCGCGGTCTGGACTTCGCTGACCACAGCGGTCCCGGCCGGCGCCGTGTCCGCCAGAGCGAGGGCGGCCCGGTTCGTAGAATCCAGGACATGGTGGAAGTAGATCAAAGCAGGGCTGGTCATAGGCCGATTCTACGGCCCTCTGCCAGCCCTGTCAACTTCTAGGGCAGGGCCGGGTGGCGGCGGGCGCCCAGGTAGCCCTTGGCCAGGGCAGCGTCGTACCCCTTGGCCCCTCTGTCCAGGCTGGCGATGACCACGCCCGCCCGGCCCGCGTGGATGAACCTGCCTGCCCCCAGATAGAGGCCCACGTGTGACGGGCCGTCCTTATAGGTGGTGAAGAACACGAGGTCACCCGGCTGGGGGGCTGTGACCGGCTGGGTATTATCGTACTGCTGGTCGCTGTCCCGGGGCAGCAGCAGACCGTGGGCGCGGAAGACCGTCTGGATGAGGCCGGAGCAGTCCAACCCTTGCGCTGTCACCCCTCCCCACAGATACGGCGTCCCCAACAGCATCTGGGCGGTGCTGACCAGCGCATCCCTGACGGAACTGCCGGGGAGCAGCGTGCTGGCTTGGGTGGCACCAGGCACCGCGCTCATGGCGGCGCCTTCTACCCAGGCCGTGCCCCCGCCCGGCAACGCCAGTTCATCCCATTCCCCAACCCGACGCACCCTGGGCAGCACCGACCCCAGATACAAGTCGGTGACGACCGGGGCCAAGGGCGAGGGGCCGGAGCGCGCCTTGACTGAGATCCGCCTGACCCTCACCAGGTCCGAACCGGCGGGACGGGGCGCGAGGTCCTTGGCCTGGGCCCACCCGACATATCCATCGCCCAACTGCACCTGGTACCAGTCCCCGGACCGCCTAAGCAGGGCGAGGGCCTCGCCCAGCAAGGCCTGGGTGACGAGGTCCTTAGGGCCCCCTCCGGGTACGGAGTACACGTCAACCAGGGACTTGGCAGGCACGAGGTTTTGATTGGCCAGCTTGGCCTGGGGGAGCAAGCTCACCTTCAGGCTGACCCTGCGCCCGCCCGGGAGGGCCCGGACCGTACGCACCAGCTCCTCCCACACCTCCCGGCCCAGGATGGCGCCGGTCAGGGAGGGTTTGGCGGGTGTGCCCCCGAGGACCACATCGAACACGGTCACCCGTTCGTCAAGCACCCCCGCGCGGACCCGGTCCACGGCGGCCGACACCTGCGCCGCATCGGGCGGTTCACCGGTGGCGTTGGCCAGCCAGATGGTTCCCAGACCCACCGTGAGACAGGCGGCGGCGACCAGGATCCTTCTCAGGGCGGTGAGGGAGCGCCTGCGTCGCCGCGCGCTCACTTCTTCAGCCACACGTCCGTCATCTTGTTGCCGTTGTAAATGACGGGCAGTCTGTAGTTCATCACTTCGGGCTGGTGGACGGCCCAGGTCACGGGGTAGTACATGCACACCCACGGCGCGTCCGCGCTGATGATCTCCTCCGCCTGCTTGACCAGGCGGGCGCGCTCGGCCGCGCCTGCCGTCACCGTCAGCCGGTCAAGGACCTCGTCGACCTGGGCATTCCTGTAGCGGGCGCGGTTGCCCGCGTCGCCGCGGTAGGTCGAATGGAACGTGGGCAAGAGGAACGCCTCTGGATCCGGAAAATCCGCCGCCCAGCTGAGCCAAGCCAGGTCGAAATCGCCCTTGTCCCCGACTGCGCTGAAGTAGGTGGTCCTGTCGACCGGGACAATGTTCACCTTGATCCCGATTTTGTGCAACATGTCCTGGATCGGGCGGGTGTACTGGAAGTTGGCGGCGTCCCGCTGGATGAGGGTCACCGTGAACAGCTTAGGGTAACCGGCAGCGATGATGAGCTTGCGGGCCTTCACGGGATCGTAGGCATACCCCGTCGCTGAGGCTGAGTGGCCCGGCACCCAGGGCGGGATGGGACCCGCAGCTACCTCGGCCCTCCCGGGGATGACGTCGTTGACGATTTTGGCGCGGTCGATGGCGTAGTTGACCGCCTGCCGCACCCTGGGGTCATTGAAGGGTGGTTTCTCGCAGTTCATGGCCAGGTAGTACACGTGCAGTGACTGCTGCTTGACCATATACGCCTGGAACCGCGTGTCCATGGCAAACCGGTCGTAGAGCACTCCCGGCAGGACGAGGGCATGGAGGTTGCCCAGCTCGAACTCGGTCGCGGCGGCGAAGGTGCTGCCCGCGATGCGGTAGACGATGCCATCCAGGTACGGTTTCCCGGCGAAGTACCCCGCGTTGGCCACGAAGTGCAGCCGGTCGCCGGGGGTGTACTCGCGCAAGCTGAAGGGACCGGTGCCCACCGGGCGGAGGGCATAGGCTTTGGCGTCCTGGTACCGGCTCAGTTCCTTGCGGTCGACGACATAGGCGGCAGGCATGCACAGTCTGTGCAGGAACAGCGGGTCGGGTTTCTCCAGCGCGATCTGCACGGTGACTGCATTGACCGCCTTGAGGCCAGCTGGCTTGACCCCTCCCTGACGGAAGGCCGTGGCCCCGGCGATGTTGGCGAACACCCAGTGCCTGGGAGACCCCTCCTTGGGATCGAGCACCCGGGTGAAAGAATAGACCACGTCGTCGGCGCTGAGGACCCGGCCGCTGTGAAACCTCACATCCCTATGGAGGGTGAAGGTGTAGGTCAGGCCGTCCTTGCTCACCTTCCAGCCCTTGGCCAGATCCTCGACGATCTCGCCCCGGTCGTCAAGGCGCACCAACCCGTTGTAGACCAGGGCCATCAGTTCTCCGTCCAGCACCGTCACACCGAAGGCAGGGTCCAGGCTGGACGGTTCCCCGTTGATGGCCCCCTGCCAAACCCCCCCGTACTGCGTGGCGGGCCCCCGCTGCACAGCCTTGGGTCCGCAGGCTGCCGCCGCCAAGCATACGAGGAGCACCAGACCCAGGGTCAGGCGCCCTCGAGTCATCGACTCCTTACCTCCCTGCGCGCAATCCCCTGTAGATATGGGTATGCGACGAGGGCGCAAACATGAGCCTCAGACGTAGGGGCCTAGCGATGGGGCGAAAACCTATGTATCCAGTTCGAGGCTGAGATCCAAGGCTTTGACGGAGTGCGTCAGGCTCCCCATGCTGATGTAGTCCACACCAGCCTTCGCCACTTCCGTCAGCCGCTCCTGGGTGATGCCGCCCGACGCCTCCACCTTGGCCCGCCCGTCGATCATCTGCACGGCCTTGCGCATGTCCTCAGCGGCGAAATTGTCGAGCATGATGATGTCCACATGGGCTTCAAGGGCATCCGGGATCTGGGCGAGGGCCTCCACCTCGACCTCGATCTTGGAGGTGGGCGACACATGCCGACGCACCCCTGCTACCGCATCCTTGATGCTCCCGGCCAGCTTGATATGGTTCTCCTTGATGAGCACCGAGTCGTACAGGCCGAAACGGTGGTTGAACCCGCCGGCTACCCGCACGGCGTACTTCTCCAGCATCCTGAGGCCCGGGGTCGTCTTGCGGGTGTCCATCACCTTGGCCGGGTAGTATTGCAGCAGTTCCACAGCGGCGGCGGTCGCCGTGGCGATGCCGGACAACCGCTGCAGGAAGTTCAGGGCCACGCGCTCACCGGTAAGGATGGTACGGGCAGTGCCCTTAACCCTGGCCACGACTTGGCCTGCGGCGGCCCGGTCGCCGTCGGCGAGCGTCGGCGTGAACTCCACGGCTGCGTCCAGCGTGGTGAAGACCAGCCTGGCCACGTCGAGCCCGGCGATCACCCCCGGCTCCTTGGCGATGATCTCGGCCGAAGCCTGGCGTTCAGGGTCGGCCAAGCTCTCGGTGGTGATGTCGCCGGTGCCGATGTCTTCCTCGAGGGCGCGGGCGACGATCTCCTTGAGGCGGAACATAGTGGTGCTCACCTTAGGCTCACTCCGTTCGTCCCGGTCATCGGGCGGCGGGCTCCGGGCCCTGTCGCGTCAGGATGGTGTGCCTGGCCCAAGCCTCGTCACGGGCCGGATAGTCCCTGCGATAGTGCCCGCCGCGGCTCTCAGTCCTCAGTTCGGCGCCGCGGCAGACCAGCCACCCCACGGTCAGCATGCTCCCGAGCTCGATACCTCCAGGGCTGGCCGCGCCGGGCTCCAGCGCTGCCAACATCCCTTCGAGCTCTGACCTTGCCGCCAGCAGACCGGGGCCATCCCGCACGATCCCCGCATGTTTCCACATGAGCTGCTGCAAACGTCCCCGCATATCCGCGGGATAGCTGCGGACGGGGGCCTGCGGCTGCCAGTCCGTGGTTTCCGGCAGGGCTGGCTCCTGGGCCATAGCTGAGGCGATGCGCTTGCCGAACACCAACCCTTCCAGTAGCGAATTGGCGGCCAGGCGGTTGGCGCCATGCACCCCGACGCAGGCTGCTTCCCCGCAGGCATACAAGCGGGAGAGGCTGGTGCGGCCCCAGGTGTCGGTGCGGATCCCACCCATGAAATAGTGGGCGGCCGGGGCAACGGGCACGGGCTCAGTCAGCATGTCCAGGCCGAAGCCCAAGCAGGTCTCGTAAATTCGCGGGAAACGGCGGCGGATACGCTCGCCCAGGGGCCTGGCGTCTAGGTAGACGCACTCGCTGCCCTGGGCCTGCATCTCCTCCCAGATGGCCCTGGCCACCACGTCCCGCGCAGCCAGCTCGGCCTTGGGGTGATACTTGTCCATGAACCTGCGGCCTTGGGCGGTGAGCAGCAGAGCCCCTTCGCCCCGCACCGCTTCGGAGATGAGGAACTTGGGGCTCCCCTGATGGTAGAGGGCAGTGGGGTGGAACTGGAAGAACTCCGGGTCCGCAATGGCGGCGCCTGCCAGGTAGGCCATGGCGATGCCGTCACCCGTGGCCACGGCAGGATTGGTGGTGTTGCCGAAGATCTGGCCCGCGCCGCCGGTGGCGATAACCGTCGCCCGGGCCAGATGGGCCACGGGCTCACCTTCGGGCGACAGGGCTAACACGCCTACGCAGGCCCCGTCAGCGCCGACCAGCAACTGAACGGCGAGCCAGTCCTCCCGGACAGTGATGCGGGGTTCGTCCGCCACTTGGGCGGATAGGGCCTGGCGGATCTCCTCACCGGTGGCGTCACCCCTGGCGTGGAGGATGCGACGCTGGCTGTGGGCCCCTTCCCGGGTGAGGGCGAAGTCCTCGCCGGTCCGGTCGAACTGGGTGCCCATAGCTACCAGTTCCATGACGCACTCGGGTCCTTCATCCACCAGCACCTGCACGGCCTCGATGTCGCACAGCCCGGCACCGGCCGCTAGGGTGTCCGCCATGTGCAAGGCGGGCGAATCCGCCTGGCCGATGGCGGAAGCGATGCCTCCTTGGGCGTACTCGGTGGCGCTGTCCTCGGTGCGTTTCTTCGTGAGCACAACAACCCGCCCATGCGGCGCAGCCTTCAGGGCGGTGTACAGCCCGGCGATGCCGGTGCCGATGATCAGATAATCACATGTGCGGATGTCCGCGGACACACTTCCACCCCTTGCGGGTCAGCGGCCTACCGCCAACATGCGGTCCAGGCAGACCCTCGCCCGGGAGGCGATGTCCTCAGGCACAGTGACCTGAGGCGCCAGATCCGTGAGGGCTGTCAGGACCTTCTTGAGATTGGTGGCCTTCATATTCGGGCAGAGCTGCTTATCCGGCACGGGGAAGTGGAAGCGCTTGCCCGGCGCAGCCCGCTCCAGTTCGTGCAGGATGCCGGTCTCGGTGCCGATGATGAACTCCCGGGCCGGGCTCTCCGTGACGTAGCGGATTATCCCGGACGTGCTGCCGACCTTGTCGGCCAAGTCCACCACGGCGGGAGGGCACTCAGGGTGGACCACCACTTCCGCGCCGGGGTACCGGCGTTTGGCCGCCCGGATGTCGTCAGCGGTGATCTTGTCGTGGGTAGGGCAGAAGCCTTCCCAGGGGATGATGCGTACCCCGGTCTGCCTGCCCACATAATGGGCCAGATTGCGGTCTGGCACAAAGATGACGGTGTCCACGCCCAGCGACTCCACCACTTTGACCGCGTTGGCCGAGGTGCAGCAGATGTCGCTGGCCGCCTTCACCGCCGCCGAGGTGTTCACATAGCAGACCACGGGGACGCCCGGGTGTTTGGCCTTGAGTTCCTCCAGGGCCCCCACGGTGACCATGTCGGCCATGGGGCAACCCGCTTTGGGCTCGGGGAGGAGCACCCGCTTATGAGGGGATAAGATGGCTGCGGACTCCGCCATGAAGTGGACCCCGCAGAAGAGGATGATCTCGGCGCCGGTCGCGGCCGCCTGCTGGCTCAAACCCAGGGAGTCACCGACGAAGTCGGCCAGCCGCTGGATCTCCGGCCGCTGGTACAGATGGGCCAGGAACACCATGCTCAGGTGCTCTTTCCGCTCGCGGATGGCCGCGATGAGGTCTTCGTCCCGCAAAGGAGCACCTCCATCGCCCTATTGTATCCCCGCCCAGATTCCCCTGTCAAGCTGAGTCGAAGGGTGGGGGATCAGGGCTGAAGCGCGCGGGCGCTGCGCTCGCGCCGGATCATTCCTGGGATCCTCTCCAACCTGCTCCAAGTAAGGAGAGCAGGAGCCCGCCCAGGGACCACGCCAGCACTACTGCGAGGCTATGCCAATACTCAGGCCCCATGGAGCCCGAGACGGCGTAGCGGAAACAAGAGGCCACATAGGTTGTCGGTAAGAACCGCGCGGTCGCCTGAAGGGTGGCCGGAAGCTGATTCATCGGGACATATACTGGCGCAAACAGGACTATGAGCGGGCCAACTATTTGGGTCACTAGGCTGACTGTCTCGGAGTTCGCACTGCAGAAGCCGATCACGGAACCTAGACCCGCGAGGCTGTAAGCCCCGATCAAGTAGGCTAGGACCAGTAGCGCTGGCCGAAGGACCATCGGTAGGCCTAAGCCGAGAGTCCCTACTACCAGTATGATGGCAGACGATGGCAGCGACAGAATGACGCCGCGGCTGGCTAGGGCCAGGATGAAGGATACTTTCCGTATTGGCAAGGAGGCGTAGTATTCAAGCGCGTTCTGGTCCCTGAGCCGGCCGATTGACTGCCCTAGACTGAGCATGGCGCTGCTTACGGTTCCATTGGCCACCGCACCTGTGACGATGTAGAGGCGTGTCGTTGCGTCCTGTGCTCCCCCATAGATCCAAAGAAAGAACACATAAGTCAGGGGAGAAAACGACAAGAAGACCACATACCAGAACCACTGACTCCTCAATGCGGTCATCTGACCCTTGAGGATCCAGAGGTACTCCGTGATGAACCTACGGATCTTCAGCGACAGGGGCATCCCAATGCCTCCCAGTCAGAGACACATAGACGTCCTCTAGTGAGCAGGAGGTCACCTGGAAGCGGTCTATTGCGTTCATACCGACGGCATCAAGGATCTGAGCCAAGATAGGTGTGACTTGTGTTTCCGGGGCACGGATTTCCCAAGTCTGCCCATGAACATGGGTCAGCAGCCCACCGGTCACGGCTGGCGGTTGTGAGCGGACCTTCATGGTCATCACGATTCTCGCTTGATGGCGCAGGCCAGCCTTCAGTTCTCCTGGCGTACCTTGAGCGTGGATGCGACCCCCATCCATGATGACGACCCGGTCGACTACGGTTTGCGCCTCGGAGATGTTGTGTGTAACCAGGACGACAGTCGTGCCCTCGTTGCGATTCTCCTCGAACAGGTAGGCCCAGAGCAGGTGTCTCCTGTGTGGATCGAGATCGTTAGTCGGTTCATCCAGTACAAGCACCGCTCGGCGAGACATGAACGTGGAGAGCAACAAGGCGAGGCGCCTTTCACCCCCGGAGAGATGGAGGAGGTAGCGGCCGGCAAACTCGCCACAGAGGAAGCGATCGATCAGGCCACCAGCCGCCCTCCTGGCTTCCCCCAGAGTCATGCCCCTCAGGACTCCAGCTTGTAGTAGCACTTCGCGAAAGGAAAAAGAGCCAAACGACGCTACTCGCTGACTGAAGTACGCCACCATGTCTGGCACCAGGTGGGGGCGGTTCAGCACGTCGTGTCCAAACAGACGCACCGAGCCCGATGTAGGCCTGAGGAGCCCCACCATCTGCCTGACGAGAGTGGTTTTGCCAGCGCCATTGGGCCCCAAGATGCCTAGTATTTCACCCTGTGGCACCCTGAGGCTAATGCCGTTATTGGCTGGAACCTTGGCTTTTCGGTAGGTTTTCGTGAGGCCGTCAATGTCGTAGGCCGCGACGTTCATATTAGTCCCTCCGAGAGCCGGTTGCGTTCGGTTGAGTGCCTCAGCCGGCGAAGCCGGATGGGTATGCACGCACACTTCAGATGGAGTTGACCCGCTACCGTGGACTAGGGAAGTCAGCTGGCTACCTGTGCTCTAAGAGTTGGATGTAAACCAGCCGCTTTCCTGTCGTACTCGTCAGGGGTGAGGTAGTCAAGCGCTGAGTGGCGAC
>JBFMBV010000022.1:0-31020 GCA_040755005.1 Bacillota bacterium
GTCGCCACTCAGCGCTTGACTACCTCACCCCTGACGAGTACGACAGGAAAGCGGCTGGTTTACATCCAACTCTTAGAGCACAGGTAGCCAGCTGACTTCCCTAGTCCACGGTAGCGGGTCAACTCCAATTCACTTTTACAGATATTCTAGGACATCACCGGTCAAGTGGTGTAACATCGTCACAGCGCAGCAGATAGTAGTGCGCCAGGACATCCTTTCAGTCCCCTAGTCAGCGGGTCAAGTGGTGTAACACGATGAAGGGTCCGCGCTTGACGGGGAACCAGGTTTCTTTCAGTCCCCTAGTCAGCGGGTCAAGTGGTGTAACGGCGGTCAGTCCCAGCAGACCCGCCCTGCGGCGGGTTTCTTTCAGTCCCCTAGTCAGCGGGTCAAGTGGTGTAACCCTCCGACCATGGACCTGACATGCCGTTCGATGAACTCCTTTCAGTCCCCTAGTCAGCGGGTCAAGTGGTGTAACGCGCTGCAGTGATCGTCACGCTCACCAGACGCAGTTCCCTTTCAGTCCCCTAGTCAGCGGGTCAAGTGGTGTAACCGGGGCGTCCAGGACTACCCCGGCGGGGTTGCCCCCTTTCAGTCCCCTAGTCAGCGGGTCAAGTGGTGTAACCCCCGAGCGGCGCACCGCGCGGGCGATCTGCGAGGCGACCTTTCAGTCCCCTAGTCAGCGGGTCAAGTGGTGTAACTCCGTCCTGCGAGATCGGTATCGCCGCCGGGCAGCTGCTTTCAGTCCCCTAGTCAGCGGGTCAAGTGGTGTAACCAGCTCGTCGCACATATCCTCGAGCGCCCCGAGGGCCTTTCAGTCCCCTAGTCAGCGGGTCAAGTGGTGTAACCTGACGCAACCATGGTGCGAGCTAGGGGGGCAGGAACCTTTCAGTCCCCTAGTCAGCGGGTCAAGTGGTGTAACCGGAGGACTCCACTCGCTGACTGCCGTGCTGAGCTGGGCCTTTCAGTCCCCTAGTCAGCGGGTCAAGTGGTGTAACGGCGGGCGTGTGGTCGCACACTACATACCGCCTGTCCCCTTTCAGTCCCCTAGTCAGCGGGTCAAGTGGTGTAACTCAGGAGTGTGACAGTAGAACGTCGGGGGAAATCATCTTTCAGTCCCCTAGTCAGCGGGTCAAGTGGTGTAACGGAGGAGGTGGCCCGATGACTCAGGTGGAGATCGCAGCTTTCAGTCCCCTAGTCAGCGGGTCAAGTGGTGTAACTGTTGGCCCGCGCCGCCTCGGCCGCGACGTCTACGCCGCTTTCAGTCCCCTAGTCAGCGGGTCAAGTGGTGTAACGCGACCCGGCCTCAGCGGCCGGGTTTCGCCTCCCGGGACTTTCAGTCCCCTAGTCAGCGGGTCAAGTGGTGTAACGCGGTCAGTCCCAGCAGACCCGCCGCGAGGCGGGTTTCTTTCAGTCCCCTAGTCAGCGGGTCAAGTGGTGTAACCACCCGGAGGTAGGTGACCGCCGGCAGCGTTGGGTGCTGCTTTCAGTCCCCTAGTCAGCGGGTCAAGTGGTGTAACGCGAGATCAGCATCGTCGCCGGGCGGCTGATGCTCGCCTTTCAGTCCCCTAGTCAGCGGGTCAAGTGGTGTAACCGAAACCTTGATACATGAACTCGCGCACCATGTGAGTCTTTCAGTCCCCTAGTCAGCGGGTCAAGTGGTGTAACGAGGAAGACCGAAGGGGCTGGAGTGACACGGGTTTCGACCTTTCAGTCCCCTAGTCAGCGGGTCAAGTGGTGTAACAGCGCCGGAGCTGGCGGCCCTGATCTGCCGGGAAAATGACTTTCAGTCCCCTAGTCAGCGGGTCAAGTGGTGTAACGTGGCCCAATGGCTGACGCCTTTGGGGGTGAGAGAACTTTCAGTCCCCTAGTCAGCGGGTCAAGTGGTGTAACAGCGTCATCTGGCCGCCGCCACGGGTATCCCGCAGTCTCTTTCAGTCCCCTAGTCAGCGGGTCAAGTGGTGTAACGCCACAAGACGACTCGCCATTGATTGACGACGTGGACCTTTCAGTCCCCTAGTCAGCGGGTCAAGTGGTGTAACCCACCCGCGGGTGGCCATGACCTGCCTCCTCGGTGCCCCTTTCAGTCCCCTAGTCAGCGGGTCAAGTGGTGTAACCGCCTGACGGTGGTGGCAGAACACCCTGACACGCTGCTTTCAGTCCCCTAGTCAGCGGGTCAAGTGGTGTAACAGCTCATCCGGGCGGGCGCGTACAAGCGGGTCTCGTCCTTTCAGTCCCCTAGTCAGCGGGTCAAGTGGTGTAACGAGGGCGGGCTGCGCATCTGCGTAAACCCACTCCTAGCCTTTCAGTCCCCTAGTCAGCGGGTCAAGTGGTGTAACGGGAGTAAGGGTGGGCGCGGGATGGGCTGCGGATACCCCTTTCAGTCCCCTAGTCAGCGGGTCAAGTGGTGTAACGGAGAGTGGGGTATGGACGTGGCGCGCAGGCGAGCTCTTTCAGTCCCCTAGTCAGCGGGTCAAGTGGTGTAACGCTGGAGTCGTCCGCTGCGCTCGCGGTGGTGGATAGCCTTTCAGTCCCCTAGTCAGCGGGTCAAGTGGTGTAACCATCCCGGACATAGTCGTCGTCTGCACCGGGCCTGCGCTTTCAGTCCCCTAGTCAGCGGGTCAAGTGGTGTAACCGATGCACCGTGATCCCTTTGGGCACCAAAGGATGACCCTTTCAGTCCCCTAGTCAGCGGGTCAAGTGGTGTAACTCCCCCCGGGGGGCATCCCCCAACCCCCTACTCCCCCAACTTTCAGTCCCCTAGTCAGCGGGTCAAGTGGTGTAACCGGCGCCAATACTCCTCAATGAACCGCTGGTTACTGCACTTTCAGTCCCCTAGTCAGCGGGTCAAGTGGTGTAACGTCAGGCGGCGGCGCTGGCGGCACTGGCGCCCCTATGCTTTCAGTCCCCTAGTCAGCGGGTCAAGTGGTGTAACCTGAGGACTCCACTCGCTGACCGCCGCGCCGAGCTGGGCCTTTCAGTCCCCTAGTCAGCGGGTCAAGTGGTGTAACGAGCCCTCCCCGGCACCCAGTGCTATCTGGTTTTCACTTTCAGTCCCCTAGTCAGCGGGTCAAGTGGTGTAACAGTTGACTACCAGCACCGCCGCGATACCATAGATGATCTTTCAGTCCCCTAGTCAGCGGGTCAAGTGGTGTAACCGCCTCAGGTGGGCGCACAAAGTCGTTCTGCTGTCTTCATTCAGCTCACCTCCTCTCCTATCAGGGCGCCGATTTCTTTCGACCGAGACGATCCTGCTCAGAATGGGCACCTTCCGTCGAAGGAGTGTTCAGCTGGTGCTATTCGCGTAGCTGGCCTTTGCCACAGCTTAGGGGCGCCTACAGCGTAATCGCCGTTGGGTTGTTGAGCAATCTTTCGCCTCCGTCGACAAATCCATTACGGTCAACCCGGGTGGCACTCATTGAAGCATGGGCAAGTAGAGGCACACTCATCCGGCCGCCCCGGATCCATCTCCTCAGCCACCATCCGCGCCTTCTCGTCGCGTTCTTCCACGAACCACTGCCTGAGTTCGTCATCGATGAGGTGAAAGTCCTTCTCCAGTAGCAGCCTTCCCTCCTGGAATTGGGCGTAGACGATGCAGCCGATGTTGACGGGGTACTCGTGGACCGCCTCCATCACCAGGGCATAGCCCGTTGTCGTCAGACGGTGGAAGTCCTGGCGCCTGCCGAACTTCAGGTCGACGATCATTGGCTCCGTGAACGAAAGCGCATCGGCGCTGAGCCGCTGGCTGAGGCCCAAGAAGGAGCCGTCTAGCCTCTGTTCAGTCACCACGGGCACAGTGATGGCCGCGAGGGAATCGTCCCCAATGTAGGGCTGCCGGGTGAGGATATCCTGGAAGCGGGCACGGATCCGGCCCGCCTGGAACTCAGCCAGGAGCTGTCCGCGAGCGGTCAGTTCACTGGCATCCTCAGGCGTGCACTCCTTTGGCAGCGGAGGAAGGACGCCTGGCGCGGCCAGTTCTCGCTCGATGCGGTCATGCTGCTTCACGCCCAGGGTGTAGATCAGCCTCTTGGCCCGCACGAGTTCGCCGACGATTACAGCGTGGTAATAGCCACCGGCTAGCATTGCCCGGTTGGGCTTCCCCCGAATGCCATGGACCCGCCGAAGAAAGACGTCGCGCGAGGTCCCGCAGTACTTCCCAGCCACCTCATAGAGGGCCAGTCTGACCCCGTAGGGTGGTTCCAGAGGGGGCTGGTGCCAGTTCCAACCCCTGAGTTCCTCTGCTACCTCACTCTGTCGCGATTTCGGCAGGAGCCCTCTCACCAGGAACTTCCGTTCATCGTCGCTGAGGTAGTACACTTCATTCACCCCACATCGCTGCAATACCGCCTGAACTCACAATCGGTACAGCGGCCACGTCGCGCAGGCGGTTCGGGGAATACGGCGTCCGCGATCTGCTTGCGTATGGACGTCAACACCCGACGCACATGTAGCCTGACGTTGTCCGTTAGGGGGACAAGGGTCAGTCTCTTGCCGGGGGTTAGGTAGAGGAAGCCAGCCCGGACTGAGGCGCCAAAGGCCTCCTCCACCAACATCCCGTATGCAGCCAGCTGGTACTTGTGGCCTAGGGCAGGTAGGCCGCTGGTGGCTTTGAACTCCACAGGGTACAGCCCGCTGGGGGTGATGAGCAGCAGATCCAGCACGCCACTCAGCCCAAGTCTGGTCGAGGACATGGCTACATGGAAGCGCCGCTCGCCCTCCCTGAGGCGATAACGGGCCAGCGTGCGCCTGGCTTCAAGTCGGTCCAACTCCAAGTGCTCGGCCCTGCCCTGCTGCATCTTGTAGGAGATGACCCTGTCCACCGGTACCACGTAGTTGTAGTAAAGGACACGCCGGCAGTAGAAGAACTGCTTGACGTCGGAGACCCTAAGCCTGAGTTGTTCGGCTAGAGGTTGCCTCATCGCCCACCTCGGTGATGGCGCCCGGATGCTTGCCCCGTTTGCGCCCTCCTGTCGTTCCCTTCCCAGCGACCACGATCTCCCGCCTCAGCTTGAGGTCCTTGTCGCACAGGGGAAAGATGTGGATCTTGCCTACCTGTGTGCCCATCGTCTGGCGCAGCCTGCCCTCTAGCTCCTCCCGCCGATGGTGGCTGAGAACGCCCATGAAGCCACTGAACTGGATGCGTGTTAGGCCGTAGTCCTTGCAGGCTTCCGCCAGCCGGTTGCGGGTGCGGTCATCGGGAATGTCGTAGATGACCAACGTCTGCATCACCAAGCCCCCACGAACGGTTTGTAGCGCCCTTCGCCCCGTAGGAAGACGGCGAGGCGTCTGGCCTGCATGTGCAGGATCGTCTTCACTCTGTGCTGCTTGCCCTCGTGCCGCTCCAGTGCCTCCAGGCGCTCCAGCACCCGCGCCGCAACCTCGCGCCTGGCCGCGGGAGAGAGGCGGCCCGCATCTAGCTCAGGCACGAAGCCCCGTGTGGCCCCAGCGATTGCCACCCTGTCGACGACCTGCTGTCGGAACTCCTCCACGAAGTCTAGCACTAGGCTGGGTTTCCCGGGCCTGTCCACATGGAGAAAACCAGCAAAGGGCTCCAAGCCCGCTAGAAGTAAGGCGCTCCATGCTTGGGTATACAGAATACCGTAGCCATAGTTGAGAAAGGAGTTGAACGGATCGTCGGCACCCTGGTGCTCGCGGCCGTCGAAGCCTACCTTGTGCCCCACCAGCTTGCCCACGAGTTTCCAGTACTTCTGGGCGGCACGGCCTTCAACGGAGAGGAGTTGGCCTCGAATGTCGTCCACGCGTTCTCCCGCTAGCGACTGCAGCTCATGGCGGTGGGCCTCCACATCTCGGGCGCCGTCCATGAGTTCCCCGTGCAGCTGCGGATCGGCCCGGCGGTGCTTGGCGAAATAGCGGATGACAGCCGCTTGGTTACGCAGCTTGCCCTCAACTACCGCCTTGGCGATGTGCACCCCGCGGGCGTCCTCATAAGCCAAGATCTGTGCCCGCCGAGTTGCGACGGTGGCTGATAAGGTAGGTGAGCTGATCTTGGCGACGGGCCGCCCTGTCCCCGTCAGGAAGTCGACCTCAATGCCCTGTTCCATGCAGGAGAAGATCATGTCGGAAGAGAGCGTGGCACCGGAGGTAGTGATCGTAACCCGCTCCACGTCGTGGAAGGGGATCTCGCGCACAACCTCCCCACGCACTTTGAGTACCAGGCGCTCGCTCTTTTTGCCCAGGAAGCTGCCGAACTCAGTGATCAGCACGTGCTCTTCTGGCATGACCTGTCATACACCCCTGGAGTAGAGCATAAACCCCGGACCTGTGTTGGCTTGGCCAAGGGGGACGATAGTCGGCACAAACTGGCGATGCCTGTCGCGCTTGACCGACGCTGTGGTGTAAGAGCTTAAGACCGCGAGGCTGGCCTCGGGCCCGAAGTCGTCCAGGAAGGCGACATGGCTGCGTTCGGGTACCTCCCACGGGCTGTGGTTCTGTACAGGTTGGGTGAACTCGCCACCGGGCTCGGCCACCCAGCAGGCGCCCACGTACTGGACGAAGCAGCCTCTCTTGCCGATGTAAGCAACATGGGGGGCGAGTTGCCTGAGGGTCTCCTTGAGCTCGGTCGACGCGGCGCGGAGGTCAAACGCCCAACGCCAGCGGCCCGCAAGATACACAAGCTCCCGGTAGGCGATGTTTGGCCCGTAGGGTTGTGCCAGCACCGTGTCCTTATCTCGGTTTTCCTGCCTCACCTTCACGAAGGTGTTGGTCACCACGGCAGCCGCGGGTGGGCTCAGGCGTACCTCCACCTGGGCCAAGGCGGTCACCAAGTGCGCGCAGTCGGCCTCTGCCAGCCCCGCCCTGAACGCTGCGTCAAGGAAGGCGAGTTTCACTGCATAGGGGGTGGGCACCAGCAGGGTCTTGCCTACCGAACTTGTCGCCATGCTGGATTTCAGCGAGAACAAAGCCGTAGGCATATACTCACACACCAGCCAGTGCCCCTGTGGCATCAGATCGGGTTGCGCCATCGCTTAACCCCGTCCCGCCGGTCCCTGCAGCCCAGCGGCAACATCGGAAAGGGTCTCGGCAGCCTGCGACAGGGAGCTGAACTCCTGCACGGCGACAGCGCCTGGATGGATGCGGTTCAGGACGGCCGCGACTCCCTGGATTTCGGCCCGGTAGTTGTCATGCAGCGGGCTCACGGTTGGGGCCGGCAGCGAACTGCCGCTGGTAGCAACGACGCCTTCGCAACCTACGATATGAGGGTTTTGGGTGTTACGTTGGGCACCAGCAGGCTTCACCAGCGTTGCGAGCAAGGCATGGAGCAGGGCCCTGCCCCGTGCAGCCCGGTCCTCGGCGCCGATGACGTAGTCCCGCGTGATGTCGTTGAGTCCGATCCGGCTGAGCTCCAGGTGGCAAATCAGCGCGTAGACTCCCGACGAAGCAGGGCGGTGGAAGATTGCCTGTTTCCCCGCGACAGTGTCTCCCCCGGTGGCTTTCTCGCGGCCTTCGGGGGCGTACTTGACATGGAAGTACTGCTCTGTGGTGGTCAGGGCCTGTCCAGCTGCATCGCGGGGCAGGCCAACAACCCAGCCGAACTCGACGACGGACTTACGCCCTACTGACCGGCCACGAGTCACCAAGGCACCGGCCATGTCCGTCAGGCTGCAGTCCGTCAGCATCTTGGTCATGATATCGCTCTCTGAGGCCTTGCCCTTCTCGCAGTACTCCACGAAACCGGGGTTGAAAGAGTTGATGCGGTCAGCGTCCAGGCGCCTCGCGCCTGGCGACAGGGCTTGCCCCGCCTCCTCCAGCAGTGGGACCAAGTGCTCAACCAAGATGTGCTTGAACATGTCCCCGCTGATGGCGTTGACCACTGCCCGCTGGCCCGATTGGTCGATGATATGGACCATACGCGTCTGCTGCTGGTTGCCTTCGGTCCCTTCATTGTTGAGGTTGTGCAGATCCAGCGTAACCCTGGCACACAGTGACAGAGAGGTGACTGGTTTCATCGCTCACGCCTCCTCATTCTCCTCGGTAAGCACCGGTACCTCGGGCTCCTCCGCGCGGGGCTCCTTGCAGGTGCCATAGGCACACAGCAACGCCCCAACCACCGGCGCGCCGTACTCATCGACAAGGGCGACGAGCGCACCGAACTCTTCGGTACTCACCCGCGCAGGCGCACGCTTGCCCAACTCCCGGCGCCGCTCGTTCTCGTAGTTGTACCTACGGATCAACTCAGACAGGGCTTCAATGAGCGGGCCGTTACCGGGCAGGTTACGCTTGCGGTTCAGGTCTGGCAGGAGGTCATAGCGGATCTCCCGGTAATCCTTGACCCCTGCCGCTTTCAAAGCCTGGGCGCCCACAGTCGATAGGCGGATGGCCCTTGCCACGGCCTGGAAGCCAGGGTTGCCCAGGAGCAGCTCATACTTGGGCGCTATCCCCATGATAACCCTCCTCACTAGGGTCTGCGTAAAGCGGGGCAAGCGGCGTGGCCTGCCCCCGATGTTCAGCCCGTGGGCCCGCAGCCACAGGGCCCCATAGGCCGCCATGAACGCCAGGAGTTCGTCGAGGGCCTCTACCCCCCTGGTCTGTAAGAACCGCCGGTAGGTAATCAGCAGGCCGATTTCGTCCGAATGCTCATCGTCGATGGCCCGGATGACCCGCTGGTGTTCGCTGAGTACCTCCAACCAGGTGAGGGCATCCGCCGGCGAGGCAATGGGAAACCAACCCGGGAGTGCCAACACGCTCATGGCGGTCACAGCCTTGCTCTGACCCAGCGACTGATAGTGGGTCGTGGCCACGCCGCCGATCAACTGGGCAGGGGTGCGCCCGAAGAACGAGAGGATGTCCTTCAGCGCCTCCATCTCGCCTCCGGCCTGGCCGTACTCCTGGGAGTGGCGCACCAGCATTTCGACGAGCCCCAGCACAGCCAGGACATCGAGTTTGGGGGCCGCGCCCCATGCCTTGACCCGCGCCCGGAAACTCCCAACCACAGTGCACAGTGACCTGATGCCGATGTCCGCCGGCACCGGGCACAACAGGTGGACATGCTCCCCCTTGGGGCCCTGGAAGTAGGGGCAGGCCACTTTGAAATAGCCCCTGTAGCGCAGCCACTCGACGAAGGGATCCACCCACTGCTCCTTCGTCGAATCGCCCCGGCTAGTGCTGTCAGGCTTCAGCCGGCTATACCCTTTGGCCGCGTTGGGCGTGAACAACTGCACGGCTGAGGCCGCCCAGTCCAGGCCGCTGGGCTTGCCCTGACCGAGGGCTGCCAGACCTTGCGCGACCTGCTGCCTGAAACTAGCCGCGTCCATGCCGGTGATCTGTCGATGCACCTTGTTGGCAGTCTCGTCGCCCTGAAGGAGGTTGAGTACCTGCATCAACCGCCACTGTTCGTGCAATGCTTCGGCTGGTTGTTCCACCGGCAGCGACTCTAGCCGTTTGCCCTTGCGCTGTGCGGCCTGTTCCCTAAGCCGCTGGGCCTTCTCTCTCTCCGCAGGGTAGTCAAAGAACTGGGGCACTCCGTCCGGCACCACCGCCTTCTCGTTCGGTCTCAGATAGAGGTAACCCGGAACTGGCGCGATACGTTCCCACGCGTGCTCCGTCATGGGTGCCGGCAGCCGTATGGCAAACCCGTGCCCTACATCAGCCAAGCCGACATCATCAGGGAATGCCTCCTGGAGAAGGTCGGCCAAGCCCACTGCAGCCAAGACGTCGCCATGCCCGCCGGTATACTTCGGCACCGTGACCGTGCTTACCGTATCACTCATGCGTCCCCCCCTCTTCCGTAGCTCTCCAGTCAGACAGGCGCAGAACCCGCGTGAGATACGCAACCAGTGGCCACCAACGCTGCAGGCTGTCCCCAGACCGACTCAAGGCCAGGGACAGCACGTGCTCCAACACCCCCCTCTTGTCGGTTCCTCGGGCGAGTCCAGCCAGCTCATCGGCGGTCGCTTTCAGCCCTACCTGGCTCAAGGTGTTCGCCGCCCCCGGCACCAGCGGCTGCACACCTAGGTCGAGCGCCCTCGGCAGCCAGCCTCCGTGATGGGCGAGGGCTGCTGCCAGGCACGCAGCCACCAGCGACCGGGCCGTGACCAATGGTATCTGTGCTTGCCGGAACGCCGCCACGCACGCCGGGAGCGAGTAGTAGGCACTGGCAGCGGCATGCGGCGGGCGGATGTGTTCTGTCTCACAGCGAGGCCCTGGCTGGCTATCGGTGTGGGCGAGTGGGATCCCACTCACATAGCTGGGGTCAGACAGCCTCTGCGCCTCTTCTGCCCATGCCTGCCAGCCCCGTTGCAGTTTGCCGACATCATGGGCTGCGGCCGTGACCCGTACGGCTTCCGCCAATAGGCTGGGGGCAAGCCCATATCTGCGGGCGATGGCTGCCGCAGCCTTGTCGTTTTCGGCCAGCCTGGCCCCAGCCATGGCTGCAACCATCTCGGTGTGTGCGGGCCAGCTCTCCTTCCGGGTTGGGGCAAACGCCCGCTTGGGGGGAAGCGCCCGTGGCGGGCTCACCGCATCGCCCGGCTCCCCTAGCCGCAGACCTACCGTGCTGTCGTAGGCGGCACTGGCTGTTCGCAGACAGACGGCGTAGGTCCCCGCCAGCTGACGCAGCTCGGTCCAGGGCGCCCAGTCGCCGTCAGCAGTCCAGTACCAGCCCGGGCTGCCTGCCTGCAACAGACCGGCCAATGACCAACGTCGCAAGGACAGCCCTTCGCGCTCAGCCGGCACCGGAGGGAGGTCCTGTTCCTCCCCCAGGATGACATAGAGCGTGTTTTCGCCCGCGCGGATCAGGTCGGAAACGTCTGTCGGTTCGCGTAGGACGGCGATGCGCTCGATGAGTTGCGCGCATCCTTCCACTCGCCTGGTGACGCCATCCCGCAGTCCGAGGGCATCCGTCTCCGCATGCACCTGCTGAACCCAATCAGCCACAACCCCTGGCGCCAAGCTCGCCCGCTTGACGCCTGCCAGCAGATTGTGGGTGGCGGTTAGCGTGGGGTCCTCTCTGCGTTCGTCCCCGTACGGCAGCCATGACCGTGGCTCATCGGTGAGGGGGTAGACATGGACGGTCCCCTGTTCCCCCCTGAACCGGGCACAACGCCCTGCCCTCTGCACCAGGGAGTTGACGGGGCAAAGCTCGGTGTGGAGCGTGTCGGCTGAGATATCCAGCCCCGCTTCCACTACCTGGGTTGTGACGACGATGGCTTCGGCTGAGCTGCCGCGGCCGAGCAGCCGCCGCAGTTCCTCTTCCTTGGCCCTTCGGTGCTGCCTAAAGAACCGTGAGTGAAGTACCACTGTTGCTACGTCAGGGCTGCTCGCCTGCAGTGCGTGAGCCATGGCCTGGGCCCTCGCCACCGTGTTCAGGATCACCAGACTCCGCCCTTGATGGCAGCTAAGAACTGCCTCTGCAGTCAGGGGCCGGTCCTCGACCACCAGCTCTCGTTGTACTGCAGCGATCGCAGGGATCTGGGCCTGCTCAGCCTCGCTCACCGACACCAGCGCACAATCCAGCGCAGCTGCCAACAGGCCGTCCAGCGGGGCGGTCGCAGTGGCCGTCATCCAAACTGACTGCACCAGGCCCTCGAACAACTTCAGGCCAGCGACGGCCGTGAGGAAGGCCCTGGCTGGTTCCATCAGGTGGTATTCGTCGAAGACGACCAGGGTGCCCACTGTGGCTGCTGCGTTGATGTTGTGCAGGCGGGCGGATTTGCCGTAGGGCCCACACAACAACCCGCTCAGGAGCTGATCGTAAGTGGTGATGATGATGTCGCCCAGATCAAAGAAGGGGTCATCTGGCTGCTCCCCTGTCTGGAGGGTGACCCTGTCGGGCGGAAGCCCAGCGCGTTCAGCCAGTACACAGGCTTCCGCGTAGATGCCTTGGGCGAGAGTGCGTAGGGGCAGGGCGTAGAGCAGCCGGCGGGGGCGATCCTGCCATGCCGGGAACAGGAATGGACCGAGCACTGACAGCGTCTTGCCACAGCCCGTAGGCGCCCTTACCACCAGGTTCCTGCCGGCAAACAGGCTGTTTGCTACCCCAACCTGATATGGATGGGGCAAGTGACCTGTGAGGGTCTTGAAGAATGGCAGGTAGTCAGTTGACATGGCCTGCCTCATTTCGACAGCATCTGGCTCCATTCCTTCCAGCCTCAACCATTCCCTCCTCTACTAGACAAGGGGAGAGACGTAACGGTGTCGAATCGATACCCCGGGGGGAAACCTGTGGACTTCGCCGTGGCACGCTTCCGTTTCACCCTTAGGGCCAGGGACACACTCTACCTGCCCCTTTACAAGGGTTCCGCCTTGCGGGGCGCCTTCGGCCATGCCTTCCGCCGTCTGGCTTGTGCCAGGAAGCCCACCGACGCTTGTGCAGCATGTGCGTTGGCCACGGTGTGTGCATATTCGCTCGTCTTTGCCCCCGCTCCACCCCCAGGCGCCGATCGGCTGCGGAAATACACAGCCATCCCCCGCCCCTTCGTCTTTGACCCTCCCTCAGGGGACGTGGGCCTGTACCAACCTGGGGAGTCCCTGTCCTTTGGACTGGCCCTGATCGGCAAGGCCATCGACTTCCTGCCCTATTTCGTGTTGTCTTGGATGGAGGCGGGGGAGGCGGGCCTGGGGCGGGGACGAGGTCGCTACCAGCTAGCCAGCGTTCAAGCCTTGCATCCACTCCGAGGGGAGGCGGCAGAGTTGCTCGAGGATGGCCGCCTCACTCCCAGGCCAGACCTGGGGATGAAGACGGCAGACTTCCAGGCTGCCGCAGAGGGCCTCCCCGAAAGGGACCCAAGCGTGCGTTTTCTCACCATGACACAGCTGAAGACCGAGGGCCACCTGCAGGACAGGCCCGAGTTCCACATACTGACCCGCAACCTGCTCAGGCGAATCTCCGCGCTCAGCTTCTTTTACCACGGCCAAGAACTCGCTGTCGACTTCAGAGGCCTGATCGCCCTGGCGCAAGACGTGCGGCTCGGCCGCAGCGACGTGACCTGGCGGGAATGGGAACGCTTTTCGCAGCGCCAGGAGGCGCGCATGGCACTGGGAGGTATCGTAGGGCAGGCGGACTATCACGGGGACGTACGTCCCTTCCGCTGGCTGCTGGCCGTAGGGCAGCAAGTCAACGTAGGCAAGAACGCCACGTTCGGGCTGGGCAAGTTCGTGGTCGTCCCCCGCTGTTCCTGAGTGCGCTGCATCGCCCAGAGCATCAGAGGCAAGAGCAGGACCCGCGCCCAGGCGGGTCCTGCTTAGGTAGTCATCGCCCCTACTACTCCCCCATCACCGCGATCACCGCATAAGTGCCATGGTGCCAGCGACAAGCCTCGTTGACAAGTCATCGCGCCCTGTATACAATGTTGTTGCACTCCCTTCCCCCTGGAGGGGATGCAGATACGAGGTGAACACTGATGTCCCAGCACCCGCATCCGCAGAGCGCCGATGTGACCAAACGGCTGGCCAAGATCGAAGGGCATGTGCGCGGCATTAAGCAGATGGCCGAGACCGGCAAACCCTGTTCCGACATCCTGCTGCAGATCGCCGCCGTTCAGGCTGCCCTGCGCAAGGTCTCCCACGCCGTCTTGTCAGACCATCTGGACCACTGCGTGCGCGACGCTTCGCCCGATGTATCGGAGGCGCTGCTCCGGGACCTGAAGGAGGCCCTCGGCCATTACGGCCGTTAATCTCGCCAGGAGGTGGTTGCGATGCACGAAGGCCATCATGGAATCCTAGGAGAACGCAAGCAAGAGAAGCAGGGGCAACACGGTCACTCCCACGGTCATGGGCCTGACAAACACCATGACCATACCCACGGCAAGCCCGGGCCCGGCCTGTGGACGAAGGTCGTGGCCGGGGTCGTGGTGGCAGGCCTAGTCATCGGCTTTGTGATCTGGCGACTCTTCTAGCGAAGGGAGGCGTCCTGTCCGTGCACGAAGGCCCTCACGGGGTCATGGCGGCAGCGCATGCGCCTGGCCACCCCGACCACTCCACCCCCACACGCACCTGGGCTAGCTATCGGAAATGGCTTTTCCCCGGGTCGCTCCTACTGACGATCCTACTCGCGCTGATCCCTGCACAGCGGTCGTGGCTGGGCTTTGATATTGCCCTCGTGCCCATGCTGGCTGGCGGCAGCTTCATCGCCTACAACACGCTCATCGCTACGCTGGAGACCCGACGCATCACCGCCGGCGTGTTGGTGACGATCGCCCTGATTGGCGCCGCCTACGTGGGCGAATACCTCGCCGCCGCCGTGGTCGCCTTCATGATGATCGGCGGCGAGTTCCTCGAAGACATCACGCTGGAGAAGACGCGCAACGCCGTACGGGAACTGGTGCGGCTGGCGCCTGACACGGCCTGGGTGAACCGGGGCGGCGAGTGGGTGCAGGTGTCGGTGGCGACGGTGCACCCTGGTGACCGGGTGCTCGTCCGGCCCGGTGAGCGCATCCCCGTGGACGGCAAGGTGGTGGAAGGCCACGCTGCGGTCAACCAGGCCACGCTGACCGGTGAATCGATGCCCATCGACAAAGGACCGGGAGACCCCGTCTTCGTGGGCACCCTCAATGAGTCGGGCGCCCTGGAGGTCATCGCCGAGAAGGTTGGCGAGGACACCACGCTGGGCCGGATCATCCGGGTAGTGTATGAGGCACAGGAAAGTAAGGGCCCCACGCAGCGGGTGGCGGACCGGTTCGCCACCTACTTCACGCCCATGATCCTCGCCATCTGCGTGGCCGTCTGGTTTTTCACCCACGACCTGCTCCGTGTGATGTCTGTCCTGGTGATTGCCTGCCCGTGCGCCCTGGTGCTGGCTACGCCCACCGCTGTGGTGGCGGCCGTGGGCAACGCGGCCCGCAAGGGCGTGGTGATCAAGGGCGGGGCCGTGCTCGAACTGGCGGGGAAGGTCGACACCCTGCTGTTGGATAAGACCGGGACCCTCACCTTAGGGCGCCCGGAGGTGGTGGCGCTGACCCCGTTCGGCTCTGCCACCGCTGATGACGTCCTGCGCCTGGCGGCCGCGGCCGAGGAACGTTCTGAACACCCCATCGCCCGGGCGATTGTCGGCCGCGCGCAAGCTGCCGGGCTAGCGTGGGGCAGTGCCGCTGAGTTCAGGCAGGTCTTCGGCACGGGCGTACAGGCAGAAGTCGACGGCCGGTTGGTCCGAGTGGGCAACCGGCGGCTGCTGCAGACCGGCAGCCTTGCTGGCGCTGACCTTGCGGTCCGTTTCAGCGATGAACAGGAGCAACTGGGCCGCACAGCGCTGCTGGTGGTGCAAGAGGACGAGATCGTCGGCGGCCTCGCCGTTGCCGACAAGCTCCGACCCGGCGCTGCCGAGGCCATTCGGCGGATTAGGCAGGCCGGCATCACCCGGGTGATCATGCTGACGGGCGACAACGCCGCAACCGCCCGGACCATCGCCGCCCAGGCCGGCCTGGACGCAGTGCGGGCTAACCTACTGCCCGAGGACAAGCTGCAGGTGGTACGGCAGCAGAAAGCCGCGGGACACTGCGTCGCCATGGTCGGCGACGGCGTGAACGATGCCCCTGCCCTGATGACCGCGGATGTCGGTGTGGCCATGGCGGCTGCCGGCACCGATGTGGCCTTTGAGTCGTCCGGTATCGCCCTCATGGGCGATGACCTGAAGATGCTCTCGGCCGTACTCGCGCTGAGTCGCAGGACCCTGGGCATCATCCATCAGAACATCTGGGGGTTCGCGGTGGCTGTCAACGCTATCGGTATCGTCCTTGCTTCTACCGGGTGGCTGTCGCCCGTGGGCGCGGCCATCGCCCACAACATCGCCTCGGTCTTTGTGGTGCTGAACTCGGCCCGGCTGTTGTCGTACCGGAGCCCGGCCGAGTCAGCCAGCGTTGGCGGATGATGCGGAAAGGCTGGTGAAGTAGCGTGAGTGAGCAGAGGGTCTTCCCCTTTTTGATGTTCACCGGCAACGCTGACGCAGCGCTGGTGTTCTACGCCTCGGTGTTCGACCAGTTCAAGGTGCTCAGCGTCACCCGCTACGGCCCCGGCCAGGACGGCCGGGAGGGGACCGTGATGCACGCGAGCTTCTCCGTGCTGGGGCACGCTCTCATGTGCATCGACAGCAGCGTGGAACATGCCTTCACCTTCACCCCATCCGTGTCCCTGTATGTCCGCTGCGCGGGCGAAGCCGAGCTTGACCGGTACTTCGACCGGCTCGCGGCTGGCGGGATGGTGCTGATGCCGCTGGCTGCATACCCCTTCGCCCGCAAGTACGCCTGGATCCAAGACAGGTTCGGCGTGTCATGGCAGCTGAGTCTGGATGGGATGTAGCCAAAGCTCGCCCAGGAGAGCAAGGGCAGGGCGCCGCCCGCGCGGGTGGCGCCCTGTTGCTTTGGCTCGGCCCTGCGGATCAAGTCAGCGGCAGCAGGCCTTTCTGCCACCAGCCGAAGACCCGGATGATCCCCCACATGCCCTGGTCTACGTCCCACATCAGCACGCCCGAACGGTACAGGTAGTCGGCGTGGGCCTTCACCGGGCCACCCGCGCCGCCGAGCAGGATGATGTCGAAGGTGCTGCCCACGCTGACCGCCCCTTGGACGTTGATGCTACTGGAGAAGGGGTTCCCCGGCTGGGAAAGCCAGTTGTGGGCATGCACCAGGAACACGGTATTTCGCGGTTTATCGGCAGGCATGGCGTACCGGATGGTGACCGGGTCGCACCGGTAGGCCCGGAAGATGGGAGTGGCCGGGTCCCCGTGGGCGCGCGAACTAAACACCAGATAGGGGTAGGGTACCTGTGCCAGCCGGTTGGCGAACCGCTCCGACCGGTAGTTGAACGCCTTCTGCCCCTGGTCTTCGAAGTCGTCGGCCTCCTCAGGGTCCTCCACCCGGTTGCCGTTGCGGTCGAACATGCTCACGCCATTATGGGCGATGGGCACGAACTCCCGGAAGGCCGGCCGGCCGGGCGCCCGGATCACGGCCTGGGCGCCGCTGGTGAGCTTCCTGCCGTTAACGGGGTCGCGGTAGCTAGCGCCGTAGGGTTCCACCACCAGCACCCCGAACAGCCCGTGCAGGCGGTGGTTGCGGACATCGCCCCAGCTGGACAGGATACAGGTGCCTTCCACGTCGGCGTACCAGCGGTAACAGATGCTCTGGCCGGGGCCCACGGTCTGGTCGGGGTTGAACCCCACCGCTACGCCTCCGGACCCGCGCCCGTCATAGTGCAGCTTCTGGGCGTTCAGGGAGACCCGGTTGGAGGCCGGCCACGGCACCTGTACCGGCACCTCCGGGTAGACCGTCTCGGGCAGGGTCAGCGGCAGTTTGTTGGTCAGCTTCACCTGAACCAGGTCCCCTAGGTTGGCCCTGATCACCAGAGGCTCGGGGGCTTTGTGCCCTTTGACCACTGCCGCCTCATCGGCCGCCAGGACGAACAGCAGGCCGTCTGGGTCGTGGTCTCCATAGCGGTTATAGACGATCTTTCTCTTGATGGCGACGATGTCGTACGTCCGCAGCGTGGCGTCGGGCGGGGCGGGGTCGCCCGGGCCGACCGGGGGCGGCGGCGGGTTCCCCGTCGGTGTAGGGAAAGGATGCAGCCTCGCTGGCGGCGTGGGGCGGTCGGCCAGGGGCAACAGGTTGGGCACCAAGGCCCCATACACCCGGAAGATGCCCCACAGGCCCAGCCACAGGTCGTCGATGGACCCGTGGAACCACAGGAAGTCTGAGTCGCCGCCCCCATGGGCCGCAAACTCCAGGTTGAAGGCCTCCGATATCCCGAGGGTCTGGGCACAGACCAACGGCGAATGCGGGTTGGTCGGCTCCCGCAGCCAGCGGTGCCCGTGCAGGTTGAAGTTATGCTGCTCCTCCTGCGCGCCTTGGAGCAAGCGGATGCGGATGGGGTCGCCGGCATAGGCCTGCAGGAGCGGCGTCGCCGGGTCCCCCCACAGCCAGGAGCTGAAGGTGTAGGCTGACTCGCCGGGCCTGAACTGCAGCGGTTCAGAGCGGTAGTTGACGCCCATCACTCCGGGGTCGTCCTGGGAGTTGGGCACAGGCGGCGGATTCAGCGGGTTGCCGTCCCGGTCGAATAGCAGCGCGAAGTCATGCACCGCCAGCACGGACTCCCGGAAGTCCGCCTGGCTTGGATGCCTGATCACGGCCTGGGTGCCGCTGTTGATCGCAGCGCCGGTCTGGGGGTCGTGGTAGGTGGACCCTTCCGGCTCCACGATGAGCCCCGCGAACACCCCGTGCTGTTGGTGGGTGTTGGGGAACATGTGGTCGTGGAAGAAGCAGGTCCGCAGCTCAACGTCGGCGTACCAGCGGTACCGGATCGTCTCCAGGTGCCCGGCGCTGCTGTCGTAGTTCCAGCCGTCGGCGGCCCCGTCGGAAGCGAGCACGTCGAACTTGACCAGATGGACATGGAGCGAGGCCTCGTCGGTGACGCGCACGCTCTGGAAAGCGTTGCCCCCGATGGTCAGGGGGAACTTGTTGGTGAAGTTGAGGTCGATGACATCCCCGGCGTTGGCGCGGATCACCAGGGGCTCCGGCTTTTTCGCCCCTGACAGCACCGCCGCCTCATCTTCCGCCAGCACGTAGATCCGCCCTTCGGGGTCGTGCCAGCCCTGGCTGTTGTACTCGATGGGCAGCTGGATCCCGACGATATCGTACTGGCGTATAGGCGCGCTAGGCGGCGCCGGGTTGACGAAGGGCGCCCCGGGGACCGGGTTGGGATCGAAGTTAGCGAGCTCCAGCGGCGTCGGGATCCGGCCCCCCACGATGCCCAGGGGCGGGCGGGGCGCCTGCAAGCCGAAGGTGCCGGGGATGAACAGGGGGAACCCCGGCTTGGTGGGGGTGGGCGCCGGCGGGGGCGCCCGGTCGGGCAGCACCTGCAGCCGCGTAATGGGAGTCCCGTCTGGATAGAAGCGCGTCCCGTCCTCCAGCACGTCGTGGGCCCGCCAGAGCCCCCACATGCCTTCGTCGAAATGGGGGTAGAGATGGCAGTGAAAGATGGCATCCCCGGGGCTCCGTGGCTGGCTCCCCGCCCCGAACAGGGGCACGATGGTGTAGCTCTCCTGGGGCCCGATGCTGATGGAGTCGATCGGCGTGGAATTGGGGTCAGCGGGGTTCAGCAGCCACTGGTAGACATGCAGGTGGAAGACATGCGTCTCTTTGACCCCGGCGTGCAGCAAGCGGATACGCGCGGGGTCGCCCAGATAGGCGTGGAGGACGGGCGTGGCCGGGTCCCCGTAGGCCCACGAGCTCATCATGCCCTTCTCCCCAGGGACGTTGGGGTTGTCCATGCGGATCCGGCTGGGCTCGGTGCGATAGTTGATGAACATGCCTGTGTCCTGCTCCAGGCCTGTCATCGGGTCGATGGGTACCGCGCCGTCTTTGGTGCGCACCATCATCTCATCATGGAACACCAGCGTGTACTCGCGGAAGTCCGGCCCGGCGGGCAGGTGGATGTCGGCCATCGCCCCGCTCGCGAGCGGGCAGCCGGTGATGGGATCGGTCCAGGTGGCCCCCGGGGGCTCGACGATGAGCGCGCCCCACAGGCCCAAGGCGTTGCTGGTGTGTTCGCCGGCGCGGGGGTCGCCCAGGTCGCTGAACATGAAGATGCCCTCATGCTCCGCGTACCAGCGGTATTGGATGGTGTGTCCCGGCATGGCTACCGAGGCTGGGTTGTTGCCCACCATAGAGCCGTCCGACGTGAGCACGTCCTGCCGAACCCCCTGGATGTGCATCGACGCCGGGACCTTCAGCCGGTTCCTGAAGGTCACATGGATACAGTCGCCCAGGTTGGCCCGGATGACCAGGGGTTCGACTTCCTTCACCGGCAGCAGGGGGCTGTCCTTCACCGCCGTGAGGATAGCATCGGCCCGGTCCCGCAGGGCGTACATCTGCCCGTCGGGGTTGTTCTCGCCGGCCTTGTTGACCACCATCCGCACCTGCATGGCGACGATGCTGAAGTAGCGGTTGGGCGAGCACTTCGGGCAGACGGGACTGGGCTTGGACTGGCTGAGGGTCTTTAGGCCCCCGGAACTCAGGGACACCGGCTTGCGGCCCAACGACCATGGCTGCGGCTGTCTGCTCCCGACGGATACGGCCTGCGAGAGCCTGCTGCCCGCCTCCCGGACGCCGCGGCTGAGCCTGCGGAGCATGGTTCCTCCACCCCCCTGACTGGTGCATGTGTCAAGTACGGGCCCATACGGCCCTGCTCCAGTCTATGCGGCGGCCAGGGCCAGGGAGCAAGCCGCACACGCAAGGGCGCCACCCCTCCGGGTGGCGCCCGCTCGTCGTTGCAGCTGCCGGGACCCTCCCTACAGCTTCCCCTCCATCCAGTTGGCCTTGATCTCCGCCACCATGGCGGGGACGATCTCCTTCACGTCGCCGACGATGCCATAGTCGGCCAGCTGGAAGATGGGGGCCAGGGGGTCTTTGTTGATGGCCACGATGCAGCTGGCATCCTTCATGCCGGCCTGGTGCTGGACAGCCCCGGAGATGCCACAGGCGATATAGAGCTTGGGGCGCACGGTCTTGCCGGTCTGGCCCACTTGGTGGTCGTGGGAGATCCAGCCGGAGTCGACCGCGGCGCGGGAAGCCCCGACCACGCCGCCCAGCAGCCCGGCCAGTTCCTCCAACAGGGGGAACTTGTCGGGCCCGCCGACGCCGCGGCCGCCGGAGACGATGATCTCCGCATCCTCCAGGTTCACGGCCTGCTTGGCCGCCTTGATGATCTGCAGTACCACCGTGCCGAAGTCAGCGTCGGTGACCTTCACCGCCTTCACCACTACCTCGCCCCGGCGGGAGGGGTCCGGGTCAGGCTCGCGCAGCACGCCCGGGCGCACCGTCGCCATCTGGGGCCTGTGCTCCGGGCAGGTGATGGTGGCCATGATGTTGCCGCCGAAGGCCGGGCGCGTCTGCAGCAAAAGACGCTCGCCCTCGTCGATCTCCAGTTCGGTGCAGTCGGCGGTGAGGCCCGTGGCCAGGCGCTGGGCCAGGCGGGGGGCCAAGTCGCGGCCGATGTGGGTCGCCCCAAACAGGACGATCTCCGGCTTCTCCGCGTTGATCAGCTCGAACATCACCTTGGTGTAGGCGTCGGTCTGATAGTTGGCCAGTTTGGGGTCGTCGTACAGGAAGACCACGTCGGCCCCGACCGCGACCAGCTCTTGGGCGAGGGGTTCCACCCCCTTGCCCAGCAAGGCCGCTTTCACCTTCACACCCAGGAGGTTGGCCAGGTCGCGGGCTTTCCCCACCAGCTGCTTGGCTACCCGGGTGAGTTTGAGGTCGCGTTGTTCGGCGAAGATGAGGATGTGGCGGTATGCCGCCGTCCCCTGCTCCGCCGGTCCGACCGCGACCCCACCCATGTCTAGGGCCTTCGTGGGGCACGACTCCGGGCAGATGCCGCATTCGGTGCAGACGTCCAGGACTTTGGCCTTGCCTCCCTCTACGACGATGCCGCCGAAGGGGCAGCTTTGGGCGCACAGCCCGCAGCCGTCGCACTTGTCCAGGATGACCTTCAGGTTCACGCCGTCACCCCCTCTACAGCAGGCTCCTGCCGCGGAGCCTGCGGCAGAGAGCCTTGACGACCTCTTGCTTGGTACCGCTGAGCATCTCCCCCTGGCCCTTGGGTTGCGGGGAGAAGGTGCGCTTGACTTTGGTCGGGGACCCGTTCAGCCCCACGGTCTCTTCGCTCAGACCCACGTCGGCCAGGCTCCAGCACTCCAGCTTGCCCGGCCCGTAGCAGCTCATGATGGCCCGGGCGTGGGGGTAGCGGGGTTTGTTGGCCTCCTTGGTGACGGTGAATAGGGCCGGCAGTTTGACCTGGATGACTTCATGGCCGTCCTCCAGCTCCCGCTCGACCGTGGCCACGCCGTCCTCGAGGTCGAGGCGGCGGACGTACGTCACCTGGGGCACCCCCAGGTTCTCGGCCAGCTGGGGCCCCACCTGGGCCGTGTCGCCGTCGATGGCCTGGCGGCCGCACAGGATCAGCTGGCAGCCCCCCAGCTTGCGGATGGCGGTGCCCAAGGTGGTGGCCGTCGCCAGGGTGTCGGCCCCGGCGAAGGCGCGGTCAGTGAGCAGGATGGCCTTGTCCGCCCCCATGGCCACCGCTTCCCGCAAGGCCTCTTCGGCCTGGGGCGGGCCCATGGAGATGACGATGACCTCCCCGCCCCGGGCGGCCTTGACCGACAAGGCCAACTCGAGGGCGTTCTTGTCCTCGGGGTTGATGATGCTGGGCACTCCCTCGCGGATGAGGGTGCCGCGCTTGGGGTCGATGCGGACGTTGTTCGTGTCCGGCACCTGCTTAAGCGGGACAACGATGCGCATGGCCTCTCCCTCCTCCTTAGTACTGGCGCAGCACTTGGCCGGCGATGACCATGCGCTGCACCTCGGACGTGCCCTCGTAGATCTCGGCGATGCGGGCGTCCCGGTACATCCGTTCGACGGGGAACGACTTCATGTACCCCATCCCTCCGTGGATCTGCAGGCACTTGTTGGCCGCCCGGGAGGCCATCTCGGAGCAGTAGAGCTTGACCATGGCTGCTTCGCGGGTGAACTTCTGGCCCGTGTCCATCATCCAGGCGGTGCGGTACACGAACCAGCGGGCGATCTCCAGCTCCGTGGCCATGTCGGCGATCATCCACTGGATGGCCTGGTTGTCGGCGATGGGCTTGCCGAACTGCCGCCTGGCCTTGGCGAACCGGCAGGCGGCGTCCAGGCACGCCTGGGCGCCCCCGATGCAGCCCGCGCCAAGGCCGATACGGCCCACGTCCAGTGTTTTCATCGCCACGATGAACCCTGCGCCGAAGTCCCCGAGCACGTTGTCCTTGGGGATGCGGCAGTCGTTGAACACCAGTTCGGCCGTGGACGAACCCCTGATGCCCAGCTTGTGTTCCAGGGAACCCACCTCGAAGCCGGGGGTGCCCTTCTCCACGATGAAGGCGGTGACCCCGCCGCGGGCCCCGAGGCCCCGGTCGGTGACGGCCATCACCGTCACCACATCGGCCACGTCGCCATTGGTGATCCAGATCTTCGTGCCATTTAGCACGAACTCGTCCCCGTCGCGAACAGCCATGGTCTGGATGGCCGCCGCGTCGGAGCCGGCGTTGGGCTCGGTGAGGGCGAAGGCAGCCAGCTTTTCGCCCCTGGCCAGGGGCAGCAGGTACTTGCGCTTCTGGTCCTCGGTGCCGCAGAGGTAGATGGCCATGGCCCCGATGCCCGTGTGCGCCCCGACGATGGTTCCGGTGGAAGTGCAAACGCGGCCGATCTCCTCCAGGGCGATGGCGTAACCCATCTCCCCCGCCCCTGCCCCGCCGTACTCGTGGGGGAAGGGCAGGCCGAACAGGCCTAGGTCTGCCATCAGCTTTACGTTCTCAGCGGGCCAGCGCCCGGTCTCGTCGATCTCGGCCGCCGTCCTGGCCAGCACGTCGTTGGCGAACTCCCGCACCATCTTGCGCAGCAGTTGGTGCTCTTTGGTGAAGTGGAAGTCCACGTGTTCCCTCCTCCTTTCGAGGAGCTACTTGTCCTGGAACTTGGGCTGGCGCTTCTCGATGAACGCGGCCACGCCCTCGCGCATGTCCTCGGTGCCGCAGACTGCGCCGAACAGCTTGGCCTCGAGGGCGAGACCTTCCTTGAGCCCCTGCTCGAAGCCGCCGTCGATGGCCTGCTTGGCCAAGCGGACCGCGACCGCGCTCTTGGTGCAGATCTTATGGGCGATGTCCTTGGCCGCCCGCACCACTTCGCCCTCAGGCACCACCTTGTTGATCAGCCCGATGCGCAAGGCCTCCTGGGCGGAGACCATGTCGCCGGTGAGGATGAGTTCCTTGGCCTTGGCCCTCCCCACCAGCCGGGGCAGGCGTTGGGTGCCGCCGAACCCGGGGATGATGCCTAGGTTGATCTCAGGCTGGCCGAAGCGCGCCCGGTCGGTGGCGACCCGCATGTCGCAGGCCATGGCCAGCTCGTTGCCGCCGCCCAGGCAGAACCCGTTGATGGCGGCGATGACCGGTTTGGCCAGCTCGTCGATGCTGTCCAGCACGGCCTGGCCGGCCGCGGCCATCTTCGCGCCGAGTTCCGGTGTGAGTTTGGGCATCTCAGTGATGTCGGCGCCCGCCACGAAGGCATGCTGGCCGCCGCCGGTAAGGACCACCGCCTTTACGGCCGGATCCTCCGCCAGCTCCTTAAAGCACTGCCCCAGCTCCTCCACGGTCTGGGTGTTGAGGGCGTTGACCGGGGGTCGGTTGATCACCACCAGGGCGATGCCATCCTCCACGGTGTAATTCACGTAATCGCGTGCCACTTGGGTCACTCCTCTCTCCCTGCCCTTGTCCGGGCACGGCCTTAGCTGTACTCGTAGAACCCCTTGCCGCTCTTTACGCCGAGGCGGCCCGCCCGCACCATCTTCTTGAGCAAGGGGTGCGGGGCATACTTGGCGTCGGCGTACTCCTTGTACATGTACTCCATCACGGCCAGGCACACGTCGAGGCCCAGGTTGTCGGCGAGGGTGAAGGGCCCCATGGGCATGCCCGCGCCGGCCTGCATGGCGATGTCGATGTCCCGCGCCGAGGCCACGTTCTCATCGAGGCAGGCGATGGCTTCGTTCAGCTGCGGGATGAGGATGCGGTTGACCAGGAAGGCCGGGATCTCCTTGACTTTGATGGGGATCTTGCGCAGCCGCTCCGACAGCTCCACGATCGTCTGGACTGTGTCCTCGGAGGTGTCCAGGCCCGGGATGACCTCCACCAGCTTCATCACATGGGCGGGGAAGAAGAAGTGCATGCCCACGACCTTGCTGGGACGGCTGGTGGCTGCCGCCATCTCCGAGATGGACAGCGCCGAGGTGTTGCTGGCGAAGATGCAGGACGGCTGGCAGATGGCGTCCAGCTCCTTGAGCACGGCCTTTTTGACCGCCATGTCCTCCTTCACCACTTCGATGACCACGTCCACGTCCTTGAACTCGTCGTAGGTGGTGACGGGGGTGATGTTGGACATGGCCTGTTCCATCTGCTCGACGGACATTTTGCCCTTGTCCACCCGCCCCTGGAAGATGGACCGCGCCCGGGCGACCCCCTTCTCCACCAGCTCCTGGTTGAGATCCTTCAACACCACCGGCAGCCCCGACCAGGCGCAGATCTGCGCGATCTCCGCCCCCATCGTGCCCGCGCCCAGCACTCCGACCTTGTACACAAACATGGATAGCCCTCCTTCCTAAGGCCCCTAGACCTCGACGACCATGGCGATGCCCTGGCCGCCGCCGATGCACAGCGACGCGACGCCCAGGCCGCCGCCCCTGCGCTTCAGCTCATACATAAGGGTGACGAGGATCCGCGCCCCGCTGGCGCCCACGGGATGCCCAAGGGCGATGGCGCCGCCGTTGACGTTCACCTTGTCCTGGTCTATCGGCAGTTCCTTGAGCACCGACAGGATCTGGGCGGCGAAGGGTTCGTTGATCTCGAACAGGCTGATGTCCTTGAGCTTCACCCCGGCCCGTTCGACGGCCTTGGGGATGGCGAAGGCCGGGCCGATGCCCATGTAGGCGGGGTCGACGGCCACTGCGGCCCAGCCACGGATGGCAGCCATGGGTTCCTTCCCCAGGGACTTAGCCCGCTCGTCGCTCAGCACCACCAGAGCGGAGGCGCCGTCGTTCATGCCGCAGGCGTTGCCTGGGGTGACGGTCCCGTTCTCCTTGAACACCGTGGGGTACAGCCCGAGCTTCTCGGCGGACATGCCCGACTTGGGCGTCTCGTCCACCAGGAAGGTGGTGGGCTCCCCGCCCCGGCTGGAGGGGATGACCACGGGGACGATCTCTTCCCGGAACTTGCCCTCGGCCACCGCGCGCACGGCCTTCTTATGGCTGGTCGCCGCGTACTCGTCCTGCTCCACCCTGCTGATGCCGTATTTGGCGGCGAGGTTCTCGGCGGTGCCCCCCATGAGCTGCTTGCAGACGGGGTCGGTCAGGCCCTCCCAGAGGGTATCGGTGAGTTCCCCGTGCTGCAGGCGGTAGCCCCAGCGGGCCTTCTTCAGGAGATAGGGCGAATTGGACATGTTCTCGGTGCCACCCACCATGAAGGTGTCACCCTCGCCGCAGCGGATGGCTTGCCAGGCGTTGACCACGGCCTGCAGCCCTGAGCCGCAGTTACGCTGCACGGTGTACCCCGGGATGGGGATGGGAAGCCCCGCCTTCAGGGCGGCGACCCGCGCCACGTTGGGCGCGTCGCTGCTCTGCCCGATGTTGCCCAGGATGACTTCGTCGATCGACTCCGGGTCGATGCCCGCGCGCTCGACGGCACCCTTGATGACCGTCACGGCGAGGTCAGTGGCGCTGATGTCCTTGATGGTGCCGCCAAAAAAGCCGATGGGTGTGCGGCAGCCGCTGACGATGACCGCTCCTCGCACTCACTCATTCCTCCTCTCGCTGGCTCACTGCTGTCTTGTCCCTGGCGTACACCAGGCAGCTGTCCGGGAGCAGGACGGAGCCGAGGCGGTAGATCTCGGCCATGACCCGGCGCTCGATCTCCGCCTCGTCCAGCCCCATCTCACGGTACGTCTGCTCCAGGTTGACCATCTCACGGCGCCCGATGGACGGGATGTAAGCGCGGCACGCCTCGATAACCAGGTCGGACAGATGGGTGCAGCCCTGTGGCCCCCCCACTGCCTGGCGGATGGCGTGGGAAACCCCGCGCTCGATCCTCAGCCCCACTACCCGGTCCACCAGGGACAGCACCTTCGGGCAGGTCTCCGGGTAGGGGACCTTGCCCATGGTCGCGTAGGCGGAGAGGATCAGGCCGTTGTCGACCCGGCACACCAGTTGGACGTCCATGATGTGCACCTCATCCTCCAAGTGGGCATGGAGGAGGAAGTCGTCGTCGTTCAGGGCCCTGGCCATGACGCTGGTCACGCGCTTGTGCAGGTTCACTGGTAGGCCTCCCCGCAGGTGCCCCGGCCCGTCAGGCCGGCTTCCCAGCCTGCTTGGCTTGCTCTTCCTCGATCAGCACCCGCCGGAGGACTTTGCCCACGAGGGTGCGGGGCAGGCTGCCCCTGAACTCAACCAGGGTCGGGACCTTGAACTTCGCCATCTTGCCTTTGCAGAAGTCGATGAACTCCTCAGCCGTGGCGGTTTCGCCTTCCTTGAGCACGATGTACGCCTTGACGGTCTCGCCGCGGTAGGGGTCCTTGATGCCGGCCACCGCCGCTTCCTTCACCTTGGGATGCTCGTAGAGGACTTCCTCCACTTCCCGCGGGTAGATGTTGTAGCCGCCGGCGATGATCATGTCTTTCTTGCGCTCGACGATGTAGGCGTAGCCCTCGTCGTCCATCTTGGCGATGTCGCCGGTGTGGAGCCAGCCGTCTCTCAGCACCAGGGCCGTCTCCTCGCGCTTGCCCCAGTAGCCGATCATGACCTGCGGCCCCCGTACGCACAGCTCGCCGATCTCCCCGATGGGCAGCACCTTTGTGCCAGTCTCCACGTCCACGATCTTGACGTCGGTGTCTGGGAAGGGCAGGCCGATGCTGCCGGCCTTGCGCTTGCCCCAGATGGGGTTAGCGTGGGTGACGGGGGCAGCCTCGGTCAAGCCGTAGCCCTCCACCAGTCGACCACCGCTGAGCTTCTCGAACTGCTCGTAGGTCTCCACCATCAGGGGGGCCGCCCCGCTGATGCATGCCTTGATCGACTTGAGGTCGTACTTCTGCACCTCAGGGTAGTTGTTCAGGGCCACGTACATGGTGGGCGCGCCCGGGAAGAGGGTGGGCTTGGTCTTCTGGATAGTCTTCAGCACGTCTTTGACGATGAACCGGGGCAGGAGGATCATGGTGCCCGCGTTCATCACGGCGAAGTTCATGCATGTGGTCATGCCGTAGACGTGGAAAAAGGGCAGGGCGCACAGGGTCCGCTCGGTGGCGGGCTTGGTGTTCACCAGCCACTCGGCGGTCTGCAGCGTGTTGGCCACCAGGTTGCGGTTGCTGAGGATGACCCCCTTGCTGGTGCCCGTGGTGCCTCCGGTGTACTGGAACAGGGCGATGTCGTCCCCCGTAACCTTGAAGGGCGCCGGGGCCGGCTTGTGCTTGGCCATCAGCGCGGTGAACCGGTGCGCTGCCCCTGGGGGGACATGCACCAGCTGGCCCTCTTTCTTGGCCTTGATGGGGTACAGCTGCTTGAGGGGGAACTTGAGATAGTCAGCGACGCTGGTGACGATGACGTTCTTCAGCTTGGTCCTGCCC
This sequence comes from Bacillota bacterium, assembly GCA_040755005.1. Lineage (GTDB taxonomy): Bacteria > Bacillota > Sulfobacillia > JBFMBV01 > JBFMBV01 > JBFMBV01. The sequence continues at coordinate 28,122 of JBFMBV010000022.1, forward strand.
TGGACCGCCGCGACCCTTGGCCACAGCATGTCGAGGGTGATCATGGTCTCGGCGCCGGAGTCTTTCAGCTGGAACTCGATCTCGCGCTCCACATACAGGGGGTTGGTGAAGACCACAACGCCCCCTGCCCTCAGCACGGCGTAGTAGCTCATCACGCACTGTGGGCAGTTGGGCAACATCACGGCCACCCTGTCGCCCCGCCCGACCCCCAGCGCCGTCAGGGCAGCGGCCAGCCTGCTCACATCGTCAGCCAGTTGGGCATAGGTGCGCTTGGCGCCCATGAACTCGGTGGCGATCTGGGTGGGGTACGCCGCGGCGGTCTCTTCCAGATAGGTGTACAGGGCCTTGTCAGGGTACTCAAGGTGCGGGCGGACGCCCTCGGGATAGTGCTTCAGCCAGAACCGGTCGATGCTGTCCACGCGGATCATCCCTCCTCCAAGACATACGTGCGGGCGTGAAGCTAAGGCTCTCCCCTCCCCGGCGACCACCCCCCGCTGGCCCAGCCCTGCCGGTGACATATGGCGCAAGGTTCGTGCCAACTGCCGCAATTTGGCTCACCTTGTGCCTTTGTGAACTAACGGCCTGGGACAGGCCTCTGGAGGGGTGTGGGTCAGTTGCGTCCTGAGGGGGAGCAGTCCCCCCGCGCAAACGAACGTCCCGCCCGCCGGACATGTCCGGCAGGCGGGACAGCAAGGGTGTCCTGTCGCAGCGGCTAGCGCTTCAGGTCGTACACCTTAAGCTTCTCGTACAGGCGCGACCGGCTCAGTCCCAGCAGGCGCGCGGCTTTGGCCTTGTTGCCGCCAGTCTGGGTCAGGGCGTCCAGGATGGCCTGGGACTCCGCCCGCCCCACGGATTCACGGTACGGTATCACCTCGGCGCCCTTGACCCCCCGACCTCTGGAGACGAGGTAACCTGGCAGGTGCTCCGGGCGGATGAGGTCGGCTACGTCCAGGTTCATGGCCCGTTCGATCACGTTCTCAAGCTCCCGGACGTTCCCCGGCCAGTCGTAAGCCTGGAGCACGGCCAGGGCTTCGGGAGAAACCCCGCCCACCTTGGTTCCCATCACCTTGTTGAAGCGGCCCAGTAGGAAGTGGGCCAAGGGGAGAATGTCCTCCTTTCGCTCCCGCAAGGGTGGTATCTCCAGGCAGACCACGTTCAAGCGGTAATAGAGATCCTCCCTGAACTTGCCGGTCGCTACCATCCCCTTGAGGTCGCGGTTGGAGGCGGCGATGATCCGCACATCTACGCACACCGTCTGGGTGGCGCCCACCCGCTCGAACTCCCTGTCCTGTAGAACCCGAAGTATCTTGGCCTGCAGATAGGTGGACATGTCCCCGATCTCGTCCAGGAAGATGGTGCCGCCGTCAGCCAGCTCGAACTTGCCGGGCTTGCCGCCCTTGCGCGCCCCGGTAAAGGCCCCTTCCATGTAACCGAAAAACTCGCTCTCCAGCAGGTTCTCGGGGACGGCGGCGCAGTTGACCTTGAGGAACGGACCGGTACGTCGTTGGCTGGCCGCATGGATGGAGTGGGCGAACAGCTCCTTGCCCGTGCCGCTCGCGCCCAGAAGCAGCACCGTCGATTGGGACCGCGCCGCCTGAGCCGCCTCGCGCTTTAGGGCCTCCACCCGGGGATTGCTGGTGATGATGCTGCCCAGGGTGTAACGGGTCCCGCCCACCTTGGACAGCTCCTCTTTGTAGTAAGCCACCTGACTCTCGAGGGCCCCGAGACGGCGGGCGACTTCCCTTAGTTCCGCCAGGCCCCGGAACATGATCTTCCCCACCGCCCCGACCACCCTGCCCTCCTTGACGATGGGCAGGCGGGAGACGATGTACTGCTGGCCGCGCATGAGCTGAATCTGGCCGATCTCGGGCACCCCTGACCGCGCCACCAAGTGCAGCCTCGTGTTCTCCAGCACCTCGGTCACGTGGCGCCCGAGGATCTCCTCTTCCTTGCGGCCGAGAAAGTGGCAGAGGGCGCCGTTGACCATCGTGACGACGCCGCCCTCGTCGCAGACGACGATGGCGTCGTAGGCTATCTCGAGAATGGTGGCCAGGGTGCCGTGGAGCTGCTTGACCGTCTCCAGCTCCTGGGCCACCTGCTCGTAGCTGGTGAGGTCCTGGATCAGGGCGAGGGCGCCCACTACCTGCCCGTCACAGCGCACGGGGCTGGTGCGGGTGAGCAGGGTTCTGTGCGCAGACTGCTTGCGGCGGGTGAGGGTCTCACCCCTGCGCAGGCATTCCATCAGGTCACATTCGGGCCACACGGCGGCCACATCCTGCCGGAGCGCCCGGTCGGCGTGCAGCCCGAGCAGGTGCTCGGCCGCAGGGTTGACCAGGGTCACCCGGCCGTCGGCATCCACGGCGACCAGGCCGGTGTCCATAGCGTTGACCACCGACGCAAACTCCGAGGCTGCATGATCCGACTGGGCCAAGAGGCCGCGGATGACGTCCACCTTGGTCAGCATGCCGAGGAACTTGCCCTCGCCGGTGGTCACCACCGCCTGGCCCACGGCGGTAGTGCGCACCTCCTCCGACACCTCGCTGAACGGGGTCTCCGAAGGGACGGTCACCACGGCGCTCTTCATGAACCGCCCCACCGGTTCCTCGAGGTCCACGCTCTCCAGCAGGCACTCAAACAGCTGGGACTTGGTGAAGATACCGACCACGGCCTGGCCCGCATCGACCACGGCGACGCCCTCCAGGCCGCTGGCCTTGAACAGCCTGACGGCCGTGCGCAGGCTGTCCTCGGGCCGCAGGATTGTGGCCGGCGCGGACATCAGTTCCCTCACCAACATGTTTGGCCCGCCTTCCTCCCCAAGTTTAGTATCACTTCTCACCGCTAGTCCCAAAGTCCTGCTTCACTTGGAAGATATCGGCCAAGGGAGGGATATAGAAGCAAA
>JBFMBV010000023.1:0-28814 GCA_040755005.1 Bacillota bacterium
ACCGAGGATCACACCCGCTGCGCGCGCCTCCTCCTGCCGCCTCAGCCCGAGCGCGATGAAGCGTTCCGGAGACGGCAGGGGCCTGAAGCCTCCGGCCGCAGCGTAGGCATGGCCGTCGCCGTTGGTCATGAAGACGACGCGTACCTGGCCGCCTGCCGCCACGGTCTTGGCGATGAGGCCCCCCGCGCCGATGGCTTCGTCGTCGGCGTGTGGCGCGAGCACGAGCAGCCGGTCGTGCTCAGACACGGTGATGGACTGCGCTTCGGCCAACGGGCAAGGCAAAGCCCGCCAGTCAGCCTGGCGGGTTGACTGCCTGAGTCCCACAACCCCGGCAAGCAATGTCCACGCCACACCAGCGGGCAACAGCCGCGGGCGCATCAACGGCACGACCAACAGCTCCCCCACGCAGGCCCGCTCATGTCCGCGGGCTCTTGTGCAGCTCGGCCCAGCCGGTGCAGGCTGTGCCTGACTAGAGTATATTCGCGGTGTCCTGTGACTTACCCTTCAGCTGAGGCCCGGCTAGGAATCGAACGGGTGATGGCGAAGTGTGCCTCGGGGAGGGAGTGTCGTGGCGCGGGAACGGGCGGGACACCTGGGCTTGGTGGGCGCCATGGGGGGGATGCTTACCCTCGGCGCTCTGCTGCAAGCGTGGGATTTCTGGGCCGGGCTAGGGCTCAGCTCTGTCCTCCTCTGGGGCGGAGCTGCCCTCCTTGTAGCCGGCGCTGTAGGGGGCCGGGCGTGGGGCAGGTTCCTTGGGCTGGGGGCCCCCTCCCTGGGCGCCCTGGGCGCGGCCGCGCTGTTGGGGGCCGCCATGGCGGTGGTGGCGACTGCCCTACTCAACGCCGTCAACGCCGCCTACGTGAGGCTTGGCCTCACGCCTCCCCCACCCTTCCCGCCGGTCACCGCCCCTGCCACAGCTGTGCTGGGTGTCGTCGTGCTCGCACCCGTGGCCGAAGAGCTGTTCTTCAGGGGGAGCCTGCTGTCGGCCTATGGCCGAGGCCGGTCCGGGGTCATCGCTACCGCCGTGCTGTTCGGCTTGGCCCATCTCAGCCTGCGCTCCCTCGTGCCCCTCGTCTTGATCGGCCTTGTCCTGGGGTTGCTGGTCCGGGAGACCGGTTCCGTGTTCCCCGCCATCGTGGCTCACGGCTTGGCCAACGGCCTGTCGCTGGCCATGACCATCGCCCTCGAACGCGGCGCGCTTAGGGAGGCGTCTGCCGCCGGCTGCGTGCGGCTGGGGCTCTTCCCTGCCGTGCTCGTGCTCGCCTGGGGAGCGATGCGCGGGGGCGCCCTGCGCGCGGCCACGGGGCAGGAATGGCGAGCGGCCCGCGCCGTGCTCGGCGACTGGCCGCTCGTGACAATCTACATCATGGCCCTGATAGCGTTCATGATGGAACTCTCAGCCTGAGAGCGAGCAGGGCTGTGGCGCGGTACGCCGCCTCTTCCAACCAGGCAGGGGCGTTGAGCATCGCCTCGCCTAGGGTGGCGGGACCCGGCACGATGGACAAGGCAACAGCCCCTGGGGGCGCCGCCGCCCTCACTGAGCCTGCCAGGATCAGGGCGGGCACCCCAGCGCCGGCCGCGCGGCGGACAGCTTCCCCCGGCGCCTTGCCGAACCCTGTCTGGCTGTCGTAAGCCCCTTCCCCGGTGATGAGCAGGGACGCTCCTTCCAGGCGCCCAGCGAAGCCCACTTGCTCCAGGACCACTCCCGCCCCTGGCAGCAGCGCCGCCCCCAGGAAGCCGGCCAAGCCTGCCCCCAGGCCCCCCGCAGCCCCTGCTCCAGGGAGGGAAGCCACCGCTACGCCAAGTCGCGCGTCCAGCAGCTCAGCCAGCCGGGTCAGGCCCCGTTCGAGCCGCGCTACCATGGGTGGGGTGGCCCCCTTCTGGGGCCCATAGACCGTAGCGGCCCCGTCGGGTCCAAGCAAGGGGTTGGCCACATCGCACAGGGCGACGACCTCGAGTTCGTGCCAGACCGGATCCAGCCCTGAGGCGTCGATCCTGGCCAGCCGTTCGAGGGCGCCCCCGCCGGGAGGCAGGTCGTGGCCCCCGGCGTCCAACAGGCGGATACCTAGGGCCTGTGCCATCCCTGCCCCGCCGTCCACCGTCGCGCTGCCGCCCAGTCCGACTAGGATGCGGCGGGGACCACGGGCTGCGGCCGCCTTGAGCAGTTCCCCTGTACCGCGCGTCGTGGCGTGCAGGGGCTGGTAGGAACCAGGGTCCAGCAGGGCCAGACCGGAGGCCCGGGCCATCTCCACCACGGCGGTCCCATCTGCGAGGATGACCAGACGGGCCTGGCGTGCCTCCCCGAGGGGCCCGGTTACCGGCACGTCTACTTCGGTGCCGCCGAGCACCTCCAGCAAGCATCCGGCGGTGCCTTCGCCGCCGTCGGCCAGGGGGCACAGGTCGAAAGTGGCGCCCGGCAGGGCCCGGGCCGCCCCGGCGGCGATGGCGGCAGCGGCTGCGGCCGCGGTGAGGCTGCCCTTGAACTTGTCCGGCGCGATCAGGACCCTCATCCCGGCACCCCCAGGATCAGCTGCTCGATGGCCGCCCCCAGTCCGGCCTCGGCGTCCGGAGGGGCGGTATGGTCCGCTACGGCCTTGACCGACTCCGGCGCGCAAACCATCGCCACCCCGAGCCCCGCCACAGCCAGCATCTCCCGGTCGTTCTCGCTGTCGCCAAAGGCAGCTGTCGCCTCCATGGCCACGCCCAGCCGGGCGCCGAGCCTGCGGAGGGCGGAGCCTTTGTTCACGCCGGCCGGCCCGATCTCGAGGAAGCTACCCCAGGACCGGACCGCTGCTAACGCCCCGCCGGCCAGCCCGGCGATGGCCTCCGCCAAGCCCGGGAGGCGGTCAGGGTCGCCGATGACCAGCAGCTTCGTCAGGGCGCCCCAGGGGTGGGCCCGCAGATCGCCGACCACCTCGGCCTCCACCCTCGCTGTACGGCAGTACATCTCTACCATCGGGTTGCACTCGGCGACAAACAGCCTGTCGTCCTCGTAGGCTTGTACGTGCCATCCCCCTGCGGCCAGATAGGCCAGGGCCTCGGCGGCGGCTGCCGCCGGCAACGGCTCGTGCCACAGGATCTCCCCGCGGGAGGCGGTGACGCACAGGCCCCCGTTGTAGCAGATGAGGGGCACGTCGCCCAAGCCCAGCTCCTCGGCGAACGGCCGGGCGGACTGGTACATCCGCCCGGTCGCCAGGGTCACCGTGCAGCCGCGGTCCATAAGTTCGGCCAGCGCCCTGCGATTGCGGGGATGGATGGTCAGGTCGCGGCCTAACAAGGTGTCGTCGATGTCCACGGCTGCCAGCCGTGGGAAGGTCACCCTCACCACCGCCGGCGCCTCCCGGCGGACACCAACGCAGACAAGATGGCGCTGCCCAGTCCGAAGACGACTGCGCCCACCAGCGCCCAGCCGAAGCCGTCGATGGTCAGCCCGTCGACCCAATGGTCCACCAACATCAACAAGCCAGCATTGACCACGATGGTGAACAGCCCCAGGGTGAGAACACGCAAGGGCAGGGTCAGGACCATCAGGATGGGGCCGATGGTGGCGTTGATCAGCGCGAGGAGCAAGGCGGCTATGCCGATTACCTCGGGTTCCCGTGCGTAATCCACGGAAAACCCTGGCAGCACCCTCACCATCAGCCACAGCATGGCGCCGGTGATGAGCACCCTGAGCAGCAGTCGTCCCAGCATGTCCTTCACTCCACCCAGATTTCGACTTGGCGACCTTGAGCGTCGTCGATGTCGACGATCTTGCCCCGGGCGCCCAGGCGGATGAGGTCCAGCAGCTCGCCCGGACTCACGCGCTGCTCGCCCCCTTGCCGCTCCCACACAAGGGCAGGGACGAAGCGTAGGCCCCACTCCACCAGCCCGAGCGGTAGGGCGATGTTGATTTTCTTGCGCTGGTTGTGGATATCGGTCACGATGATCTTGACCTGTTTGGCGTCCAGCTCGGCGGCGGCCTTTGGCTCCACGGCCTCCAGCAGCTTAGCCGCCTCCTCGGGGGAGATCCTGCCGTCCTGCACCATGCGGAGCACCTGCAGGCGCTCGTCCTTCGTGGTCATGCCGGTTCACCTTCCTCTGTGGCTTGCCGGGAGCCGTCTGTCGACGCCTCCGTCCGGGCGCTGTCCGAGGCCGGGTAGTCACCATGCGGCGCGTCGGCCCGCTCCGGGGCAGCGGCAAGGGCCGTCGGATCCTCGGCAGGCGCTGCGGCCGCCGGACCGGCGCCCGGCTCGTGCGCGGGTTCCCCCCGGATGGCCGACAGCAACGCTTCGGCCTGCTCGGCGTCGATCCTGCCTTCCGCCAGCAGTTTCAGTACTTGAGTGGCCTCGTCGGGCGCTTTGCCGCGGCCGGGGCTGGCGTTGACGGGCAGGAACCCCATCCGGACTGCGCCCGTGCGCGTAGTCAGCTTGATACCAGCCCGGCCTCCCCCCAGCCGTCCGCGGTACTCGCTGGGCCTGCGCACGGCCTCACGGAGGGGAACGCTGCAGTTCACAGAACCCCTGTCGGCGAAGACAGCCAGCTCGGCGCTGGCGCCTGGATCCAGGCGCACGTCGATGTCGCCGGTGGCCGTCCGGCACTCGTACTGACCCTGCTGGCACGGGGAAAAGCCGGCGTCGATGGTCCCCGACTGGGTCCCAAGCTGTACCTGGCTGGCGGGGCATTCGGCTAGGATGATGCCCCCGCCAGCCGTGTCCACGTTGACCTCGCCGGCGCAGCGGTGCAGGCTGACCTTGCCGTTGCCCCCGTCCACCCAGACATCACCCGCGACATCCATCACATCGACCTGGCCCCCGGCGGTGTCGACCCGCAGCCGTCCGCGGTGGTCGGTGACCGCCACCCGGCCGCTGCCGGTGTCGATGTACAAGGTACCGCGGTGGCCCCTGACCGTCACGGTTCCCACCGCCGTGTCGATGGCGGCGTCCCCGCTGCAACCCTCCAGGTCCACCTCGCCGCTTGCCCCGTCCACCCGCACGCTGCCCCTGACCCCGATCACCTGGGTGTTCCCGGAGACCGTGTCGATTTCCAGGGAGGCCCGGGCGGGCACATGCACCACCAGATCCACGCAGCCGTGAGGCAAGGGGTTCAGGCGGGGCCTCACCTTCAGCGTGACGACGCTCGGCTTCACCTTTTCCTCAAGGGTCCAGCCCTTGGCGTCTGCGGCCGCGGCGGCCTCGGATCGGCCATAGCCGTAAGCGACCGCCTCGACGCTGACTGCTGGGCGGTCCCATGCCCGCACTTCGGTGGTGCCCGCCAGCTGCTTGAGCCTGACGTGGCAGGGAGTGGTCACCTGGTAGGACCGGCTCTGGCTAACCCTGGTCTCGCTGTTCATCCCGTCCATGTTGACACCCCGCTTACGGTATCAGGCTGGTGATCACCTGGATCACGCCCACGGCGAGGATGAAGACCCAAAACACTGACCAGCCGGTGACTCCCTGGTTGATGGCGAACAACACGGCCCCTCCCAGCCCGATGAGCCACAGGCCGCCCTTGATGCCGTCCAGGTTGGCCTGCCTGCGGGAGTGCCACTTTTCCTTGTACAGCCCCTTGGAGATCATCGCCATGCGCTGCCTGTGGCGGAACAGCGCCAGGACCAGCACCACCAGGACCACGCCGACCGCGAGTGCCAGCCAGCTGGGCTCAATCGTCAGACCCGGCATCATTATTCCCCCTGACTTTCGCTGATGGAGATGGAGCCGTTGGTCGTCCGGGCGTGGATACGGAGTTCCGGGTCCGTCCCGGCGGCTCCGTTGCGCCCCTGGTACCTGCGGCTGCCAAAGGAACCTTCGAGCTTGCCGTCCATGTCCGGCACTTCTACCCGGATGGAGCCCATAACCGTGTCGGCCTGTACCGAGCAGCGCGCGCCCCTGGGCACCCGGCACTTGATGCTGCCGTTGGTCGTCCCCAGGTTCAACTCGCCCGACCTGGATTCCGTCGCGACGACCACCGAGCCGTTGACCGACCGGGCGCCCGCGCGGCCGTGACGGCCGCCCGCGATGCTCACTGATCCGTTCACAGTGTCCGCGGTCAACTCCTCGGCCGACACCCCGGCTAGCTCGATGCGCCCGTTAGCGGACCTGGCCGCGGCCGTGGCGCAGTCCAGCCCCTCCAGGCGGATGGCGCCGTTAGTCGTCACCGCCGTGAGGGCATACCCCGGCCTGACCGGCACTCTGAGCTTGATGTGGATGGCAGCGTGCCGTACCCCGTCCCTGACCCGCACCGACAGGCGGCCCTTGTCGCTGGACACATCAACCAGTTGCCCGGCCCGGGTACGGGCCTCCTGCTCGTCCTGGGCCCACACCTTCTTGCCCAGTTCCAGGCTGAAGCCGGGCCCGGCCCAAGTGGCCACCTCCACCCGGCCGTTCTGGGTGTTGAGATCCAGGGAGACCGGCCCGGGCCCGAACTCGCCAGCGACTTCCTCCACGAACTGATGGGGTGCGCCTCCAGTCCAATCCCCAGGCAGGTGCTCCATGATGGACTCCACCAGCCCGCCCAGCCACCCTGGCTCGCGGCGCTCCCGCTCGTACGACGATATCCTCCACTCCGGCTGTGCCAGGGTGTGCGCCTCGCCTCCGTCCAGAGCTCGGATCAGCTCGGCACCCTCAGCGGCGGAAAGCTTCCCCTCCTGGATCAGCCTGAGCACGAACAGCCGTTCCTCGCTCACTGCACAGCACCTCCCCCTAGCCGATGCGGATATCACCGCTGCCGGTGGTGACATTCAGCTTGCCCCAGGGCGCACCGCCGCCGAAGCTGCCGCTGACATGGCGGCGGCCCCGGTCGGTGGCCGTAGCGCCGCTGCCCAGGCTGATGTCGCCGCTGCCCGACCGAGCCGCAAAAGTGAAGCTGGCATCCCTGGCGGGGCGGACAGTCACATCACCGCTGGCGGCGGTAAGCTGGGCATGGTCGAAGCCTGTACCGCTGATGTCGATGTCGCCGCTGGCGGCGGAGGCCTCCAGCCTGGAGAGCGAACCGCCACGCAGGCTGATGTCGCCGCTGGTGGCCGACAACCTGGCTTCCCCTGTCAGGCTGGCCCGGATGTCGCCACTGGTGGTCTGGGCCGCCACAGAGCCGGTCAACTCCCTCAGGTCTAGATCGCCGCTCGCCGTCGTGACGTCCACGCCGGCGCCTCTGGGGACCGCGATGCTCAGATCGACCCGACTGTCCCGAAAGACCATGAGGCCGACGCCGTGCAGCGGCGTGGGCGTGACCCTGATGACGACCTGGTCCCCGGTGGCGACGGCCTCCACCAGGTCAGCAGCCCGGCTGCGAGCCTCGTCGTCATCGGCTCCCCAAGTGACCGTCCTGGTCATTAACCTGACCTCAGGGGCGTCATGCTCCGTCACTTCCACATCGCTCGACCGGGCCTCCACCACGACCCTGCCACCTGGATCCAGGGCCAGCAGGCGCACGTTCTCCTCCGCGTGCCGATGCTTGTCGATGTGGATGCCTAGCTTGATCAATCCTGGGAAGGCCAGCGGCAGGGGGGGGCGGTGCGGCCGATGAAGCCGGCGCCTGGACTCGCGTTGCGCGTCAAGGGCCTCCCGTATCTGCCGCTTCATCTCCCGCGCCGCTTCGCGCGCCGCTTCCCGGGCCTCCCGGGCGGCACGCTTCGCCTCGCGCAGCGTATCACCCTCAGGTTCGGGTGCCTGAGGCGGGGGTGCCTCCCAGCCTTCGCCTGCCACCGGCTGCTGGGCGACTTCCAGCGCCTCGATGAGGGCGGCTGCCTCCTCGGCGGTGAGTTTGCCCTCCTGAACCATGCTCAGGATGAGCAGCCTCTCCTCGTCCACGGTCTTCCCTCCCTAGAGCTCCTTGATCTGCTTGACGGCTTCCTCAGCGCTCAGTTCGCCTTTGCTGAGCCGGTCGAGGATCTCTTTACGCTTGAGGGCCTGGGTCGCCGAGTCCCTTGGTTCCACCCGGTAGCCCAGAGCCTGGATGACCTGGTCCAAGCGTCCCCGCACGGTGGGATAGGAGATGCCGAGCTCGCGCTCGACCTCCTTGATGTTGCCGCGGGACTTGATAAATGTCGCGATGAACGACCTCTGTTCTGTGGTGAGCTGGCAGAATTTGCAGCCGTCGAACCGGCCGTCGATGGCTGTATCGCATTGCGGGCAGTTCAGCCTGGTGACGTCCAGCCTCTCCTGGCAGACGGGGCAGCGTCCTGGCATTGGCCGTCTCTGCATGGGCCACACCTCCTCCCAAACACATGGCATAGCGCAGCCGCTAGGCTGCGCTATGCCCCATCCGGGGGACCCCCCGGCGCACCACGATCTCTTCCACAACGGTCTCGCCGCGGCTGACCATGTTCGCCAACTCCTCCACCAGCCTGCCGAGGCCCTGTCCCTGCAGGACCAGGGGCCTCAGGGAGAGCACCCGCGCGCAGGCGTGCCGGTCCACGAAGGTCACCAGCTCCGTGCCCAGGGCCCCGCTATAGTTGACCTGGATACGGTCTTCCATGTCGTCCGCCTCCTCAAACTCTCTTACTCGCCACTCAAGAGGCTTTACCTCTCGCTTCACAGTATAGAGGTCGAGCCGAGCAACGTCAAGGGGTTTGGTTAAAGAAGTTAAGGCTCTCCTTAAAGATATTAATGTCGTGTTTGCGCCTGAGCGGTCCGCTCCACCCACAGCAAGCGTGCCTTCAGGTCCAGGCCCCCGCCGAAGCCGCCCAGGCAGCCGTCGCTGGCCACCACCCGGTGGCAGGGGACGACCAGGCAGAGCTCGTTCCTCGCCATGGCCTGCCCCGCGGCTCTGGCGCCCCGAGGCGACCCGGCCGCCTCGGCCAGCCATTGGTAAGACCTGGTCTCGCCCCAGGGTATGCTCCGCGCGGCCAGGAGGGCGCGACGCTGGAAGGGGCCGTAGCCGGTCAGGTCCAGCTCTTCCGGCCACCGTGGCTGCCGGCCTGCGCAGTGGTCCTGGGCGGCGGCTACGGCCGCCGCTAGCAGGGCCCCGCTGCCCCCCACAGCGGGCTCCCGTCGGCGCGCCAGGGATGCTGCGAGGCTGCGACGCGCCTGCGCCGCGTCCGCCAGGGGCACGGTCACCGCCACCAGTCCTCCAGGCCCCACGGCCACAGCCACGTGGCCGAGGTCCGTCTCAACTGTCTCCATTGACATGCCGGTCACTCTCCTTAGCGGTCAGGTGGGCCAGGATCGTCGCGGCCAGCTTCCCCCCGATGCCTGGGACAGCCGCTATATCCTCCGCCGACGCGCGCCGCAAGGCTGCCAGGCTCCCGAACCGCCGCAGCAGCGCCGTGCGGCGGGCCGGGCCGACGCCCGGGATGTCGTCCAGGGACGAACGTAGCGCGCGCTTTCCTCGCACCCGCCGGTGGTAGGTCACGGCGAAGCGGTGGGCCTCGTCCCGGACGCGCTGCAGCAGTTGTAGGGCCTCGCTGTTCCTGGGCAGGACGATGGGGTGGGGCGTGTCCGCCATGAACACGTGCTCTGCGGCTTTGGCCAGGCCCGCCACGGGGATGCCAGCCAGGCCGAGTCCAGCCAGGGCTGCCACGGCGGCGCCCACCTGGCCCTTGCCGCCGTCCACCAGCACAAGCTCGGGCAGATCCCGCTCCCCGGCGGCCACCCGCCTGAACCGACGCGAGATGACCTCGGCCATGGCGGCAAAGTCATCCGCTGTGCCGCTGCGTCTCAGCTTGAACCGGCGGTAGGCGGTCCGGTCAGGCAGGCCCTGCCTGAAGGCCACCAGCACCGCTACCGCGTCGGTGCCGCCCAAGTCCGAGACATCGTAGCCCTCGATGCGCTCCGGGGGCGCCTCCAGGCCCAGCACGTGCTGGAGCTGGAACAGGGCCGTCCGACCGATGGCCTCGGCGCGCATGGCCTCGTTCCGACGCTCTTCCAGCCGTTGGACAGCGTTGGCCTGGGCCAGTTTCAGCAGCTGCGCCCGTTCTCCCCTGTGCGGCTCGACGAGCCTCACCCGTTTGCCCCGCCTAGCCCGCAGCCACGCTTCGAGCAGCCGGCCCTCGGCCGCAGCCGCGGGTAGGAGGACGGTCGCCGGGATGTCGTCCCGACCGGCGTAGAAGGCCAGCAAGGCCGCCCGCAGCAGGTCGCCGTTGGCGGCGCCGCCGGCAGCGACGACGTAGGCTTCCCGCCCTACCAGCTTCCCTCCGCGGACTGAGAACACCTGGAGCTCGGCCTCTTCTCCGGCCCGGGCCATGCCCACGGCGTCCATGTCCTCCAGCCCGGGGAAAGCCGCCTTCTGCCGCTCGGCCACCGACCGCACGGCCCCGATGCGATCCCGGAGCCGGGCCGCCTCCTCGAAGGCCAGCCCCTCCGCGGCAGCGGCCATCTTCCCTTCTAGGCCGCGAATGAGCTGTGCGTAGCGGCCGTCCAGGAAGGCGATGAGGTCGCGCACCATTGCGCCGTAGGCCTCCGGGGTCACCAGTCCCTGGCAGGGGGCGGGACAGCGGCCGATGTGGTGGTTGAGGCAGGCCCTGGGCCTGCCCTCCAGCTTAGCGCAGGAACGCAGGGGGAACAGGGCGCGGGCGAGCCGCAGGGTCTCGCGGAGGGCCGAAGCCGGGTGATAGGGCCCAAAGTACCGGGCCCCATCGGCCTCTACGCGCCGGGCCACGGTGAGCCTTGGGAAATCCTCGCCCGCGTCCAGGCGCAGGTAGGGCAGGTGTTTGTCGTCCTTGAGCAGGATGTTATAGCGGGGTTGGTGGCGCCTGGCCAGGGTCGCCTCGAGGATGATGGCCTCCAACTCGTTGTCGGTGATGATGTAGTCGAGGTCGGCCACGTGCTCCAGGAGGGCCTGGGTCTTGGCGTCGGTCGGCCGGGAGGCCTGGAAGTAGGAGCGGACCCGGTGCCGCAGGGAAGCGGCTTTGCCCACATAGATGATGTCGCCAGCCGCATCCTTGAACAGGTACACGCCGGGGTTATCGGGCAGGACGCTGAGCCGTTCCTCGGCGATCATGGTATGTCCGCACCCGCCTGCAGGCCTACGGTCGCGTCCCGCCGCCGGGCGGCGAAGGTCTGCGACAGCACTTGCTGGAGGAAACGGCCAGTGTGGGAGCTGGGCACCGCCGCCACCGCCTCGGGAGTGCCCTCGGCGACCACGCGGCCACCCGCCGCCCCGCCCTCAGGGCCTAGGTCGATGAGGTGATCAGCGCACTTGATCACGTCCAGGTTGTGCTCGATGACGATCACGCTGTCCCCTGCGTCTACCAGCCGCTGGAGCACCTCCAGCAGCTTGTGGATGTCGGCGATGTGCAGGCCGGTGGTGGGTTCATCCAGGACGTAGACGGTCTTGCCGTTGGAGCGCCGGGCCAGCTCGGTGGCGAGCTTCACCCGCTGCGCCTCGCCCCCGGAGAGGGTGGTGGCGGGCTGGCCCAGCTTGATGTAGCCTAAGCCAACATCGGCCAGGGTCGCCAGTTTGCGGGCCGGACGAGGCAGGTGCTTGAAGAACCCCAGGGCCTCCTCGACGGTCATGGCGAGAATCTCGGCGATGTTCTTCCCCTTGAATCTGACCTCCAGGGTCTCGCGGTTGTAGCGCTGGCCCTTGCAGACCTCGCAGGGGACGTAAACGTCAGGCAGGAAGTGCATCTCAATCTTGACGATGCCGTCCCCGCGGCAGGCCTCGCACCGGCCGCCCCGCACGTTGAAGCTGAAGCGCCCGGGCTTGTACCCGCGCATCTTCGCCTCCTGGGTTGCCGCGAACACCTCCCTGACTAGGTCGAACAAGCCGGTGTAGGTTGCCGGGTTGGAGCGGGGCGTGCGCCCGATGGGCGACTGGTCGATCGCGATGATCTTCTCCACCAGCTCGCTGCCGGCGATGTCCTCATGGGCGCCGGGCCGCTGTCGGCCTTGCCTGAGCCTCAGCTGCAGGCCCTTGAGGAACACCTCGTTCACCAGGGTGCTTTTTCCCGACCCTGACACGCCGGTGACGCAGGTGAACACGCCCATGGGGAAGCGGACGTCGATGCCCTTCAGGTTGTGTTCCCTGGCCCCCCGGACGGTAACCCAGTTCCCGTTCGGCCGGCGCCTAACTTCGGGCACGGGGATAGCCTTCCGACCGCTCAGGTACTGTCCGGTCACCGAGGCTGCACAGCCCATCACGGTGTGGATGGAACCCTCCACGACCACCCGGCCCCCCGCCGCGCCCGCGCCGGGCCCGATATCGATGATATGGTCCGCCGCCCACATGGTCTCCTCGTCGTGTTCCACCACCAGCAGCGTGTTGCCTAAGTCCCGCAGGCTCCGCAGGGTGGAGAGCAGCCGGGCGTTGTCCCGCTGGTGCAGCCCGATGCTGGGCTCGTCCAGGATGTACAGTACCCCCATCAAGCTGGACCCTATCTGGGTGGCCAGCCGAATGCGCTGGGCCTCCCCTCCCGCCAGGGTGCCCGCCGCCCGGTTCAGGCTGAGATAGTCGAGGCCCACGTTGACTAGGAACCCCAGCCGCGCGCGGATCTCCTTCAGCACCTGCCTGCCGATGAGCTCCTCCCGTTCGGTCAGGGACAACCCGGCGAAGAAAGCGAGGGCCTCGCCCACCGCCAGGGCGGTGACTTCAGCGATGGACTTGCCGCCCACCCGCACCGCCAGGCTCTCTGTGCGCAGCCGGGCCCCCTCGCAGGTAGGGCACGGCTTGGAACTCATAAACTCCTCCGTCTCCAGGCGCACCGCTTCGCTGGTAGATTCCCGGTACCGCCGCTGCAGGTGGGGCAGGACCCCTTCGAAGCGGGCTTCCCGTTCGTACACCTTCCCGTAGGGGTTCTCGTAGCGGATGTGGACCCGTTCCTTGCCGCTACCGTGGAGGATGATGTCCAGCTCCCGCTGGGACAGCTCCCGCACGGGGGTTTCCAGGGAAATGCCGAAGTGGGCGGCTACGGATTCCAGCAGCTGCCGGTAGTACCCGCTGGAACTGCGGCTCCACGGGACGATGGCGTCTTCAGCCAAGGACCGGCCGGGGTCGGGGATGACCCGATCCGGGTCCAGTTCCATGGTGACGCCCAGGCCGGTGCAGGTGGGACAGGCCCCGTAAGGGCTGTTGAAGGAGAACATGCGGGGGGCCAGCTCGCCTAGGCTGACGCCGCACTCGGGACAGGCATAGATGCGCGAGAAGAGGTGCTCTTCGCCGTCGAGGACCTGGACGATCACCAGTCCGCCGGTGAGGCTGGTCGCGGTCTCCAGGCTGTCGGCCAGCCGGCCTTTGATGCCCTCCCTGACCACGAGCCTGTCCACGACCACTTCGATGGTGTGCTGCTTGTGCTTGTCCAGGGGGGCGACTTCGCTCAGCTCCCGGACCTCGCCGTCCACCCTCACCCGCACGAACCCAGCCCTGGCGGCCTCCTCGAACACCTTCCCGTGTTCGCCCTTGCGTCCCCTCACCAGAGGCGCGAGCACCTGCAGCCGGGCGCCTTCGCCGAAGGCCATGACCCGGTCCACGATCTGCTCCACCGCTTGCTGGACGATGGGACGCCCGCATTGAGGGCAATGGGGCCTGCCGATGCGGGCGTAGAGCAGGCGCAAGTAGTCATAGACCTCAGTGACCGTCCCCACGGTGGAGCGGGGGTTCCGGCTGGTGGTGCGCTGGTCGATGGAGATGGCAGGCGACAGGCCCTCGATGTAATCCACATCGGGCTTGTCCATCTGGCCGAGGAACTGACGGGCGTAGGCCGACAGGGACTCCACGTAGCGGCGCTGGCCTTCGGCATAGATAGTGTCGAAGGCCAGGGAGGACTTGCCCGAGCCGCTGAGCCCCGTGATCACCACCAGCTTATCCCTGGGGATGACCACGTCGATGTCCTTCAAGTTGTGCTGCCTGGCTCCCCGCACGACGATGCTGTCCCTTGCCACTGACCATCCCCCCGCGCCTCTTGCGACCGGGCTCCATTATACCAGCAGACTCCCCCCCATTATAGCCCCCCGAACATACGTTTGCAATCCAGCGCGGATGCCGGCGCGCTCAGCCTGAGGCGCAGACGGCGACCCGGCGCCGGCCCTAGCGCCTGGGGTGGCGCACAACTGCCCCGGAGTTGGCAAGGGTTGCTGTCACTGACACGTCGACCTGCAACTGCGGGAACCAGCGCTCGTTCCAGTCAGCGCTGTACCGCTGCCATACCTTGGGACGCTTGCGGTAGATCAGGTTCCCGAACCCATAGATGTCCGTCTTCAGTTCCCCTTGCACCAACTGCAGGACCCGGCGGACCTCAGCGGAGATGAGGTTGGCGGCGGCCTGTTCGAGCTCGCGCTGGAGGTTCTGCGTCGCCAGGCCCCCAGGCGCCGAACTCAACTGGAGGTTGGCGCGCAGCTTCAAGGAGATGCGGGGGAGCCCTCCCCCTGACTGCACACAGCGCAGGGCAACTGTAGCATCGGTCACATCCAGGCTGACGATTCCTGGAGTGCCGCCGGGGGCCGGCACCTGCAGCACGGCCTCCTGCAGCTGCCCGACGGCCCACAGGTATCCCCTGGCGTCGGGCCCGTCCAGGAAGCCCACGAGCCTATCCCCCCGGTAGGCGGCGATGCCCACCAGGAAGGTCATCCCCGGGAGGGGCTCGCCCTGGGCGCCTTGGACCAACGGGTCGAGGGCCGGATGCTCGTCGGGCAGCTCGCCCGGGATGTTGCGTTCGCTTTCCAAGGGTTGCTCGCGCTGGATAGCCGGCTTGTCCTGCTTGGCTTCCTCCCCCGGCAGTTTGACCACCACGTCATGGGTCTTGCGCCCAGCCGTATGGGTCGTGACGGGCTCGATGCCCGGTTCCGCCAGTTTGCGCAAGAACTCGTTGAGCGTGGTCGGGGAGGTCATGCCTGAGGCCGGGGCATGGAGGGCGAGGCCCCCCAGGGTCAGCGACGGCAGCAGGAGCATGAAGGGCCGCTGTAACAGCCCCGCCGAGGTGTCGCAGGTGTTCACGAATACGCTGCGCCGAAGGAAGAACTCCCGCGCGAGGTAGTCGAGGTGGTCCCGGACGCCCTCACGGGCCAGTTCCTGCCCGAAGATGACGGTGTTCGCCTGTCCGACGAACAGACTGCGCGGCGTGCGCCGCTGAATGTTGGCCAAGGCGGCCGGGATGGAGTCGGCCTCTTCCCGCAGGACCCACGCGCTGATCGGCGCGGGGGTCGCTGCAAGCGCAGTGCCTGTCGCCAAGGCCTGCGGGTTGATGATCTCCAGCGACACGAGGATCTTGCCTGGGGTCACCTCGTCCAGACCGATGGACCCCACGATGGCGAGCTGATCCACTGCCACCAGGTCCCAGCACCCAGCACAGGTGAGGACCGCCGCCAGGAGCAGCGGCAACAGCCGGCGGGTCATGGCCCGCCCCTCCCCCGGCGGCCCGCGCCACGCAAGGCGGTAACGACTAACATCAAGGCCACCACCCCCCCGAGGGCGAACAGGCCGCCCAGGCCGGTCGGCGTGGGTTGGGCGGCGCGCCTAAGGTCGAACACCGTGGGGGTATAGAGCACCACGACCAGCGCTGCCGCCGCGCCCAGGATCGGGACAACTTGGGTGACGTTGAGCCCAAGGGCGTCGGCGGAGACGATAGCAGCGACCAGGAGGAAGATGGTGGTCTCGAACACCGCGCCCAGCAGCCAGATGACGATCAACAGCAAGTCCGAGCGCTCCAGGATTCCGGGCAAGTTGATGGCCCTGGCCACGGAGAGCATCGGGGCCAGCTGGTCTCTGGCCTCGCTGGGGCCCAGGATCAGAGTGGAGATGACAGCGAACAGTGTCAGCAGCATGCCGCTGGCCAGCACTGCCCCTACCACCGCCCCTCTCAGCTTCTGGGTTGGACGCGTGAACTTGCCGAGCCCCAGCACGGTACCGCCCGAGACCAGGAACCAAAGGGCAGGGATGATGGCAGCCTCGGCCACCGGCCAGACGCCGCGCTCCAAGACCGGGGACAGGGAGGAATAGGACTGCGGGAGGGGCGCGGCGACCAGCACGCACACCCCGACGACCACGGCGCCAAAGACGATGGTGATCAGAACCTCAGCAGCGCGGCCCATGGCATCGGCGCCTAGGTAGGCCCCATAGACGGCGACCGACAGGACACTGAGCGTGAACACCCAGGCGGGCGTGCGCGGCAAGATCGTCCCCTTGGTCAGGGTGGTGAGCTGATAGAGCTCGAACAGAGTCAAAAGGAAGTAGACCAGCGCCACCGCCAGGGATACGCCGAGGCCCAGCCAGCGCCCCAGCGTTTCGCGGGCAAAGACCCCCAGGCTCTTGCCAGGAAAGCGCATGGCGAGGGTGGCGGCTAGGGCGGCCAGGGCAGCGCTGGCGGCGGTGGCTAACAGGGCCCCCAGCCAGGCGTCCTGCAGCGCGCTGCCCACCGTCACCACCGGCAGGCCGTCGGCCATCACGGCGATCCGGGTCAGGACGATGATAAGGAACAACTGCCGCGTGTTAACTAGGCCCTGTATGGCGCATCCCTCCCCTAGGCTACGTGTGCGGTGAGCTGTGGCTGCGTCAGGGCTGATTCGGATCCTTAGGCGCGGGGAGGGGCCCGCGGTGCGTGCGGTCGCGGTAGGCAGCCGGCCGCACCGGCCTGCGCAAAGCTTCGGGAAGCAGCACGGGCTTCTCCCCTAGCTCGCTGACCCGGCCTGGGGCATACATGGACAGGAACGGCACGCCGAACGACTTCATGGCGGCGACATGGTACGTGACTGCTACCATGCCCAGGGCCAATCCGTAGAAGCCTAGCACCGTTCCCAGCAGCAGGAAGGGGAAGCGCAGCAGCCGGAAGGAGATGACTGCTTCGCTCCGGGGCACGGCAAAGGAAGCGATGGTCGCGGTGGTGACGACGATGACCAGTCCAGGGCTGATGAACCCTGCCTGGATAGCGGCCTGCCCGAGCACCAGCGCCCCGACGATGCTCACGGCCGGGCCGAACTGCTTGGGTAGCCGCACCCCAGCTTCGCGGAGCACTTCCACGACGATCTCCGCCAGGACAGCCGTCACTGCGAGGGGGAAGGGCACCCCCCCTTGAGTGGACGCAATATTCAGGAGCAGCGGCAGGGGGATCAGCTCCTGATGGAAACCGACCATGGCGATGTAGAACGGGGTAGCGAAGGTGGAGATGAAGAAGCCTTGGAACCGCATCAACCGGAGCAGTGTGGCCACCGGATAGCCGATGTAGTTGTCTTCCGGGGAGGCGAAGAACGAGTAGATGTCGTTCGGCATGGTGATGACAAAGGGCGTGCCGTCGACCAGTACGGCGACACGGCCGTCGTTCAGGTCGGCCACGACGCTGTCCGGTCGCTCCGAGGACCGGGTGGTCAGGAACAAGGATAGCCTGTGGTCGCTGATGAGGTTCTGAATTACCCCGCTGTCGAGGACGACGTCGGTCTCGATGGCCCGCAGCCGTCGGCGCACTTCCGCCACCAACTGCGGTGGGGCCAGATCCTTGTGGTACAGGATGCGCACATCGGTCTTGGATCTGTCGCCGATGAACAAGCGTTCGACCATCAGACCGGGGGTTTTGAAGCGCAGGCGGACGAGCCCGAGGTTGTCCTTGATGGTCTCGTTGAAGCCCAGGTGCGGGCCGCGGGTGGTGACCTCGGTGGATGGTTCGGCCACGGCCCGAGCAGGCCAACCTTTGGTCTCGATGACCAGCCCGGTCTGAACCCCGTCTGCCAGGAAGACCGTATCGCCGCGCAGGATGTGTGTCACCAACATGTCTAGGCAGGAGATGTCTTTGACTTTCTTGGCAGTGGCGAGCGAGTGCCGGACAGCGCCAATCAGCTTCCCCCTTGCCGTCCGGCCGCCGAGTTCTTGCCGCGCCCAGATCATCAACGGGGTGAGCAGGATGTCGTTGACTAGTGTCTCGTCGGCCAAGGTATCTAAGCAGAGCACGGCCCCCCTCAGGTTGCGCCTGCCGCCCAGCAGGAACTCCTTGACGGCGAGGTCCGCTGGGTTGCCGAGCTCCTGCTTGAGCACGCGGATATTCTGGTCCAAGTCTGCATACAGGGGTCGTTCCCCCCGGAGTTCGGCCGTACGGGCCTGACTAGCCCCCTCCGGACGGCGCCCCAGCCTGCTGCGGATAAATGCCAACATAGGCTCACCCCAGACATAGGGTGCCTGCTGGGCCGGGGTTTATGCTGGGCAGTCGGCGATAGGCCGTAGGCACGGGCAAACCGCAGCCCCCCGGCGGCACGCGCGGCCGGGGGGCCGTTCAGGGCTAGGCGGGCAGATATCGTCTAGCCCACCCTCGCCTGCAGCTCGAAGATGAGGTCACGCAAGGAGGCCGCCCGTTCGAACTCCAGCCGCTTGGCCGCCTCCCGCATCTCTGTGCGCAGCCTCTCCAGCATAGCCGGGATGTCGCGCTTGGGCAACTCCGCCAGGTCGCGTTTCCCCCAGTACCCGGCCGGACGTTCCGCAGCCCGCGTGGCCTCGAGCACGTCCCTGACGGCCTTCTGGACCGTCGCGGGGGTGACGCCGTGGGCCTGATTGTGTGCTGTCTGCAACTGGCGCCGGCGTTCGGTCTCGGCGATGGCCACCCGCATGGAGTCGGTCACTCTGTCAGCGTACATGATGACCTGCCCGCGCACGTTGCGGGCCGCCCGGCCCGTGGTCTGGATCAGGGAGCGTTCGGCGCGCAGGAAGCCTTCCTTGTCGGCGTCGAGGATGGCCACCAGCGACACCTCGGGCAGGTCCAGGCCTTCCCGCAGCAGGTTGATGCCCACGAGCACGTGGAAGGTGCCCAGCCTGAGGTCGCGGATGATCTCCATCCGCTCCAGGGTGCCGATGTCGGCGTGCAGGTACCGGGCCTTCACCCCCGCCTCCACCAGGTAATCGGTGAGATCCTCGGCCATCTTCTTGGTGAGGGTGGTCACCAGCACCCGCTCAGCGGCGGCAGTCCTGAGGCGGATCTCGCCCAGCAGGTCGTCGATTTGGCCTTTGACCGGGCGGACGCTGATGCCCGGGTCCACCAACCCAGTGGGCCGGATGATCTGTTCGACCACCTGCGCCGACCGCTTGAGCTCATGGTCGCCGGGCGTGGCCGAGACGTACACGGCCTGCTTGACCCGGGCCTCGAACTCGGTGAAGGTAAGGGGACGGTTGTCGAAGGCCGACGGCAGCCTGAAACCATGCTCCACCAGGACTTGCTTGCGGGAGAGGTCCCCGGCGTACATCGCCCTCAACTGGGGCAACGTCTGGTGGGACTCGTCGATGAACACCAGGTAGTCCTCAGGGAAAAAGTCCATCAAGGTGTAGGGCGGCTCGCCGGGCCGGCGTCCGGTAAAGTGCCGGGCGTAGTTCTCGACGCCCGCGCAATAGCCCACTTCGGCCAGCATCTCCAGGTCATGGCGGGTGCGCCCCTCCAGCCGCTGGGCTTCCAGCAGCTTGCCCGCTCCCTTGAGCTCGGCCAGGCGCGCTTCCAGTTCGGCGGCGATGGTGCCTAAAGCCCGTTGCAGCTTCTCTGTGGAGGTGGCGTAGTGGCTGGCTGGGTACACGGCCACATGATGCCGCTGCCCCAGCACCTCGCCGGTGAGGATGTCGATCTCGGTGATGCGTTCCACTTCGTCGCCAAACAGCTCCACCCGGATGGCCCGCTCGTCATAGGAGGCGGGGCAGATCTCCACCACATCGCCCCGCACCCGGAAGGTGCCGCGGCGGAAGTCCACATCGTTGCGCTCGTAGTGGATTTCCACCAGCTTACGCAGGATGTCCTGGCGGTCCTTGGCGGCGCCCACCCGCAGGGACAGGCACAGGTCCCGGTACTCGGCCGGGTCGCCCAGGCCGTAGATGCAGGACACGCTGGCCACCACGATGACGTCCCGCCGTTCGAAGATGGCCGTGGTAGCCGCGTGCCGCAGTTTGTCGATCTCGTCGTTGATGCTGGCGTCCTTCTCGATGTAAGTGTCGCTCTGGACGATATACGCCTCGGGCTGGTAGTAGTCGTAGTAGCTGACGAAGTACTCCACCGCCGCCTTGGGGAAGAAGGCCTTGAACTCCCCGCACAACTGGGCGGCGAGGGTCTTGTTGTGGGCGATGACCAGCGCTGGGCGCTGGACCTGCTGGATGACGCTGGCCATGGTGAAGGTCTTGCCGCTGCCGGTCACGCCCAACAGAGTTTGCTCGCGCAACCCCCGGTCGAGGCCGGCCGCCAGCGCCGCGATGGCCTTAGGCTGATCCCCCTTGGGCGTCAACTCCGTCACCAACTGGAAGCGTCCCTCCATCGCACACACACCCCCCCCGGCGGGTCCAAGCCCGGACTACAGCCTAATACCCCCCGAACCGCCCCTTGAGCCACTTCCACACCCGTTCCCAGAAGGCGCCCAGCACCACCCGGGTGCGCAGTTCGCCGTGGGACTCATCACCCGGCGCCGGCGCCGGCAGGATGCCCAGGATGCCGCCCTGGGCCTCCTCGGGCCCGATGCAGGTCTCGGCTCGGCGCGCCTCCCCGTCCCGGCGATAGGCCACCTTCAGCCTGGTCCCGGCGGCAGCCATGGCCACGGACATGTCTGCTCTGGCCCCGACGGGCTGCCCGTTCACGGCCGTGACGATATCCCCGGCTTTGAGCCCGAGGCGGTGGGCGGCCCCCCCAGCCATGGTCGCCATCACCATCACGCCTGCGGGGGGCTGCTTGAACACAGGGGGCCGCCCCACTTCGCTGTTGACCCCAAGGTAGATCACGGCCTCGTGGCCGAGGGGGGCGAACAGGGCCGCCAGCCACATGAAGGCCGGCAACCGGGAAGCGGCGACGCTCAAGCCCAACAGGATGAGGGAGAAGGCCATCAGCAAGCCCGCGGTGCGGACAGTCTTCGCCCGCGGCCCCCGGGCAACGGCGATGTCCGCATACCCTAGGGCAGCCACCACGAGGAAGACCTCGGGCACCAGCAGTTTGCCCGGGGCCGGCTCAGCCGCAAACTTGATCAAGGGCCACCAGCCGGGCATGGCCACAGTGGTGTAGCCGGGCCCGAGCTCGGCCAGCTGGGTGAGTTTGAGGGCGGCGATGGGCACCGGCCAGAACCGGCGCAGGTTGAAGGCCCCCACCGGACGGCCTTCGGCCTGGTGGTCGATGTACATCGGAATGGCGCCCATGTGGCCGCTGCTGATGATCAGCAGGCTTTCGGTGATATGGAGGATGGCCACCAGGGCCAACAAGCCGGGGATACTTAAGCGGGGCCAGCCGGTGATGAGGCTGACCAGGGAGATGATGCCGCCGGCGTAGCTGAAGCAGATGAACCGGGGGTTGATGCTTAGCAGAAACAGCGCCAGGAGCCAGACATAGCTGATGCCGCTCTCGGACAGGGACACCCCGATGCCGACCATCAAAAAGCTGCCGATAAAGCCGCCCAGGAGTCCCTGGGCAGCCGCGTACAGCGCCTGGGGCCCGGCCGGGGTGCGGACCACCCCGAACAGGCGGCGTTCTTCAGCCTCGCTCCGCCTGAACTGGGCGATGATGATGGCCATCACCGCCGCGAATAGGAGCATGTAAGTCGGGTGGAAGAGGACGAGGGGATAGAGCCGCAGGATCAAGCGGGCCAGCTCGATAAAGGGGAAGCTCGCCGCGTCCATCAGATCGCGTCCTTTGAGGTCATCTGCCCCTGAGCAGCTCGATGGCCTTGGCCAGCTGAGGGTGGCGCGGGTCGTCGAACTTGAGTTTCTGCGCCCGGTCGGCGTCGGTCAGTCCCACCACCACATCGGGCTGGATGCCGCCGTTGTCATGGATGGAATACCCCGTGGGGGTCAGGAAACGCTGGGTGGTCAGCTTCACTGCCGCGCCCTCAGCCAGCTGCAGCAGGCTCTGGACGGTGCCCTTGCCGAAGGTCTTCACCCCGACCAAGGTGCCCGTCCCCGTGTCCTTCACCGCCCCTGCCAGGATCTCCGAGGCGCTGGCAGTAAATTCGTTGACCAGAATGACCAGGGGGGGCAAGTCCTTGGCGTGGCCTTTGCCCAGGCTGCGCCTGTTCCCCTCCCGGTCCTCCACCAGCACCACCGGGCCGGAGGGGATGAGCGCCTCGGTGATGGCCACACACTGGGTCAGCAGGCCACCGCCGTTGTTGCGCAGGTCGATGACTAGTCCTGTGAGCTTTGCCGCCTTGATCTGGTTGAGGGCGGCCAGAAACTGCTCACCAGTCTCCGACTGGAACCTGGAGATGCGCACGTAGGCCAGATCCCCGGCTAGCTTCTTCCAGGAGACCGACTTGACGTGGATCTCCGCCCGGACGATGCTGAAGTCAACCTTCTGGGTGCCCCTCAGGACGGTGATGGTCACCGTGCTGCCCGGCTTGCCCCGGATCATGTTCAGGATTTGGTCGTAGGGCAGCGGGGTGACGTCTTTCCCGTCCACCAGGGAGACCCGGTCCCCGGCCTGCAGGCCCGCCTGCTCGGCCGGGGTGCCCTCCAGCACCGAGATGACGGTGACGTAGTTGTCCAGGTACTCAACGGTGACACCGATCCCCCCAAAGACGCCCTCGGTCTGGATCTGCAGTTCCTGGTACTCCCTGGCGTCCATGTAGTAAGAGTAGGGGTCGTCCAGGGACTTGAGCATCCCCCGGGTGGCGCCGGTGAAGAGTGTCCCCCGGTCCAGGGGGGTCACGTAGTTCTGCTCCACATGCTTCAGTACACTCAAGAACTCCCGGAAGGCTGGGTGCTCCAGCGCCGCCGGGAGGGGGGGCCTGAAGCGGGCCCACAGGCCGTGCCCCGCGTACACCAGAGTGTAGTTGAGCAGGCTGGTGAGTACGACGATGACCATGGCGCCTACCAGCGCCTGGCGGCGGGAGACCATGCCCTCACGCTCCTCTCCTGGCACAACCATAGCATAGCATACTATGCCTGCCTGGTGAAAGGCAAACCCCCCGGGATCGGGGGGTGGGACGGCTCCAGCAACGTCTGTCTAGCGCTTGATCCAGGCGGGCATGGGGTCAACCGGCTTGCCTGCGATGCGCACCTCGAAGTGCAAGTGAGGGCCGGTGCTCAAACCCGTGGACCCGATCAGGGAGATGGTCTCCCCCCTGGTCACCTTGGCGTTGATGGGCTGGAGCAGCTTGGAGGCGTGGGCATACAGGGTGGAGACGCCGGCGCCGTGGTCGAGGATGATGGTGTAGCCGTACCCGCCGAGCCAGCCGCTGAAGATGACCACGCCCATCTCGACCGCGACGATGGGCGCGCCGGACTTGGCGGCGATATCGACGCCCGTGTGCATCCGCCACTGCCGCAGGATCGGGTGGTAGCGGTTACCGAACGGGGACGTGACCCAACGCGACGAGGGCACTGGCCAGACCATCTGGATGTCGGCCCGGTTCCGGTGCATGAACCCCATCTTGGCCTGGATCTCAGCGATGAGGCGCTGGACCTCCTTGGAGGTCTGCTCGAGGTCGTCCAGGGCCCGGGCGTACTCCGCCCGTTCCTGCTGGGTCCGGGCCAACAGCGCTGCCTTGGTGGCCTGGTCGCGCTCGAAGCTCGCCTTCTTGGCCCGGGTCGCCTCCTGCAGGCCTGCGTACCGTGCCCGCTGCTCGCCCAGATAATCCAGATACGCCAGGCGCTCCCGCCGCTGGGCTTTGACTGTCTCGAACAGCTGGATGTCCTGGGCGATGATAAGCTGCAGCGTCCGCAGCCTGGTGAGGAAGTCCCCAAAGTCAGTGGCGTCGAACAGCACATCGAGATAGGACACGTTGCCCCGCTCGGCCAGGGTCCTGACCCGCCGCCTGAGCAGGTCGTCCCGGCGGGCCAGTTCCGCTTCGACTTTCGCCAAGGCCTCCTGCGCCAGGTCGATCTCCCGCTGGGTCGCAACGAGCTTGCGCTCATAGGCCCGCAGGTCGGCTTGGGTGACGGCCAGCCTCTGCTCCAACTGCCGCAGTTCCCCAGCGAGGGTACGCGAGGTGCGTTCAGCCTGGGCCTGCCTGCGCTCGAACTCAGCGATGCGCTCCTGGATCTGCTGGAGCTGACGCTGGGCCTGCTCCAGCTCGCTCAAGGCCGCTGCCGGGACTTGGCAGACGAAAGCGATGGCTAGGCAGACGCTGAGCAGGCGGAGGCAGCGGCGGCCCATAGGCGGAGCTCCTTTCGCGAACGTATCAGGCCCTGAGGAAACGGTGGATGGAGATGACGCTGCCCATAGCACCCAGCAGGCAGCCGCCAGCGGCTAGGGCGACGCTCAGGTCCCTGAGCAACGGGTAGGGTGGCAAGAGGGGCAGGAAAGGCACTGACGCGTGGGCCGCCCCGGTTAGCCACATGTAGCCCGCCACCACGGCGCCGCCCGCCAGGATGGCCCCGGCCAGGCCGAGGAAAACGCCCTCAGCCACGAAGGGCCAGCGGATGAACCAGTCGGTGGCCCCCACGAGTTTCATGATGACGATCTCCCTGCGGCGGGCGAAGACGGTGAGGCGGATGGTGCTGTTGATGATGAACACCGTGGCCGAAGCCAGCAAGCCGATGGCCCCCAGCGCCGCTAGTCTGAGCAGGCGGGTGAGCTGGAACAGCTTCGCCACGGTCTCGCGGCCCCAGTCGACCTCCTCCACGCCGGCCAACCCCGCGATACCCAGGGCAACGGGTTCCACCCGGCTGGGATGGTCGACCTTCACATGGAAGGATTCGCGCAGGGTGCCGGGGTCGACGGCATCCAGCAGTTCCTGTTGCTCAGCGAAGACTTCCCGCAGTTTGGCGAAGGCGTCCTCCTTGCTGACGAAAGCTACCATAGTCACGCCTTCCATGCCCGTGAGGGCCTCCCCGATGCTTGTCCGGTGGACCTCGGTGAGGCTTCCGTCAAGGTAAGCGATGATCTGCACGTCCTGTTCGATGACCGCCGCCATGTGATCGAGGTTCAGCACGGCCACGGCGAAGACGGCGAGGATGAGCAGGGACACGGTGGTGGTCGCCACCGACGCGAAGCTCATGGTGCGGTTGCGCAGCACGCTGCGGGCCCCCTGGCCGATGGCATAACCCAGGCTGTTCAGCCGCATGGGCGGTACCCCCCCTGGGCCTCGTCGCGGACGATCCTCCCCGCCTCCATGGCCACGACCCGCCGCCGCAGCCTGTCCACCATGGCCTGGGAATGGCTGGCCACGATCACCGTGGCGCCCCAGGCCTGGACCGCGGCCAGCAGGTCCATGATGTCCCGGGCTGTGTCGGGATCGAGGTTCCCGGTGGGTTCGTCAGCCACCACAACTTGGGGGTTGTTGACGATGGCTCTGGCCAAGGCGACCCGCTGCTGTTCACCGCCGGAGAGCTCTAGGGGCAGGGCCTCGGCCCGGTGGGCCAGGCCTACCTGTGCGAGCACCTGGGGCACCCTGCGTCTGATGTCCTTGGGATCGGCCTCGGTCACCTGCATGGCGAAGGCGAGGTTCTCGGCTACGGTCTTGTCGGACAGCAAGCGGTAGTCCTGGAACACCACACCCACCTGCCGCCGGAGATAGGGGATGGCCCGGGCGGGCATGCGCACGAGATCCTTGCCGTCGAAGACCACCGTGCCTGAGGTAGGCCGTTCTTCGCGGAAGATCATGCGCAGCAGCGTGCTCTTGCCCGCGCCGCTGGGTCCCACCAGGAAGACGAACTCGCCCCTGCCGATGGCGAGCTCTACGTTGTCCAAGGCGGTGATGCCCTTGTCGTATGTCTTCGTAACGCGCCGAAACTCCAACATCGCCGTGACCTTCCTGTAACTCTATGTCGGTTGAGCACGGTTTTCGACGGTAGCCGTGGGAATCCTCCCTGGGAAGGTTAAGATTGTCGATTAAGTAAACAAGACGCCCCGCCCCGAGCGTGGCCGGATGGCGGGACGTCCGCAGTGAGGCCTGTGTGTTATGTCGTCCGTGCCTTGGCCAGGCGGCAGGCTGCCACGATGTCGCTGACCCCTAGTCCATAGGCCTCCAGGAGTTCCGCCGCTTGACCCGACTGGCCGAACCGGTCCTGGATACCCACCCTCACGACCGGGACGGGCTTGGCCTCCGCCAACGCCTCACACACGGCGCCGCCGAGGCCGCCCAGGACCGAGTGTTCCTCCACGGTGACGACGCACCCGGTAGCGCCGGCCGCCGCAGCCAGGGCCCCGGTGTCCAGGGGCTTCAGGCTGGATACGTTGAGCACGGTGGCCTCGATGCCTTCCCCAGCCAGCAGGTCCGCGGCCTGGAGGGCCCGGGCGACCATTACGCCGCAGGCGGCGATGGTCACGTCCTTGCCTGAGCGCAGGGTGGAGAGCTTGCCGGGCGCCCAGCGGTAGTCAGGCCCGTGGATGACCGGGACGGGGGCCCTCCCCAGCCGGATGTAGACGGGCCCGGGGGCCGCGGCCGCCGCTCGCACCATCTGGGCGGTCTCCACGGCATCCGCCGGGACGAGTACGGTCAGATTGGGTACGGCGCGCATCAGGGCGATGTCCTCCACGGACTGATGGGAGGCGCCGTCCTCGCCCACGGTCAGCCCGGCGTGGCTGGCGCAGACCTTCACATTCAGGCCGGGATAGGCGATGGTGTTGCGCAACTGGTCGAAGGCGCGGCCCGAGGCGAACACGGCGAAGGTGCTGCAGAAGACCGTCTTGCCCGAAGCGGCCAGGCCCGCGGCGATGCCCAGCAGGTTCTGCTCGGCCACACCCACGTTGAAGAACCGCTCCGGGTAGCTGGCGGCGAACGTGGCTGTGCGGGTAGTGCTGGACAGGTCGGCGTCGAGGACGACGACGTCCTGCAGCTCCCCTCCCAGCCCGGCCAAGGCCCTGCCGTAGGCGTCCCGGGTCGCGATGAGTTCTCCCTGGTTCACTCCCCGTCACCCCCCACTTCAGCGAGGGCCTGCGCCAACTGAGCGCGGTCGGGGGCGGCCCCGTGCCACTTGTGGCTGCCCTCCATGAAGCTGACGCCCTTCCCCTTCACGGTGCGGGCGATGATGACCGACGGGGAGCCGTGGGTCGTCCGGGCCTCCTCCAGGGCGGCAAGGACGGCGGCCATGTCGTGGCCGTCGATCTCCTGCGCCCGCCAGCCGAAGGCCTGCCACTTGGCGGCCAGTGGCTGGATGGACATGATCTGCGCGAGGGGCCCATCCAGCTGGACGCCGTTGTAGTCAACGCAGGCGATGAGGTTGCCCAGTCCATAGTGGGCTGCGGCCATGGCCGCTTCCCAGATCTGGCCTTCTTGAAGCTCCCCATCCCCCAACAGGCAGTAGACCTTGCGCGAGGAACCGTCCAACCGGGCTGCCAAGGCCATGCCGACGGCGATGGACAGCCCCTGGCCCAGGGAGCCGGTGGAGGCGTCAACCCCCGGGGTCTTGGTCATGTCCGGGTGGCCTTGCAGCCTGCTCCCGAACCGGCGGAGGGATGCCAGTTCCTCCACGGGGAAGAAGCCTCGCTCGGCCAGGGCTGCGTACAGCACGGGGGCCGCGTGGCCCTTGGACAACACGAAGCGGTCCCGGTCGGGCCAGCCGGGCCGCTCCGGGTCCAGGCGCATGACGGCGAAGTACAGGGCAGCCACCAGCTCCACCGAGGACAAGGAACCCCCTGGGTGGCCTGACCCCGCCCCGGCGATCATCCGGAGGATGTGCCTGCGTATACGCTGCGCGCGCACTGTCAGTTCACTGATCCGGGTCATGTCGAGACCTCCATCGAACCTGAATCACCCGCCCCAGGAAGGCGGGAAGCGCCAACGTACGCCGCCAGCGCGTCGGCTGGCTGGCCAGCCTGTACGCCCACTCCAGCCCCAGGCGCCCCAGCAACGGGGGCGCCCGCGAGGCCTCCCCCGCGAGGATGTCCAAGCTGCCCCCGAGGCCGATCAGCACAGCGGGAGAGAGGTCGACGGCCCACTTGGCCATGAACAGCTCCTGTTTGGGGGAGCCCAAGGCCACCGCGACCAAGGCGGGGCGGCTGTGCCCTATGGCTTGGACCACCTCCGCCTCGGCCCAGGCCGGAAAGTACCCGTGGTGGTGCCCGGCGATGTTGAGGCCGGGGTGCTCGTCCGTGATGCGGTCAGCCGCCCGGGAGGCGATGCCCGGTCTTGCGCCAAGGAGATACACCGGCTGCCCTGACTGAGCCAGCCTGGCCAAGACCGCGGTGAACAGGTCGATGCCCGGTACACGGCCCGGCAGCGTCTGCCCGAGCAGCCGGGCAGCCAGCACGACACCGAACCCGTCAGCCACGTTGAAGGCGGAGCCTCGCAGCGCTGCCCTCAACCCGGGGTGGCGCTGGGCCGCCTCCAGCATCTCCGCGTTGGGGGTGCAGACGTAGCCTCCTACCCCCAACAGGCCCTGGACGGCTGCCACTGCCTGGTCCAAGTCCAGGACACCCACAGGGATACCCAACAGGTCAATCCTGTCCACTGCCCGGACCCCCTAGCAGGGAGGAGGCCAGTTCCGCAGTGCGCCCGGCCCGCGCCCTCAGCCCCGGCAGGAGTTCCCTGGCCCGCCTCGCCAGCGCGGCCCGCTCGGTCCATGCCCGTTCCAGCCCTACCATGACGTCCTCCCCTTTGGCGTCCGCGGGCAAGGGGGCCTGCCCCAACTCCGCCAAGAAGTTGCCGACCTTAGGGTCGTAACCGATGCCCAGGCAGCCTACGCCCATCACAGTGGCGAAAATCAGCGCATGCAGACGGACGCCTACCACCAGCTCAGCCGCCCCGATCAGGGACAAGAGCGGGCCGATCCGGGCAGGCGGGGTCACCAGGGAGGCGCCGCCCCCTATGGCCTCGCGCAGCTCTCGGCAGGCGGCGCCATCGCGTTCCGGCTGCAGGGGCAACAGGGCGATGTGGGCCGCGAAGGTGCCAGCCAGGTGGCTGGCGGCCGCCGCCAAGACGGGCTTGGTCTGGGGCCAGCCGGGAAAGGCCCGGGGGCAGATCAGGCAAACCGGTCGGCCGCCGGCCTCGGGAAAGGCGGTCCGGGGCGGCAGGGCCCCAGGGGCCTGCAGGGCCAGCACCGGGTCGGCGGTGACATGGACGGCGCCGGCCACGCCGACCTCGGCCAAGAGGGATGCC
>JBFMBV010000024.1:0-28296 GCA_040755005.1 Bacillota bacterium
GCCTCTGACCAGCCAGGCCGGCTGCCCCTCCCCCGCGCCGAAGGTGTCGCTGGCCTGCACCGCCCAGCCGTCCACCGTAGAACGGTCGAAGGTCGGTAGATCCTCCCTGGCCACGAGCGGACCAGGCACCCGCCCGAAAGCTGCGAGCAGCTCCACTTGCTCAAGGGGAGTAGGCCGGGGGCACCGCTCAAGCCATAGGGTCAATGCACGGCTGACTGGTATGACATCGAACAGGTCCACTGCCTCATCCCCTTTCCCTAGCTCATGCCGCCACTGCTTTCCCGTCAGTTGGCCGTCTCCCCTGCCACAAACGCACGGGCTGGCCCTGTTTGAGGGTCATGCAACACCCGTCCGGCCTCGCCGGACTCCACGACCGTACCTCCCTCGAGGAAAATGGCCTTGTCCGCCAGGCGCCGGGCCAGGAACAACCCGTGGGTGACCAGCACGACGGTCCCCCCGTTGTGCCGGGCGTAACGCCGCACCGCCTCCTCCACCCTGCCGGCGCTGGCCGGGTCGAGGTTGGCTGTGGGTTCATCGAGGAGGAGCACTTCCGGAGCGGTGGCCAACGCCCTGGCTAAGGCCACCCGCTGCGCTTCGCCCCCTGACAGCTCGGCAGCGCGCCGCCCGCACAGCTCCAGCATGTCCACCATAGCGAGGGCCCCGGCCACCCTGGCCTCGATCTCGCCCGGGCTCAAGCCGCGGAGCCGGAGCGGATAGGCCACGTTGGCCGCGACCGTCCCCCGAAAGAGGTATGGGCGTTGCTCCACCCATCCCAGGCGGCGGCGCCAAGCCACCGCTCCCGCCGCCCCCAGCGGCCTGGCCGTACCGAACAGCTCGAGGCTGCCTTTGGCCAGAGGGACCAGCAGGCCGAGAGCACGCAAGAGGGTGGTTTTCCCGGCCCCGTTCGGGCCCAGGACCACGGTGACGCAGGCCGGGGTTATGTCCAGGGACTGGACTTCCAGCACCCGCCGCCGGCCCAGGTCCACGGCCACATCCCGCAGGCTGAAGGCAGGGGCGGTCATCGGGGCACCAACCTCTCCAGGCGTTCCAGGGCGAGGTTGACCAGGAAGGCCACAGCGAGCAGGATGAGCCCTAAGAGGATGGCGGTGGAGAAGTTGCCCTGGCGTGTCTCCAGGAAGATGGCGCCTGTCATCACCCGGGTCCTGCCCCCGATATTCCCCCCGACCAGCATCACTGCGCCGACTTCGCCTATGGCTCGCCCGAACCCCGCCACCACGGCCGCTACCATGCCCGGCCAGGCCTCCCAGGCTACGCTCAAGGCGGCCTGGGTTCGGGTAGCCCCGGCGGCCAGAGCGGTCTGCCTGGCCCTGGCATCGGTCAGGGCGACGATTGCGGCCACCATGCCGGTGACGATGGGGAAGACCAGCAACGTCTGGGCTACGATCATGGCGGTCGGGGTGAACAGCAGCCCGAGCACGCCCAAGGGTCCGCGCCGCGACAGGGCTAGGTAGACCAGAAGGCCCGCCACCACCGGAGGCATGCCCATGAGGGTGCGGATGAGCCTGAGGAGCGAGGGCCGGCCCGGGAAATCCCACAGGCCCAAGGCCAGCCCCGCCAGGCTCCCCAGGAACCCGCCGGCCAGAGTGGCAACACCCGAGACCAGCAGGCTGAGGAGGATGATGTTCAGGAAACCGGTCACTTGACGGGAGTGAACAGGGCGCGCCCGTACTTGTCGACGCCGTACTCGCCGATGAGCTTCTGACCTTCCGCTGACAGCAGGAAGGCGGCCAGGGCCCGGGCAGCGGCGGCGTTGACATGCTTGTGGACCTTGGGGTTCACGATCATGATGCTATACGGGTTGTCCAGGGCCGCGTCATCCTTCACCAGCACCTCCAGCTGCAATGGGCCGCCCCGTACCGCGAAGGTGGCCTGGTCAGTCAAGGTGTAGGCCTTGAGTTCCGAGGCCATGGCCAGGGTCGCCCCCATCCCTTGGCCCGCCTTGAGGTACCAGTTCCCTGCTGGCGTCAGGGTGGCGCTGGCCCAGAGCTGGTTCTCCTTGACATGGGTCCCGGAGTTGTCGCCGCGCGAGACGAAGCTCGCCTTCCCCTGAGTCAGGGCCTGCAGGGCGTGGGCTACGGAGCGCCCGCGGATACCCGCTGGATCGGCTGGGGGGCCTACGATGACGAAAGCGTTGGACATCAGCTTGCGGCGCTCCACGACGAAGCCTGCTTGCTCGACCTCTTGCTCAGCCTGGGGGGAGTGTGCCAGCACCGCGTCGGCGTCGCCCTGCCGGGCCATGGCGATGGCCTGGCCGCTGCCCACGGCCACAACCTGCGGGACGAACCCCTTGGCCTTGGTGAAGGCCGGCAGCAGCACATCCAGCAGCCCGCTGTCCTGTACGCTGGTGGTGGTAGCCAAAATGAACTCGGTCTTAGGCTTGCGGCAGCCCGGCGCCATAGTCAAACCTCCAATCAGCGCCAGACATAGGCACACGGTTCCCCAACGTCTCCACTCCATCCGGCATGTCTCCCTTCGTGTACTCTTGCCTGCTTCGGGACAAAAAATGAGCGCCTCGGAGAGGCGCTGGCAGAGCATGCCAAAGCAGTCTGCCGGGAGCTCTCCTTTTCAAACGGGAGGCCGACCGGTTTCCCGGCGGACCCTCGTCCCCTAGGCCTAAGGCCTGGAGGACTCGGCCAGCGACCATAGCCCGCAGGCTTTAGGTCGGTGGCTCGGAGATCAGCTATGCGGTTATGGCAGCGTGTTTCGACGTTAGTCGCCCTTTTCCTCCTGGCAGCGATGGTGAGTTGTTAACTGTTTTGGGTACGGCCAGGGGGGCCAGTCACGGCTTGTGCCGGCCAAAGCAGCCCAACTGGCAGTCGGAGATTCTCAGGCCGGCCTCCGTGGCGAGCCTGCCGAGCTCATGAGCAGGCACGCCCCGCCTGCGTGCGAGCTCCAGCACTGCGGCGCAGGGCAAGCGAGCATCGTCAGCGAGACGCAACAGTGCTTCCCGCAATTCGGCCTTGTCCGCCATGGGTTTAGTATCTCACCGAAACTTCGCCGGGCGCTTGGCCAGGAAGGCCTCCATGCCCTCGCGCTGCTCGGCGCCGAACAGCCCGGCGAAGGTCTCGGCCTCCAGGGCCTGCCCTTCAGCCAGGGACGTAGCGAGGCCGCGGTCGATGGCGCCTTTGGCGGCGCTCACCGCCCTTGGACCGTTCTGGGCGATCTCGTCGGCCAGGCTGAGGGCTGCCGCCAGCAGTTCATCCGCGGGCATCACCCGGTCGACCAGGCCGATCGCCAGGGCCTCCTGAGCAGTCACCGTGCGGCCGGTGAAGATGAGTTCTTTGGCCCGGCCGCGGCCGATCAGGCGGGGGAGCCGTTGCGTGCCGCCGAACCCAGGGATGACGCCCAGCTTGACCTCGGGCTGGCCCAGCCGGGCCGTGTCCGCCGCCAGCCTGATGTCGCACGCGAGGGCCAGTTCGCAGCCGCCCCCCAGGGCATGCCCGTTGATGGCCGCGATGACCGGTTTTGGACACGCCTCGATGGCAGCGAAGGCTCCCTGCCCGAGGGCCGCGAAGGCGCGCGCCGCCGGCGGCTCCATCCGGGCCATGGCCCCGATGTCGGCCCCGGCCACGAAGGCCTTCTCGCCCCCTCCGGTGATGACCACTGCCGCCGAGTCGTCGCTGGCAGCAGCGGCCACAGCCGCCTTCAGCTCCAGCAGCACCTCCTGGTTGAGGGCGTTCCGGCTCTCCGGGCGGTCAATGGTGATGATGCTGGCCCAGCCACTGCGTTCCAGCTTCACATGTTGCGGCATAGCGCCCTCCTATGTATAGGTGTAGAACCCCCTGCCCGACTTCCGCCCGAGCCGGCCTGCGGCCACCATCTTCTTCAGGAGCGGGCAGGGCCGGTACTTGTCGTCGCCCAGGCCCTGCTGGAGCACTTCCATGATGGCCAGGCAGGTATCGAGGCCGATGAGGTCGGCTAAGGCCAGCGGCCCCATGGGGTGGTTCATCCCCAATTTCATCACGCTGTCGACGGCTTCAGGGGCGGCCACCCCTTCCATCACGCAGAAGGCCGCCTCGTTGAGCATGGGCATCAGCACCCGGTTGGACACGAAACCCGGGTAGTCGTTGACCTCCACCGGCGTCTTGCCCAGGCGCTCCGCCAGGGCCGCCGTGGTCTGGTAGGTCGCGTCACTGGTCTCCAGCCCCCGGATGATCTCCACTAGCTGCATCACTGGGACTGGGTTCATGAAGTGCATGCCGATGAACCGGTCCGGGCGCTTGGTGGCGGCCGCCAGCTCTGTGATGGGCAGAGACGATGTGTTGGAAGCCAGGATGGTGTGGGCTGGGCAGCTGGCGTCCAGCTGTGTGAACAACTCGCGCTTCACCGAGGCCTGTTCGACCACGGCTTCAATGACCACGTCGCAGCCGGCGGCTTCGCCGAGGCCGAGGGTAGGCCGCAGTAGCCGGCCTGCTGCCGTCTTGGCCTCCTGGGTCAGCCTGCCCTTCTCCACCGCCCTGGCCAGACTGGCTTCAATGGCCGCAGTCCCCCGCTCCAGGAACGCCTGGGCCACATCGGTGAGGATGACCTCCAACCCGGCGACGGCGGCCACCTGCGCAATGCCAGCGCCCATCTGGCCCGCGCCTACGACCATCAGCCTGTTCACCCTTGTCTCCATAGCCTCTCCTCCCCCGTTCAAACCTTCACGATCGTAGCCTCGCCCTGGCCGCCGCCGCTGCAGATGGCAGCTACCCCGTACCCGCCGCCGGCCCGCCTGAGCTCATAGATGAGGGTCATGAGGATGCGGGCGCCGCTGGCGCCGATGGGGTGCCCGATGGCGACCGCCCCACCGTTGACGTTGACCCGCTCGGCATCCCACCCGCCTAGTTTGATGCTGGTCAGGGCCACAGCGGCAAAGGCTTCATTCACTTCGATGCGGGCCAGGTCTGTGGCGTTCAGCCCGGCGCGTGTAAGGGCCTTGCCCGCCGACAAGGCGGGTACTGTAGCCAGGTAGGGCGGCTCGGCTGACACCATACCCTGGCTCACGATGGTGGCCAACGGCTCCAGGCCCAAGTCCCGGGCCCGGACCCGCGACATCACCACGATGGCCGCGGCGCCGTCGTTGATGCCGGGCGCGTTGCCCGCCGTGATGCTCCCGTCCTTGCTGAACACCGGTGGCAGCTTGGCCAGCTTCTCCAAGCTGGTGTCCGCCCGCGGCCCCTCGTCCTCGGAGACTACCACCGCAGGCCCCTTGCGCTGGGGCACCTCCACCGGGATGAGCTCGTCGTTGAAGCGGCCCGCAGCCTTGGCCGCCAATGCCCGCTGGTGGGAGCGCAGGGCCCACTGGTCCTGGGCTTCCCTGCTGACACCGAACTCCGCCGCCACGGTAGAACCGTGCACACCCATGTGGCAGTCGTGGAAGGCGCACCACAGCCCGTCCCGGACCAGGGCGTCGACCACCGTGCCGTCATTGAGCCTGTAGCCCCATCTGGCTCTGGGCAGGAGGTACGGCACCTGGCTCATGTTCTCCATGCCCCCAGCGACGACAACCTGGGCGTCGCCAGCCCGGATGAGGCTGTCAGCCAGGTTCACGGCCCTCAGCGAACTGGCGCAGACCTTGTTCACGGTGTCGGACGGCACCGCCACTGGCAGGCCCGCCTTGACGCTGGCCTGTCGCGAAGGAATCTGGCCTGCGCCAGCCTGGACCACCATGCCCATAATGACGTTGTCGATGGAGGCTGGGTCGAGCCGAACCCTGCCCACCGCCTCCCGGATGGTGATGGCCCCCAGCTCCACAGCGGGCACATCCTTGAGCCCGCCGCCGAACACGCCGAAGGGTGTGCGGACAGCACTGACGATCACGCTTTCGGTCAAACGCCTCACTCCTTCCCCGTCTTGGTCTCACCCGACACCCCGGCTAGCCGCCTGGGGTGGGTGTACACGTTCAGCCGTTCCCCGCGGGCGAAGCCCACCAGGGTCAGGTTCAGGGCCTCGGCCAGCTCCACCGCCAGGGAGGTGGGCGCTGAATGGGAAGCCACCATCGCCGCTTTGGCCCGTACAGCCTTCAACACCATCTCCGAGGACAGCCGCCCCGTCGCATAGATCACCGCTCCAGCCAGCGTGTGGCCATCCAGGAAACAGCGGCCCACCACCTTGTCGAGAGCGTTGTGGCGGCCGATGTCTTCGCGCACCAGGGTGAGGTCGCCTGCCGCGTCGCTGAGGCCTACCCCATGGGCGCCGCCGGTGGCTGCGAACAGCGGGGTCTCGCGGCCCAGTCGCCGCATGGATGCGAGCACTGTCTGGGCCAAGAAGGCCCCTCCATCGGCTACGGGCCGTAGCCCCAGCAAGTCACCGGCCTGGTAGCCTACCAGGCCCCTGCCGCACCCTGAGGCGATTGCCCGCTTGCCATACACCGCCGCTGTCACGGGATGCCGGCCGGCCGTAGCCACCCGGGCCACCCCGGCCTGCGGATCCACATCCACGCCCTTCAGGTCGCAGGCCTCCCGCAAGACGCCCTCGCCCACCAGGTGGCCCACGGCCAGTTCATCGAGATGCTCAGGGGTGCAGAGCAGGGTCACCAGTTCGACCCCGTCCAGCTCCAACGTGAGGGGGTACTCCACAGCGATCTGGTCCAAGAGGGGGGCCGGACTCCCCTGGTGCAGGCGGAGGATGTCCAACCGTGTGGCGGGAGCGGGCAGGGACCGGGCCAAGGGCATCACCATCCGCCCTTTTCGCCGCGGTCCCCGTCAGTTCCTTCCAGCCCTCGCAGTCCTGGGACGGTTCAGAGCCCGGTGACACGCACAGCGCAGACCTTGGTCTCCGGGGTCTTGGCCACCGGATCCAGGGCAGCGCTGGTCAACAGATTGGTCGGGCACTCGGAGAAGTGGAAGCTCATCGAGACCACCCCGGGCTGGCAACGCCCTGTGACCTTGGCCTTGGCCCGCACGCTGCCCCGGCGGGAAGCCACTTCCACGAGCTGTCCATCGGCAATCCCCATCGTGTCAGCGTCCACCGGGCTCAGGCAGACCAGCTCCTCGCCGTGCAACCGATCCAGGCCCTCCGCCCGCCGCGTCATCGTGCTGTGGAACTGGAACAGGCTGCGGTCCGTGGTGAGCACCAGCGGATACGCGTCGTCGGGGACTTCAGCCGGCGGCCGGTAGCGCAGGGCAGCCAGCTTGGCCTTGCCCGAAGGGGTGGAAAACCTCCCGGTATGCAGCATCGGTGTCCCAGGGTGTTCCGGCGTGGGGCAAGGCCATTGGATGCCGCCCTGCTCCAGGCGGGCGTAGCTGATGCCCGCGTAGCTGGGGGTGAGGGAGGCGATCTCGGTAAAGACAGCCTCAGGGCCGCTGAAGTCGAACCCCTCAGCCCCCATGGCCTTGGCTACCGCGCACACGATCTGCCAGTCAGGCCTCGACGCGCCCACTGGCGGGATCACCCGGCGCACCCGCTGGACGCGCCGTTCCGTGTTGACGAAGGTGCCATCCTTCTCGGCGAAGGACGCGGCCGGGAGGACCACATCGGCCAACTGGGCGGTCTGCGTGAGAAATATGTCCTGCGCGATGAAGAACTCGAGTCGCCCCAGGGCCTCGCGGGCGTGGCCGGAGTTGGCTTCGGTCAACAGCGGGTTCTCGCCCACAAGATACAAGGCCTTAACCGTGCCCGCATGGGCCGCGTCGAAGATCTCCGTGTGGGTGAGGCCAGGGATCCCGCTCAAAGCACACCCCCAGGCCCGCTCGAATTGCGCGCGGGCGACGGGGTTACTGACCTTCTGATACCCGGTAAAGACGTCTGGCAGCAGC
Organism: Bacillota bacterium; assembly: GCA_040755005.1. Taxonomy (GTDB): domain Bacteria; phylum Bacillota; class Sulfobacillia; order JBFMBV01; family JBFMBV01; genus JBFMBV01. Next base: position 7,761 of record JBFMBV010000024.1, read on the forward strand.
CCCATGTCACACGCGCCCTGGACATTGTTCTGGCCACGCAGCGGGTTGACCCCGCCCGAGGCGACTCCCAGGTTACCCGTGATCAGGGCCAGGTTGCTGATGCCGAGCACGTTGTCGGTGCCGTGGGAGTGTTGGGTGATGCCCATGCAGTAGAGGATAGCGGCCGGCTTGTTGCCGGCGTAGAGGTGCGCCGCCTGGACGATCCGCTCCCAGGGCACGCCGGTGGTCTCGGCCACGAACTCAGGGGAGAAGGCAGCCAAGGATTGCTGGAAGGCTTCGAAGTCCTCGCAACGTTCGGCGATGAACTGCTGGTCGTGGAGGCCGGCCTCGATGATGACCTTGGCCATGCCCATGAGCAAGGCTACGTCGCTGCCGGGACGGATAGGCAGGTAGAGGTCGGCGAAGCGGCAGAGGTCCACCTCTTTGGGGTTGGCTACGATCAGCTTGGCGCCCTTGCGCGTCGCCCGCTTGACCTGATGTCCGACGATGGGGTGGGCGTCAGTCGTGCTGGTTCCGATCGCCAGGATGCAGGCTGCTCCCTCGAGCTCGGCGATGGTGTTGGTCATCGCTCCGCTACCCAGTACGGTGGCCAGACCGGCCACAGTGGGGGCGTGTCAGAGGCGGGCGCAGTGATCGACGTTGTTAGTCCCCATCACTGCCCTGGCGAATTTCTGCAGCACGTAGTTGTCTTCCACCGTGCACTTGGCTGAGGCGATGGCGGCGAACTCATCGCCCTTGTAGACCCCTAGCCTAGCGGCGACCAGCGCCAGGGCCTCGTCCCAGGTGGTCTCCACCAACGCGCCGTCCTTGCGAACCAAGGGCTGCGTGAGCCTGTCCGGGTGGTTTACATAGCCCAGGCCGAACCGGCCCTTGACGCACAGGCTTCCCTGGTTGACCGGGCTGTCCGGGACGGCGCGGGAACTGACCACTCGGCCCCCGCGGGCGCCGACGCTGAGGCCGCAGCCGCAGCCGCAGTAGGGGCAGATGGTCTGGACTTCGTAGGCGGGCTCCTCGGGCCGCTTCAGGGCGAGGGCCCCGACCGGGCAACGGGCGACGCACTCACCGCACGACACGCAGGTAGATTCCGCGATGGGCTTGTCACCCAGGACGCTGATCCTGGTGCGGATGCCGCGGAAGGCGAAGTCGATGCAGGCGTCCCCTTGGATGTCCGCGCAGGTGCGCACGCAGATGCCGCATAGGACGCACTTGTTCATGTCCCGCACGAAGAACGGGTTGGAGTCATCCGGGGAACGGTCAAGGCTGCCCTTGCGCAGGCGCTGCAGCCGGACTTCATCGATCCCCACATAGCGGGTGACCTTCTGCAACTGGCAAGCGCTGTTCTTGGCGCACGACTTGCAGTCGTAGTCATGGTTGGCCACCAGCAACTCCATGTTGACCCGCCGGGTCAGTTCGAGGTCGGGGGTGGAGGTACGCACCACCAGCCCAGCCTCTACAGCGGTCTTACAGGCGACGGTCGGCCGCCGCCCTTCGATCTCCACCAGGCAGAGGCGGCATACCCCGACTGACTCCAGGTCGGGGTGGTCGCACAGATGGGGGATGTAAATGCCGTTGTCCAAAGCCGCCCTGAGGATCGATGTGCCCGGGGCGGCCGTGACAGCCACGCCGTCGATGGTGAGGGTGATTAGCTCGCGCATGCGCTGCCCTCCTCAACTTCACTCTGCGCCGTGCGCCCTGCCGAGACGCACTCCACCGCGCGGACCCGCTTGGGACAGGCGTCCATGCAGGCCCCGCACTTGGTGCACAGCGCCGTGTCAATGACGTGCGGTACCTTAAGTTCCCCGGTGATAGCCCCCACCGCACAGGCCTTGACGCAGGCCCGGCAGCCGATGCACTTCTCGACGTTGATCCGGTACTGCACCAGTGCCTTGCAGACCAGGGCCGGGCAACGGCCATCGCGGACGTGGGCTTCGTATTCGTCGCGGAAATAGCGCAGGGTGGTCAGGACCGGGTTGGGTGCCGTCTGGCCCAAGCCGCACATAGAACCTTGCTTTATGCCTAGGGCCAGCTCCCGCAGAAGGTCGAGGTCCTCAGGCTTGGCCTTGCCCGCAGTGATATCCTCGAGGATGTCGTACATCTGGGTGATGCCCAGACGGCACGGCACGCACTGGCCGCAGGACTCGCTCTTGGTAAAGTTAAGGAAGTAGCGGGCCAGATCGACCATGCAGGTGTCCTCGTCCACCACGACCAACCCACCGGAGCCCATCATCGCACCGGCGGCAGTGAGGGAGTCAAAGTCCACGGGCAAGTCCAGGTGCTGCTCGGGGATACACCCTCCCGATGGTCCGCCGATCTGGACGGCCTTGAACTTCTTCCCGCCGCGGATCCCACCCCCGATAGTGAAGACGATCTCGCGGATGGTGATGCCCATCGGTACCTCCACGAGGCCGGTGTTGTTCACTTTTCCCGTGACGGCGAACACTTTGGTCCCCTTGCTGCCCGCGGTGCCTACCGAGGCGAACCAGGCCGCCCCGAGCTGGAGGATCAGAGGCACGTTGGCCAGGGTCTCGACATTGTTGATGCAAGTGGGTTTGTCCCACAGCCCCTTCACAGCAGGGAAGGGGGGACGGTGACGGGGCACGCCCCGCCTCCCCTCGATCGAAGCGAGCAGGGCCGTTTCCTCGCCGCAGACGAAGGCCCCCGCACCCTCCTTGATCTTGAGCTTGAAGCTGAAGCCCGAGGCGAGGATGTTCCCGCCCACGAAGCCGTACTCCTCGGCCTGGGCGATGGCTGTGCGCAGGCGGCGCACGGCCAGGGGGTATTCGGACCGCACATAGATATAGCCTTCATCGGCGCCGATGGCCCGGCCGGCGATGAGCATCCCTTCCAAGACGGCGTGGGGATCGCCCTCCAGGATACTGCGGTCCATGAAGGCACCTGGGTCACCCTCGTCGGCGTTGCAGACGATGTACTTCTTATCGCCGGGACTGCCTGCAGCGAACTGCCACTTCGTCCCAGTGGGGAACCCGGCGCCGCCCCTGCCCCGCAGGCCGGCCGCCTTCACTTCGCTCACCACGTCAGCGGGAGCCATCTGCAGCGCCTTCCGCAGGCCAAGGTAGCCGCCGCGGATGATGTACTCGTCGATGTTCTCCGGGTCGATCACCCCGCAGTTGCGCAACGCCTGCCGCTTCTGCTTGTGGTAGAACATGATCTTGTCATGGGAGATCACTGTCTCCTGGGTGACCGGGTCCTTGTAGAGCAGCCGCTCCACCAGGTTCCCTTTGACCAGGTACTCCTCGACCAGTTCGGGAACATCCTCAGGCCGCACCTCGCAGTAGAACACATCGTCGGGATAGACAATGACAATGGGTCCCTTCTCGCAGAAACCATGGCATCCCGACATGATGATGCGTACTTTGTCCTGCAGGCCGTGCCTAGCCAGCTCGCTGGCGAGGACGCTCTGGATATCGAGGGCGCCAGAGGATATGCAGCCCGTCCCAGCGCAGATGAGGATCTGCTTGTAGTACACCCGTCTTCTCCCCTTGTCTATGGGCTACGCGTCCTGCCGCTCGCGGAACGCGGGGCTGTGAGCAAGCTTGGCGACGATGCCCTCCCTGGCTGCGCGGCACTCAACGCTGTTGTGGCAGAGGGGCCCGCTCAGGCAGCACTCTACGAACTGCGCACACGGCGTCTGCCTGCTGTGGGTGCAGGCCTTGCAGCAAGGGTCGCTGAACTTGTCCATCTAGGCCCGCCCCCCTTCCGGTGCGTCAGCATAGGTCGACAGGATGGTCTTGGCCTTGTCCGGGTTCAGCTTGCCAAAGGTCTTATCGTCGATGGTCATCACCGGGGCAAGACCGCACGCCCCGATGCAGGCGACTTCCTCAAACGTGTACTTCATGTCCTTGGTGGTCTGCCCCACTGCCACTTCGAGTACGTCTTTTAACTTGTCCGAGACTTTCCTCGCCCCCCGGACATGGCAGGCGGTCCCGCAACACAGCCTGATGATGTGCTTGCCACGGGGCTGCAAATGGAAGCGGGCATAGAAAGTGGCGACGCCGAAGACCTTGCTTTCGGGCAGCCGCAGGAAACGGGCCACTGACCGCATGGCCTCGTCTGGCAGGTAGCCGAGTTCCTCCTGGGCATCCTGCAAGATCGGGATCAGCTCGTGCTTTGCTCCGGTGTAGCGTGCGAAGATGGGCCCAAGTCGACCTTCCATGACATCACTCCCCCGGTCAGCCGGCTTTTCTACCGGCCCATGGCTTGGCAGACAGTTGTACACAGAGGTTCAGTGTTCAAGGCAGGCGCCGCAAGTCCTGCCCTTCGGTACACAAAAACGCGGGCCTCTCAAGATAGATTCTAGTCTCTTTATGTCACTTGCCGCAACCGGCAAATTTGGCCGGGATTGGACAGACGATGCCCGCGCTCGAAGATGAGGCGAGGGCCGCTGAGGCGGCCCTCGCCGGGTGCGCTCTGCACGCAGTCCTAACCTACCTTCTTAGCAGCCCCGCGTCAGGACCCAGCGGCTCATCGAGCACCATATGCCCGCCGATGCTCGCTCCCGTCTTGCCTTCGATCAGGATCTGCACCCGGTCGATGCCGTCCAGGTCAGTCAGGGTGCAGACGATGGAGTAGATGGTGAACGCCTCGCCCAACGTGCCCCCCCAGTGGTTGTCCCGCAGCTCCCTGGAGAAGTCGACGTGCGCTATCCTATCCTGCACGGTCACTCCGCGTACCTTGGTGCCCTTGGGGATCGTCGTGCCATCCCTGATCAGTTCCTTCAGGGCCTGCAGTGCCAGGGCCTCCCCGCTGTCGGCGACGGTGACTTCCTTGCGCTCCAGGTACATAGCGGTCTTGTCGGGAAGGAACACAGCCAGCTTGATCTGCTTGCCCCCGGACGGGTTTTCGGGTCGCTTGGCCCCTTGGGGGAGGCAACCCGCCATCGCTATCAGGGCTGCCAACATGCCTGCCACGCACAGGACGGAGAGGGTCCTTTTCACTGCAAGCACCTCGCTTCTTGATTTCTTAATACGAAGTATAGCCAAGAAAGATTACGCCCGCCTCACGTCAGTCCGAATCTTGCGCAACCGACTCACTGGGGGCTGTGCTCTGCTGCCGCCGCAGAGGCCCAGACTTGGAACGGGAGCCGCACAGTGCCCTCTTTGTCCGGGACCTCCACCTCCCCGCTGAAGGCGTAGACCGGCACGAAGTAGGGGACCCGGTCGGCGCCGAAGGCCAGCGACCACGCCAGACGGACGCTGGTGGCGCTGGCAGTGCCAGCGATCAGGTTGTCCTCGCCGGCAGGGCCGGTGTACTCGACGAGCTCCCACTCTAAGACGCCGCGGCCCTCAGTAACTGATCTCCAGGCTTCGGCCACGCTGCGCAGGGGATAGGCGGACTCGGCCTCTGCCGCCACCCAGATGACCGACGCGCCCACGATGGTCTCATCCACCCCGATCGTCACGTGGGCAAAGGGGATGAAGGTCACCAGGTCGCCGGGCTGGGCCGGCCGGAAGGTCACCCGCAGGTACCCGTTGTCCAGGTCCCCGCTGCCCACGCTCCCTGACCCCAGCTCACCGGCGGGCACCATCTGCATGGCCGTGAGCCACTCGCGGGCCAGTTGGACAGCCCAGGTATCCGGCGGCAGCTGGGCCCGGGGCACCGGGCGATAATCATAGGGGCGCTCATAGTGGATGTAGCCGTTAGGGTAGAGCCGCACCGCCGGCCCCCCGGGGCCCGCCTCGGCGGCGAGGACCTCGCCGTCCATCCAGCCTTCGCGGACCACGGGCCTGAGGATGCCCAGCTTAGCCGCGATGCCGGCTAACCTCCCCTCGCTCACATGGTGGGGGGCGCGGCGATAGGCCGTGGCTATCGCCGGGAACTGGGGCCAACCGGCCGCCAGAGGGCCGTCCAGGCGGTATGTGAACTCAAACTGGAAACCAGGACCGCCAGCACCCCCGAGGGCCGGAGCCATACCTGCCGCAGGTCGCGGCAAGGGCCCAAACTCCGCCAGGGGCGGCGTGGGCGTCCGCCCAGGGCGAACCACCAGTGCGAACACGATCACCGCGACGGCTGCCGCAGCCGCCCAGACGCCGGCCCGGCGTCGGACCCTGCCCGCCTGATGTCTGTGGGCGCGCTTCGGTCTCAGCTGAGTCATCGCCTCGGTGCCTCCCAGCAGTCTCACTTTGAGTTCGCGACGGAACGCCGGGTCCGCCGGCGGCGCCTTCACCGCCCTGGCCAAGGTGAGCTCGAAGTCCTCGCCTCCGGCCCTGCGTCTGTCCTCAGACATCTCCTTCACCCAACTTTCTCCTGAGCTTACTGGTGATGCGGTTGAGCAAGCTGGACACCGCGGTCGCGGTTCGTCCTGTGGCCAGCGCGATGTCCCGGTTGCTCAAGCCCGCAAGATACTTGAGCATGATGGCCTCCTGCTGTGGCTCCGGCAGCAGGGCGATCTGCGCCCTCAGCTTCGCCGCCCGTTCGCCCGCCACGGCCGTCTGCTCCGGGTCGGCGCTGTCCGGGGCAGGGAAGGCGTCGGCGAAGAGCGGCCCGAGGCGCTGTCTGTGCGAGAGGGCGTCGTTGCACAGGTTGCGGGCGATCCGGAACAGCCAGGCGCCAAAACCCCCGCCACGCCAGGCGAAGCCCCCGATGCCTTCTAAGGCCCTGAGGAAGGTCTCGGCTGTGACGTCCTGCGCCTCGGCCGGAGAGCCCAGCCGACGCAGGGCGAAACCATAGAGGCGATCCACGAACAGCTCGTACAGCTGTCCGAAGGCCTGGGGGTCGTCTCTGGCCCGAACGGCTAAGGCCCGCACCTGCTCCTCCTCGCTGGCGGATTCGAGCTTCGTCACTCCCCGACCACCTCGTCCCTAGACTACCCAGCTCGTAGTCATCGCTCTAACGGCGAACCAGGCCCGCTGTCACGCTGGAAAGTTGACACAAAACAATGGCGCCGTATCCACTACGGCGCCATGGCGCTTCAGCAAGGCTATCGCGTCCAGCGTGACGCTGACGCCGCCTCAGTCCCACTTCTGCCCGCTCCGGCGATACAATGCATAGACGACGGCCGGGACTGGACTGATGGCCAGCGGCAGGAGCGGGTGGCCACCGAAGTACAACTCAGCTACCCGCTGGCCGATGGCGATCAGCAGTACCGGTCCCGCGGCTACCAGCAGCTCCTCAAGGTACTGGTCTACGTACAGCCACTTGCGGGAAGTGGGCTCAAACAACCAGGTGACCCCATCAAGGAGGACGATGGCGGCGTAGGACAAGCTGAGATAACGGAGGAAACTCGGCAGGCCCCTGAGCAGCTCTTGCCCCGCCCAATGGCCGAGAGCGGCGGCAATGGCCCCTATGGCCAGTGCGGATTGACGCCTCATCGCGCCCCTCCTCTCACGTGCCTTGTCCATAGACAACGCGGGTGAATTGGAGCCTGCGCTGGGCATAGGGGGTTAGCCTGAGCAGGACACCTCCAGCTGCGAGGACATCTGCTCCCTCAGGGGGGAGCGGTGGCGCAGCCTCGAGCCCCGCTGCACTGAGCACAAATCCCGTCCCGCCGGCAGTGAAGCTCAGCCTTCCGTCCATGCGGCCTACGCCGGTGGGGGGGGCGGGCAAGGGCACTTCCCTCGCCGCCGCGGTCACGATCGCAGCAGTGCGGACCCGAAGGAACAAGGCGGCGGAGTTGTGAATGCTGGCGCCGAGCACCGGGTCGGCTGACTGCCAGGTGGGGACACCGCCGACGTAGAGGGCGCCTCCCCAAGGCCCCCCCACGGCCAGGAGCCGGCCGTCATAGTCCAGGCCGGCCGGGGCGCCGGGCAGAGTCTGACGCCACTGCGCCTGTCCGGCCGAGCTCAGCACCGCCACCTCGAACCGGCCCCCTTCGACCTGCTGGGCCAGGGCCAGTGACCCGTCCTGGCCCAAGGCCCAGAGACCAGCATAGGGGGACAGGCGGCTGACGAAGCTGCCGGTGGGCTGCAGCAACATCAGGATGTCCTGGCCAGCCTCGGTGAACCCGACAGCGATGGCGGCGCCGGCACCGGCGACCCGAGGGCGCGACAGCGGCCGGGTGCCTGACCGGTAGAGCCAAATCTGGTCACCCGCGGCGTCCAGCAGGTGGGCCGCCGACTGAGACATCTGGGCGTTGAGCAGCAGTACCAGACGGCCGTCGGGGGCCAGCGCAGCCGCGACGTTCCCCTGGACCCTTGCCACCCAATGGGCCTTCAAGCCGTCCACGACCTTCTGCCCTGCGTGGACCGTCACAAGTGGCGAGCGTACATCATCACGGTAACGTTCATATAGGTTATGGGTCGTCCAGAAATGCCACCCGATGGATGCGATGATCAAGAAACTAAGACACCAGTTCCACCTGGACCGCATGGCCAGGATGCGCATGCGTTCTTCCCAAGTAAGCTGGGTCCAGTCCACCTTTCGCCACGGCCACCATGTCCTCATGGCACTACTCCCCTACCCAATGATACGCCTGGAAGGCCGCTGGGTTCCTCACGCCAGCGCAAGAGCTGTCAGGCCCACAATGGCCAGCGCCAAGAGGCAGAAGGGGAGCACTAGCCTTAGGATGTCCCCGGCCCTGTCCTTGAGATCTACGGCAGCAGCTCCCATCATGACCTTAGCCGGGGCGACGGCGCTACCGAGGGAGCCCCCCGCCGACTGGGCTGCGGCGATGGGCACCGGGTCAAGCCCCAGCCTCAGCGCGGCCTCAGTCTGCATGGCCCCGAAGAGGACGTTGCTGTTGGTGTTGGAGCCCGTCAGCAGGCAGCCAAAGGCGCCGATGAGCGGCGCGATGAGGGGAAACGCCGGCCCGGCCAGACTGACCGATGCGGCCGCTAGGACCGAGGTCTGCCCGCTGTCTGTCATCACCAGGGCCATAGCGACCATGGCGCCGATGGCCAGGGTGGTGGCGGCCGACTGCCGCACCGTGCGCCGCCAGGCCACTGCGAGCGCCCCTCGCCGCCACCGCCCCGTCAGCCGTAGGGCCAGACCAGCCAAGCCGGTGGCTGCCACGATGAGTGGGGCCGGATGTCCGACCAGCCTGATGGCAGCGTAGTCCCGCACTGGGGCGACCACATGCCCCCAGGCCGTGCTCCCGCCGGGGAAGCCCCAGCCGAGCCGGAGGTGGGCAAAGGCGCCGTGGACCTCCGGCAGCTGGGCGAGGAGGGACAGAACCGTGAGGAAGTAGTACGGCGCGAAGGCGATGTGGAAAGAGGGACCTTCCCGGGCCGGCGCAGGACCACCGCGCTCCCCCACCCGGAGCAGCAGCACCAGGCAGCCGGACAGGCCTGCCAAGAGGGAGGCCACCTGGGGTGCGATATACACAGCGGTGGCGGCCTGCACGCAGGCCATGACCAGGCTGACGGCCACCGCCCTGGCCAGGGTCCTGCGCAGGGCCGCGAAGCCCCCGACCAAGCAGATGACGCCCACACAGCACACGAGGATAGGCGCTGACAGGGTGAGGGCCAGATGCACCGCCAACCTGCCTGCGGGCAGTCCTGTGACCAGACCGATGGTGTAGTAGGAAGCCGCCATGGAGCCGAAACTGACCGCCCAGCTATGTCCGACCAGCACCGCCGCCGCAGCCCGGGCAGGCGTCAACCCTGCGGCGACCAGCAGCGGAGCGACAATGGCGACCGGCACCCCGAAGCCCGCGATACCCTGGAGGAAGGCGGCCGCACACCCCGCGAGCAGGAGGGCCTGGAGGGCAGGGTCGCTCACCCGGGAGGTGATAGCCCCGCTGATGGCTGCGGCTGCTCCGCATGCTTCAAGCAGGCTATACAGGAGCCCCGAGGCCCAGATGATGGTCACCACATACAAGGCCAGCGCCAGTCCCTTAGCCGTGGCCTGAGCGAGCAAGGCAGCCGGGGCCCCGAAGGCGGATGCCGCCAGCAGCAGACTGAGCACGTACGCGGCCAGGCCCGCCCGTGGCGCAGGCCACCGCCACCGCACCAGCGCAGCCAGGAGCAGTCCTATGGGTAAAGCCGCCAGGAACGGCATGGTCCACCTCTCGGAAGGTCGGATAGTGCCTCCGTCTTCGGCGCCGCCCAGTGCGAATCCTGTGCCTCCCGAACTTATCCCCTGGAACAAGCAGGGAAGGCCCCTGGCGATGGGGAAATGTGTCGCCTGAAAGGAGTGACCGCCGACTTGAGAGACTTGCTCACACGCGCCTTGGCCGTCAAGGGCGCAGATTACATGGAAGTGCGTGTCGAAGAGACCCGGACTACGCGCATCGGCTACCGGGGCAAGGCCTTGGATACCGTCAGCCAGGCCACCGCCTACGGTGGCAGCATCCGTGCCTTGTACAGGGGCGGTTGGGGGTTCGTCTCCTTCAACAGCCTGGACGGGCTCGTGGACAAAGCGAGGCTGGCGGTGGAACAAGCCCGCTACACCGGACAGGCTATCAACGGGACCAGCCAGCTGGCCCCGGTCCCGATAGTGGAGGACAGCGTCCGGCCGCACTTGCTCAGGGACCCCGCCGAGGTCCCCCTGGACGACAAGATGTCACTGCTCGGCGGGTACAACGACCTCATCCTGAGCGGCGGGCCCCGGATCAGCAGCTCGATGGTGATGTACTTCGACCGGGCGACTACCCTGTACTTCGCGAACTCCGAGGGGAGCTTCATCCGCCAGGAGAAACGGGACATGGGCGGCAATCTGGCCGCCATCGCCACCGCGGGGAGCCTCACCCAGACCATCGCCGTCCGTTTCGGGGGTTCCAACGACTTTAACGTCGCCCTGGGGTTGGAAGACAAGCTGAGGTCCGCCGGCCAGCGGGTCCAGGACATGCTAGACGCTAAGCCCGTGGTGGGCGGGCAGTACACCGTCGTCTGCGATCCGGTCCTGGCAGGGGTGTTCATCCACGAAGCCTTCGGCCACCTCAGCGAATCCGACGACCTGTATGAAAACGAGGAACTGAAGAAGGTCATGCAGCTGGGGACCGTGTTCGGGACGCCGGGGCTCACGGTCTACGACACCGGTGAAGACGAGGGCTCCCGTGGCCGGCTCGTCTACGACGATGAGGGCGTCGCAGCCCGCCGCGCCTACCTGATCAAGGACGGCATCCTGGTGGGCAGGCTTCATTCCAGGGAGTCCGCCGCCAAGATGGGCGAAGAGCCGACGGGCAACGCCCGGGCGCTGGACTACCGGTTCCCACCCATCGTCCGCATGCGCAATACCCGCATCGCCTCGGGTGACGCCACCCTGGAACAGATGTTTGACGGGATTAAGCTGGGCGTCTATGCGGTGAGCGCCTACGGCGGGCAGACCAGCGGCGAGATGTTCACGTTCACCGCCGAGGAAGGCTACATGATCCGCGACGGCAGACTGGCGGAGATGGTGCGGGACGTTACCCTGCAAGGCAACGTCTTCGCAACCCTACGCAACATCGATGCCATCGGACGCGACATCCGCTGCGGCGACAGCGCGGGTGGCTGCGGCAAGGGAGCGCAAGCGCCCTTGCCGACCAGCCAGTGGTCCCCCGCCATCCGCATCCAGAACGTCGTGATCGGGGGGAGAAAGTGATGGAACGCTTGATCGAGCTGGCCCGGAAACGCGGGATCCAGGCCGAAGTGTACCACAGCCGTGACCGGACCACCCCCGTCCGCTTCGCCAGCAACAAGCTCAAGCAGCTGACCACTACTGACAGCGAGGGCGTGGCCCTGCGGGTGATCGTCGACGGCAAGCTGGGGTTCTCCACCACCACCAAATGCGACGACCCGGACCAGGTTTTCGCCGACGCTGTGGCCGTGGCAGCCTATGGACCCAGCGTGGAGTTCGGGTTCGCCGGGCCTGACCGCCTCCTGCAGCTCAAGACCGAGGACCAGGGAGTGCGCGACCTGAAGCTCGAGACCTTGATCTCACTGGGCCAGGAGTCCATCGATACGCTGAAGCCCCTGCACCCCAACCTCCTGGCCGACATTTACGTCAGCCGAGCCGAACAGGAAGTCCGGATCCTTACTACCGAGGGGCTTGACGCCAGATACCGGGGTACCATGTTCTACGCCAACATCGGGGCCGAGATCGTGGAAGGCCAGAACATGCTCCAGGTCTGGGACGGATGGGGCGGGGCTGACTTCCAGCCGGACCGGGTCAGGGCCGCGGTAGCCGATGTGGCAGAGAAGGTCAGGCAGGGCCTGGTGAACGTCCCGCTTGCCGCCGGAGCGTATACGGTCGTGCTTAGGCCGCTCGCGGTGCGCGACCTGCTGGGCCCATATTCCGCCTGTCTCAACGGGCGCAACGTGGAGAAGGGCATCTCCCCGTGGCGGGACAAACTGGGCGAGACCCTGGCCAGCCCGCTGGTGTCCCTGATCGACGACCCCACCCGTGACCTCGTCTATGGGGCCTCACCCTTCGACGCCGAAGGCACCCCTACCCGCCGCTTGCCTCTCGTCGACAAAGGGGTCCTCACCAGCTTCAGGCTGGACCGGCGCGCCGCCCAGGCCCTCGGCCAAGCCCCCACGGGCAGCGCCGGCAAGTCCTCCCTCGACACGGCGCCGATGCCGAACGGCCTGGCCACGACCCTCGCCCCCGGTGAGACCTCCGTGAAGACCATGCTCAAAGGCATGGGCGACGGACTGGTCATCGACTACTTGATGGGGGCCTGGGCCGGCAACCTCCTGGCGGGCCAGGTCACCGGCAACATCCTGCTGGGGTACAAAGTAGAGGGAGGGGTCATCACCGGCCGGGTCAAGGACGCCATGTTCTCCACCAACGCCTTCGAAGCCCTCAAGGACAAGCTGATCGCCGTCAGCCGGGAAGTCAAGGAGACCGGTGGCATGACCCTGCCATGCGTACAGCTAGCCGATGTCAACATCTCCGTGAAGCAGTAGGCCATACGCCTGGAAGCGCCAGGGCCGTCCCCAACCGGGGACGGCCCTGAGTGTTCGGTTGTGCCAGACAGCAGCGGGATGCGTCCGTGAGGGGGCAACCCGCTGTCAGGCCGCTTCGGTCTTGGGCACAGCGCGGGTTCGCATAGTCTGGACGAACCAGACCATGATCAGGATGCCCCCGCCGATGAGGTCGGTCACGAGGCCCGGGTCAATGAGGACGATGGCTGCGACGAGCAGGCTGAGCCGCTCCCACAGGTGCAGCCTGGTGACGAACCAGTCCTGGAGGAAGGCGGAAAAGGCGATGAACGCCAGGATCGACGAGAACACGGCGCTGGCCACGGCAAAGGGGTTGCGGTCAAGGAGGAGCAGTGCCGGGGCCAGCACGAAGGTGTAAGGTATCAGAAAAGCCGCAAAATCGAACTTGAACCCCATCCACCCCGTCGCGACCGGGTTGGAACGCGCGATGCCGGCGGCGGCATACCCGGCCAACGCCACCGGGGGCGTGTCGTCCGCCGCGCAGGCAAAGTAGAACACGAACAGGTGCGCTGCCAACAGCGGCACACCCATCCCCACCAGGGTCGGGGCGGTGATGGTCGTCAGCACGATGTACTTGGCGGTGGTGGGCAGCCCCATCCCGAGGATGATGGACATAATCATGGTGAAGAACAGGGTCAGCCAAAGATTGCCCCCTGCCGCCTTCATGACCATTGCCGACAGCTTGGTCCCGAGGCCGGTCTGGGTCACGCTGCCGATGATGAACCCTGTGGCTGCACAGGCAGCTACCACACCCAACGCGTTCTTGGCTCCCACTTCCAGGGCCGAGAAGAAGCCCTGCACCGTCAAGCGGTTGTGCTTCCTCAAGATCCCAGCCGCCAGGGCCAAGAGGATGCCGATGTAAGCCGCCCGCAAGGGGGTGAAGCCCTTGACGAGCATGTACACGATACCCACGATGGGGACAAGGTACAGCCAGCCCCTAGTCAAGACCTTGAGTGGGCGCTCCAGCTCCGCCCTGGGGATGCCCAAGATCCCTGTCTTCACGGCTTCTAGATGGACCATGTAGAGGATGCACATGTAGTTCAGGATGGCTGGCAGCGTTGCCGCCAGACAGATCTGGAGATAGGGGATGTTGGTGTACTCGGCCATGATGAAGGCTGCCGCGCCCATCACCGGGGGCATCATCTGCCCGCTGGTAGAAGCGGCTACCTCCACTCCACCCGCCACATGGGGCTTGAACCCCACCCTGCGCATGAGGGGGATGGTGAAGGTGCCCGTCGTGACCACGTTGGCCACGGAACTGCCAGAGATGGAACCCATCATCGCGCTGGCGATGACCGCCGCCTTCGCGGGCCCACCCCGCATGGGCCCGAAGATGGACAGGGCAAGGTCGATGAACCACTGCCCAGCGCCCGTTTTCTCCAACACGGCCCCGAAGAGGATGAAGGTGAACACGAAGGTCGCCGACACGCCCAGGGGCACTCCGAACAGGCCCTCGGTGGTCAAGTATAGGTGCTCGACGATGCTGATGAGCTTAAAACCCTTGTGGGCAAGCATGCCGGGAATCCATGGCCCCAGGTAGGCGTAGGCGATGAACACCCCAGCCAGGATGATAAGGGCCATGCTGACGGCGCGCCGACAGGCTTCCAGCACGAGCAGGAGGGCGATGATGCCCAAGATCAGGTCGATAGTCTGGGGGTTGCCGGAGCGGATCATCAGTGTGGTGTAGTTCAGGTAGATATAGAGGCTCACCAGCGCCCCCGCCAGGGCGAAGACCATGTCGTAGACGGGTATCGATTCGCGTTGGCGCTGGGAGTTCTTATTGGCGGGATATAGGAGGAAGAGGAGGAACAAGCCGAAAGCCAGGTGGAGGGACCGCTGCTTCATCGCCTCCAAGACCCCGAACCCGGCGGTGTAGAAATGGAACAGGGACATCAGGATACAGCCGATCCTGACTACCCATGTCCAGGGCCCGGGGAGCTTACGCACGCCGCCTTCGATCTCCTGGATCCGTTCCTCGACCTTGTCCACCTCGAAGACCACGTCCTGGGCAATCCCTCGACCTGGAACGCTACTGGTCACGTACTCACCACCTCAGATCGTCTCGACCGTGCGGCCTGTCACTGGCCAGCAGCCCCTCGGCGCCAGCCCGGGTGCCAAGTAGGATAAGCTCGGACGCTGACAGTCACGCGGCCTCGTAGGGCATAGGACGCCCCGTGAAGCTCCAACTGACTGCGCGTAGCGTCGCTCCCCAGGAGCGGCAGCGCGCAGAGGACAGTGTCCAGTTCCTCGATGACAAACCGGCCGTCCCGGGTCACGAGGCCCGCGTGGGATGCGGGCAGACCCGCCCCGGCCGAACCGAAACTGGTCATCACCAACCTCAGACCCTTAGGCACGACTGTGAAGCGCTCGACGACCAGCGTCTGCTCGACTGAATGCACATGGGACAGTTCGACCACATCGTCCACCGAGACTTGCCGCGCATATTGCACGGCCCCGTCGGCGGCCCGCACTTCGAGCACCAGGCCCCTGGGCCAGAGCCACAGGACGATGCACAGCGCCAACAGCGCGCATGGGTGGGCCCGAGGCTTCCAGTTCAGCAGGCCCACCTCCCATGGCGACCGGCGACCGGAGTCGGAAAACAGACCCCGGCCGCCGTCAGTCTCTGGGGCGGTTACTTCACTTTCTTCTCGTCGAAGTACTTCTTGGCACCGGGATGGACGGGGAGGGACATCCCCTCGAGGGCCTTCTCGAGCTTGACGTCATTCCCACGGGCGTGGGCCTTGCCGAGGGTGGGTAGATTCTCGAACAGGGCCTTGGTCAGGTTGTAGACGACCTTCTCGTCAAGATCGGCGCTGACGACCAGCATTGCGAGGACGGCCACAGTCTCGATGGCGCTATCCTGTCCCTTGTAGATGCCAGCCGGAATGTTTACTGCAGTGTAGAACGGGTATTTTGTCTTAAGGGGGATGACGTTGGCGCCCGTTACCGGGACGATGGTCAAGGGGTGGGTGGCAGCGATCTCTTGTACCGCCGAAGTGGGGACGCCAGCTGTGATGAAGGCGGCGTCGATGTGCCCGTCCTTCAGGTTGGCCGCAGCCTCGGCGAACGAGAGGTAGTCGGCCTTGGCGAGATCGGTGTACTTTAGCCCCCAGGCCTCGAGGATCTGCCTCGCATTGGCCTCGGTGCCGCTACCCGGGGCGCCGACTGCGACGCGCTTGCCTCTTAGGTCAGCGATGGAGTTGATGTTGGCGGACTTCAGGCTGACGACCTGGATGACCTCAGGATACAACCCGCAAATGCCCTTCAGCTTCGTCAGCTTGCCATCTTTGCTGAACATCTCCATGCCATTGAGGGCGTAGAAGCTGATGTCGTTCTGGGCCAGAGCGAGCTGCTGCTCACCCTTTTGGATCGCCCGGGCGTTGGCTGCGGATGCCCCCGTGCTGATAGCGGTAGCGTTCATGCCCTTGATGTTCTCGTTCCAGATGCGCGCCATCTGGGTGCCGAGGGGATAGTAGACACCGGCCGTGCCGCCGGTGCCGACAGTCAACAGAACCTGCTTCGGGGCGCAGCCTACAGCGATGACCGCCATGCACAGCAATCCTACCAGAACCGCTGCCAAACGATGCTTCATCTTTCTTCAGGCCTGGTCTGTCCTACTCAGATCAGCCTTCCCCCCCAGGCCTTCCTCCTCCTTCAGTAGTTGCCGGAGCGTTCCCCGGCCAGGGTCTCCAGGGGAAGGTGTTCGAACCGCAACCGGCATCCCTCCCGTCACCTGACCAAGCAGTAACGCCCCACGAAGCCGGTGGCTGCTTAGACCGGGTTCGTTTGGTAGGTTTCTGCACCCCTGGTGCTAATCCCTGCTTGTGCCAGCAGGAGGTGGGGCCGGGCGCGGCCGATCCGACGACCCGCGCGGCCACAGGACACACACAAAGGTCACCAGGGGCAGGAGGTAGAGGAGGATCGCGTAGGGCGCGTAGGCACCGGTGGGGACCCCAAGGGCCGCAGCGCTGATCACGGCCATCAGATTCCATGGCATCAGGGGAGAGACTGTCGTCCCTGAGTCGGCCAGCGCCCGGGCCAACCAAGCGGCCGGCACTGCCCGGCGCTTATACTCGCCGCGCAGGAGCCGGGCAGGAATGATGATTGCCAGCACCTGATTGGCCATGACCGCGCCCGTCAGGCAACTCAAGCCCATGGTCCCGACTAGCAACGCCCGGGCCCCCTTCAGGCGGGCGAGCAGCGGTCGAACCAACCCCTCCAGCAGCCCCGCACCTTCCATCACGCCGCTGAAGGCCCCAGCGAACGCCAACAGCAAGAGCATGGGGACCATGGGCAGGAGCCCACCTCCTGCCACAACGCTGTCGAGGACCGGGTCCCCGCTCTGCAGGCGGAACCCCAGTAATACGGAACTGAGCACCGCCCTCGCCGTGTTGCCCTGGAGGCCCACGGCCACTGCGGCCCCGGCGAGTACGCCCGCTCCCAGGCCGTACAGGACCGGCAGACGCGACAGGGCCAGGGCCAACACCACCAGTGGGGGCAGAAGCACCGGCCACTGCAGGTGGTAAGCAGAGGCCAGCCCAGTCATAAGGGCGGCTGGTGCCTGAGCGGCGGTGCCCACCGCCGGTTCCCTGGCCAGCCCAACCAGATAGTAGCAGCCACAGGACAGGACCCATGCCGGTGCGGCCGTGGCGGCCAGCGTCCGCAGGGCTTCGCCTCGGGGCACCTCGGTCATGTTGACGATGAGCTGAAACGCCGCGGACAACGGCGACGTGCGGTCCCCCAGCAACGCGCCGGACACGAGCGCCCCGGCCATCAGCGGCGGCGCTACGCCCGTGGCTTTGGAGACTCCCATCAGGGCCAGCCCCACCGTGCTCAGGGTGCCGATGGAGGAACCCAGCATCATCGAGGTGGCGGACGCGAGCACAAAGGCGGTGATGAGCAGGGTGCCGGGCCGGACCAGCATTAGCCCGTAGTAGATGAGACCCGGCACCGTGCCGCCTGCTAGCCAGGTGGAGACCATAGCCCCTACCAGGCACAGGAGCCAGAAGACCGGCACCATGCGTCTCAGTCCCTGCCAGGCGAAGCCGGCGATGGCCCGGTGACCTTGTCCGGCTGTGGCCGCGCTCACCCAGGAGGCGGCAAAGCCAGCCGCCAGGGCTGCGAACAGGGGCGCATCCCATACCCTCACAGCGACCAGTGACATGACGAGCATGAGCATGGGCAGCCCCGCGGCCAAGCCCGAGGGGCGAGCCGGTGATGGTGCGCTCAGTTCCACTGCAGAAGACCCCAATGCTAGGAGCAGGCTGCATGGGGATTCGGCGGCGCAGGAGGAAGACCTGCCTCAATGCGGAATTCCCACACCCGGACACCAGTGCCCGGCAAGCAGGTCTTTCCGTGAGCGTCGTCCGCGAGCTTCATGTCCGGGCAGCCCCTGAGGTGGTGGTGACTGCACTCCATGCCCGACTGGGACGCTCCGACGACGGCAGCAGCCAGGGGCTCATCATCAACTTCGATTGGGGCGCTGCAGGAGCCTATGCAGACGAAGCTGTCGCCATCATCCGCATGCTGGAGGAGGAAAGCGGATCCTGACTACGACGCTGAGTGCGTAGGACCCGGGGCCTCCCCCGGGTCCTACTGATCCCGCTGTTCAATGGACCACCGTCACCGCCGGCGCCCCATCCGCCTGTCTGCGCCAGCCACCGGCGGCCGGTGCCTCAGCCACCTCTTCCCCTTCCACCTGCCGCATGATCTCGCCCGTAATCTGCTGATAGAACGTCTGTCCCCAAAGGTACCGCTCCTTGCCCCTCAGATCCAGCCCCTCCGGAGCCGCCTGTGCCAGCCTGGCCCGGAAGGCCTGATACCCGTCCCAGACGCCCTCAAACCCGCGCATCTGCCCAAGTCCATGGAAGGCTCCCAAGGCGTCACACAGGCGTCGGTCATACATGACGAATTCCTCGGGATAGAGGACTGCGAGCAGGGCCGCGGCCATCGCCAGGCTGAACGACCGCTCTTCCAGCAGGTAGCGCAGGCGTTCTCTGGCTCCCGGCAGCGAGGCTATGGCCGCCGTAAGGTCACGAACCGCCCCCTCAATACTGGGGCGGCCCCGCTCGACACTGAGCACGACACGATCCCCTGGCTGGCCGGGGGTCCGGCGCGTCTTCCAGATGACGATGCAGAAGAAGTCAAAGGCTGATAAGCATCCTTGGGTCTTGAACCGTACGCTGACCGTATCGAATAGGTAGCGTTCCAGGTCGTAGAACTGACCGAAGTCGATCATTGAGTGCCCGCCTTCCTATCCGCCTGAGGCGCGGGTCTCAGTCTAGCCCCACGTCCAGCTTAGCACGGGGATGGCCTGAGACACTGTCGCTTCGCGTCGGGCTGGTGGAGGGTAGGCGAAGCCCATACCTAACACTGTCCTCAAGTATAGCTAGAATTGTTCGACTTCCTTCGACATGAGTACGGCGGAGTGGCGGATAGGCGGAGAACTGAGCTAGGGCAGGGATGGGAGGAGCTGCAAACATGTCGCTGGGGCTGCTCTGCCGAAGACTGGAACGGCATGCCCCCGACTCAGGCTGAGCGTGGGTGTAGCGGGTGAAGTAACATGCTTAGAAACCTGAAGCCTTCCTGGAAATGCGGGTCAGTCAAGCACGGAAGAAGTCCAACAACTTGGTCTCGAGTTCAGCGATCCGCTCCAGCCTGAGGCTATAGTGGATGTAGTTGCCCTCTTTCTCCCCGGACACCAGCGCCACCTCGCGGAGGAGCTTCAGGTGCCTGGAGATGGTCGGTTCGGACAGGCCCAGCTCCAGGGCGAGCTCCTGGGTGCAGCGCCTCTTCTCCACCATCAGCCTGAGTATCTTCAGCCTAGTTTCGTCGCCGAGGGCCTTGAGCAGCAGGCTCAGCTGTGCGGGTGGGGTGATGTCGCTACGGCGTGCGGTGGTCGCTCCGGCCTGGTAGCTCAGGTACACGACCTGTTCAGGAAGATGGTAGAGGACCCTTGGGCACTCGAACAACGTCGGTACCAGCACGACCTTGGGCACGCTGGTTATGTCCAGCAGGCCCGCATCGGTGTCCAGAAGCACCGAGGCGCCACGCCGAGCGCTCTCAGGGATGAGGCTGGCCAGGTAGCCGGCCACCCCGCTCTTGCTGAGCCGCCGGGCCTGTTCGTTAACACTGCGGACCAGTAAGGGCTCGATCCAGTAGTACTCCTCGCTGAAGACGTCCGTCCAAAAGCCCCGCAGGAACCTGGCTAGCCCCACGTCCTGCCCGTCCAGCCGGTCGACAACCGCCGGGACTGAGAGATCCCTGGTGCCCGGATCATTCAAGGCCAAGTTGCGGATGGCGTCCCAACCCGGCGCCTCCCCGTAGCGCGCGATCCCCTCCTGGACATCAGGGGTCGTCTTCTCCTTGATCCGCACCATCCAAGGGGGCAGGACACCGTAGTTGTCGGGAGCGTGGATGACCGCCAGACTATGGATCATCTCCACGAAGGCGGATTGGGCGAAATGGACGAGGCTGCGCACTACTTCCGCCAAGTCCTCACCACCAACCCCTTAGATGATTAGCTAATTATATAACTAGCTTGTTCCCATTCTACACCCCGAACTGGAAACGTGTCAAGCGTATTCCAGAGCGAGTAGGAGGGGGAGTGTGAGCTCCCCCGTCCTCTCACACCACCGGACATGCGGGTCCGCATCCGGCGGTTCATCAAGCGTGACGAAGTCGGGCGTAACGCTCCCCAAGGCTAACAAGCCCCA
>JBFMBV010000025.1:0-27719 GCA_040755005.1 Bacillota bacterium
TCGGTGGCTCCTCGACGGTCAGCCAGACCGCCACCGCCACCGGCAGGGCCAGGGTGTAGGCAAAGAACGGGGCAAACCAGGCCAGCAGCCCAAGGGAAGCGCCGATGAGGGGCGCGGCCACCTTGCCCATGCCGTTGGCGGCCTCCAGGTACCCCAGGGCTTCCGTGCGTTCCCGGCTGGAGAAGATGTCCCCCGTCAGGGCCATGGCGATCTGGAATGTCCCCCCCGCGCCCACCCCCTGGACTGCCCGCAGGGCCAGGATGGGGATGAGGGCGTCTCCCAGCGCCGCCCCGACCAGCCCGATGGCGCTGCCGGCCAGGCCGTACACGCACAGGGCGATGGAGATGATGAGTTTGCGCCCTACCTTGTCGGAGATGTAGCCCGCGACAGGGATGGAGAGGCCGGCGGCCACCGAGAAGGTCGTGATCACGAGGCCTGCCTCGAGCAGGCTTAGGTCCAGGGCCCGCTTCAGCAAGGGCAGCACCGGGATGAGCATGGAGTTGCCCAACACCATGGCCACCGCGACGAAGCAGAGGGAGGCGAATTTGGGCAGAGTCTTGGCCTGCAAGCGCTCCGGGACACCCCTTCAGTGCGACTGACTGGTTTAGAATGTCCCGCAATCCCATCCCCGTTGCATACCCGGCGCTGCCCGCACATAGGCATCCAGGGGAACCCATCTTCGCGGAGGGATGGCCGTGGACCCGCGCTTGGCACTCCTGGTCATCTGGCTCTGCCTTGGGGCCTTGAGCCGGAACCAGCTCCTGGTTTCGGCCAGCGCGCTGCTGATCGTCGCCTATGTGACCGGCCTGCCTGGGGTGTTCGGCTACTTGGAGAAGCAGGGCCTGGAACTGGGTGTGTTGCTGCTGACGGTCAGCGTACTCGCACCCTTGGCCTCCGGGCGCTTGGGGTGGTCCGAGATCAGCGGCGCCTTCCGGGGGGCCGCCGGGCTGACCGCCGTCGCTGCGGGCGCCGTGGCTGCGGTGCTGACCCGCCAGGGCGTGACCGTGCTCCGTACCCATCCCGAGGTGGTGGTGGGGCTGACCGTCGGCACCCTAGTGGGGGCCGCCGCTTTCCGCGGGGTGCCGGCCGGGCCGTTGGTCGCTGCGGGTTTGGTCGCCGTCGTGTGGAGGGTGCTGAGCATCCGCTGAGAGGAGGGTCGGCAGTGCGGTCGAGTCTCCAGCCACGGACAACCTCCCTGGTGGCGCCCCTGTTGGCCATCACCCTGCTGGCCGGGTGCGTGGGCGTCAAGGGGGTGACGGTAGGTGAGGCCGCGCTGGCCAACCCCGAGATAGCCAGGTGGGTAGAGTGCAGGCAACGGGAACCCGGCGTCTATGTCCGTGACTTCGGCCAGTCGCGGGCAGTGGCCATCTGCCTTGGGGAGAGGCCCACCGGGGGCTGGCGGATCTCCGTTAACGTGCGGATGGATGAGGACACCTATGTGATCCGTTACGCGGTCAAGGGCCCCGGTCTGGGCCAGCCTGCCACCCATGGGCTGACCTACCCCCATGAGGTGGTACTGCTTGACGCGAAGCAGCAGGTCAGGGTGTTCCAGGGCAGACGGGAACAGCCGATCTGCATTGACACGGGCAGGGCCAAGAACGGCTGGTTCGAGATCTGCGCTCCGCTGGTCGGCGCCAGCGTCGGGCAGGTTGTCAGGGTCACGGGCATGGCCAACATCCCTGCAGGGGCCTTTCTGATCAAACTCACCGATGCCGCCAGGGTAGTCAGCCAATGCGAGGTCAAGCTCAGTCCCCAACCGGCCGGCTGGCGGCAGTTCGACGTGGCCTTCGCCGCCGGGGCCCCTGCCAGTGGCTGCGGCAGCCTGAGCTTCTTCGTGCCAGGGCCCGATGGGCGGCAAGTCTTGAAGCTGACCATACCCGTAGCGTTCCGCAAGTCCGACTGACCGAACCCGCGCTCCCCCTGCCGGTGCGGTGCTCAAGTCAGGTTGACGCCGCTTCGGTGAGCCTGTGTCCCAGAGCCCTGGCCTCGGCCAGGGCTTCGCTCAGCGGCGGCTGGCTATGGTCGCCGGGCATCCAGTCCGTGTAGGGTACCAGCAGGGTTCCGATCAGTTCGGTGTTCAGGTGCCTGAAGCAGGAGCGCACGATGCGTACCTGCTTCTCAAAGACTTCCGGTCCGTAGCTGCCGCTTACCCCGACAAACGCCCCACGTTTGGGGCGGCTCACGGTGGACACGAACTTCATCCGGCGGGCCTCCCGGTCCACTTCGGTGCGGGTGAACTGGTAGCAGCGGTCGATGAAGGCCTTGGTGAGGGCGTTCAGCTCCAGGTAGTACGTGGGTGCCCCGAGCACGAGGCAGTCCACTGCCTCGAACAGCTCCCCCAGCCTGTCCATGTCGTCCCCGAGGACGCAGGCCCCATGCTCCCGGCAGTAGTCGCAGTGACGGCAAAAACCGATCTCCACATCGCTGAGGTACAGCCGCTCGCAACGCGCTCCCGCTGCCTCCGCTCCGGCGAGGACCGCCGAGACCAAGGTGTCGGTGTAGCCGCCCCGGCGGGGACTGCCGACGAGTCCCAGGGCCCTCATGGCCTCACCGCTTCAAGGGCTTGATGCAACGGCAGATAACAGCCCTCTAGGCTGGCTTCGACTTGCCTGTACACCGCATAGAGCCGCTGATAGGCAGCGTGGGCCTCCGGATCCGGGACGGTCTTGGCCGTCACCGGCAGCCAGTCCCGGATATCCTGGAAACTGGAGAACCTGCCGGTGGCGTACCCGGCGAGGAAGGCCGCCCCCAGCGGCCCTTCCGCCTTCGCCACATGCTCCAGGGGCCTCCCCAGGGCATCGGCCATGATTTGGCGCCACAATGGGCTGGCCGCGCCACCCCCAGTGGCTACCACCCGCTGTACTGCCCCGTCCAGGCCGGGCATGGACTCCAGTACCCCATAGGCAAAGGACTCCAGGGCAGCCCGGAAGATGTGGGCAGAAGTGTGGAAAGTGGTCAGGCCGAAGATGGTGCCCCTGGCCAGGGCGTTGGCCGTCGGGGTGCGGCGCCCCATGAAATGGGGGAGCAGGACGAGCCCGTCGCTGCCGGGGTGCATCTGGGCGGCGGACTGGTCGAGCAGCGCGTAGGGGGATTCACCGGTCGCGGCGGCGATGGCCAGTTCGGCCTGGCCGAACTGGTCCCGGTACCACCTGACCAGGTCGCCGGTGGTGAGGATCGAGGCCCCGAACCGCACGACACCCCGCTTGTCGCTGAGGTGTACCGTCCGGACGACCCGCTCCAGTTCGACGTTGCAGATGATGGAAGTGCCCGCGGCGGCGAAGTTGACCATCATGTCGCCCTGGTTGATGACCCCGGCCCCCAACAGGGCAAAGAAGGAGTCCCCGGTACCGCATACGACCGGGGTGCCGGGGGCAAGGCCAGTCGCGGCCGCGGCCCTGTCGGTGACGGCGCCTACGATGTCGGCGGTGGTGTAGAGGGGAGGGAGCAGGTGTGCAGGGATGCCCAGGCGGCTGCAAGCCTCCAGGTCCCAGCAGAGCCGCTGTGGGTCGAACACCCCGCCCCACATGGCCGCATTGTCCACATCCACCGAAGGTTTGCCCGTCAAGCGGTAGATGGCATAGCTGTTGGCGTTGAGCACCACGGCGGTCCGGGCAAAGCGCTCCGGCTCGTGGCGCTTGAGCCAGAGGAGTTTTGGCACCACCAGTTCCAGCGTGATCGGTTCAGGGAGCAGGGCGTTGACTTCGTCTAACTCCCGCACGGCCCGGTTGTCCGAGTAGAGGATCCCGTTACGCAGCAGGTTCCCGTCGGAGTCCACCAGCCCTACACAGGGGGTGAGCCCGCTGACACAGATCCCCCCGATGTGGGCGGGCTCCACCGCGCCCTGCAGCAGGTTGCGGGTGACGGCGCAGACGTCGTCCCACCAAGCCGCAGGCTCATGTTCGGACCAGCCGGGCCGCGGCCTGATCACTGGGTGCTCCACATAGTGACGGGCGAGGACCTGCCCGGAGGC
The DNA here is from genome assembly GCA_040755005.1 of Bacillota bacterium. Taxonomy (GTDB): domain Bacteria; phylum Bacillota; class Sulfobacillia; order JBFMBV01; family JBFMBV01; genus JBFMBV01. The sequence continues at coordinate 3,971 of JBFMBV010000025.1, forward strand.
ATCGGCCAGGGTGCCCTTGGTCCCCAGGGTGCCGATGTCGAGGCCGAGGAAGAGGTGTCTCAACTAGGAACGCCTCCCGGAGTGACGATGACCCTGTAGTTGGCTGGGTCAGCGGCCAGGGTGAAGGCGCGCTGGAGTTCGCCGAGGGGGACCACGGCGGAGACGAAGGGTTTCATGTCCACCAGGCCCAGGGAGATCAGCCTCGCCGCCTCCCGGAAGCTCTCCCGGTCCTGCCGGACAGTGCCCGTGATGGTGACCTCGGCGTAGTGGACAGCGTTGGCGTTCAGGGTGATGTGGGGAACGGGGTGGACGGAGCCATACAGGACCACGGTCCCGCCGTTGGCCGCGGCCTGCACGCAGTCCTCCACGACCCGGGGGCCCCCCGCCGTGAAGAACACAGCTTCGGCGCCCCTGCCGTCCGTCTCAGCCCGGACGAAGTCGATCACGGAGCCAGCGGCCGGGTCGAAGGTGAGATCGGCGCCGTGCGACGCCGCTGCCGTGCGGCGCTGGGCTGACGGCTCGCTGACGATCACCCGCGCCCCGCGCAGCTTCGCCAGTTTCAGGTGCAAGAGGCCCATAATGCCCGCGCCGGTCACGAGCACGGTGTCGCCCAAGCGGATGGGCGCGCGACCTAAGCTGCGGATGCAGCAAGCCAGGGGTTCGGTCAGGCAGCCTTCCAGGAAGGACACATGCGGTTCCAGCCGGTAGACCTCGTACCCTCGGGCAAGCATGTACCCGGCCAGCCCCGCCGGTCCCCAGGCCGCCCCCGGTGCCGGGATGGCGTTGGCGTGGGCGCACAGGTGGTCCAGGCCGCGGCGGCAATAGTAGCACTCGCCGCAGCGGGTGAGCTGCGCCACGGTCACCACATCACCGACCTGCGCTTCGCCCAGCACGGCTTCACCACGTTGGATGACGCTCCCGCAGATCTCATGGCCGCCCAGGAAAGGGTAGGGGCCGGCTCCCTTGAAGAACCTCTGTTCCATGGTGCACAGGCCGACTGCCTTGACCTCGATCAGCAGCTCATCCCTGTTCGGCTCCGGCACAGGGACCTCTTCCAGGCGGACGTCGCCTGGCGCCGTGAAGACGGCCCGCAGCATCCTCCCGGGTCCCATCAGCGTCCCTCCAGGTGGCGCAGGGCCTCGCCCACGTCGCGCCCGTCATGGATGATGGCGGCCAGGGCCAGCGTCATGCCTGTGGGAGCAGGATGTCCCCAGATGTTGCGGCCTATGGCCACACCGGCCGCGCCGTCCTGCATGGCCTGGGCGATGCCCTCGAGGAACGAGGCCGTGTCGCCGGTCTTGGCGCCGCCCAGCACCACCACGGGCACGTAGGCGGCGGCGATCACCGCGGAGAACCCGGCCATGTACGGGGCCTTGACCAGGTCCGCCCCGAGCTCTCCCGCTACCCTGACGGCCATGCGCATGTTCTCCACTGTCTTCAGCTCCGGGGGGCCGTCGAACCCACCTGGCACCATCTCCGCCACTAAGGGCATCCCCCAGCGCTGACACGCAGCCGCGATCGAGCCCATGGCGTCGAGGGTGTGCTCGAGGCCTTCGCCAAGGCAGCCGAAGGCGATGACCGCGTCCGCGCCCAGGGCGAGGGCTGTCTCCACCGCGAACACCCAGCGGGTGGCGTGCCCGCTGGACAGGGTAGTGGGGGAGAGGTCCAGCCGGTAGACGAGGCCGCGTCCGGCCAACGCCGCGGCGAAGCGGCTCGCCGCGCCATGGTTCAGGATGACCGCATCTGCCCCCCCAGCAACCACACGCGCGATGGCCTCGCCGGGACGCTCCAGTTCGGGAGGGGTCGGGCAGTTGGCGGGATGGTCCATGGCCACGATGAGGCTGCGCCCATTGGGTCTGAGGATCCGTTCCAGTCGACGTTTGTACATGCTCTTGCCTCCGGGTGCCCAGGTAGTTCAGCCACAGTTGATTCTGTCCGGCGGGGGCGAAGTCCTCTCGAACAGCCTCCGGAAGAAACCACACCCAAATCCCATAGCTGAGGGAGGGAGGAGGGACCATAGGGGAGAAGGACGTACCATGGGTAAAGCGTTGGCGCGCATAGGGGTGGGCGGCCTGGAACTCAGGGATGCCGGCGAATCTGCTCTCTTGGTGGTGCTGGGCGACCGGATCGACCCGGCGGTGAACGCTCGGGTGCACGCCCTGACCCGCGCACTGGCTCAGCGGCCTGAAGGCCTGAACGAGCTGGTGCCAGGCTACGCCTCCCTGCTGGTCAGGTTCGATCCCCGGCTGCTCGACAGGGATAGGCTACGGAGTCTGCTCCAGGACTTGGCCGCGGAGCCGGCGTCCGCGACCGTGCCGGCGCGCCTGGTGGAGATACCCGTCCACTATGGCGGCGACTATGGCCCCGACCTGGGGGAGGTAGCCGCCAGGGGAGGACTGACGCCAGCCGAGGCTGCGACGCTGCACGCCTCCGCCGATTACCACTGCTACATGTTGGGGTTCGTGGCGGGTTTCCCCTACTTGGGGAGCCTGCCTGCGGCTCTGGCCTGTCCCCGCCTGTCCACTCCCCGCACGGCAGTGCCTGCGGGTTCTGTGGGTATAGCGGGGGACCAGACGGGCATCTACCCGCGGGCGACCCCCGGCGGCTGGAGGATCATCGGTTGGACGCCGCTGGTGCTGTTCGACCCGGTCCGGGCGGAGCCGGCCCTGATCCGCCCAGGCGACAGGGTGAGGTTCATATCCGCCGAGGCGCCTGATGCTTGAGGTGCTGGCGGCGTCAATTGGCGGTACGGTCCAGGACTTGGGCCGCACAGGCTACGCCAGCCTAGGGGTCCCGCCCGGGGGTGCCCTGGATAGGATGGCCTTCACCGCTGCCAACATCTTGGCCGGGAACGCGCCAGGCGAAGCTGCCCTGGAACTCCCTGCCCCCGGCTACGCCTTCCGCTTCCTGTCCGAGGCCTGCATCGCCGTGACCGGGGCCGACTACCGGCCCCATCTGGGCGGGCGCGAGCTGCCCATGGGTGAGACGGTCAGGGTGCCGCCCGGAGGCATGCTCCACTTCGCTGGCAGCAGAGGCCACGGCTGCCGGGCCTACCTGGCGGTGGCAGGCGGCATCGAGGTCCCGGAGATCCTCGGCAGCAGGTCCACATGCCTGAACGCAGGCTTCGGGGGCTGCGGGGGCCGGGCGCTGAGGCCCGGTGACCTGTTGACCTGGGGGAGCAAGCAGGTGGGCATGCTGGTGCTCCGTCCCGGCCTGCTGCCCAAGTACCGTGATGGCGCGGTCCTGCGTTATGTGCCGGGCCCACGGGCTGATGCCTGTGATAGCCTGGCTGGGCGCCGCTACAGCGTCACTCCGGCTGCGAGCAGGATGGGCCTGAGGCTGGAGGGGCCACGATTGGCTGTGCGTAAGGGGGACCAGCTGTCAGAAGGGGTGACCGTAGGGGCGGTGCAGGTGCCGCCAGACGGCCAGCCCATCGTGCTCCTGGCAGACCACCAGACCACGGGCGGCTACCCGGTGCCCGGTGTCGTCATCGGCGCCGACCTGGACCTGGCAGGCCAACTCAAACCCGGGGACTGGGTGCGGTTTGAACCTGTCAGCCTGCGGGCCGCCGGCGACGCCCTGCGCGTGTATGACGCCCGCTTGTCACAGCTGGCCCGGGGGGCGGTCCCACATCGGCGTTGCTGGGACATGGGACTCAAGGTGGATGGGTCGCCCAGCACGGTCCACATCGTCGAGTACTAAAAGTCCTGCTTCCCCTGGTCGGGTGGCAGGACTTTTGTTAACTTGAGTCGAAACAAATACCTCCGGTTTCAACTGTATGTTAGCAAGACGGTGGCACACACTCCATACACTAGCGGTTGGCTCCCGTCCGACCGTGGCTGAAAGCGGTTTCGCACTTGTGGCGGGGAGGTAGGCAGCGTGGACTTCAGCGGCAAAGTAGCTATCATCACAGGGGCAGGTCAAGGTATCGGCCGCAGCATCGCTGTGCGGTTTGCCGCTGCGGGCGCAGACGTGGTGCTTGTGGCCAGGACGCAGGCAGCCATTGCGCAGGTGGCGGGGGAATGCCGGGACTTGGGCGTCCGGGCGCTGCCCCTGCCCGCGGATGTCGCCGACGAGGCCGCGGTGCGGGGCATCGTCGCCCGCACCGTGCAGGAGTTCGGCAAGGTGGACGTGATGGTTAACAACGCTGGCATCATCATCCCCGCAGCCGTGGTCGACACAGAGCTGAAGGATTGGGAACGAGTGATGGCCGTGAACCTGACCGGGGCCTTCCTGTTCATGAAGTACTGCGGGCGGGAGATGATGGCTCGTAGGAGCGGGAAGATCGTCAACATCTCCTCGGCGGCCGCCCACCATGTGTTCCCGGACTTTGGCACCTATTCGGCCAGCAAGGCCGGGATGCTGGGCCTGACCCGGATCATGGCCGAAGAGATGAAACCTTACGGGGTCAACGTCAATGCCATCAACGTCGGCCTGACGGACACCCCCGCCGTCCGCAACCGCTTGAACGTGGATCCCGCGGACCTGCTCAAGCCAGAGAACATCGCCGAGGTGGCCCTGTTTCTGGCCTCCGATGCGGCAGCTGGCATGACCGGCGCCGATGTGGACGTGTACGGTCGCAGGCATTGAGCGTGGATGTGGCCGTCACCGGCGCCGGAGTGGTGGGCGCCGCCATCGCCAGGCGCCTGGCTGAAACCGGCGTCCGGGTGACGGTGTTGGAGGCGTCGGACTTCGCTGTTGGGGCCTCCGGGGCCAACATGGGCCAGCTGTCCCTGAGCGACCGGGAGCCCTGCGTCCATCTGGACCTCGCCCGTGACTCGCTGGCGGAGTACAGGGGTGAGACGGCTGACATCGGCTACCGCGAGGACGGCGGCAGCATCGTCCTGACCGCACCGGATCAACTCGAGCCCATGCGCAGGTTGGTCGCCAGGCAGCGGGCCCGGGGCCTTGATGTGAGGCTCGTGCCTCCCGGCGAAGCGGCGCGGGCCGAACCCCACATCTGCCCCACCGCCCTCGAGGGGTTGGCCTGGTGCCCCCAGGAGGGGCAGGTCGATCCCCTGGCCCTGACTGCGCTGTACCTAGACAGGGCGGCGGCGGCAGGTGCCGATGTACGCTGGCATACGCCTGTCATCGGCTGGGAGTGGGATGCGTCAGGTTCAAGGCTCACCGCAGCTCTCACCCCCCAGGGACCGGTACGCGCAGGCGAGTTCGTGCTGGCGGCGGGGGCCTGGACCCGGGAGCTGGCTGCCTTGGCCGGTGTGGAACTGCCAATCGGCTATCACCGGGGGGCCCTCTTGGTGACGCACCCTGCGCCACCGACGCTCCGCGGGCCGGTGGTCGGAGGTGGTTTCCTCACGCCCGCCTTCGTGCGGGAAAACAGCCATGTGGAGATCGGTCTGATCCAGCGCGTGAACGGGTCAATCATCATCGGCCAATCCACCCGTCATGTGGAGGGCTACGACACGGCCCTGGTCCCCGGCGAGCTGGGGGCCCTGTGCAGCCGGTTCGTCAAGTTGTTTCCCAGTCTGGCAGGGGTTGAGGCTGTCCGGGCCTGGGCAGGGGTGACACCCTTCACCGCCGACCGTCTCCCCGTCTTCGGCCCGTGCCGCAGACCGGGCAACCTGTTTGTGGCAGCCAGCTTCAAGGGGGCATTGTCGGTAGCCCCCGCCGTTGGCCGGCATGCTGCCGCTGCCATCAGGTCCGGCCGCATGCCCCGTGAGTTCGCGCCCTTCAGCCCGGCCCGCTTCGGGGCCTAGGCACGGCGCTGAGTCCATCAGGCCTGCAGGCAAGGAAGGAAGGGTACAGAGTGTACGACCTGTTGCTCACCAACGGTCACGTGGTCACCGTCAACGGACGCCGCGACAGCTTCCACCCGGGGGCCGTGGCCGTCACCGGCGCTACCATTCAGGCCGTGGGCCCGGCGGCGGAGTTTTCGGGGGCACAGGCGCAACGCGTCATCGACGTCAGCGGCAAGCTCGTCTTCCCCGGCCTGGTGAACACCCACACCCACCTGTTCCAGACCCTGCTCAAAGGGCTCGGCGACGACCTGGTCCTGTCGGACTGGCTCCTGGCCGCTACGCTGCCCAGCGCCATCGAGTTTAAGGCCCGGGAGGCCTACGCCTCGGCGCTGCTGGGGTGCCTGGATGCCCTCCACAGCGGCACGACCACGCTGCTGGACTACAACTACGCACACCCCGTGCCGATGCTCGGGGACGAGGCCATCCGGGCCTTCCGCGCGACCGGCATCCGCGCCATCCTCGCCCGGGGTACGACCGACGCGGGCGCGCAGTTCGGGATCCCGGCCGCCCTCCGCCAGCCGGGTGAGGAGATCCTGGCCGACTTCCGCAGGCTCTATGAGGCCTATCACGGGGCCGACAACGGCCGTCTGCGCGTCTGGCTGGCCCCGGGCAGCGGGTGGGGTTGCTCCGAATGGATGCTGCGCGAGGTTCGGCGGTTGGCGACTGAGTGCCGGACGGGCATCACCATCCACGTCTCTGAGACCCCCTGGGACCGTGAGGCCGCGGCCGCGGTACACGGTGGGCGGAGCGACTTCGGCGCCCTGGAGGCCTACGGGGTGCTCGGCCCGGATCTGGTGATGGTGCACTGTGTCTGCCTCACCCCGGAGGAGATAGCCGTAACGGCGCGCCACGACGTGAAGGTGTCCCACAACCCGGTCAGCAACATGTACCTGGCCTCGGGCGTGGCGCCGGTCCCGGCCATGCTCTCCGCAGGCGTGGTGTGTTCCTTGGCCACCGACGGGGCGGCGAGCAACAACACCCAGGACATGATAGAAGTGCTGAAGAGCGCGGCGCTCCTGCACAAGGTCGCGACCTTGGATCCCACGGCGATGACTGCCGAGCAGGTCCTGGAACTGGCGACCATTGACGGGGCCCGCGCCCTCGGGATGGAAGATAGCATCGGGTCGCTGGAGGCAGGGAAGCGGGCCGACCTGTTCGTGTTCGACCCGGGCCGGTCGGCGCGGTCCGTGCCCATGCACCATCCCGTCTCGACCCTGGTCTACTCAGGGAGCGCGGCCAACGTGGAACTGGTGATGGTGGACGGCAGGATCGTGGTGGAGGACGGTGCGGTGACCTGCCTCGATGAACGGGCGGCGCTGGCCGAGGCCCAGTTGGCTGCCACGGAGCTGGCTGCGCGGGCCGGCACCGCCGGCCGCGCGAGGAACCGCCCTTGGCCCAGACCAGGCTCGGCCGCGCCGGCCACATTACCGGAAAGGATGTGACCCAACTGGCAACGCAGGTCATCATGCCCAAACTCGGCCTGACCATGACCCAGGGGAAGGTCGTGAAGTGGCTCGTCGCCGAAGGCGAAGCCGTCAGCAAGGGCCAGACGGTGGTGCAGATCACCACCGAGAAGATCGCCAACGTGGTCGAGGCGCCGGCTGAGGGGATCGTCAGGAAGATCCTGGCCCCGGCAGGGACGACCGTCCCGGTGCTCGCGCCCCTCGCCGTCATTGCCGGTGGCGATGAGGACATCAGCGACCTCGTGTCGGCAGCCAAGGAGTCCAGCGCCCGTCCGCTTGCTGTTGCCGCCCAGGCGGCGGGTGGGGAGCAGAAGGTGTCGCCTGTCGCCAGGAAGCTGGCGGAAGAGGCCGGCCTGGACCTTGCCGGCGTCACGGGCTCCGGACCGGGTGGACGCATCCTGCGCGAAGACGTGGAACGGGCCATCAGCGAGCGGGCCGCCGCGCCCGCGGCCCAACAGGCAGCCCCAGCCGTAGCACATACAGCCTCGCCCGCAGCCAGGCGGCTGGCCGCGGAGCAGGGCATCGACCTGGCGTTCGTCAAGGGCACCGGCCCCGGTGGCCGGATCCTTACGGAGGACGTGGAGCGCTGTGCGGCTGCCTGCCCTGCCCCGAGGGCCGCGGGTAGCCATCCCGCCGACGAGATGCGGCTGACCATAGCCAGGCGCATGTTCGAGAGCTTGCAGACGACCGCCCAGTCGACCCTCACCCGGGAGGTCAACGCCAGCGAGCTGGTCAGGTTCCGCGAGGCCATCGTCGTCGGCTTCAACCGGGACTTCGGGGTCAAGCTGACCTACACTGACCTCTTCCTGCGTGCTGTCGCCCTCGCCCTGCGGGCCCATCCCGGGATCAACGTCAGCTTCGACGGCCAGTCCACGACGGTCCACGCCGAGATCAACCTCGGCGTTGCGGTGGACCTCGGGGACAACGGCCTGATCGTGCCGGTGCTCCGGGACGCGGGGACCTTAAGCCTGCCCGAGCTGTCCCGCAGGGTAAAGACGCTGGTCGAAAACGCGCGGGCTGGGACCCTCAGCGCCGATGACATCGCCGGCGGTACCTTCACCGTCACGAATTTGGGCATGTACGGCGTCGATGCCTTCACGCCCGTGCTGAACCCGCCAGAGAGCGCCATCCTGGGCATCGGACGCATCGCCGCCCGCCCCATGGTGAGCGGTGGGGTCGTCGTGCCCGGACAGTCAGTCGTCCTGAGTTTGACCCACGACCACCGGGTGATCGACGGGGCGCCGGCGGCGAGGTTCGTCGAGACCGTCGCCCGGTTCCTGGAAGCGCCCTACACCCTGCTGGCATTGGGGGGTTGACATGAACCGGGTCAGACTGCTGGTCATCGGCGGGGGACCTGCCGGGTACGTGGCTGCGCTGAGGGCCGCCCAGCTGGGCGCTGAACCGGTGCTGGTCGAAGGCGCCGAACTCGGCGGAACCTGCCTGAACCGTGGGTGCGTGCCCACCAAGAGCTTGCTCGAGAGCACCAGCCTGCTCAAAGGCTTGAGCGACGCAGGGAAACATGGCCTCACAGTCACAGGTGTGTCCGTCGACCTCGCGGCCATGGTTGGCCGCAAGGACGAGGTGGCCCGCTCCCTGCGGGAGTCACTGGGCGTGCTCCTCGCCGAGCGGGGGGTGGCAGTCCGCCCGGGTTGGGCCCGGTTCGCCGGACCCCGGGAGGCGGTCATCGCCGCCAATGGCAAGGAGCATAAGGTAGCCTTCGAGCAGGCCATCATCTGCACAGGCTCCAACCCTTGGGTCCCGCCCCTGCCGGGCTTTGACCTGCCTGGGGTCATCGGCAGCGAGGCAGCCCTCAACCCCGACTCCGTCCCTGCCACGTTGGCCATCATCGGCGGCGGCGCGGTCGGCTGCGAGTTCGCCGCCATTTACGGCGCCCTGGGCGCTAAAGTCACCCTCATCGAGCTGCTGCCCAGCCTGATCCCGACGGAAGATGTTGAGCTGGGCGACGCCCTGCGTTTCTACTTGGAAGCCCAGGGCGTCCAGGTGCTCACCGGGGCCAAGGTGGAGGGTATCGCGCAGGCAGGCGGCAGCCTGGCAGTCAAGGTGGCCTCGGCAGGCGGCGCACGGGTGGTCCAGGCCGACCGGGTGCTGGCCGCTATCGGCCGGCGTCCGCGCACCCAGGGCCTGCAGCTAGAGCAGGCCGGGATCGCGGTCGGCGGGCGCGGGGAGATCAGCGTGGACGCCTGCATGCGCACCAGCGTACAGGGCATCTACGCTGCCGGCGATGTCACGGGAGGTGTCCTCCTGGCCCATGTGGGGTTCGAGCAGGGAGTCGTGGCGGCTGAGCACGCCATGGGGCACAGCGTCCGCTACGATGGCGGCGGTGTGCCCAGGTGCATCTACACGACGCCTGAGGTCGCCGGGGTCGGCCTGACTGAGGCCGCGGCCCGGGAAGAAGGGTACGAGGTGGCCGTAGGCCGCTTCCCCTTCCAGAACAGCGGCAGGGCACTAGCCATGGCCAAGCCTGAGGGCTTCGTGAAGGTGGTGGCCGAGGCGGGTTCCGGCCAGCTGCTGGGCATGCACATCATCGGCTCCCATGCCACGGAGCTCATCGCCGCAGCGGCTCTCGCCCTGCATCACGGGAGCACGGTGGACGATATCGTCAAGGTGATCCACGCCCATCCCACCCTCGCCGAAGCAGTCAAGGAAGCGTGTCTGGACACCCGCGGGGAGGCCATCCACAAGTGACCTCCGCGTGGCCGGACTGGCTCGTGGTGAGGGTGCCGACCTCAGGGCCGGGCCCTGAGGTTGACAGGACCCTCCGGCGCCACCGGCTGCACACGGTGTGCGAAGCAGCCCAGTGTCCGAACATCTGGGAGTGCTATCACAGCCGTACCGCGACCTTCCTCATCCTCGGGGATGCCTGCACGCGGCGGTGTGGCTTTTGCGCCGTCGGCCATGGGCCCACGGCGCCGGTGGACCAGCACGAGCCCCTCCGGCTGGCTCAGGCCGCTTTGGCGCTGGGATTGAAGCATGTGGTGATCACCTCCGTCAGCCGCGATGACCTCAGTGACGGCGGCGCGGGGCAGTTCGCGGCCTGCGTGCGGGCGGTGAGGGCGACGGTCCCCTGCGCGAAGGTGGAGGTGCTCGTCCCCGATTTTGGTGGGGACCGGACAGCGGTGGACACGGTCCTGCGGGTCGCGCCCGACGTGTTTAACCACAACCTGGAGACGGTACCCCGGCTGTACTCCACGGTCCGCCCCCAGGCCGGCTACGCCCGCTCCTTGGCGGTGCTGGCACAAGCCGCCGCGGCCGGGGCGACGGTGAAATCCGGCCTCATGCTGGGCCTAGGGGAGCGGCCAGCTGAGGTCAGGCAGGCGCTCAGGGACTTGCGGGAGGCCGGGTGCCACCTGGTCACGATGGGCCAGTACCTGCGGCCTTCCCCGGCTCACCTGCCGGTAAGGCGCTTCGTCCCGCCGGCCGAGTTCGACAGGCTGAAAGCAGCGGCACTAGAGTTGGGGTTTCGGGGGGTCGTCTCGGCTCCCCTCGTACGCAGCTCCTACCGGGCTGAACAGATGGCAGCACATTCGTAAGGAGGCGGAGGACGAGGCATGGTCAGTGTGAACAAGGTAAGCATGAAGCTGGTGCGCCGCATCATCGCTGAGGCGGATCGTCTGGATGTAGGTGTCCTGAAGCTGCCCAGCGGCGCCACGGTCATCGACATGGGCGTGGAGCGCGCGGGGGGCTGGGAGGCTGGCCGCCTGTTCAGCGAACTCACCATGGGAGGCCTGGCTACCGCCACCTTCGGCCGGTTCATGCTGGGCGATGTGTACCTGCCGTCCATCGACGTCTACCTGGATCAGCCGCTCATCGCCACCTTCGGCTGCCAGATCGCAGGCTGGCAGCTGAGCGCAGGGGCGTTCAGCAGCATCGGCTCAGGCCCCGCCAGGACCCAGGCTCGGATCACGTCCGACACCTACGTCCATCACATCAGCTACCAGGACAGAAACGCTGAGGTTGTGCTGTGCCTGCAGATGGACGCCCTCCCTACCGACGAACTCGCCTTGGCTGTCGCCAAGGGCTGCGGTGTCAAGCCGGCCGACGTGTACTTGCCCGTCGCCTCGAACACGTCCATCACCACTTCCGTGCAGGTGTCGGCGCGGTCGGTCGAGCAGACCATCCACCGGTTGCAGGAAGAGGGGTTCCCACTGAACGCCATCCTCTGGGCGTGGGGTACCGCCCCTGTAGCCCCGGTGTGCGATGACCCGCTGAAGACCATGGGCCGGATCAACGACGCGCTGCTGTACGGAGCGGCCTCAGACTTCTGGGTGCGCACCACCGACGCCGAGTGCGAACGTGTCGTCAGGCGTGTGGTTTCTGAGGCCTCGCGGCTATACGGCCAACCCTTCGAGGCGATCTTCGTGCAGAACAACAAAGACTTCTACCAGATCGACCACGCTATCCACGCCCCGGCCCGGGTCCACCTGCACAACGTCACCACCGGCAAGTCCTTTGCGGCAGGCCAGGTTCACTACAAGCTGCTGGCGGAGACGTTCCTCAAGTGACGCCCGGCGCCAGGACGCGCATCTTGGCCATCGCCGGCAGCCAGCGGCACGGCAACAGCGAGCTGCTCGCTGAGGCCGCGCTGGAAGGGGCTGCGGGGACGGGCGCGGAGGTGGAGCTGCTCAGCCTGGCGCGAAAGCGGGTAGGACCCTGTCTTGGGGAGTGCTACCAGTCGTGTCACGGGGCCCGGGAAGCACCCTGGCGGTCATGCCGCCAACAGGACGACGCCCCCGCGTTCCTGGAGCGGATGGTGGCGGCAGATGGCATCATGTTCGTGTCGCCGGTGTTCCACTCGGGCCTGCCGGGGGCCTTCAAGTGCCTGCTGGACCGGTCCAACGCCCTGTCCAGGTTCGAGGACGAGGAGATCGGCAGCCTGCTGGCGGGAAAGGCCGCGGGGGCCATCGCCGTCGGCGGTGCCCGCCACTGCGGCCAGGAAGCGGTCTTGGGGCAACTGGTCGACTTTATCCTGGCCATGCAGATGTTGCCCATCGGCTTCGCCGAACGCCAGGGCTACCGGGGCCTGGCTGTGCTGGCTGAGCGGGCAGGTTCAGCCCTGAACGACAGATGGACCGATTACGAGGTCAAGGCAGCCTCAGCCATGGATTTCGCCAGGTTGTTCGGGGCCAAACTGGCGAGGGAGGCGCGCGTAGTGCAACTAGGCAGGGCGGCCCTGCAATCAAGCGAAAGGGAGGTCTGACAATGGCGGTGGACAAGACTACACTGCTGGATTTCTACCGCAAGATGGTGCTCATCCGGCGTTTCGAGGAGACGGTGGAGGAGTACTCCAAGAAGGGCCATGTGCCGGGCTTCATCCACCTTGGGGTGGGGCAGGAGGCGGCCCAGGCCGGAGCCATGGCTGCTTTCCAGAAGGGGGACTTCGTGCTGCCTGATCATCGCAGCCACGGTGTGTGCCTCCTGGTCGGCACCCCTACCAGGGAAGTGCTGGCCGAGATCTTCGGCAAGGAGACCGGCGTCTGCCGGGGCAAGGGCGGCAGCATGCATATCGCCGACTTCGCGCGGGGGAACGTGGGCAACAACGCCATCCAAGGTTCGACCATGGTGACCGCCCTCGGTCTGGCCTACGCGGCCCAGTTCAAGCAGACCAAGGCGGTGACCTTCAACTTCATCGGGGACGGCACCGTCGGCCGCGGGGAGTTCCACGAAAGCCTCAATCTGGCCGGGGTGTGGAAGCTGCCCATCGTCTATGTCCTGGTAAACAACCAATATGCCATCTCCACCCGCGCCGTCGACGCCCATCCCCTGGAGAAACTCAGCCAGATGGGGTGCGCTTATGACATCCCCGGCGTTACCGTAGACGGCAACGACGTGGAGGCTGTCGCCGCCGTGGTCACTGAAGCCGCCGAGCGGGCGCGCCGTGGGGAAGGGGCTTCCCTGGTCGAGCTCGTCACCTACCGCTGGCAAGGGCACTTTTCCGGCGACCCGGCCTCCTATCGCCCCGAGGAAGAGGTCAAGGCCTGGAAGGAGAAGGACCCCATCAAACGGGTCCGCGAGCAGCTGCTGGCCAAAGGTTGGGCCACCGCCGAGGACATCAAGGGCCTCGATGCCAGGGTGGAAGCGGAGATAGCTGACGCGGTGACGTTCGCCATCGAGAGCCCGGTCCCCAAAGTGGAGGAAGCCACGCATCACGTCTATGTCGGAAGAGAGGTGGCCGGCAAATGAGGACCCTGACCTTCAAAGATGCCTTGAATGAGGCCTTGCATCAGGAAATGGAGCGCGACGGCAGCGTGTTCATCCTGGGCGAGGACGTGGCCAAGATGGGTGGCGACTTCGGCGTCACCATGGGCATCCTCAGCCGGTTCGGGCCGCTCCGCGCCAAAGACACACCCTTGTCCGAGCAGGCCATCGTCGGCCTTGCCAACGGTGCGGCCTTCTGCGGCCTGCGGCCCGTGGTCGAGATCATGTTTGCCGACTTTATCACCGAATGCTACGACCAGCTGGTCAACAACAGCGCCAAGGCCCACTACATGTATTCCGGGCAGCTCAAGTGCCCCATTGTGGTGCGTACGGCCACGGGCGCGGGCTTCCGGGCCGCCTACCACCACTCCCAGTCCATCGAGGCCTGGCTGCTCAACGTGCCCGGACTGACCATCGTCGCGCCATCCACACCCAGGGATGCCAAAGGCTTGCTCATCGCGTCGATCCGCGACGACAACCCTGTCGTGTTCCTGGAGCACAAGATGCTCTACGGCGCCACCGGCGAGGTGCCGGCAGAGCCCTACGCCATCCCCATCGGTGTGGCTGACGTGAAGCGCCAGGGGACCGACGTCACTGTGGTTGCCAGCATGAAGCTGGTCCATCACGCGCTGCAGGTTGCCGAGCAGCTGGCACGAGCAGAAGAGATCTCCTGCGAGGTCATCGACCTGCGCACGCTCATGCCCGTGGACATGCCCACCATCCTGGAGTCGGTGGCCAAAACGGGCCGGGTCGTGCTGGTGAACGAGGCCCCGAGGACCGGTAGCCATAACGCCGAACTGGCCGCGGAGATCGCCGAAGCGGCCTGGGGTCAGCTCAAGGCGCCCATCCAGCGCGTAAACGCCCTCGACTGCCCCATCGGCTTCGCGCCTGTGTTCGAAGACTATATCGTGCCTAGGCCCGAAGATATCGCCAAGGCGGTGCGCGCGGCAGTCGATTACTAGGTCAGGCAGGGCTGCACAACCAACGTAGCGGCGGGGAGCCAATTTAAGGCTTCATTTCCCCCGCCGCTATTTAGTTACATTGCAGAACGGCAGGAAAAAGGCACACCGGTGTCGTAGATTCAGATGAAATGTAATGGGTTTCAGAGCAGATGACACTTCAAGGAGTCGGTTGCCAGTGGCTGAGCCCGTGCTCGTGCTCCGCAACATGACCAAGCGCTTTCCTGGCGTAGTTGCCAATGACGGCATCAACCTCTCCGTGGCCAAGGGCGAGATCCATGCCCTGCTCGGGGAGAACGGCGCCGGTAAGACGACGCTGATGAACATCCTCTACGGCCTGTACCAGGCTGACGAGGGTGAGATCATCCTTAACGGCCGTCCGCTGTCGGTGCAGTCCCCCGGCAAGGCCATCGAGGCTGGTATCGGCATGGTGCATCAGCACTTCATGCTGGTGCAAGCGTTCAGCGTGGCGGAGAATGTCGTGCTCGGCATGCCTTCCGGCAAAGGGCCCCTGCTGGACATGGCCCGAGCGGAACGGGACCTCCAGGCCCTCGGTAAGAAGCATGGGCTGAAAGTCGACCCCAGGGCCAGGGTGTGGCAGCTGTCCGTTGGCGAGCAGCAACGGGTGGAGATCCTCAAAGCCCTGTACCGCAAGGCCGAGTTGCTCATCCTCGACGAGCCGACGGCGGTGCTGACCCCCCAGGAGAGCGAGGACCTCTTTGCCATCCTGCGGTCCCTGGCCGCCGCGGGGCGCTCGATCATCTTCATTTCTCACAAGCTCAATGAGGTCATGCAGGTGTCGGACAGGGTGACCGTACTGCGCGGGGGCCGGGTGGTGGATACCGTGGACACGGCTGCCACCAGCGAGGCGGCTCTGGCCCGCATGATGATAGGGCGTGAGGTCGTTTTCCGGGTGGACAAGGCTCCTGCCTGCCTGCGGGATGTCGTGCTGGACCTGTCGAACCTGCGGGCCATGAACCAGAAGGGCCTGCCCGCGCTGAAGGGCGTCTGCTTAAGCGTGTGCGGCGGCGAGATCCTGGGCATCTGCGGCGTGGATGGGAACGGGCAGAAGGAGCTGGCCGAGTGCGTGGTGGGCGTGCGCAGGCCCACTGGGGGTGCGGTCCAGATCGAGGGCGTCGACATCGTGGGCATGACCCCCCGCCAGGTGGTGGAGCGCGGCGTCGGCGTGATCCCCGAGGACAGGCATCACCAGGGACTGGTCCTCAACATGCACGTGGCGGAGAACATCATGTTCGGCGCCTTCTACCGCGCGCCCTTCTCCCACCGGGGTATCCTGCAGCTCAACGCCATTGACGACATCGCCCGGGACCTGGTCCGCCAGTACGACATCAGGACGCCGTCCACGGCGGCGGAGGCGCGGACCCTGTCCGGGGGCAACCAGCAGAAGGTGGTCTTGGCCCGGGAGTTGTCCCGATCGCCCAAGCTGCTGGTGGCGATGCTGCCGACCCGGGGGCTGGACGTCGGCGCCACCGAGTTCGTCCACAGGCAGATCATTAAGGCGAGGGACGCAGGGGCCGCAGTGCTCCTGATCTCCACGGAGTTGGAGGAGGTCCTCTCTTTGAGCGACCGTATCGCGGTCATCTACGAGGGTGAGATCATGGGTACTTTTGCCCGCGACGCCGCCGATGTGGGCGAGTTGGGTCTGATGATGGCCGGATCCAAGCGGATCGCCTCAGCCTCGTGAGTCGGTGAAGGAGGTGTTGACTGGCCCAGGAGGACGCTGGGAAGGGGTCGACGACAGACTTACTACTAGGAGGGAGTTCCGTACATGAAGCGTTTTACAGTGATCATGCTGTGCATTCTGCTCGTTGCTACGGCGCTGGTGGGCTGCACTAAGAAGGAGCAGCCGCTGCAGAAGAAGGCCGCGCTGCTGATTTCCGGACCCGCCAATGACGGCGGCTGGAACCAGCTGGCCTACGAAGGCCTGACGACCCTCAGGGACAAGATGGGCTTCCAGATCGCCGTGACTGAGAACGTCAAGCAGGCTGATCATGCCCAGCTCATGCGCAACTACGCCAACCAGGGGTTCAAGTACGTCATCGCCCACGGTTACGAGTACGGTGATGCCCTTGACCTGGTGGCCAAGGAGTTCCCGAAGGTGACCTTCATCCAGATCGGCGGCGTGGCCAAGAACGACAAGAACGTCAACGCCGTCCTGTTCACCTCGGCAGAGGCCGGCTACATCACCGGCGTGCTCGCGGCCCTCATGACCAAGTCCAACAAGCTCGGTCTGGTCGGCGCCGTGGACATCCCCAGCATCAAGGCTGACTTCCAAGGCTTCAAGAAGGCTGTCAAGGACTTCAACCCGGCGGCCACGGTCGTCGAGGCCTGGACCGGTTCCTGGACCGACATCGCCAAGGGCAAGGAAGCCGCGCTGGCCCAGATGGCCACCGGTGTGGATGTGATCATGGCCAACGGGGACGCCGCCAACCACGGCGCCGCAGAAGCCGTCCGCGGCACCAAGGTCCTGTACATCGGCTGGAGCCGCGACCAGAAGGAATACGCTCCCGACAGCCACATGGTGTCCAACGTCCAGAGCGTGGCCAACATCCTGGTCAACCTGGTCGAGCGCGGTGAGAAGGGCGATCTGAAGGGTGCCCTGTACATCATGGGCTACAAGGAGGGCGCCCAGTATCTTAGCGAATACGGCGCCATGGTGCCCGCCGACGTCCGCGCTAAGGTGAATAAGGTCGTCGAGGACATCAAGGCAGGTAAGATCACCGACTTCGGCACGAAGTAAGCGCTGTCTGACCTCCAAGCGGGGCGGGGCCCCGGGGGCTGCGGCCGCCGGGGCCCTCCTGCGAGAGCGCATGTCCCTAAAGTGGGAGGAAGGAACCATGCCTGGACCAAGGCGTCCCGATGCCCCGCGGCTGAAGCTGCCGGCCATCCACTGGGAGAACCTAGCCAATGTCCTGACGCCGATGGCGGCGATCATCGCCTCCCTGGCTGTCGGGAGCCTGGTCATCGCCATGCTCAAGGTCAACCCTGTGGTCGCCTATGGCCACCTCTTCCGCGGCGCCGCCGGCAACCTGGGTCAGGTGACCATGACCATCACCAACTCCATCCCCCTCATCTTCGCCGGGCTCGCCGTGACCCTGGCTTTCCGGGCAGGCACCTTCAACATCGGCGGTGAGGGCCAGTTGTACATGGGCGCCTTGCTGGCGGTGTGGGCAGGGACAGCCTTGAGGTTGCCCTTGGGGGTACACGTCCTGGCCGCCCTGGCCTGCGGGGCTGCAGGCGGCGCCGCCTGGGCGCTGGTGCCGGGGTACCTGAAGGCCCGGAGGGGTTTCAACGAGGTCATCATCACCATCCTCATGAACTACATCGCGGTCTGGTTCGTCAGCTACATGGTGCACAGCCTCTTGCGGGAACCGGGTTGGAGCCCCCAGACCAGGCAGGTCCTGGCCACCGCACGGCTGCCCCAGTTGATCAGCGGCACATCCCTGCACGCTGGCATCCTGCTGGCGATCGCGGCTGCCGTCGCCGTCCATTTCTTGCTTACACGCACGGGGCTTGGCTTCGCTATCCGCATGGTGGGCTCCAACCGGGAGGCGGCCCGCTGGGCCGGGATCGATGTAGCCAAGGTGACCATCATCACCATGTGCTTGAGCGGTGCCTTGGCAGGCCTCGCCGGGGCCTCGGAGATCCTGGGCGTGCGTTTCCGGTTGCTCGATGGCTTTTCCCCCGGCTACGGTTTTGACGCCATCGCTGTGGCGCTGTTGGGCCGGACTACCGCCGTCGGCACCATCTTCGGAGCCCTGTTCTTCGGCGCGCTACGTACCGGCGCCAATGTGATGCAGTCGGCCACCGGACTGCCGGTGGTCGCGGTGTACCTGATCCAAGGCCTGGTGGTGCTGTTCATGATCGCGGGCACGTCCATGGATGTCGTCCGCAAGCTGCTGGCCAAGCGAAAGGAGGTGGCGGCCGGTGCTGGACCTGTTAGGGGTGGTGCTGTCGGTTGACTTCGTCTTCGCCTCGGTGCGGCTGGCCTCGCCCTTGCTGCTGGCGGCCATGGGCGGGTTGTTCAGTGAACGCGCCGGCGTACTGAGCCTGGGGTTGGAGGGCATGATGCTCACAGGCACCTTGGCCGCCTTCCTGGGGTCCTACTACACCGGCAGTCCCTGGGTGGGCCTGGCCATCGCCATGGTTTGCGGGGGACTGATGTCGCTGCTCTACGCGCTGGCGTGCGTGACCTTCCGCGCCAACCAGGTTGTCGCGGCCGTGGGCTTCAACATCCTGGCGCTGGGCGCGACCGGGCTGGCCTTCCGCCGGGCCTTCGGCATCACCGACAAGCTGCACAAAGCCGCTTCCTTCCAGCCGACGCCCATCCCGTACTTGGCGGACCTGCCAGTGGTCGGGCCGATGTTCTTCAGGCACCTGCCGCTGGTGTACGTGGCCTTCCTGCTGCTGCCCGTGGTGCTCTTCGTGCTGTACCGCACGACCTGGGGCCTGAAGCTCAGGTCGGTGGGGGAGAACCCCCTGGCTGCCGACACCCTGGGCGTGAAGGTCCAAGCCATGCGCTACGCGGGCATCGTCATCTGCGGCGTGCTGGCCGCGGCCGGGGGGTCGCTGCTGTCCATCGGCTTCATCAGCACCTTCATGGAGGAGATGACGGCTGGGCGCGGGTTCATCGCGTTCGCCGCCATCATCTTTGGCAAATGGACGCCGGTGGGCGCTTTTTTGGCAGCCCTCCTCTTCGGGGCCGCCGATGCCCTACAGTTGCGGGTCCAAGCCCTCGGCATCAACATCCCTTACCAGATCATGTTGCTGTTCCCGTACCTGCTCACCCTCTGCGCCCTGGTCCTGGTGGGCAAGTCCCAGTCCCCGGCGGCGCTGGGGCAGCCCTACGACAAAACCTGACGGAGGCCTCTCTGATGACCACGAACAAGCGGGCAGCCTGCATCGAGGATGGGTTCCTCTTTCGGGAACTGCCCTTCGCGGAGCGTTTCGCGGCGGCCCGCCAAACGGGCTTCGACTCGGTCGAGTTTTGGTCGTGGCGGAGCCGGCATCTGGACTCCGTGTCCGCCTTGGCCGCGGCGGCGGGCATTGAGGTCGGATGCTACATCGGCACGGACAAAGGCTCTGCCATCGACCCGGCCGATCACGCCCTATACCTGGAAGGCCTGCGCGAGTCACTGCAAGCGGCGAAGACCACCCGCACGCCGGCCCTCTACATTTTCTCCGATGAGATCGGCCCGGGAGGGGTCATCAAGCGAGTGTCCAGGTCCCTGACCCACAGCGAGAAGGTGGACAGCTTGGTCAAGGCCGTCGGCGCCGCGGCTGAGCTGGCCGCAGGCACTGGGGTCACCCTGCTGCTCGAACCCGTGAACAGCGTGTACGTACCGGGGTATTTCCTGGACACCCTGGCCGCCGCCACCGACATCGTCCGCCGGGTGGACCGTCCCGAGGTCAAGGTGGTCTGCGATTTCTACCACCAGCAGCTGGTCGCCGGGAGTCTCATCCCGAATTTCCGGGCGGCCCTGCCCCATGTGGGCTGCGTCCATGTGGCCGACGTCCCCGGCCGCCACGAGCCGGGCACCGGCGAGATCAACTACGGGAACATCGCCCGGGAGCTCAGGCAGTCAGGCTATGCCGGGACCGTGATGTTCGAATGCACCCCCAGCGTTTCCACGGCTGCGGCCCTGCAAGCCATCGAGGCCTGTTTCCCGCGGGGTTGACGGCCAGACGGACCCGGGACGGAGGAACTCACGATGCCTGAGCGCTGCTTGCTGGTCATCGATATGCAGAACGACTTCGTCGGTCCCCAGCCCATGATGCGGGGCGAGGGGGTCCGGGACATCATCCCCGGCGTGGCCGCCCTGGTGGACAAGGCCCGGGCGGCGGGCGTCCCGGTCATCTGGGTGGTCCAGGAACACCGACGCCAACTGGTGGATTTCGGGCGCGAGCTCGACGTATCCCCTGTCCACTGCCTCGAAGGCACGCCCGGAGCCGCGCTGGCCGAACCCCTGCAGCGGCTGCCCGAGGATTTCGCCGTGATCAAGCGCCGGTTCAGCGGCTTCCTCGGCACGGATCTGCAGCTGCTTCTGGAAGGTCTGGGTGCCCGCGAGTTGGTGATCAGCGGCACCGCTACCTGCGGCTGTGTCCGCGCCACCGCGGTCGACGCACATCAGCTGGGCTACCGTATCCGCATCGCCGCCGATTGCGTCGCCGGCGCCACGGTGCGCCGTCACGAAGCAGCCCTGGAGTACCTGGGTTCGCTGCAGCCGGGCTGCCTGGTGAAGTCTGACACCCTGTTCAACGGTTGACCCTGACAATGCCAGGGGGCCAGGAGCCCCCGTTGACCTATAGGGGCGGTGTGCCATGAGCCGGACGCCGGATGTAGCAGTCATCGGAGCTGGGATGGTGGGCGCAGCGACAGCCGCCCGTCTGGCCGAGGCCGGTCTCGGCGTTGTCCTGGTCGATCAGGCCGAACCAGCCGCCGGAGCCAGCGGGGGCAACCACAGCCTGGTACTCTGGTGCGACGCTGAACCGGGCCCCAGCCTTGAGTTGACACGCCGCGCCTGGGACGAGTTCGCCGGCGAGGCTGCGTCGCTAGGCGGGGTGGGTTTTCGTCCCATCCACACCCTGGGGTTGATCCGCGACGGCGAGGATCCGTCGGCCGCGCTGGGCCCCTGCGCGCATCTCACTGCGGCGGGCTTCGTCACTGAGCTGGTGGATATCCCCGCAGTGCGGGAGCTGGAGCCCTACCTTGACACCGCCGGCTTCTGCGGCGCAGTGTTGCAGCAGCAGGCAGCCGTGAATCCCTTCGCCTTCACCTTAGCCTGGGCCGACCGGGCCAGGGCCGCGGGGGCGGAACTGATGACCCAGACGCGGGTCACCGGCATTGAGCGCCATGGAGGACAAGTCACCGCCCTGCGGACCACTACGGGACGCCTGGCCGCCGGGCTGTATGTCTTGGCCGCAGGCGCCTGGACCAGGCCACTGGCGCTGACCGCCGGGGTCGACCTGCCCCAGTGGCACATCATCGGTGAGGCCTGCGTCACCGAAGCGTTGCCACCCTTGGTCCATGGCCTGGTGGGGGTCATCGGCGCAGAACGGGTGGCCTTCGAGGGCCGCCTAGCCGCGCTGGCGGGGGAGGGGGCGGGCATGCGCCTGACCGAGTTTGGGGTAATCCAGTCCCCTGACGGCAACCTGATCATCGGTCAGGTCAGCCATGGGGGGCCGGGCTTCGACGTGACGGTCAGGCCGTCCTCACTGCGGGACATGGCGGCGGAGCTGCTGCGTCGTTACCCAAGGGCCGCCGGGGCCTCGCTGATCAGGGCGTGGGCCAGGCCCGTGCCCTTCACCCCTGACCATCAACCCATCATCGGTTGCCCGGCCGAGCCGACCAACCTGTTTATCGCCTCCGGACTCAAGAGCACTATCATCATCACGCCGCTGCTGTCCAAGCTGATCGCTGCTTCCATCCTGGGCGGGGGACCGGGGCCCTTAGCCGCCTTTTCACCCCGCCGGTTCGAGGAGGTGGCCTGATGAGCCTGCAGGTCGGGGACAGATCCAGCGTGACCCGGACCTTCTCCTCCGGTGATGTCGCCGCGTTCGGGGAACTGACGGGCGATCTGAACCCGTTGCACTTCGATGAGGGTTTTGCCGCGAGCACCCGGTTCGGGCGACCCATCGTCCACGGGATGCTCACAGCCGGCCTGATCTCTGCCGCCATGACGGCCCTGGGGGCCCCCGTAGCCTACGTCGGCCAGGACCTACGCTTCACCGCGCCGGTCTTCCCTGGGGACACAGTGACGGCCACCGCAGAGGTCATCGAGGTGAAGGCAGGACGTCCCATCGCGGTGGTGCGTACGACCTGCGTCAAGCAGACCGGGCAAGTCGTGGTCGAAGGGACCGGAGCCCTGCTGCTGTTGGCCCCGGCCCCACATCCAAACCCATAGGAGGCACACAGCATGGACTTTACCTACTCTGAGGAAGAACTACTCATCGCTAAGCTGGCCCAGGACTTTGCCGCCCGGTCCGTGCGACCCGGCGCCGCTGAACGGGACCTGTCCGGCGAGTTCCCCTCGGACCTGGTCCGGCAGATGGGCGAGCTGGGCCTGATGGGCATCACCATGCCCGAGCAGTACGGCGGGGCTGGGGCGTCAGCCATGGCCTACTACGCCGCCTTGGAGGAGATCGCCAAAGCGTGTGCGGCTACGGCCGTCATCGCGGAAGTCCACACTTCCCTGGTCAGCGAGCCGATCCTGCAGTTCGGGTCCGAAGAGCAGAAGGCCAAGTTCCTGCCGCCCCTGGCCCGGGGAGCGCAGCTGGGGTCGTTTGCCCTGACCGAACCCAACGCCGGCTCCGATGCGGCGGCCATCCAGACTGTCGCAGTGCGCGAAGGCGATGACTACGTGATTGACGGCAGCAAGATGTTCATCACCAACGCGGGTGTGTCCGATCTGCTCCTGGTGATGGCCATGACCGACCGTAGCCAGGGTACGCGCGGCATCACCGCCTTCATCGTGCCCGCGCGCGCGCCGGGCGTCGCCTACGGCAAGCCCCTGCACAAACTGGGCATCCGGGCCTCCCAGACCGCCGAGATCACCTTCACCGGCGTGCGGGTCCCAGCCGCGAACCGCCTGGGCGAAGAGGGGCAGGGTTTCCGCATCGCCATGTGGGCCCTGGATGGAGGACGCATCGGCATCGCCACCCAGGCCACCGGCATTGCCCTGGCCGCGCTGGAGGCGGCGACGGGCTATGCCAAGACCAGGGTGCAGTTCGGCAAGCCGATCGCGGAACTACAGGCAGTCCAATGGATGCTGGCCGACATGGCGACTGGCATCGACGCTGCGAGGCTCTTGTGGCAGCGCGCCGCCTTCCTCAAGGATCAGGGCAAGCGTTTCGCCAAGGAGGCCGCCATGGCCAAGCTCATGGCCTCCGAGGTCGCCATGGAGTGCGCCTCCAAGGCCATCCAGATCCACGGCGGCTATGGCTACACCACGGAGTACCCGGTGGAGCGCCTGTTGCGCGACGCCAAGATCACCGAGATCTATGAGGGCACGTCGGAGATCCAGCGCCTCGTCATCGCCCTGAGCTTGCTGAGGTAAGGGGGGCTGGCAGTGAAGGCTGACTGCGTCGTCTGCCGGTGCGAGGAAGTGACCGCCGGGGAGGTGCGTGCCGCCGTGAGGGCCGGGGCAGACACGTTGAACGGAGTGAAGCGCCGGACCCGGGCGGGGATGGGCCTCTGCGGCGGGCGGACCTGCGCCCGCCTAGCGGCGCGCCTCATCGCCGCGGAGACCGGGCGCCCTCTGGCTGAGATCGGGCCAGCTTCGGCCAGGCCGCCGGTCCGGCCGCTGCCCGTGGCTGTCCTGGCGGAGGAGGA
>JBFMBV010000026.1:0-26927 GCA_040755005.1 Bacillota bacterium
CCGATTCTCGACAGGTTACGAGGGGGGGGGGGAGGGGCCCGCCATGCGCAGCCTGTGGAAAGGGGCCATCAGCTTCGGGTTGGTGAACATCCCGATCAGCCTTTACGCTGCCACCGAGCGCAAGGACACCAAGTTTACCTACTTGCATGAGGCCTGCATGACCCCTGTCAAGTATGTCAAGTTCTGCCCTAACTGCAACCGGGAAGTCCCGATGGAGGAGATCGTCCGCGGCTACGCATACGACCGGGGCCAGTTCGTGGTCATGCGGGAGGAGGATTTCGACGCCCTCCCCCTCCCCACCACCAGGAGCATCGAGATCATCGACTTTGTCTCCCTAGCGGAGATCGATCCCATCTACTTCGACAAGACCTATTTCCTCGAACCCACCCAAGGGGGCCTCAAGGCTTACGCGCTCCTGAGGCGCGCTATGGCGGACAGCGGGCGCATCGCCCTGGCCAAGGTGGCCATCCGGGCGAAGGAGTCCCTCGCGGCGGTGCGGGTGTACGACGGCCAAGCCCTGGCCATGGAGACCATGTTCTACCCGGATGAGATTCGGTCTTACGCGGGCCTCGCTGGGGTGATAGCCCCAGAACCCAGGGTGGCCGAGCAGGAGTTGGCCATGGCGGGGATGCTCATCGCTAACCTCTCCACCCCCTTCGAGCCTGGCAAATACCAGTCCGATTACAGGCATGCCCTGCGCGAGTTGATCCGCGCCCGCATCGAGGGGGAGGAAGTGGTTCGCCCCGCCCTGCCGGAGCCGGAGAAGGTGGCAGACCTGATGGAAGCCCTCCGCGCCAGCCTGGCCATGGTGGAGCGGCAGGCGACGGACGGGCCCGTCCAGCTTCAGTAGCCGTGGGACGGCTCCCTGAACCGGTGGCCCCGATGCTGGCGACGGCCGCCCCGGGCCCCTTCGACTCACCCACGCACCTGTTCGAGGTCAAGTGGGACGGCTGGCGGTGCCTGGCTTACCTGGACGCCGGCACCCGGTTATACAGCCGCAACGGCAATCCCCTCACCGCCCGTTTCCCAGAGCTGTCTTCCTTGCACCAGCAGGTCCATGCCCCGGCTGTCCTCGACGGCGAGTTGGTTGCCATGGTAGGTGGCAGGCCCCAGTTCTCCCGGGCCCTGGCGGGGAAGTCCGGACTCATATTTGTCGCCTTCGACCTGCTCCAGTTGGACGGCATGCCCCTGCTGGAGCGGCCCCTGGAGGAGCGCCGGGCGCTGTTGGGCCAGACCCTGAGGCCCGGGCCACGGGCGGTGTTGTCCGAGGCGGTTCCGGCCAGGGGCCTGGACTTGTTCCAGGCCGTGCTGGAAAGGGGTATGGAAGGCGTAGTGGCCAAGGCCCTCGGCACCCCCTATGTACCCGGCCGACGGACCCGGCACTGGCTGAAGGTGACCCACCGCCGCCGTATGGACTGCGTCATCTGCGGGTACCAGCCGGGGATGGGGGCCGGTCTGGGCAGCCTCGCGCTGGGCGTCTACGCAGCGGACGCGGGCCTTGTCTACATCGGCCACACCGGCACAGGCATCAGCTGGGAGACAGCCCGGGAGCTTCTGGCTACGTTGGCGCCCACAGCCGCCTCCCCCCTGAGGCGCGTCCCCCGGGATGTACGGGGCGTGCGCTGGGTGCAACCGGAGCTGGTCTGCGAGGTCGCCTACCTGGAGCTGACCCCAGAAGGCCGCCTCCGTCACGCCAGCTTCAAGGGCCTCAGGCCCGACAAGAACCCCCACGAGTGCCGGGCGCCGGGGGAGGGAGGGGCGTGAAACGGCGTGTGGAGGTCGGGGGCCGCACCTTGACCCTGAGCAACCTGGATAAGGTGTTCTGGCCCTGGGAAGGGTTCACCAAAGCCGACCTCATCGACTACTACCTCGCTGTTGCCGAGGCGCTGCTGCCCCACCTGCGGGGCAGGCCCCTGGTGGTGACCCGCTATCCCGACGGCATCCTGGGCAAGAGCTTCTACCAGAAGGACAAGGGGGCATACGCCCCCGAGTGGATCGAGACCTTCCCCTTCTACACCGGGCACTCCCAACGGACCATCGATTTCTACCATTGCCATGACGCTGCCACGTTGGTCTGGCCGGCGAATCAGGCCTGCATCGAACTGCATCCTTGGCTGTCCAAGGCCGTGACCCCGGACTTCCCGGATTTCGCCATCTTCGACTTGGACCCGGCCGACGGCGCCACCTTCGCCGACAGCGTCGAGATCGCCTTTGTGGTACGGGAGGTCCTGGCCGGGGCGGGGCTCACCTGCTACCCCAAGACCTCCGGCGCGACGGGTCTCCACCTGTATCTGCCCATCGCCAACCGCTACCCGTACAAGGCAGTCGCTGACTTCGTGGGGTCGGTGGCCGACGCCATCCACCGGCTGCTGCCCGGCAAGACCACCAGGGAACGGGCAGTGGCCAAGCGCAGGGGCGTGTACATCGACCACCTGCAGAACATCAAGGGGAAAACCATCGCCTCGGTCTACAGCGTCAGGCCCCGGCCCGGCGCGCCGGTCTCCACCCCGGTGACCTGGGACGAACTGGAGGGGTTGGACGCCTCCCGGTTCAACATCACGACGGTCCCGGCCAGGCTGGGGCAGCTGGGTGACCTGTTCGCCCCGGTATTGGAGCGCCCCCAGCTCCTAAAGAGTCATGTGGTGGCCCGCTACTAGCAGGAGATGGCGGGGGCGATGTGGAATGCTAATTGTCCCATCCACGCTCCGTCCTGGGGGGATGGACGTGTTTGCAGCAGAACATGACGAGCTCACCGGCCTGCCGAACCTCATCGCCTACCTGAGGACCCTCATGTCCTTGACGGCTGTGGGGCAGCCATTCGGTGTGGTCGTATTTGGCATGGACAGGTGCCACACGGTGAACCAGACGCAGGGGAGGGAGGCAGGGGACTTCGTCCTCAAGGCCATGGCAGGCCTGCTGACGGACAGTGGCGCCGCTGCCTACCGCCTGGGTTGCGACGAGTTCGCGGTGGTCTGGCCTGGGGCGACCGCCGACGAGGCCGAGGCCGCAGGCTCAAGACTGCTGAAACAGGTGTCAGCCCGCCTGCGGGGGTGTACGGTGAGTGCCGCGGCCTGCGCCTGTCCCCAACCCGCCCCGGACTTGGGCAGCCTCCTGACGATGGTCGAGGCTGACCTGGCCAGGGCGAAACTAGCGGGCCCGGGCGGGCTGTGCGCCAACCGGGAAACGGGCATCCTGCCGGGGCGGGGCCTCATGACCGAACTGGTCAGGCGCGTGGTGGAGACCGGCGACCTCCTGTCCCGGATGCGGCGGCTTGCCCACACGGACCCGGTCAGCAGCCTGCCCAACCAGCGCGCGGCGGAGGCCTACCTAGCGGAGGAGATAGCCAGGTCCGCCCCGACCCGGGAGTTCAGCATCCTCCTGGTGGATGGCGACTGCCTGAAGCAGTTCAATGACAGGTCCGGCTATGAGGCGGGAGATGAGTGGATACGTGGCCTGGGGAAGACCCTGCAGGCGTGTCTGCGGTCGTTCGACAGCGTGGCCCGCTGGCGCTCAGGGGACGAGTTCCTAGTGATCCTGCCGGGCACCGGCGCCGAAGGCGCGGCGAAGGTGGCCGAGCGGATGCGCCAGGCAGTGGCGATGTCGTGGGACAGCCTACCGGTGACCGTGTCCATCGGGGTGGCTACCTATCCTGCGGACGGGGCGGACGCAGCCGCCCTGTGCAAGGCAGCGGCGCAGGCAGTGAGACGGGCCAAGCGGGAGGGGAAGAACCGTGTCG
The DNA here is from genome assembly GCA_040755005.1 of Bacillota bacterium. Taxonomy (GTDB): domain Bacteria; phylum Bacillota; class Sulfobacillia; order JBFMBV01; family JBFMBV01; genus JBFMBV01. Next base: position 3,737 of record JBFMBV010000026.1, read on the forward strand.
TTCCTTTCGGTCGAGGCGGGCAGTAAGCGGGCGGGGCGGCCAAGGCCGTCCATCGAGGGGAGGAGCCGGCACACGGCGCTCTTGTCCTCCGCGCAGGACATCGCCTTGCGGTTGGCGGACAAGCCCGGCGTCGTGGGCGTGGTGCTGGCGGGCGGCGTCGCCAGGGGATACGCCGACGAGTTGTCTGAACTCGACCTCATCGTCTACCTGGATCCGGACGCGGTGACCCGCTGGGCGGCGGGGGCCGCCCCCTATCCCGCAGGCGATGCCCTGGCTGACGGCATCTACACCGACATCAGCTATGTGGACTGGTCCGCCGAGGCTGGCGGTGACTGGCCCATGGTCAAGCGCTGGGACCGTTCCTATGCGGTAATCCTGCACGATCCGGTCGGCCGCGTGCACAGGCTGTACCGCGAGAAAGTGCCCTTCGGGCCCGGGGAGGTCGAACGTCTCGCCGGGCAGTCCTTGAGCCAGTGCGATGCCCCGCTCTTCAATGACCTGCCGTCGTGGCTGAGGCGGCAGGACTTCGCTGCGGCGCACCTCGCCCTCAACCGGATCATCCCCGCTTTGGTGGCCCTGGCTTTTCTAGCCAACGCGGAGCTCATCCCCAGCGACAAGTGGGCCCTGCATTTGTCCCGCACCCTGGCCTGGCAGCCTGCGGACTGGCAGGCCAGGATCGAGGGGTTGATCCAGGTGAAGGCAGCGAGCCTGCAGGATGCAGAGCGCAGGCGGGCCTTGGCCCTCGGCCTCCATCAGGAACTGGGCCAGCGGTGCCTGGGCCCGGAAGTCAAGACCTTCCCCATCAGCTACTACGCCAGCCGCTATCAGATCCTGGCCAGCCTGCTCAAGGAAGGCTCCTTGCCCCTGGCCGAGTTCTCCCGCCGCTTCGGGGCCTGGCGCCTGATGACGAGCCCTGCGTGCTACGTGCTGAAGCTCAACGGCAATGGGGAAGGGCGGTATGTCAGCCTGGACACCAGGGCCGTGGTAGACTTGGCGGCGGGCCGCGGCGGGGTGGATCTGCTCCAGTGGGACCACACGGTCTTGGTGGAGCTGGCCAAATTGATCCAACCGTCATGAACGCCCGAGCGCGCTGGACAGAACGTCCAGCGTAATGCCATCTGGTCTCCCCTCCACAAGCGAACTCCGAGGGCTTCCACCAGGCCATGGACCGACTGAAGCACGAGTACGCCCAGGAACTGGGACTAGGAACATGGAGTAGCCCAACGGGCCCCGCAAGGGGCCCGTTGCTGTCAGTCGGCCCGTACGGGCTCAGCCAGGATGTACCGGTGGTAGAACCATTCTCCAGCCCCCACCGCGACCCCGGCGACTAGCGACTCGGAGAAGGCCAGGGCCAGCCCAGGCAGGAAGAACTGCGCCGCATGCACGGTGACGGCGGCGATGAGGACTTCGAGGAGGGCGGTGCTGAACCCGCCGATCAGGGGCAGAAGGGCCAGATCGCCCAAGAGATAGGTGACGATGGTGACCGCCACGGCTACGATCACCGCTGTCGCCAGCGCCACCCCCGGCACGATCAGGGGCAGGGCCAGTGACAGCAAGACGGCGGTGATGGCGAACTTGTACCCCAGCGTCACATAGGACCGCAGTGCAGAGCCCTCCTTGCCACCTAGAGGTTCCCGTTCCTGCCTGCTATGATGCCACAACCATTCGCGGCCCATGCCGGCGCCCGCCTAGAAGTGACGGTTCGTTTACCGCCAGCAGGCTCCCTGGTATAATGGGCGGGGACAGGGGGGCCTGGAGTGGACCTGGATACTGTAACTGGGGGATATGCAGGGCGTATCCGGGGCTTCCGCCGTGGGGCCAAGCTCTATCTCTGCTCCAGTTTTCTGTCGCAGCTGTGCCTGGCGGCCTTTTCGGTCGTGTTCAACCTCTACCTGCGCCGCTTGGGCTACAGCCTGACCTTCATCGGACTGTGCGCCACCATGAACCTGCTCGGTACAGCCTTCAGCGCGATCCCGGCCGGCGTGGCCGGCGACCGCTACGGCCGCAAGCAGAGCCTGATCTGGGCCATCGGGTTGTCGATCCTGTCCGGCGCGGGCTTGATCTTTACGGCGGCCATCCCCGGGTTGGTGCTAGGCTTCAGTGCCCTCAAAGGCGCCGCAAGCACCCTCAAGAGCACAATGCAGTCGCCGTTCCTGGTAGAGAACAGCCATGCTGAGGAACGGGTCCACCTGTTCAGCACGGCGGCCGCCGTCAACACCCTGGCGGGCACCTTCGGCAACGCCTACAGCGGGTTTGCCGCTGTGGCCCTGGCCGAATTCATGGGCTGGCAGGCGGCGGGTGACACCCGCGCCTACGCCTGGATCTTGGCTTGTTCACTGGCATTCTTCGTCGCCTCGGCCTTCCCGGTGTTCGCCCTGGACCCCGATCCTCCCCCCGTCGGCGCCCGCAGGCTGGTCAACCTCAAGCAGACCCTGGCGGAGCCAGTGGTACGCCAGCTGGCCTTGCACAATGCCATGATCGGCGGCGGCGCCGGTCTGGTGCTGCCCCTGTTCAACAACTTCATGGAGTTGAAACTGGCTGCCACTGCCGACCAGATCGGCGTGGTGATGTCCGGTTCGCGGCTGCTGCTGACCGTCGCCACCCTGTTGAGCCCGCTGGTGGCGGCCCGCCTGGGCAAGGTCCGTGGGGTGGTCATCACCCAGGCGGTCTCCATCCCGCTGCTCCTGGTCATCGCCCATGCGCCGTCCTTCCCGGTGGTGGCGGTGGCCTTCTGGATCCGCAGCACCCTGATGAACATGAGCAGCCCGATCCAGTCCACTTTCAGCATGGAGCTCGTCCACAAGGACCGGCGCGCTACCACCAACGGCGTCATGACCCTGGCCTCCAACCTCTGCCGGGCGCTGACCGCCACAGGGGCGGGGTTCCTCATGGATAAGGTGAGCCTTGCGGCTCCCTATTATGGCACCTGCCTCCTGTACACCATCGGCAGCATCTACTACTACCGGTGTTTCCGCGACTGGGAGGCGGCCAGGGCTGAGCGCACATGAACAGGAGGGGTCTCCCCTAGCGAGGCCCCTCCTCAGGCCGATAACGACCTTGGTGCCGGCTGGGACAAGCACCTCACGGCGCCGTGGCTGACCGGTCGGCCGGCCACGAGACCTACGGCGCCTGGACCAGCCTTTACTCGACCGCCGTCGCTACCTGGGCCGCCGGCATGGGGATTAGGCCATGGCCGACAGCGGCGGCACCAGCGGCGATCTTCGCTCGACCGGCGCGGATCCGGGACGAGCCGGCAGCAACCTTGCGGTTGAGCGGGCCCGGTGGGGACCCGAGGCGATCTGCGCTCCGGCCCGGACGCAACGTTCCCGTACTCGAGCGGGGAGAAGGATGCGCCAAGACCTTTGCCCGACCCGACAGGATCCTCTATGACAACCCTGACGGATCTTTGCCCGGCCGTTAAAGACCCGGCGTTAGTATGGCCTCCGGCGCGAATCCATACACGCCGGATTGTTCTTTTCTTGCACGGTCTAGGGCTGACCCCACAGGCATAACCACAGGTGGGAGGGAACCGCGTGGATTATGTGTGGACGCTGTTGTTCGTTGCCGCCATCGTTGCGGCGATGGTGAACGGCCGGCCCGAGGCCTTGACCAAGGCAGCCACCGAGGGCGCTGCGGCCACCGTCCAACTGGGGATGACCCTGGCTGGGGCCTTGGCGCTCTGGAACGGCCTCTTGCGGGTAGCCGCCAAAGGCGGTGTGCTCGACGGCGCCGGTCGCCTACTCAGGCCCATCCTCCGGCCCCTGTTTCCGTCGCTGCCGGCGGGCCATGCCGCCTTCACCCACATCGTGGCCAACACCAGCGCCAACCTGCTCGGGCTGGGGTCGGCGGCGACCCCGGCCGGGCTGAAGGCCATGGCCGAACTGGAGACCCTCAACCCGAAGCGGGGCACGGCGACTGACGCGATGTGCACCCTGCTGGTGCTCAACACTGTCGGCGTCGGCCTGTTCCCGGCCACCGTCCTTTCCCTGCGGGCGGCCATGGGCAGCAACGACCCGGCGGCGACGGTGGTACCCGCGGTACTGGCATCCTTGTGCGCCCTCGCGGCCGGCTTGATCCTGGACCGCACCCTGCGCCGCCGGTGGAGGTAACGGCATGTCCACCTACTCAGACTGGCTCGTGCCGATCATCGTGTGTGGCATACCCCTGTTCGGGCTGCTGCGGGGAATCCCCGTGTATGCAGAGTTCGTGGAAGGGGCGAGGGAAGGGCTGCTGCTGGCGGCGCGGCTCCTGCCCTACCTGGCGGCCATCGTCGTGGCCATCAGCGCCCTGAGGGCGTCGGGCGCCATGGACTGGCTCGTGGGGGCCCTGGCCGGCCCCATGGCCGCCCTGGGACTGCCCGCGGAGCTCCTGCCTTTGGCCGCGATCAGGCCCATCTCTGGCTCCGGGGCGCTCGCCCTCACCGCCGACCTCATGCGCCAACACGGCGCCGACTCAGCCATCGGTAGGCTGGCCTGTGTCGTGCAGGGCAGCACCGACACCACCCTGTACATCATTGCCGTGTATTTCGGCTCGGTGGGAGTAAGGCGGGTGCGGCACGCCCTCGCCTGCGGGCTAATCGCTGACGCTGTGGCCATGTTCGCCTCCGTCTACCTGTGTAGGTGGTGGTTCGGCTGAAGGTTTTTGCCCCCGGGGCAGGAAAGACTCCTCAGTGGGGTAGAAATATGGACAGGTTCCAGTGCTGGGGCTCGCACCCCGGGGAGGAGTCTGCCGATGTCACCCAAGCGTGAGGAGAACCTCGCTCAACTGGGCATAAGAATACCCGAAGTGCCCAAGCCTGTGGCCGCCTATGTGCCGGCCGTGCAATCGGGGTCCCTGCTGTTCACCAGCGGCCAGCTGCCCTTCGTGGACGGCAAGATCACCTGTCAGGGCAAGGTGGGGGCCGAGGTCTCGGTGGAGGAGGCCCAGCGCGCGGCCAGGGCTTGTGCGCTCAACTGCCTGGGAGCGGCCCGCAGCCTGCTCGGTTCCCTGGATAGGATCGTCCGGGTGGTGAAGGTCGTCGGTTTCGTGCAGAGCGCACCCGGGTTCTCGGGCCAGCCCCAGGTCGTGAACGGGGCCTCTGAGCTGTTCCTTGAGCTCCTGGGCGATGATGGGCGCCACGCCAGGTCGGCCGTGGGCGTGACCGAACTGCCGCACAACGCGGCGGTGGAAGTCGAAGCGGTGTTTGAGGTAGGGTAAGAAGGCACGTTCCCTGCGGCGCGGTGCATACGATGTAGCCGATTGTTCGCCGACAGGGGGTTTGACCGGTGATGTGGCTGGCTGCCGCCTCACCAGGGCGTGACCTGGCGCAACTAGCTCTGATTCTGGTGCTGTTGTTCGCCCTCCAGCGCTTGGAGGGAGAGGCGGCGCGGGGCATCAGGGAGGTCTGCAGTCCTTGGACAGGCTCCAGAAAGTGATGGCTCGAGCCGGCATTGGGTCAAGGCGATTCTGCGAGCAGCTGATCGCGGCCGGCAAGGTCAGCGTGAACGGCGTAGTCGTCACCGTTCCCGGCACACAAGTGGGACCGGCCGACCGCGTCGCGGTGGAGGGCGCTCCCCTGGGCAAACGGCCAGGGCTTGCGTATTACGTCCTGAACAAACCCCGGGGATATCTCTCCACGGCCCGCGACCCGGCCGGCAGGCCCTCTGTCCTGGACCTGGTGCCCCGGGGGCGGCGGCTGTATCCCGTCGGCCGCCTGGACCGGGACTCCGAGGGCCTCATCCTGCTGACCAACGACGGCGAGCTCGCCAACGCCCTGACCCACCCCAGCTTTGAGGTGGAGAAGGAGTACCACGTCAGTGTCAGGGGCAAACCTGACCCCGGCCAGCTGAAGCGGTTGAGTGCCGGGGTACGCCTGGTGGAGGGGACTACGGCCCCGGCCGGTGTGGCCCTCTTGGGCCAGGCCGGCGGACAAGCCTTGCTCAGCGTCGTGATCGCCGAGGGAAAAAGGCGCCAGGTCCGGCGCATGCTGGCGGCTGTCGGGCTGGAGACCGTGTCCCTCAAGCGAGTGCGGCTCGGGCCGCTGACCCTCGGGCAGCTGCGCCGCGGCCAGTGTCGGCTGTTGACGGAGGGGGAAGTGGCGGAGCTGTATGCGGCAGCCGCTCGGGTGCGCTGATCACAGGAAGAGGCTCGTGATGGACTCGCCGTTGTGGGTCCGGCGGATGGCTTCGGCGAACAGGCCGGCCACGCTCAGTATCTTCACCGCCGGCGGGGCTTGCCCCACCGGGACACTGTTGGTCACCGTCACTTCGACCAGAGGGCTCGACCGGATCCGCTCGAAGGCCGGCGGCGAGAACACGCCGTGGCTGGCGGCGGCGAAGCACCGGGAGGCCCCGGCGCGGATGACCTCGTTCACGGCCAGCGTCAAGGTGCCGGCACTGTCGATCTCGTCGTCGAAGAAGAGGACATCCTTGCCCGCCACACTCCCTACGATGGTGGTGACCTCCACGGCGCCGCTGTCATCGAGGCGGCGCTTGTCCAGGAACACCAGGGGCGCCCCCAGCCGCTGGGCGCACTTGCGGGCGCGTTTGACGGCCCCGGGATCCGGGGCGAGCACGACCAGGTTGGAGCAGTCGATCCGTTCACGGTAGTAGTTAGCCAGGATGGGAACGGCGGTCAGATGGTCGCTGGGCACTGAGAAGAAGCCCTGGATCTGGTCGGCGGTCAGGTCCATGGTGATGATGCGGTCCGCGCCGGCGGTGACGAGCAGGTCGGCCACCAGCCGGGCCGTGATGGGCACCCGCGGCTGGTCCTTCTTGTCCGACCGCACGTAGGGGAAGTAGGACATCACCGCCGTGACCCGGGCCGCCGAGGCCCGCTTCACGGTGTCGAGCATGATGAGCAGTTCTAGCAGGTTCTCGTCCACGGGCGGGCAGGAGGTCTGGAAGACGAAGACGTCCGTCTCCCGCACGTTTTCGGTGATGCGGACGAAGGTGTTGTCGTTGGGGAACTTGAACACGTCAACGCCGCCGAGGGGCAAGGCCAGCCGCTCGGCGACCTCGGAAGCCAGTTCGCTGGCAGCGCGGCAGGCGAACAGCTTGAGCTCTCTGTACAAGCGATCACCTCAGTCGTGTTAGTTATGTCCCGCCACGGGCAACTCCTGCCACCTCTGAAGGGAGCTGAGCGGCGACCATGGAACAGTTCGCGGACCTGAACGTCCCTGAGCGCACCCTCCTGGGACCTGGGCCAAGCGGCGTGGACCCGAGGGTGCTCCGGGCCATGTCGGCCCCGGTCATCGGCCACCTGGACCCGGTATTCTTCAGGGTGATGAACGAAACCATGGAGCTGCTGCGAGGGGTGTTCGAGACCCGCAACGAGCTCACCTTGCCCATCTCCGGGACCGGCAGCGCCGGCATGGAGGCTGCCGTGGTCAACCTGTTGGAGCCCGGGGACAGGGCGGTCATCGGTGTCCACGGCCTGTTCGGGGCGAGGCTGGCCGACGCGGCGGAACGGAGCGGGGCAAGAGTGGTCAAGGTGGAAGCGCCCTGGGGCAGCCCCCTGGACCCTCAAGCCCTGGAGGCCGCCTTGGCGGGGGGCGCCAAGCTGCTGGCGGTGGTGCATGCCGAAACCTCCACGGGCGTCCTGCAACCCCTGGAACCGGTGGCGGCGCTCGCCCGACGCCATGGGGCGCTGCTGCTGGTCGACGCGGTCACTTCCCTGGGGGGCCTGCCGGTGAAGGTCGACGCGCTGGGCATCGATGCCTGTTTTGCCGGTACCCAGAAATGCCTCAGCGCTCCGCCGGGGCTGGCGCCTTTCACCGCCGGCGCACGGGCCTTGGCGGCCTTGGACGCCCGCAAGGCCAAAGTGGCCAGCTGGTACCTGGACCTGACCATGGTACGCAGCTACTGGGGGACGGAGCGGTTCTACCACCACACCGCCCCGGTGACCATGATCTATGGGCTGAGGGAAGCCTTGCGCCTGATCGCCGAGGAAGGCCTGGAAGCCCGTTACCTGCGCCATGTGGAGACATGGCAGGCGTTGGTGAGGGGCCTGGAAGCCCTGGGGCTGGAGCTCCTGGTGGAGCGCGAGCACAGGCTGCCAACGCTGACGGCCGTGCGCGTGCCGCCCGGAGTGGATGAAGCCGCCGTTAGGCGGCGGTTGCTCGAGCAGTACAACATCGAGATCGGGGGCGGCCTGGGGCCGCTCAAGGGCAAGATCTGGCGCATCGGCCTGATGGGGCACAGCTGCCGCAGGCGGCATGTGGAGAACCTGCTGGTCGCCCTGGCCGCGTGCCTGGGGCGCAAAGCGGATGCTGCGCTGGAGACGGCGCGGGGCGCCTGACCGGACATGAGCCGAAGCTGCCTGGGCAATGACTACTGACATAGGGGGAGTTTATGTGGGTTCGGTGCACGGTGACATGACCATCGCTGAGGTCTTGAAACTGGACAAGCGCACCGTCGAGGTCTTCCTGAAGCACGGCATGCACTGCTTCGGCTGCCACATCGGGTTCGAGGAAAGGGTGCACGAGGCCGCGCGGGCCCATGGGGTAGATGCCGACAAGCTCATTGCTGACCTGAACAAGGCGATTCAGGCCTAGCCACCTCCTCAAGCCGTGGGGGGGCCGCCGCCGGCGGCCCCTCCTGCGTTGTACGCTCGGCCCAGGCTGCCCTGGACATACCATAGGTTGGGGTTTATAATGGGAGACGGGCCTACATATAGGGGGGAGGGGGGCTGGATAGGTGCGTTGCCCGTGGTGCGAAGAGGCGGAGAGCCGTGTGCTCGATTCCCGTCCGACCGAGGACGGCGGGGTCATCCGCAGGCGGCGGGAGTGCACCCATTGCGACAGGCGGTTTACCACCTACGAGCGGGTGGAGGCCCGGCCCCTGGTGGTCGTCAAGAAGGACGGCCGCCGGGAGGTGTTCAGCCAGGCCAAGATCCTCTCCGGGCTGCTCAAAGCCTGCGAGAAGCGTCCCGTCTCCTTAGACAGGCTGGAGCGGACAGTGGCCGACATCGAACGGGAACTCAGGCAGGAGTCCGAAGGAGAGGTCACCACCGAGGATGTGGGCGAGAAGGTCATGGACAAGCTGAGGGATCTGGACGAAGTGGCCTATGTGCGCTTCGCCTCGGTCTACCGGCAGTTCACCGATGTGCGCAGGTTCATGGATGAGCTGGACAAGCTGGTGTCGCGACGGGGAGAGGGGAGAGACGCAGGGGATGGAACCGAGGTTTAGCCCGAACGCCCTGACTGTGCTGGAGCGGCGGTACTTGCGGAAGGAAGCGGGCAAGGTGGTCGAGACCCCTGGCGAGCTGCTGCGCCGGGTGGCCAGGAACATAGCCCAGGTCGAACTCAAGTACGGAGCAACTGCAGCGGATGTGGCCCGCCTGAGCGAGGAGTTCTACACCCTCATGGCCACCCTGGAGTTCATGCCCAACTCCCCGACGTTGATGAACGCGGGCAGGGACTTGCAGCAGCTAGCCGCGTGCTTCGTCCTGCCGGTGGGGGACAGCCTCGGCGAGATTTTCGAGGCCGTGAAGCATGCTGCCCTCATCCATCAGTCCGGGGGCGGGACGGGTTTCTCCTTCTCACGCCTGCGACCGAAGCACGATGCGGTGCGCACGACCGGCGGCGTGGCCTCGGGGCCCGTGTCCTTCATGAAGGTGTTCAACACCGCCACCGAAGCGGTCAAGCAGGGCGGCACGAGGCGCGGGGCCAACATGGGCATCCTCCGGGTCGACCATCCAGACATCAGGGACTTCATCACCTGCAAGCAGGATGGCGCCGAGATTACCAACTTCAACATCTCGGTGGGGATCACCGACAGCTTCATGGCGGCTGTCAGGGCGGGGGCCGAGTTCCCGCTGGTGAACCCAAGGGATGGGTCCCAAGCCGGGACCGTCATGGCAGCCGAGCTGATGGACCTCATCGTGGACATGGCCTGGAAGAACGGGGAGCCCGGGGTCGTCTTCCTGGACAGGCTGAATGCGGACAACCCCACCCCGGCCCTGGGCGACATCGAGAGCACGAACCCTTGCGGGGAACAGCCACTGCTGCCCTATGAGGCCTGCAACCTGGGTTCCCTCAACCTCGCCCTGCTGGTGAAGGACGGGAGCGACGGCCCCTCGGTGGACTACGCGAAGCTGGCCCGGCGGGTGAAGCAGGCCGTGCACTTCCTCGACAACGTCATCGACGCCAGCCGTTACCCCCTGGAGGAGATCTCCAGGATGGTCGGGCTGAACCGTAAGATCGGCCTCGGGGTGATGGGGTTCGCCGATCTCCTGCTGAGGTTGGGCATCTCCTACCGCTCTGAGCAGGCGGTGTCGCTGGCAGAGGAACTGATGGCAGCCATCCATGGGGTGGCCAGGGAGGCCTCGGCGGAGCTCGCGGCACAGCGGGGCCCGTTCCCCAGTTTCCCGCAGAGCACCTATCGGGACGGCAGGCCGTTGCGCAACGCCACTACCACCACCATCGCCCCCACAGGCACCATCAGCATGCTCTGCGGGTGCTCCAGCGGGATCGAACCCCTCTTCGCGCTGGCCTTCCAGCGTAACGTGCTGGACAACGACCGGCTGCTGGAGGCCAACCCGGTCTTTCTCGAGGCCGCCAAGGCCCGCGGCTTCCACAGCGCAGAGCTCATACAGGCGGTGTCGCGTACCGGCAGCTGCGCTGGCCTGTCCGGCGTCCCCGCTGATGTGCAGCAGGTGTTCGTCACGGCCCATGACATCGAACCTGAGTGGCATGTCCGCATTCAGGCTGCCTTCCAGCGGCACACCGATAACGCGGTTTCTAAGACGGTCAACTTCCCCCATTCCGCCACCAGGGAAGACGTGGCCAAGGTCTATTGGCTGGCCTATGAGCTGGGGTGCAAGGGGGTCACCATTTACCGGGACGGCAGCCGGGAGGCCCAGGTGCTCAGCGTCCCCGCCCGATCCGAAGGGGGAGGCGAAGTCGCGGCAGCGGCCCTGACTGTGGTGCGGCCGCGCCCTCGGCCGTTGGAGAGCGAGACCACGGGGATCACCAAGAAGTTCAAGATTGGCGGCTGCGGCAAGCTGTTCGTCACTGTTAACTCCGACGATTTCGGCTTGTGCGAGGTGTTCACCAACACCGGTGAAGAGGGTTGCCAGCCCTTGTCCGAGGCGGTCAGCCGCCTCGTGAGCATCGCTCTGAGGTCAGGGGTGGAAGTTGAGTCGGTGGTGAACCAGCTCAAAGGCATCAAGTGCGTGGGGTGCATCGTCGATCAGCCCGAGACCAGGGTGCTGTCTTGCCCTGACGCCATCGGCAAGGCCATCGAAAAGTACGTCAACGGGGTGAACCGCTTCGACCTGGGCGTGTTCGGCGGGCCGCGCAGCGTCATCCCCTGCCAGGAGCCAGGCTGTACTGGGTACATGGTCCACGCCGACGGCTGCTACACGTGCGTCATCTGCGGCTTCTCACGCTGCGGCTGAGGGCTGCGGCAGCGGAAAGGCCGTGGACGGGGCGGCGGGAGCCGCCCCTTCGCGCTCCCCAACCCGAAAAAAGCTGTGGGCAACGGGCTGCGTCAGCAGGAATCCTGACACAGGCTCCGAAATAGGTCTGACGAACAGACTATAAGACCGCATGACCGACCGACCATAGAGGGAGTTGACCATATGGCCATGCCGGGGCCCATCCAGGCCGCTCCCTTGTACCTACAGGTCAAGCGGGCGCTGGTGGCAGCTATCCGGAGAGGCGCTTGGACGGGCGGGCGCCTGCCGCCCGAGGATGAGCTGGCGGGGTTGATGCGAGTGAGCCGGGCCACGGTGCGCGAGGCCCTCGCTGCCCTGGCCAGGGATGGGGTGGTCGTGAAGAAGCAGGGGTTGGGGAATCTGATCCTCACCAGCGCCCTCACCCGCTACCGCGGGGATCTGGCCGTGGATTTCGCCGACCTGCTTGCCGACGCCGGCCATCAGGTCGAGGTCAGCCAATCGCCGGTAACGTCGCTCAGGTCCGGGGGGCTAACCTACGCCCAGGTCCTGAGGGCCGACGGCAAAGCCGCCGTGGCCCAGCGGTACGTCGTGCCGGGGGAGGCTGTACGTTGCAGGCCGGCCCCGCTGACGGCAGGCCGCGATCTCGGAGCCTTCCTGGAGATCGTGACGGGCCGGGCCGCCAACCATGCTGTGGTCACCCTGGTACCCTGCTTGGTCGGGCCGGAACTGGCTGGCCTGTTCGGCCGCGGAGCCGACGAGCCCCTGCTGGCCTGGAGCGAGACGTACCGGGGACTGCGGGACGAAGAGCTATGCCAGGCCTCGACCTACTTCAACCCCGCGCTGGATCTGGCTTTGCTTAGGCAAGGGCCCTTCACTGGGTTGGCCGAGTGCCCCGTCACCGAGGACAGCGGCCTGCAGATCGCTGTGTGCCAGGGGGGAGCTGCGGCCGAAGGAGGGACGGCGCGGTGATCGAGCTGGTGCGGATGGCTGCCATCGAGGCAGCGGGTCCGGTGACGGCGGTCTTCAGCGGCAGGGATGGGGGCGTCAGCGCAGGGCCCTATGCCTCGCTGAATGTGGGCTGCGGGGTGCGGGACGCGCCGGCCGCGGTGTGGGAAAACCGGCGCAGGCTGCTGGAGGCCGCCCGGTTGGATCCTGAGCGCTGTGTCTGGGCCAGCCAGGTCCACGGCACCGAAGTGGCGGTCGTCACCGGGGCCGATGCCGGGCGCAAGCTTACTGGGATAGACGGCCTGGCCACCGCCGAACCCGGCCTGGCCTTGGCAGTGGTGTGCGCCGATTGCTCACCGGTGTTCCTCTACGACCCGGTGACCCCCGCGGTCGGGATGGTCCACGCTGGATGGCGTGGGGCCGTGGCGGGCGCGGCTTTCGCCGGGGTCAAGGCGATGGCCCAGGCGTTCGGCTCCGACCCGGCCAGGTTGCTGGCGGCGGTGGGGCCGTCGATCGGGCCGTGCTGCTATGAAGTGGATGAGGCGGTGGCCCAGGCAGCCGCCGGCTCTGCTGCGGCGGGCAGGGGCCTGCTGGTCCCCACCCGCCCTGGCCACTACCTGCTCGATCTGTGGCGGCTTAACGTGCTGGCCCTGGAGGGGGCGGGGGTAAGGCCTGAGGCAGTCAGCGTGGCCGGCATCTGCACCCGGTGCAACCCCGAACGCTTCTTTTCCCACCGCGCTTCCGGGGGCCTCGGCGGCCGGGGTGCGGGGCTGATCGCGCTACGTTCGCGGGAGGGATAGGCGTGGCCGCGAAGGTGGTCAGGCGCAAACGCAAGGTGCGGCTCAAGCGCAAGGGCTTTCCGCCGTTGCTCGCGGGCATCCTCGTCGCCATCTTGGGCTACTACGGCATTCCATGGATCGCCAGGAGCCTGGGGGATATGTTCATCCGCACGGTGACGGTGGAGCACGGGGTGGTGGAACAGACCATGGCAGGGGAGACCATCGTCTTCAGGCGGGAGGAGGTGGTCACCGCCCCCATCGACGGCGAGGCACGCTTCCTGGTGAGCCCTGGCGACAGGGTGCGGGCGGGCAGCGAGGTAGCCGAGGTCGTCAACCTCAGAGCCAAGCAGGAGCTGGAAGCACAGCTTCAGGCAGCCCAAGCGCTGTTGCAGGAACATCTCCGGACCACGGCCGCGGAGAAAGCCGAACTCGAGGCCAGGCTGAGAGCGCTGAACGCCGCTATCGGCGAAGGCCTGCTCAAGTTGGCGCAGGCAGCTGCCGCCGGGGACACCCTGGCCGTGGCTCAGCATGAGGAAACGGTCAAACAGGATCTCAAGGAGCGGGAGCAGTGCCGCGCCCGGTTGTCGGCCATTGAGGACCAGACAGCCAAGCTGAGCCGGGAGGTGGAGGCCACGGCCCAGCTCGCCAACAAGTCCGTGGCCAAGCTAGTGGCGCCTGCCGCTGGCATCGTCTCCACCCGGTTCGACGGGCAAGAAGGGGCCTTATCGGTGGAGCGGATCTCCGGTTATCCAGTCAAAGCCCTGCTCAGCGTGAGCGAGAAACGCAGCGAGGTCAGGAACGGCGACCCGGTTAAGGCCGGGGCCCCCATCTTCAAGGTAGTGGACGACCGTGAGTTCCTGCTGGGAGTGGTGCTGGAGGGGGCGGCGCTCAAGCGCCTCCAGCCTGAGCAGCGGGTGCGGCTCCGGCCCGCCTCGGTCAGCGCTGCTACTCCCGCCGCGCAGAAGGCCACGTCGGTGCCGGCGAGGGTGTTCGCGGTCGGGGCGGCGGAAGGCAACGGTTGGGGGGTGGCCATCCTGGCCAGCCAGGAGTTCCTGCCGGAGTTCGTTTCGGCCCGGCGCCTCGAGCTTACGGTGGTCTTGTCGACTCACGAAGGGACAGTGCTGCCCAAGTCAGCGCTGACGAGGACCGGTGAGACTGTTGGGGTGTACCTGGTGAAGCGGGGCGTCGCGACCTTCCGTGCGGTGACGGTGGTCGGCAGCGGCGGTGACATGCTGGTGGTCAACGGGCTTGCCGCCGGAAGCGAGGTGGTGAAGAACCCGCGGTGGACGCGGGAAGGCAGCAGGGTACGGTGAGGGGAGGTGAAGGCAGTGGGCGATGTGAGGGAACGTTTGAGCGCGGTCTGGGAGCGCATCGAGACAGCCTGCGCCCAATCAGGGCGGCCGGCGGGCTCGGTCAAGCTGGTCGCTGTCACCAAGGGGGTGCCGGTGGCGCAGATCGTCGCCGCCGTCAAGGCGGGGGTCACAGCTGTGGGCGAGAGCCGCGCGCAGGAGGCCAGGGAGAAGTGGCCGGTGCTGCCAACCGGCGTGGAGCGTCATTTCGTTGGACACCTGCAGGCCAATAAGATAAAATACGTACTAAGCTCCATGGACTTGCTCCATTCCCTGGACCGCTGGTCCCTGGCCCAGGACGTGGCCCGGGCGGCGGCAAGCCGAGGCGCCACTGTGAAGGCCTTGCTCCAGGTCAACATCGCCGGTGAAGCCACCAAGGGAGGCCTTCGCCCCGGGGAGCTGGCCGAAGTCGTCCGCCGTCTGGCGGAGCTTCCGGGTCTGAGCATCGAGGGCCTGATGACCATGGCCCCGTACAGCCCTGACCCCGCAGCGGCAAGGCCTGTCTTCGCCGCCTGCCGCACGCTGGCTGCAGCCATCGCCGACCTGCGACTGCCGAAGGTGTCCATGGCCCAACTGTCCATGGGCATGAGCGGCGACTACCCGGCGGCGGTCTCCGAAGGCGCCACGCTGGTGCGGATCGGTGCGGCCATCTTCGGGGAGCGCCAAGGCGGCTAGGGGGAGGTGTCCCAAGGTGAGCAAGGGAATCGTGGAGAAGCTGTTGAATCTGATTGGCTTGGAACAGGAGATCGTCGAACAGGAAGCGCCGGAAGAAACCGAAGAGGCAGAGGAGCCGCAGAACTACCCGGCGCGGGGTCGCAAGAAGGCGCCAGTGGTCAGCTTGCCGCCGCAACGCAACATCAGGGTGGTCCTGGTGCAGCCCGCGGCCTTCGACGAAGTGGAAGCAGTGGCGGAACACTTGCGTAACCGCCGGCCCGTCCTCGTGAATCTGGAGCGGGCGGATAAGGAAGCGGCCAGGCGGATCGTGGACTTCCTGAGCGGCGCGGCTTACGGCTTGGCGGGGACAGTGCAGAGGGTCGGCAACGGCATCTTCCTGTTTGCCCCAAGCAACGTTGATGTCTCGGCTCCGCGCGACCAGGCTGGCGGGGCGATGGGGTGACCCTCGGTACATAGGGCAGCGAAGGGGGAGGACCATGCGGACCGCGATCAACTACCTGACAGTGGCCTTCGTCATCCTGTTCGCTCTGCGGGCCTGGTTCGACGCCAGGGGCGAGGACAAACAGGCTGACAGGGATTTCCTTGCGGAGCTGGTCTACCGGGCGACCGATCCGGCGATGAACCTGTTGGAGAAGGCTTTCCCGCCGCTGTGGGGGATGGACCTCAGGCCCCTGCTGGCCATCCTCATCATCGCCGCGGCTTCCCAGGGCCTGGTCCGGGTGATGCTACAACCATAGAGAAGCGAGGGGGGTGACCTGGGGTGCCTCTGACACCGCTAGACATACACAACAAGGAGTTCCGCAGGGCGTTCCGGGGCTACAGCGAGGAGGAAGTGGACGAGTTCCTCGACGAAGTGGTCAGGGACTTCGACTCCCTGATCAAGGAGAACGCGGCCCTCAAGGATGAGCTGGAGCACCTCCGCGTCGAAGTGAGCCGGTCCCACGGGCTGGAGGAGACCCTGGAGAGCACCTTGGTCATGGCCCAGCGCACCTCCGAAGACGTGAGGGAGGCTGCCAGGCGCGAGGCCGAGAACATCATCAGGGAAGCCAGCATCCGGTCGGACCGGGAGTACCAGACCCTGAGGGAGAAGGCTGACCGTGCGCGGCATGAGTTCGAGACCCTGCAGCGTCAGGTCAACCTGTTCAGGCTGAAGATGCGGAGCATCCTCCAGGCCCAGTTGGAGATGTTGCAGGAGCCTCAGGTCCCGGGGGATACCCCCATCGATGTCTGATCCTCCGGCCCGCTTGCGGGTCAGGGTCCAGCCGAGGGCCCGGGCGAACTCCGTCCTGGGCCTGGCGGGGGACGTCCTATCCGTCAGCCTCACCGCCCCGCCGGTGGACGGCGAGGCGAATGCGGCCCTCATCGCGTTCCTGGCAGACCTGCTGGACGCGGCCAAAGGCAGCCTTGTGTTGGCCGGCGGGCACCGTGGCCGCAACAAGCTCCTCTTGGTGGCCGGGCTGACCCAAGGTGAACTGGACAGACGCGTGCGCGCGGCCTATGCTGCGCGTGCCGCGCGCGCTGCCACGGGAGGACAAGCTTGAAAGCCCTCCGGGGCTTTTCGTTTTAGCACTCGAGGAGGTACGGGTCATGGATTGGTCGCCGACGCTCAACCTGCCCAAGACCGAGTTCCCCATGAAGGCCAACTTGCCCCAGCGGGAGCCGGGCTGGCTGGCCCGCTGGGAGGACACGGACATCTATGCCCGCGTGCAAGCGGCTGTAGCCGGCAGGCCGAAGTTCATCCTGCACGACGGCCCGCCCTACGCCAACGGCGACATCCATATCGGTACGGCCCTCAACAAGATTCTGAAGGATGTCGTGGTGAAGTTCTGGACCATGCGGGGGTTTGATGCGCCCTACGTGCCGGGTTGGGACACCCACGGCCTGCCCATCGAGCTGCGGGCCATCAAGGAGTGGAAGCTAGACCGGGCGACCATCTCAGCTGTCGAGCTCAGGCGCCGCTGCCGGGATTACGCCCTCAAGTACTACGCCATCCAGCGCGACCAGTTCAAGCGGCTGGGCGTGCGCGGGGACTGGGAGCGCCCCTACCTGACCCTGGAGCCCGAGTTCGAGGCGCGCCAGGTCGAGGTGTTCGGCGAGATGGCCCTGAAGGGGTACATCTACCGGGGTCGCAAGCCGGTGTACTGGTGCGCCACCTGCGAGACGGCCCTGGCCGAGGCGGAGGTGGAGTACGGGGAGAAGCGCTCCGCCTCCATCTATGTCCGCTTCCCGGTCACCGACGGCAAGGGCAGGCTGCCCGAGGGCACAGGGGTGCTGATCTGGACCACCACTCCCTGGACCCTCCCCGGCAACATGGCCATCGCCCTCCACCCGGACTTCGACTACGCCGTGTACCGGACCCAGGCGGGGCCGCTGCTGCTCGCCGTGGGACTCGCCGGGCAGGCCCTGGCCGAGTGCGGCCTCAGCGGGGGGGAGAGTTCTCCACGCTGCAAGGGGGCCGACTTGGAGGGGGTCGTCTGCGCGCATCCCTTCGCTGGGCGGTCCAGCCCCATCGTGCTGGCCCAGCACGTCACCCTGGAGGCCGGGACCGGCTGCGTGCACACCGCCCCGGGCCACGGGCATGAGGACTTCGCTGTGGGGCAGAAGTACAACCTGCCCATCCTCACCCCTATCGACGGCAAGGGGCGTTTCACCGAGGAGGCCGGGCCCTTCGCAGGGCTGACGGTGACTGAGGCCAACACGCCCATCCTGCAGGCCATCGCGGCCGAGGGCCACCTGCTGGGCTCCGGGATGATCTCCCACCAGTACGCCCACTGCTGGCGCTGCAAGGAGCCCCTGCTCTACAGGGCCACCGAGCAATGGTTCGCCTCTGTCGAGGGGTTCCGCCGGCAGGCCCTCGCGGCCATCGAGACCGTGACTTGGGTCCCCGGTTGGGGCCGGGAACGTATCCGCAACATGGTGGCCGAGCGCTCCGACTGGTGCATCTCGCGGCAGCGGGCGTGGGGGGTGCCCATCCCCATCTTCTACTGCGAGGGCTGTGGCGAGGTCCTGCTGACTGAGGACAGCCTGGCAGCGGTGGCGGAGCTCTTCCGCCGCGAGGGGTCGGACGGCTGGTTCACGCGGACGGCGGCCGAAATCCTCCCGGCGGGCACTACCTGTCAGTGTGGGCACGCCCGCTTCCGACAGGAAAAAGACATCATGGACGTGTGGTTCGACTCGGGCACCACCCACGCCTCGGTGCTCAGCCGCCCCGAACTGGCCTGGCCCGCTGACCTTTATCTCGAGGGCAGCGACCAGCACCGCGGTTGGTTCCAGTCCTCCCTGTTGACGGCAGCGGCTACCCGGGGCAGCGCCCCGTACCGTGCCGTGCTCACCCACGGCTTCGTGCTGGACGGTGAGGGGCGCGCTATGCACAAGTCCCTGGGCAACACCGTGCACCCGGAGGAAGTCATGCGGCAGTACGGCGCGGACATCCTCCGCCTGTGGGTGGCTTCGTCCGATTTCAAGGACGACGTCCGGATCTCCGGGGACATCCTCAAGCAGCTGGCCGAAGTCTACCGGAAGCTGCGCAACACCTTCCGGTTCTGCCTGGGCAACCTGTACGACTTCGCCCCAGCCCTAGCTGTGCCGGCAGCGGGCCTGAGCGAGCTGGACCGCTGGGCCTTGGACAGCCTGCACCGCGTGGCCGAGAAGGTGCGGCAGGCCTACGAGGCCTACGACTTGCACGTGTTGTACCATACCGTGCACAACTTCTGCGTCCACGACATGAGTTCGACCTACATGGATGTCGTGAAGGACCGGCTATACACTTTCCCCGCCGCCTCGCGGGAACGCCGCGCGGCCCAGACAGTCCTGTACCATGTGGCTGACGTGCTGGTAAGGCTGGTCGCACCGGTCTTGACCTTCACCGCCGATGAGATCTGGCCGTACCTGCCGGGCACCGGCGATATGGACAGCGTCCAACTCGCGTCCTGGCCCCAGACAGGCCAGTGGCAGGACGATGCTCTGGCAGGGCGCTGGGAGGCCCTGCTGGCGGTGCGGGAAGATGTGGCCAAGGCGCTGGAGCTGGCCCGGGAGGCCAAGCTGATCGGCACCTCGCTGCAGGCCGCCGTGACGGTGCATGCCTCCGGGGACGTGCTGCAACTGCTCGCAGCCTACCAGGACGGGCTGGCTACCCTGTTCATCACCAGCGGTGCGGCGGTGTCAGCGGCGGCAGCCCCTGCGGGCGCCCATCGAGGGGTCAGGGTGGCGGTGACGGTCGTCAGGGCGCCAGGCGCCAAGTGCGAACGCTGCTGGAACTACTCGGAGGCGGTTGGGGCCGACCCGGCCCAGCCGGGCATCTGCCCGCGCTGTGTGGCCCACTTAGGTTGAACGGAGGGCGTGGCCATACATCCTGCTGCGCAAGCGGCTGGCCAACGCCCGCAAGCAACGCCGAAACGTCCACTATAAGGACTACATTCGGGGAGGCGGGCCCGGCAAGGGTGACAGCGGAGCATGGGGTGGGGAGCGCGGGCTCCCCACCCCATGTTTTTGCTCTCCAGGGGGCCTATCGGCAGGGAAGCGCCGCCCAGTGGCAGAAGATTCACGCAAACGCTTGTCGGAACGTGGGGGTGGTTGGAGGTGCTTCCCAGCTACATGGGGTTTGCCCTCAAGGCGAAGCTGAGCGCGGGGCCGGGCCTGGCTGGAGGGCTGGGAGACGAGTGCGTGCGCAACGGCTGGCAGCGTCCCTTCGTCGTCACTGACCGGGGTGTGGAGGCTACGCCGGGGTTCGCCCGGGTGGTCGAGGGCCTGGGCCGGGGCGCGACCGTGGCCGGGATCTACGCCGGGGTGCTGCCCGACACGGGCGTGGATATCGTGGCTGAGGGAGCCGACCTGGCCAGGGCTGCCGGCAGCGACTGCCTGGTGGCGGTCGGGGGCGGCTCGGTCATCGACACCGCCAAGGGCATGGCCGCGGTGCTCACCTTGGGCCAGTCCCTGAGCGAGCTCGAGGGGTACAACACCATCGACAGGCCGCTGCTGCCGGTGATCGCCGTGCCCACCACAGCGGGCAGCGGCAGCGAGGTCACCACCATGGCGGTGATCCGCGACCGGGAACGTGGGGTCAAGCTCTCCTATGTCAGCCCCTACCTCACGCCGGACTTGGCCATCCTCGACCCGGAGCTGACCGTAAGCCTCAGCCCATGGCTGACCACATGCACAGCAATGGATGCGCTGTCCCACGCAGTGGAGGCATACCTGTCCACTGAGGCGAACCCGTATACTGATGCCCTTGCCCTGGCTGCGGTGGGGATGATCGTCCCGACACTGCCCGTGGCCCTCCGCCGGAGCGACGACCTGGAGGCGAGGTACCGGCTGCTAGTGGCCAGTAGCATGGCGGGCATGGCCTTCGGCGTGGCCCTGGTGGGGTGCGTCCATGCCATGGCCCACGCCCTGGGCGGGCTGCTGAAGGTCCCCCACGGCCTAGCTAACGCCATCCTATTGCCCTACGGCATGGCCTATAACCAGCCCGTAAGGGAACAGCGGCTGCGGGACCTGGCCCGGGCTGCCGGGGTAGACGACATCATCGCGGTGGCCAGGGCCCTCGGGACCAGCACGGGCATCCCGGCTTCCCTCAAGGACGCGGGTGTGCCCTGGGACCGGCTGGACGAGGTGGCTGAGCTGGCGGTCCTGGACGGGGCCATCTACACCAACCCGAGGGAGGCGGCGGCGGCTGATCTGCTGAACCTGCTCCAGCAGGCTTATGAAGGGAGGAACTGATCCATGGCGGTGTTCAAGGACACGACCGAGCTCTACCAATGCATCGGCGGGTTGTTCCGGCTCGGGGCCAAGCACCCGGAGATGGGCGCCAAGGTGGGGGCCAGCAACCTCATCATCCGGTTCGAGTATTCTGACCCTGACTCCATCCTCACGGTGGATGCCAAGTCGCCCAAGCCGGAAGGGGCCGGGTTCCAGGTCCTGGAGGGGGACAACGGCCTCAAGCCCGACGTGCTGATGACCATGAGCGCGGACGTCGCCCATCAGTTCTGGTTCGGGACCATGAACCTGATCCAGGCCCTCAACCGTGGGCAGATGAGAGCCAAAGGGCCGATTGCCTCCATCCTCAGGCTACTCCCGGCCATCAGACCTGCCTACGCCCTCTATCCCCAGCACCTGAGGGCCATCGGCAGGGCCGACCTCGTCCAGTGATGGGCTACACGGGGCAGTTGCTGCGGGTGGACCTCGCCGCGGGGAGGACGGAGCCCGTTCCCCTTGACCGCGGGCTCGCCCGGGATTACATCGGCGGCAGCGCCCTGGCTGCTGGGCTGATGGCCCGCGACCTTCTGTCCGGCCGCAGCCCAGACGAGCTCGACTTGTACGTCCTCACCGGTCCCCTGGCCGGGACACCGGCGCCCATGGCCTCGCGCTGGACGGTGGCAGGCCGCTCGCCCCAGACGGGACTATGGGGGGAGGCCAATGCCGGAGGGTTCTTCGGGGCCGAGCTCAAACACGCCGGTTGGGACGGGATCATCGTCAGCGGACGCAGCGACACGCCGGTGGCGCTCATCATCGACGACGGCGAGGCGAGGCTGGAGGCAGCCGGCGATCTGTGGGGCCAGGACACGTTCACCGTCAACGCACGGCTGGCCCGGGCGGACGGCGTCCGCCGCTTTCAGGCCCTGTCCATCGGCCCGGCCGGGGAGCACGGTGTCGCCTATGCCGGGCTGGTGCACGAGCGGGGCTACTGCGCCGCCCGCACGGGCTTGGGTACAGCCTTTGGTGAGCGACGCCTAAAGGCTGTGGCCTGCAGGGGTTCGGGCCGGGTGCGGCTGGCGGACCCGGACAGGTTTGCCCACCATCGGGCCGCCCTGCTCGAGCGGTTAGAGGGCAACATCCTCGTCCAGACCATGCAGGAACAGGGCACGATGGCCGCCATGGACATGGGCGTCATGATCGGCGATGTCCCGGTGAGCAACTGGCGCCGGGGGGCCTGGGCAGGTTTTGAGGAACTCAGCGGCACGCGCTACAACGAGCTGTATACGAGCGGCCGCCGGACCTGCTCTGCCTGCCCCATCGGCTGCCGCCGGGAGGTCACGGTCACGGACGGGCCTTACGCCACTGACGGCCCCGTGCCAGGGCCGGAATACGAGACCTGCGGCGCCCTGGGGGCGTTGCTCGAGATCAGTGACCTGCCGCTGCTGTTCAGGGCGAACGAACTCTGCAACCGCTACGGGCTCGACACCATTTCCCTGGGGGCCACCCTGGCCTTTGCGGCCGAGGCCGGGGAGCGGGGCCTGTGGCCGGACGGGGTGGCCCCTATCCGCATGGGGGAAGGCACCAGGGTGCTGGAACTCATCCCCCTCATCGCCCGCCGGGAAGGCCCCGGGCGCCTGTTGGCCCTGGGGGTGAAGGGGCTGGCCGCGCTCATCGGGCCTGAAGCCGACGCGTTCCGTACCGACGTGAAGGGGCTGGAGACCCCCATGCATGACCCCAGGCCCACGCCGGGCATGGCTGTAGCGTATGGCAGCGCGGCGCGAGGGGCTTGCCACAACGCTAGCCTGAACTGGGGCATCGCTGGGATGGGAGCGTTCTTCGAGGAGGTTCCGGGTCTGGAAGGCCCCTTCGATGTGTCGTCCAGCGAGGGCATGGGCAGGCTGACCGTCCTGGCTGAAGACCTCGGCCAAGCTATGCTCACGGGGTTCGTCTTCTGTGCGCTCGCCGCGGGGTTCTGTTCCCTCACCGACCTCATCGGCCTGCTCAATGCCGCCACCGGTGAAGGCAATGACGTGGAGGCGGTGCAGATGGCCGGGGCGAGGACGTGGCTGACCAAGCGCGCCATCAGTTGCCGCCTGGGCCTCCTGCCCGGCAGCGACCGCCTGCCCCAGCGCCTGCGCACGCCGGTGGCCGACGGACCTGCCCAGGGGCTTGTCCCCGACTTCGCGGCCATGTTAGCCGAGTACTACGCTGTCCGGGGCCTGGCTGCCGACGGGAGGCCCACCCCCGCCGCCCTGGCCAAGGCAGGCCTAGACCACTTGGGCCCGCTGCTAGACCGGTAATCGCCATACCGCACCTGGCCCCCGGAGGGGCAAGCTCCCCCGGTTTTTCGTCTATATCCCACCCATGGCCGAT
>JBFMBV010000027.1:0-25289 GCA_040755005.1 Bacillota bacterium
TCGCCACTCAGCGCTTGACTACCTCACCCCTGACGAGTACGACAGGAAAGCGGCTGGTTTACATCCAACTCTTAGAGCACAGGTAGCCAGCTGACTTCCCTAGTCCACGGTAGCGGGTCAACTCCACAGCTCGGCGAGATTGTCGCATTGGAGGGTCCCATTCATCTTGAGCTGGCCAAGAAGCGGCTTGTCTATGCAAACGGCAAGAGGAAAGTGGGCAAACGAATCAGCGCTTACATAGATGGTCTGGTTCGCCAGGGCATTCATGAGAGAGCGTTTGTCAGGCATGGCCACTTCCTGTGTGTCGATGGACCCACCATTAGCGTAGCGAGGATACCCTCTGACGATCCCGGTAGCCGGCGACTCCCCGAACATATATGCGTTGAGGAGTATCTAGTCGCTATCACAGAGATTCTTAGATCATCTGGCTCTATGGATATTGAGAACATGATATCCGCTGTGGCACGGATCTTTGGCTTCAGTCGTACAGGCTCCAATGTCCATAAGGCTGTGGATGGGACTATCAAGAAAGCCGTTGCTTCAGGTAAGGTGATCCTCAGAGATGCACGACTGTCATTACAGCCCTGACCAAGGGCTGACACTAACCGCCGAACCCGGCAGAGCCTGCCGGGTTCGGCTTTGTCACGGGGCCGCAGTGGCAAGACTACACCTGCACACGAAAGGAGAGCGGCGATGACAGTCAAGAGCGACCTGCAGAAAGCACTGTCCTCCTGCGAGGAGGTCCGGGGCAGCTACGCCAAGATGGCCCAGTCCACCCACGACCAAATGGCCAAACAGACCTTTGGCCAGATGAAGGCAGATATGGACCGGCACGTCATGTTCCTCAGCGACCGCCTTGAGTACCTGAACGTCAGCAACCGCCTGAACCAGGATACCCCGAGCTGAGGTGCGCAGCCACCTAAGGTTCGTCTCCATCCTGGCCAAGTGGGTCTTCTGGGGTGCCGGCGTCGGCATCGTCGTGGGCTCTACTTCGGCCTTGCTGCTGTCCGTCAACGACTTCCTGACCGATGTGCGGTTCGGCAACCCCTCCCTTGTCTATCTGCTCCCCCTCGGCGGGCTGGTCATCGGGTACCTTTATATGAACTTCGGCAAGGGCTCCGGCAAGGGCAACAACCTGATTTACGAACACGTTCACCACGGCCAAGGGAGGATCCCCTTGCGCATGGGGCCGCTGGTGTTCGTCTCGACGTTCATCACTCATCTGCTGGGCGGGTCGACGGGCAGGGAGGGCGCCGCCATTCAAATGGGGGGCAGTATCGCCGAGGCGGTCATCAGGCTGTTCAGGCTCGATAGTACCGACCGCAGGATCCTGCTGATGAGCGGGATTAGCGGGGGGTTTGGCTCCGCCTTCGGCGCGCCGCTGGCAGGCACCATCATCGGAATGGAAGTCACGTCCGTAGGCAGCTAAAGTACGAGGCGCTGGTCCCTTGTGCTACCGCCAGCCTGGTCGGCCATTTCGTTACCAGCGCTTGGGGAATCGAGCACGAGTTCAACCTGATCGGGGAAGTGCCGACCCTAACGGCCGGTACCATCCTGGCGGTCACATCCGCCTCCGTCCTCTTCGGCCTCACCAGCGTCCTGTACAGCCAGCTGCGGCACGGCGTGGAGCAGTGGTCGCGGAGGCTGCTGTACGAGGACATGATGCTGCGGGCCATGACCGGCGGGCTCGCGCTCATCGCCTTGACGCTCTTGGTCGGTTCCCGGGACTATCTGGGCCGCGGCCTGCCCATGCTGCGGCGGTCCTTCGAGGGCCCGGTCCCCCCCTTCGCGTTCCTGGCCAAGCTCGTGTTCACCGCCGTGACGATGGGGACCGGCTTCCGGGGAGGAGAAGTCATCCCGCTGTTCTTCATGGGGGCCACCCTCGGTAACACCCTGGGGCCCCTCTTCGGCCTGCCGCGCTCGTTCCTGGCCGCCATGGGCATGATTGCGGTGTTCTGCGGCGGCACGAACGTGCCCATCACAGCCTTCATCTTCGCCATGGAGTCCTTTCAGGGGCGCGGGCTGACTTACTTCTTCCTGGCCTCCCTCGTCAGCTACATCACCTCCGGACAGCATGGGGTCTGGCCCGGCCAGAAGATCTACGAGCCCAAGAGCAGGCTGATAGGAGCCCCTGCCGGGGAATCCATCATGAAGCTCGAGCGGGGGGAGCCTCACCCAGACTGAGGCTACTCAAGATTTTGCGGCTTGTCGGTCAGGTGGCTGTGGGCCTTGGCCTCGTCGAAGATATTGGCGGTGTCGGGCAGAGGTTGACCGATCACTCCGAACAAGCGCGCCATGGCCTGCTCGAACTCGCCGACGGTCAGTGGCTGCGCGGTCCGCTTCAGTTCGTATCCCAGCTGCCCATTGGGCTCGAGGGTAGCCGTCTCCACATCGGCGATGCTCTGGATTCCCTGCTGCCTGAGGCGCATTTCCAGCTTGTCGACGGTCAGGCGGAGATTCCGCAAGGTGTCTTCCTGGAGCTCGCCGTCGGCGATGACGGCCTTGGCCCTGCCTGAGAGGAAGTCCTCAAACAGGGCGAACCTCAGCTCCAGGAACTCGGTAGCGATGAGGAAGAGGACGAAGGTAAGGGCTGCAACAAGGGTATTGGGTATCCTCTGGGTGACGATCGGCTCGATGATGATGGAGCCGATGGCGATCATCACCACGGTCTGGCCGATGGTCATCTGGGAGATGGATTTCCGCCCGGCCAGCCTCAGCAGTAGGAAGCCCGCGGCCACGAGGACGACCGACTTCGCTGCTGGCACATAAAGTGGCACTCGTCCGGCCTCTTCCACTGGCACACCTCATCTCTATGCTTCATTCTTCCCCCGAGGGTTCCGCTTCTTGCCGCGCCGACCCTTGGGGCTCTGCCCGTCACTCCTGCCCGATGCCCCGGGGCTGTCGAAAGGACGCCGCGAATCTTGCCAAACGCCGTAGGATGCTGGCAATCAAACCTTCCCTTTCTGGGGAGGATTTCCCATCACCGAGCCCGAACACGGCAGCCGGAGGAGGTCGGTCACGATGGAGGTCAGCAAACCGCGCCGGGTGAACCCCCACTCCGCCCGGATTCTGATGGAGTTGGCAGCGAGGGAGTACGTGGACGAGAACGACCGGAGCAAGGCCCTGGACGCCCGTCTCACCTTGCTGGTTCCCATCACCGCAGCTGCCATCCTGTTCGTCGGCGGCATCTTGGCCAGGCCCCTGGGGACCCTGCAGCCCTTCGCCTCCGGCATTCACTTCTCGGGCGTGTGCCTGGCCGCAGCGTTCCTCCTCGGGGCGCAGGCTTGCTTCATCCGGGCCCTCAAGACCAGGGACTTTCAGCGGATGGGCCTGGGCGAATGGGCGAGGACGCTGAACATGGAGGCCCCGGCCGCGGATGCCAGGGCTGAGTTGGCTAGCCTCTATGAGACCGCAGCCGCCAACAACTCGCTGATCAACGACAAGAAGACTCAGTTCTATGAGACGGGCCTCATCCTCGCCTCGGCGGGGGTGCTCATCCTGGCCGTCACGCTGGGCTGGGCGGCAGCTGCAGCGCAGCTCTTCCCCGCCTGATCTGGCCGCGCGTCAGGCCGGAGCGGACAGCAGGCGCACTATGAAGCCAAGTATGGCGCGGGTGACCCCGATGGTGGGGACCGCCACCAGCATCCCGATGACCCCGCCGAGGCTGGCGCCGGCCAGCAGGGCGAAGATGACCATCAGGGGATGCAGGCCCACGTAGTGGCCGACGATGCGGGGGGCGATGAAGATGCTCTCCACCTGCTGGATGACAATGAGGACCACCGCGACCGTCAGGGCGAGCTGGGGCGACCTGGCCAGGGCCAAGAGGACGATGGGCGCGCCACCGATGAACGGCCCAAAGTAGGGGATCACCTCCCCGGTCGCAGCCAGCAACCCGCCGACGACAGCAAAGGGCATCCCCACAGCCTGCAGCCCCACAAAGGCCAGCACACCCACGACGGCGGCCACCACCAACTGGCCGCGGATGAACCCACCCACCGCGTGGTCGATCTCAGCCAGCAGAGTAAGGACCTCACCCCGCACGCCGACGGGCATCGCATCCACAGCCGCGCGCTTGAACCGGTCCATGTCCCGCAGGAGGTAGAAAGCTAGGACGGGCGACAGGAACAGGATGGGGATGGCCCGGAAGATGGAGAGCAGTCCCGTTGCCAGGGCTTCGACCGCCAACAGGGCGCTGCGCTGCGCCCTGGCTAGCGCGTCGTTGGTCACGGCCCGGATGGCCTCGGGCAAGTCCAGCCGGGTGTACCTAGTCCGCAGGGATTCCAGCAGCGATTGGACGACGGTCACTGTCTGCGGCACCGACTCAGCCAGACCAGCCAGCTCCGCCAAGGCGGTGGGCAGGAAGAAACCCAGGCCCACGGCGACAAGGCCGAGGCCCACAAGGTAGATGATGATGATGCCATAGGGCCGGGGTACGCCATGACGCTCCATAATGCGTACCACCGGCTCTAACAGATAGGCAATGACGAACGCCAGGATGAACGGGGTCAGGATCCCCCTGACCGCGAACACCAGGGCAGCGGCCGCCAGCGCTACCATGGCGATCGCGGCTACCCGCCAGCGGCGTGCCAGTGTCCTTCCCACCTCTCGGATCCCCGCGGGCTACTGCATCTCCTCGACCATATCCTCCGCCCTGGACCTCGCGCGCCTGACAGCCCGCTCAGCCCGGTGTTTCCAGGACTTGCCCGCATGAGCGAAGCGCTGCCGCGTCTCGGGCTGCATCTGGGGAAGCACCATCATCCCTACGAAGGCCCCTACGAGCCCGCCTGCCAACATGCCCGTCCAAAAGCCCGTCCTCATCCTGCTGTCACCCCCTTTGCCACCTGGTCCGAGTCGGGACTCATCACCGGCACTAGTGTGCCGTCGTCGGTGATGGTATAAACCACCCCACTGACGTCGGGGTCGAGAAACTGCACACAGCACTCCCGGCAGTAAAATTCCCGCGTGCCGATCCTGCCCACCAGCCGGCTGGCGCAGCGAGGGCACCGGGCGCTCATACGCCGTCTCCCCCTGGCGACGCAGGCAACAGGATGTCGCCGCTGAGCGGCACCGAGGCGAGCGACGGCACGGTGGTCCTGCCTTTGAGCACATCCTGTAGGACACCGCCCGAGACCTCATAGCGCGTGAGTTGGCCGGACTTAGGGTCGAACCAGAAATCATCTACGACTCCTAGTTCGCTGCCGGCTTCGGTCAGCAGGCGGCGGCCGACGAGGGGCCTAGCGTGCGCCTTGCCTTGGGACAGCGGGACGAGCAGGGCGCTGTCGCCACTGAAGGTGACGGCCCCATCGCCGATGGCGTGGACGTCCTCCAGGGCGAGCACCCTGCCCTCATGTCCGTTGACCTCGACCTGCAGGGCAACCACATGCGTGCCCCGGGGGTCGAGGATGAGCTCCTTCACATAACCTGCCCGCTCGCCGTCGGCTAGACTGACCAGGGGCAGTCCGATGACCTTGCGCCTGAACATGGAGTCCTCCGCGGGTGACTGGGATGACACCTAGTCTGCCCATGGATGCCTGGCCTCATGCCTGGCTGCTCATCCCCGCCTGATGACGAAGAGCCCCGCGACGATCAGCGCCAGGCCTGCCAGCTTCGCCACGTTCAGCCGTTCTCCCAGGATGAGGACCGCCAGAAGCACCGCAACCGCGGGGAAGGCCGACACCACCGGCGAGACCAGCGAGACCTGCCCGAGCTTGAGGGCGGAAAAGTAAGCTAGATGCCCCAACATGGAAGCAGTCAGTCCCTCCGCCGCAAGCAACGCAACGGCTCTGCCGTCCAGCGCGCCGAAGCCGGTGAACCGGCCGCTAGCCAAGGCCCATACTGCCAGGCCTACCCCCACGGCAAGGGTGCGGATGCTGAGGGCGGTGAACGGATCGAGCTTCACCAACCCCGCCCTGGCAAAGACAGGCCCCACCGCCCAGAATAAGGCAGCCAACAGCGCGAACGAAAAAGCGTTCAACCTGTCATCCCCCTCTCCCATCCGGTACCCCACGGCCCAGGGCCCTGACGATGGTCCCCCCGCCGATGACGGTCTCACCACGGTACAAGACCCCTGCCTGACCGGGGGCGACGGCACGCAAGGGCCGGTCGAACAGGACGACGACATCCTTCTCCCCGGCCCCGGCGACAGCTCCGGGCGCGGAGGCAGCTGGATAGGCCTTGGCAGGACTCTCACGGGCGCCATAGCGGAGCTTGATGGTCACTGCCAACTCGCCGTCCAAGCGATCCCAGGGGATGAGGTTCACATCAGTCAGCAGCGTCCCCCTAGCATGCTCCTCCTCCCGCCTGCCCACTATCAGGGCGTTGCGGTTCGCATCCAGTTCCAGCACATACAGGGGCACCCCGGCGGCGACCCCGAGCCCGCTGCGTTGGCCGACAGTGTAGCGCGGCAGCCCCGCATGCCGCCCTAGCACGTTGCCTGCCGTGTCCAAGATGGGCCCAGGCCGTATGGCTTCGGGGATGCGTGCAGCCAGGAAGTCCCGGTAGTCGCCGGTCACGAAGCAGATCTCCTGGCTCTCGGCCTTATCCGCAACTGCCAGGCCCAGTTCGGCCGCCCGCTGGCGGACCTCAGCCTTGGTCAGGTCACCCAAGGGAAAGAGGGCCCTGCCCAGCTGGGCCTGGGTCAACCCATACAGGGCGTAGGTCTGATCCTTGGCGGCATCCCGGGCCTTCTGCAGCAGCCAGCGTCCGTCCGCGCCCTGCTCCACCCGGGCGTAGTGCCCCGTCGCCAGCGCGTCCGCCTCCAGGGCCAGCGCCCGCGACAGAAGCTCCGCGAACTTGACCCGTTGATTGCAGGCGATACACGGATTGGGCGTGCGCCCGGCGGCGTACTCCCGGCAGAAATAAGCGATGACCTCCGCGGCAAAGGCCTCGCGGAGGTTCAGTACGTAGTAGGGGATGCCCAACCGGTCAGCGACGCGCCGAGCGTCGTGCACGGCTGCAAGGGAGCAGCACCCCCCGTCGGCAGCCGGCTGGTCGTCGGGCCAGATCTGCATCGTGGCGCCGATGACCTCATGGCCCGCCTCGGCGAGCACAGCGGCGGCGACCGATGAATCCACGCCGCCGCTCATGGCGCAGACTACCCGCACCTAGTCTCCCCCCACAGCCTGCCGCTGGCGGTAATCCCGCACTGCCTCGTGCAGGGCGTCGGCCGCGAGGTTGGAGCAGTGCATCTTGGGGCCGGGCAAGCCCCCCAGGGACTCGGCGACGCTGCGATTGGTCAGGCGCATAGCTTCATCCAAGGTCATGCCTTTGGCCAGTTCGGTGACCATGCTGGACGTGGCGATGGCGGCGCCACAGCCGAAGGTCCTGAATTTCACGTCCTGGATGCGGTCCCCGTCGACCTTGATGGTGATGCGCATGATGTCACCACACGTAGGGTTGCCTACCTGCCCTACCCCGTCCGGGCGCTCGATCTCCCCGACATTCCTCGGGTTTTGGAAGTGCTCCATCACTCTCTCGTTGTACACGCGCCCGTCGCCTCCTTCTCCGCGGCCAGCTCCTGCTGGGCCAAGGGGGACATGTCCCGCAACCGCCTTACGATGCTAGGCAGGACCTCGAGGACATAGTCTACGTCCGCCTTGGTGTTGGCCCTGCCCAGGGTCAGCCGGAGCGACCCGTGCGCGACTTCATGGGAAATGCCCATAGCGAGCAGCACATGGGACGGTTCCAGGGACCCGGAGGTGCAGGCCGAGCCGCTGGATGCCGCTATGCCCTGCAGGTCCAAGTTGAGTAGCATAGCCTCGCCCTCGATGTAAGCGAAGGACAGGTTGACGTTGTGGGGCAGCCGCCGCATCGGGTGGCCGTTCAGCCTCACCCGGCCGATGCGGCCCATGAGGCCTGCGATGAGAGCGTCGCGGAGCTGAGCCAGCCGGGCAGGCTCGGATCCAAGTTCTGCCCGGGCCAGCGCGCAGGCGTGCCCGAGGCCGACGATACCCGGTACGTTCTCAGTCCCCGGCCGCTTCCTCCGCTCGTGGCCGCCCCCGTGAACGATGGGCTTGAGCTTGACGCCCTTCCGGACGTACAGGGCGCCGATCCCTTTCGGGGCGTACAGCTTGTGCCCGGACAGCGTGAGCAAGTCGATCCCTTCTGCCTCTACGTCGACGGGGACCTTGCCGATGGATTGCACGGCATCGGTGTGCAGGTAGATGCCTTTGGCCCTGGTCAAGCGACCAATCTCCGCGATGGGCTGCAGGGTACCTACCTCATTGTTGGAGTGCATGATGGTGACCAGGACCGTGTCGGGCCGGAGCGTCCGGGCAACCTCGTCCGGGTTCACGAGCCCATCGGCGTCGACGCCCACTTGGGTCACTTCCCAGCCCGCTTTGGCCAACGCGTCGCACGTATGCCCGACGGCGTGGTGCTCGATGGCCGAGGTGACGATGTGCCTGCCCTTGTCCTGCATGGCCTGGGCCACTCCGAGGATCGCCAGGTTGTCGGCTTCAGTGCCACCCCCGGTGAACACGATCTCCTGGGGCTGGGCCCCGATGAGCCGCGCCACCTGCTCCCTGGCCTCCTCCACCGCCCGGCGGGCCTCCCGTCCGAAGACGTGGATGCTGGAGGCATTGCCGTACACCTCGGTCATGAACTTCAGGGCCAGCTCGGCCACCTCCGGCCGGACCGGGGTGGTGGCGGCGTGGTCCAAGTAGACCCGTCTCACTCCGACAACTCCCTTCTCACTGTCCTGACAGGCCCAACCGCGTCCTGCAGGAGGTCGGCCAGGGTGATCTCGGCCAGGGCGTCCTTGATCCTGTCCCTGACCTTCGCCCAGATCCGCCGCGTGACGCAACCCTCAGGGCGGCCACAATGCTCAAACTCGATGGCCGACTCGACCACGCAGTCGGTCGGCCCGATGGGCCCTTCCAACACTTCCACGATAGCGAGGACAGTGATCTCCTCGGGTCGCCGCGTCAAAGCGTAGCCGCCCTGTGCACCCCTGACGCTCTGCACTAGCCCTGCCCGGCGCAGGGGAGCCATCAACTGCTCCAGGTAGCTGTCGGACAACCCCTGCCGTTCGGCAATCGCGCGCACCGCGACCGGGGCCTCGTCCTGTTGGGCAGCCAGATCGAACATGGCCCTGACGCCGTAGCGGCTCCGCGTGGACAGCTTCATGGCCTAACCCCCTGACCGGTCTCCCCATACCCGACTAGTTTGGTGGGCTTTCCAATTCAGAGTCTAGCAGAAGGGATTAGGGCTGTCAACGCCAGCTCTTTACGCGACTGTCCGCAGCGACTAGACTGGACTCGGGAGGCGACCTCATGGACTTGTTCGCGCAAAACCGTCAGGCTCAACTGGAGCGGGAAGCGCCGCTGGCTATGCGCATGCGCCCGCGTACCTTGCCCGAGTTCGTCGGACAGGAGCTCATCATCGGCGAGGGCAAGCTGCTCAGGCGCGCCATCGAGGCCGACAAGCTCAGCTCGCTCATCTTCTGGGGCCCCCCGGGCACAGGCAAGACGACCCTCGCCCGCATCATCGCCAACACCACCAAGTCCCACTTTGAGCAGTTGAACGCCGTGACCGCCGGCGTCGCGGACATCCGCCGCCTGACCGCGGAGGCCGCCGACCGGCGCGGGATGCACGAGCGACGCACCACCCTGTTCATCGACGAGATCCACCGCTGGAACAGGGCGCAGCAGGACGCCCTGCTGCCGTGGGTGGAAGACGGCACCGTCGTGCTCATCGGCGCCACGACCCTCAACCCCTACTTTGAGGTGAACCCAGCCTTGGTCTCCCGTTCCCGCATCTTCCGACTGGAACCCCTGACCGACGCCGATGTCAAGACCATCGTGGAACGGGCGCTGGCCGACCCCGACCGGGGCCTCGGCCGCCTGACCGTAGCCCTTGATGAGGATGCCTTCGCCCACATCCTCCGGGTGGCCAACGGCGACGCCCGTTCCGCGCTTAACGCCGTGGAACTGGCGGCCCTGACCACCGCCCCCGGGCCTGACGGCGCCCGCCGTATCACCTTGGCCGTGGCGGCCGAATCCATCCAGCGCCGGGCTGTCCAGTATGACAAGAGCGGCGACCAACACTACGACGTCATCTCCGCCTTCATCAAGAGCATGCGCGGCAGCGACCCTGACGCGGCCCTCTACTGGCTGGCCAGGATGCTGCACGCCGGCGAGGACCCGGCCTTCATCGCCAGGCGCGTGCTCATCTGCGCCAGCGAGGACGTGGGCAACGCCGACCCTATGGCCCTGGTGGTGGCACGTGCTGCCGCGCACGCCGTGGAGTACCTGGGCATGCCCGAGTGCCGTATCCCCCTGGCCCAGGCCTGTACTTACATCGCCTGCGCCCCTAAGTCCAACGCGGCCTACCTCGGCATCGACAAAGCCCTGGGCGATATGGAGGACAGGCGGACCGGGCAGGTGCCCATCCACCTCAGGGACGCGAGCTACAAAGGAGCCGCCCGGCTCGGCCACGGCCAAGGGTATCTCTATCCCCACGATTGGGACGGGCATTACGTCCCCCAGGACTACCTGCCCGAGGAAGTCAGAGGCGTCAAGTACTACGCGCCGACGGACCAGGGGCTGGAGGCGACCTTCCGCCAGCGCCTGGAGGACCTGCGTGAGCGGGAAGGGCCCGTGAGGAAAGACAGGCCCCGGAGGCCGTAAACAGGCGCCCGGGACCTGCGCGGTTGGCCGCAGGCATGCCCGGGACACCCTAGGACTATCATCTCCTGGAGGTGTCCCGGTGGAGCTAGTCCCCCGGTTGCAGCTGCTCAGCGATACCCTGCACCGGTACGTAGCTGGCGTACCCCTGATCGTGATGATCCTGGCCGCGGGCGTCTACCTGACCTGGCGCACGGGCTTCCTGCAGGTGCGCCGCTTCGGGTTCATCGCCAGGAACACCCTGGGGCGACTGACCGAAGGCTATGGCCGCACAGCCCGGCAGACCCGCCGGGGCGACATCAGCCCCTTCCAGGCCCTCACCACCGCCTTGGCCGCGACCATCGGCACCGGCAATATCGCCGGGGTGGCCACGGCCCTGACCCTGGGGGGGCCGGGGGCCATCTTCTGGATGTGGCTGTCGGCGTTCTTGGGCATGGCGACCAAGTACAGCGAGGTCGTGCTGGCGGTGGAGTATCGCGAGACCCGCGGCCAGACAGTGGCCGGGGGCCCTATGTACTTCCTCAGGCGGGGCCTGAAGGCGCCGGTTCTGGCGGGGGCCTTTGCCACCTTCGGCTTCCTCGCCGCCCTCGGCTCCGGCAACATGGTCCAGGCCAACTCAGTGGCGGGGGCCGTGGCCGCGACCTTCGGGGTGGCACCGCTGGTGACCGGCCTCGCGCTGGCGACCCTGGTGGCCTTGGTGATCGTTGGGGGGCTTAAGCGCATCGGCTCCGTGACCGAGAAGCTCGTCCCGTTGATGGCCCTCTTCTATGCGACGGGCGCCCTCTTCGTCGTCGGGACCCACCTCTCCCTCGTGCCGGCCGCGTTCGCCGCCATCTTCCGGGGGGCCTTCACCGGCACGGCAGCGGCGGGGGGCTTTGCTGGGGCGGCGGTAACATCCGCCATCAGGTTCGGGGTGGCCCGCGGCATCTTCACCAACGAAGCCGGTTTGGGCAGCGCCTCCATCGCCCATGCCTCGGCCCGGACCGATCACCCGAGTAGGCAGGGGATGTGGGGCGTGATGGAGGTGTTCATCGACACCCACGTGGTCTGCACCATCACGGCCTTGGTGCTGCTGGTGACAGGCGCGTGGCTGGTACCGGGGGTTGACGGGGCGGCCATGACGGCGGAGGCCTTCAACCGGGGCCTCCCCGGGCCCGGCGGCGTCATCGTAGCCATAGGGATCATCCTGTTCGCCTTCACCACGTTGGTCACGTGGTCCTTCTATGGGGAGAAATGCTTCGAGTACCTGTTCGGAGCCCACACCGTCACGATCTACCGGCTGGTCTGGCTGCCAGTGATCGTGCTCGGGGCCGTCGGGGGCCTGAGGCAGGTCTGGGCCTTGGCTGACATCCTCAACGCCCTCATGGCCCTACCCAACCTCGCTGGGCTGATCCTGTTGGCGCCTGTGGTCAGCCATCGCACCCGGGAGTTCTTCGCCCAGCGCTGATTAGGCGCCCGCCGCCCCGTACAGCTCCAGATCCCGCCGGATGGTGTCCAGGTGAAAGCGCTCGTGGTACATGCACCGGCGCACGACCTTGCGGGCCGTCCACACTTGGCTGTCTACGGTCACCTGCCGGCGCATGTCTGCCGGCGTCATGCCGGAGAGCACGCTCAGGGCTCGGTCGCGGTTCAAGGCCAGCTTCTGCCAGACGTCGGTGGACCTGGGCAGACGCGGGAGGTCGGCCCAGAACCGGGACAGGTACCATCTGTCACAATCGGCCATGTGGTTGAGCTGCTCGGCGATGGTCATGCGGTGTGGCAGCGACCTATAGGGGTAGGCGCCGTCGGGCAGCTCTGCCTTGAGCGCCCATAGTTCACTGCGGAGGTGACCGAGGACGGCGATGCCCGCCACCAGCTCAGGCGGGCTCAGCTGTACCAAGTCGCGCTGGAAGGTCGCGCGGGTGTTGCCGTTGCCGACAGGGCCGCGCCGCCGGACCATCTCCGCCACCGCCACCTGGGGCGTTTCGCCCTCAGCCCATCCCTCAGCCAGCAGGCCCACCAGCCCGCCCTGAGCCAACCAGGCCCTCAGCCGCCTGGCGGCTGCCGGGGCTTCCGCCAATCCCCGTTCGAGGCACTCTGCCCTGACCAGCAAGCCCGGGGGGTCGAAGGTATAGAGCAGGCAGGCCC
This sequence comes from Bacillota bacterium, assembly GCA_040755005.1. Taxonomy (GTDB): domain Bacteria; phylum Bacillota; class Sulfobacillia; order JBFMBV01; family JBFMBV01; genus JBFMBV01. Next base: position 12,753 of record JBFMBV010000027.1, read on the forward strand.
CATCCCCGCCTACTTCTGCGTACGTCTTCACTTCAGCCACAGCTGTCACCGCCTGCTAGTGAGGCTGGTTGTTGCCCAGGGGCCGCTCCAGCACCACCCTGCCCCGTTCGACCCGCACCGCCACCCGGCCTTGGGCGATTTCAAACAGGTCCTGCCCCACCAGGCCGCCCCGCCAGCCCTGCATGACTGCGGGCCCCTCCCCTGACGCCCCTCCGTGGATCCAGCGCCTGAAGGCATCCAGGTCGTCCCTGGTGGCCAGCAGCGAGGGCAAGATGTCCTCTTCGCCGGCACGCTTCTGGATCCAGCAGTGGAGGATGTCGCTGATGAGCTTGCCCTCGGGTTCTTCGGCCGGGGGCTTCGGCCACGCAGGCCACTGGTCGCGCGGCCGGGCGAGGCCTGCCCGGATGGCGTCCATGACCCCGCGGCCATGCTTGCGCACTTGGCCCTCGCTGAGCCCTCGCGTCCCCGACAGCTCTTCCAGGCTGCCCGGAGGCCGCATGGACAGCGTCGTGAGCACTACGTCCCGGGCGACGTAGCCAACGGGGATGTTCAAGTGGGCTGCTGTGGCCTCGCGCCAAGCCGCCAGCTCGCGCAGGACCGCCAGCTCCTTGGGCTTCAGCCTGCGGGCCCCGTCCACCCGCCGCCAGACTTCCCCCGGATCCCGTTCCCCGCTCCCGGCCACCACCAGCCGCCCGCACTCCTCTTCGACCCAGGCCAGACGGCCCCTGGCCGCGGCCGCTGACCGCAACTGCTCGTGGAGGGGCAAGAGCAGCCTGGCATCCTGGCAGGCGTAGGCGATCTGGTCAGTGGCCAGGGGCCGCCGGGACCAGTCGGTGAACCCTGCGGCCTTGGGCAGGGTGGTATCCAGCACCGCCTCCACCAGCCGCCCGTAGCCCGCCTGGCCATAGCCCAGGAAAGCGCCGGCCATCTGTGTGTCGAACAGCCGGGCAGGCACCGCTTTGGCCCGGCGCCGGAGCAGGGGTAAGTCCTGACTGGATCCGTGCATCACCACAGTGCGGTCCCCGTCCGCCAGCAGCGCGCCCAGTCCTGAAAGGTCATCGACAGCCAGGGCGTCCACCACGGCCGCACCCCCCGGCCAGGCCAGGCTCACCAAGCACAGGAGCGGGTAATAAGTGTCTTCCGACATAAACTCCGTGTCCACGGCGAGCACTGCAGCCCGTGCCGCCGACGCCACTACGCCGGCCAACTCCCGCGGGCTGTCGATCATGGCGCATCCGGGGCTCACGGCCTCTCGCCAACGGCAAGCATACAATCGCTCGCCCAGATCAACACATGTATGCCCTGCATCCTGTGACCTCCAGGCGCTATCCAGCCAGCACTCCGGCGAAGAGGCGGATAGCAGTCTCAATGTCCTCCGCAGACACATCCTTGTGGGTGACCATCCTCACCCGCGAGGGTCCATAGGCATTCAGCTTGACGCCGCGGGCCGCCATGCGTTGCACCAGCCCGGGCCCATCCCCGGACCCGGTCAGTTCGGCAGCGACGATGTTAGTCTGTACCTTGCCAGGGTCGAGCCTCAGGCCCGGCAACCCCGCCAGCCCTTCCGCCAGCCGTTTGGCCTTGGCGTGGTCTTCTGCCAGCCGATCGACCATGGTCGTCAGGGCCACCAGCCCGGCGGCGGCGATGATGCCTGCCTGGCGCATCCCACCCCCAAGTACTTTCCGGGCCTTGCGGGCCCGGGCGATGAACTCCACGCTCCCAGCCAACAGCGACCCCACGGGCGCGGCGAGGCCCTTGGACAGGCAGAACATGACCGAGTCCACGGGCTGGCACAGGCTGGCCGCCGTGACCCCCAGCGCGGCGGCAGCATTGAAGATGCGCGCGCCGTCCAGATGCACGGCCAGGCCACGCGCCCTGGCCACGGCGGCCAGGGCGGACGTACGGACGGCGTCCATCACGACGCCCCCGTGGCGGTTGTGGGTGTTCTCCAGGCACAGGAGGGTGGGAACAGGGAAATGGAGATTCGGGGCCCTGAAGGCCCGCGCCAGGTCGTCCGGTTCCACCAGGCCGTCGCGGGCCTGCAGGAGCCGGGGCAACAGGCCCCCCAGCTGGGCCAGGCCCCCGACTTCATAGTAGTACACATGGGAGTCGGCCTCGAGGATGACTTCGTCGCCGGCGTGGGTATGGGCCAGCAGCGCCGCCATGTTCCCCATGGTGCCGGTGGGCACGAAGACGGCCGCAGCCTTGCCGACCATCCGGGCGCCGAGCTCCTCAAGGCGGCTGATGGTGGGGTCTTCACCGTAAACGTCATCCCCCACGGCCGCCTCGGCCATGGCCGCCCGCATCGCGGGCGTGGGTACCGTGACAGTATCGCTGCGCAGATCGATGTGACCGTTCATGGCAGGGACCTCCTCGGTCTAACCCTCTCCCCTTATTCCATCCTCGCCGCCAGTACCCTGCCGCTATGAGCGCTCCCGCCTGAGATGGAAGCCGATTGCCTCCCAGATGGTGGCGTTGGCCTGCGTCCGCTGCCAGGCGGCGATGCCTGCCAGCCTGTACTTGTGCACCAACTCGATACGCTGGCGCATGGACGTCTCATCCTCCAGCCACACCCTGATTACAGCTTCGCCGTCCTTCCAGGTAGCGTAGTTCTGGCCGGTCCTGGAGTCGTACACTGGGGTCACGTTGTGCTTGGCTAACATCGCCGATACGGCGTCCATGCCGTAAGCCGCCGACGTCAGCTTGCCGCCGTCGAGCTTCCAGACCCGGGTGTAGAAGGGGACGCCGAGCAGCAGCTTGCGCGCGGGCACCTCGTTCAGCACCCGCTTGAGGCCACCCTCCACCCACGGCAGGTCACCTACAGATCCGGCCACCGGGCTGGTAGCCCAGTGCTGGTCATAGGCCATCACGGCGACATAGTCGACGATCTGCCCGAGGGCAGCCCGGTCGTAGCACAGGGACCAGTACTCGCTGTTGGACTTGAAGGTCACATCGATCGACACCGTCAAGCCTTGTTGATGAGCCAGCGGGGTGAACTCGCGCATGAACTGGGTCAGGTAGTCGCGGTCGGAGACGTGGACGTTCTCGAAATCGATGTTGATCCCGTCCAGTTGGTAAAGCTGAGCATAGATGAGCAGCTGGGTGATGACCCGCTCCCTGGCGGCGGGGTCGCGCAGGAACGCCTTGGCGATGGCCGGGTCGAACCCCTGCGGACCTTCGTTATTGACCAGGGCCCACACGCGGTAGCCCCTGCCCTGCGCCCACCTGACATAGGTCAGATCGGCCCTGCTGCGCACAGTCCCTTGCCCGTCGACCACAGCGAACCAGGTAGGCGAGATCACATTCAGGCGCTCCATCGGTCCGATGGCGTGCGGGTTCGGGTGGCGGCTGTAGATGTAGTCCCAGCTCAGGACGATCTTCTCGCCCAGCGGCTGCCATGCAGAGGGGTCACGGGCGGGAGGCCTGACCGAGGCCACGATCTCTCCTAGCCTGACCGCGGCCTTGGGCAGGTACCCGAGCCTGCCCTGGTGCGTCCGCACGAAATACCAGCCCGCACCCTCGTCATAGATGCGCACGGTGTCGCCTGCAGCTGCGACGGCTGCACGCGCCGCAAACCGGGAAGGCCTGTCCCGCAAGGCCGTCTGCTTGGCCAGGACAGTCCCTGTCTGCACCGGGGTGTCGTAGGGGTCGACGGTGACCACTTGCGTTACCTGGTGGTACCTGGCCTCCAACCCGTACAGGGTGAGGAGCAGATCGGCATCGACATAGGGCGCACCGTCTCTCAGCGTCAACAGCGTGTTCAGTTCCACGGGTTCCCGGTTGACCAGCGCCGTAAGGGAGTCCGCCGCCATCTGGATCACCCGGCCACGGGTGGTCACGGTGACGCGCTGGGTCCCGGCATCCCAGGTGATGTGAGGATCAAAGTGCACCTTGACCGCAGCGAGGGGCAGGAAGATGCGGCCGGCTTCGTCGCGGAAAGGAGGGGTCTCCCAGGCCTCACCCCCGATGACCAGCGAGGCCTGGTCGGGCTGGGGCACATCGAGGGGCTTGAGCTGCCACATCAGCAACGCGGCAAGCGCGAGCAACGCCAGGGTTAGGGCGGTGACGTACTGGCCCGCGCTGCGCTGGGGCCGGAAAGGCTGGGTTTGGACGGCCATGTCGCGCTCCTTTCGTTCGACTCAGAGCGCTCACGTTCTCCACCGGCGGCCGTCCTACCTGCGGGAAGCTTCAGGCAATGCGGGCTTAAGCTGGGTGGAATCCAGCCCAGAGTGTGTAGAACCACGAGGTAAGTAACATCTTAACACCTACCCTACATATTAGGACACAATTTACATGAGTGGCAGGTATTGCTCTTCACCCCGGCGAAGACCATTTTGCCTGTCCGCCGCAGGCCGCAACCGGCGCCGGAGGGAGGGTGGATGGGACCTGGGCAGGCAGGCCTGACTAGGAACCTGCAAGCAACAGGGAGGTTGAATGCATGCGCAAGCTACTGGTGATCCTGCTGTCCCTGGCCCTTCTGGCCGGGACGGCCACCGCCGCGATGGCGGGGGAATCGGCCAAGTTGGTGGCCGAGGAAAGGGCCGTACCGTTCCTCGGTGACCGCAACGACAACCGGCTGTCCGATGATCTGGACGACCTGCTTGAGGGCGCCCGCCCCGGGGAGAAACTCCCGGTGATCATCAGCCTGAATGCGGCGCCGACGGAGGCCGTGTTCGCGGCGCTGTCCCAGGCGGCCAAGGGGCTCGTCGCCAAGGTCACCTGGACCCACGCGCTCGACGGGTTCGCGGCCGACCTGACCGCGGGCCAGATCAATGCCTTGAGCCGCCACCCCTTCGTCCAGCGGATAGACTACGACCGTGAGGTCAACGCCTTCCTCGGCACGTCGACTTTCTGGACGGGGGTGCAGCAAGCCCGCCTTGACTTCGGCGTGTGCGGCAGCCGTGACGCCTCCCCCACCACCTATTCCAAGACCGACGTCGTTATTTGCGTGCTCGACACGGGCATCCACATCGGGCATGTGGACCTGGACGGTGGCAAGGTCATCGGCTGGAAGGACGTCATCAACAACAGGACCACGCCCTACGATGACAACGGCCATGGCACCCACTGCGCCAGCATCGCCGCTGGCACGGGCGAGGGGAACTCGACCTACAAGGGCGTGGCGCCAGGCGCAGCCCTAGTGGGCGTGAAGGTTCTCAACTCGGCTGGCAGCGGCACCACTACAGGGATCATCTCAGGCATCGACTGGATGATCGCCAACAAGGCCACCTTCGGCATCCGCATCGGCAGCATGAGCCTTGGTTCCTCTGGCTCCTCGGATGGAACCGACTCCCTGTCCGTGGCCGTAAACAAGGCCGTCGACAACGGGATCATCATGTGCGTGGCCGCCGGCAACTCCGGCCCGGCCAGGTACACGATCGGCTCCCCAGCGGCCGCCGCCAAGGCCATCACTGTCGGCGCCCTCTACGATCCCGGTGAGAAGGGCTGGGCCATGGCAGAGTTCTCCAGCCGGGGCCCCACTGCCGACGGCCGCATCAAGCCGGACATCTGCACCCCAGGCCGCAACATCACCGCAGCCAGACACAACACGACCACCGGTTATATCACTATGAGCGGCACCTCGATGGCCTGCCCGTTCATGGCTGGCACCATCGCCCTGATGCTCGACGCCAACTACAGCCTCACTGACACGGGCGTAAAAAACATCATCTACGCGAGCGGCAACAACAAGGACGGCGGGCCGACTGGCATGGACATCGACTTCGGCTACGGCATCGCCCTCTGCTACAACGACGTCAAGCAGGCTGGCGGCTATCTGACTTCCTGGAGCGACGGCCTGAACTGGGCTTACAACTCCAGCAGCCTGTCCGGCCCGGGTGCATACCACGACTACTACATCAGCGTCACTACCACCACCAGACCGCTGGCCGTGACGATGATCATGCCGAACTGGACTGGCTCGTCCAGCCCCGACTTCGACCTCTACCTGTACAACCCCAGCGGGTCACTGGTGGCCTCCGGCACCGGCACAAAGCGTCAGGAGCACATACTGTACCAGCCCACGGTCACGGGCACGTTCAGGTTGAGGGTGTCTGCCTACGCCGGTTCCGGCGCTTACTGGTTCAACACCAGCTGGAAATAGCAGCGCCTAACGCCGGTCAAGGCCTCGTATGAGCAAGCCCGGGCCCACCGAAGGGTGGGCCCGGGCTTCTTGTGCGGCAATGCGGAACCCCACTATGCCGTGATGACCTTGTTTTGAACCTGCCCTAGGCAGGTGGGCGCCTTCCTGGCCGGCTCGGTGCTCCCCATCGCCTCACGGCGGAGGCCCGCGCGTCCCCGGTCAGAGTCAGGCTCCCTATGTGACGGTGTTGGCTCAAAACAACCTGGTTTCACACGCACACAGCAGGGTGCCGCGAATAATCGCAATTTACCATCTACGCTCATCATAGCTCCCGCCAAGGCCAAATGCAAGTTAGGCGCGTCCGCCAGTTTTTAGCTCCAGCTCCTCCAACTGCTTGGGATCGACGACCGCCGGCGCCCCGGTTAGCAGGCAGTTGGCCGTGGTCGTCTTGGGGAAGGCAATGACTTCGCGGATGGTGTCTACACGGGCCATCAGCATGACGATCCGATCGAGGCCGAAACCTACGCCCCCGTGGGGCGGGGTCCCGTACTCGAAGGCCTCCAGAAGGAAGCCGAACTTGGCCCTGGCTTCATCAGGCGGCAGCCCGATGGCGCTGAACACCCGCTCCTGCAGTTCGCGCCGGTGGATGCGGATGCTGCCGCTGCAAAGCTCCACGCCGTTAAGCACCAGGTCAAAGGCCCGCGAACGTACCCGCAGGGGGTCAGCCTCAATCAAGCCTTCGTCCTCCGGGTGTGGCGCAGTAAAAGGATGATGGGCGGGGTTCAGGCGCCCTTCGGCCTCGTCCCTCTCGAAGAGCGGAAACTCGGTGACCCACACGAAGGCATCCGGCCCCTGCGCGAGGCCCAGCTTTTCGCCCAGCTCGCAACGGAGGGCGCCCAGCACCTTGCACGGGGCGTATCCTTGCCCAGCCGCCAACAGGCACAGGTCACCGGGACGTGCCTCCAGCGCCTCCAGCAGGTCCTGCAGCTGTGCTGCGGTGTAGAACTTGGCGATGGGCGACCGCACTTCCCCCTCTCCCACCGCCAGCCAGGCCAGCCCCTGGGCCCCGAGTTCGCGGGCCCGGTCGACCAGCCCGTCAATCTCCTTCCGGGACCAGCCGGCACAGCCTGGCGCAACCAGGCCGAAGACGCCCCCACCACCGGCCACGGTTGCCTGCATCACCCTGAAGCCGCCGGCAGCCGCCGCAGCCGACACGTCCACCAACCCCATGCTGAACCTCAGGTCCGGCTTGTCGGTGCCATAGCGCCGCATCGCTTCGGCCCAGGGCAACCTCGTGAAGGGCGTCCTGACCCCGGTCCCTAAGGCCGTGCGGTAAACGTGGTCGAACATCCCCTCCAGCAAGGCGAACAGGGTGGCCTCGCTGGTGAATGACATCTCGAGGTCAAGCTGGGTGAACTCAGGCTGCCGGTCGCCCCGCTGATCCTCGTCCCTAAAACAGCGGGCGATTTGGAAATAGCGTTCGAGCCCCCCCACCATCAGCAGTTGCTTGAACAACTGCGGGGACTGGGGCAACGCGAAGAACCGGCCGGGGTAGACCCGGCTCGGGACGAGGAAATCGCGGGCCCCTTCGGGCGTGCTACGGGTAAGCTGAGGGGTCTCGATCTCGAGGAAAGCGTGTTCGTCCAAATAGTCCCTGATGGCCTTTACGACCCGGTGCCGCATGGCCAGCCGCCACTGCATGTCGGGCCTGCGTAGGTCCACGTAGCGGTACCGCAGCCGAACCGCTTCGTCTACCTGCGAATCAGGTTCGATATAGATAGGGGGGGTCTTAGCCGGATTGTGGATGGTGATCGCCTCAGGGTACAGCTCGATGGCGCCCGTGGGCAGCCCGGGGTTGATCATCTCCGCAGGCCTGAGGGTCACCAGGCCCCGGGCGCCCACCACGTACTCGCCGCGCAGGCAGACGGCCACCCCATGGGCGCCTGGGTTCACCGCGGGGTTGAACACGAGCTGCACTAGTCCGCTACGGTCGCGCAGGTCGATGAAGATGATACCGCCATGGTCCCGGCGCCGGTGGACCCAGCCCCCGAGGACCACCTCGCTTCCGGCGTGAGCGGTGGTCAGCTCAGCGCACCCGTGGGAACGCAGCCAGCGCTCAGACTCCATGTCAGCCCAACCTTTCCTTGATGAAGCGCGCCAGGCCCTCGCGGGGCACAGTCTCTTGCTCGCCTCCGGCCAGCTTGCGCACTGTCACCACGCCACCCCGGAGCTCGTCCTCGCCGAGCATGGCCGCGAAGGCAGCGCCCAGCCGGTCCGCTTGCTTCATCTGCGCCTTGACGCTCCGCCCCAGGTGATCGCAGTCCGCAGCCAACCCCTCGCGCCTGAGCTCCATGGCCAGGGCCAGCGCCTCGGCACCCATGCTTTGGCCCGCAGCCACCACGTACACTGCTGGCGGCCCGTCGGCCGCCGGGAGGCAGCCGGCCCCATCGACGAGCTGCAACAGCCGCTCTACGCCCATCCCGAACCCTACTCCCGGAGTCGGAGCGCCCCCAAGTATCTCGGCCAGCCCGTCGTATCTGCCGCCGCCGCAGACCACGTTCTGGGAACCCAGTGCCCGGTGCATCACCTCGAACACTGTCTTAGTGTAGTAATCCAGTCCCCGCACGATGGTGGGGTTGACGACGTAAGGGACGCCGAGGGCGCGCAGGCAGTCCTGCAGTCCCTCGAAGTGCACGCCGCACTCCCCGCACAGCAACTCGCCCATGCGTGGGGCGGAGCCCATCAGGGCCTGACAGTCTGCCTGCTTGCAGTCGAGCAGACGCAGGGTGTTGCGCTCGAACCGGGCCCTGCAGTCTGCACACACGGCCGCCAGGTGTGGCCGATAATGCTCCTTGAGCCGTGCGCGGTAGGCGCTGCGGCAGGTGGGGCAGCCGATGCTGTTCAGGTTCAGCTCCAATCCGGTCAGCCCGAGGCGGGTAAAGAACTCCCAGGCCAGAGCGATGACCTCGGCATCGGCCGAGGGGGCCGCCGCCCCCAGCACCTCGATGCCGAACTGATGGTGCTGGCGGTACCTCCCTGCCTGAGGGCGCTCGTACCTGAAGATGGGGGCGACATAGCTGAACTTCACCGGTTGGGGCCCGGAGGCGAGGCCGTGTTCCAGGTACGCCCGTACGCACGGCGCGGTCCCTTCGGCCCTGAGGGAGATGCGCCGCCCGCCCCGGTCGGTGAAGGTGTACATCTCCTTGTCCACGATGTCCGTCGCGTCACCCACACCACGCTCGAACAGCTCGGTATGTTCGAAGACGGGCGTCCTAATCTCGCCATAGCCGAAGGCATGGGCCACAGCCCTGAACTCCCTGACCACCGCGTTCCATCGGCCCGAAGCCGGTGGCAGGATGTCGGCGGTGCCCCTGGGCCGGGTCGTCAACATGGGCTGGCCTCCTTCATTTACCCATTCTAGGGCCGGACCCTTGCCCTGTCAACCGGCGTGGCCGCGCAGGAGATTCCCCAGCCAGGCGCGAAACTGGCCGTGGGGGTGTCGAATCATGCGCAACCGCCGCTTTCGCATCAATGCTTTCTGGCACGTACTCTGCACCTCGGCGCTGATCGTCGCCACCGGAGTCACGGCGCTGCTAAGCTTCGTCCACAGCCCAGCCAGCATCGGCATGCTGGCGGAGGAATATGTCGATCGTGAGGTCTACAGCTTCGACGAGTTGACGCTGCACGGTCTGTTCATCACCACGCGGATCGTCAAGGGCCACATGGTGCCTACATACCGGAGCGGAGAGGTATGCGGCCTGGTCATCACTGGCTCCGGGTCGCTTCGCGTCGACCTGCTGTCCCCCCACGGCGATGCGCCGGCGAGACTGCTCGGCTACTCGCGCTTGGAGGACACCTTCAGCGTCGCCTACATCCCCGTGGATTACCAGCGCTTCCAGGAAACCAAGGACTTGGCCCTTGCCCGCCGCGTCGACATCCCGGAGTTGGTGCAGTCCGCCCACGAGCTAGTGGCCTCAAGGTCCGCGACGCGGCCCGGGGTCAGGCTCCTTGGCGTCGAGCGGGTGTTCGCCAACCGGGAGCGCGCCGGCACAGCGGAATTCCACACGGCCCGCCATGGCAAGCTGACCTATGGCGAGGGCCGGGAGATCATCCTCTCGGTTGCGGCCCCCGAACCCTTGTCGGTGGTGTTCCCGAGCCCGGCCCAGGGAGAGACTCCGTTCAGGTCCGGCATCGCCGCCCGCAGCGTGCCGCTGGTCACGCTCCTGATCTACCTAGTGGTCATCGGCTGTTTGCTGGCACTGGTGTACATCCTCACCGTCGACGGCCAGTTGGTGGAAGGGCGCCTGGCTGGACAGGCATCTGCCCGCGCCAGCATGCTCGCTGTGTCCCTGGGGCTCTTGGCTCTAGGCGTCCTGCAGGAACGGCTGCGGCTGTTTCCCGCGGTGGCTGAGGCCGGCCGGGTCGCCGCGGCCCTTAGCGTCATCATCTGGGCGTGGCAGAACCGGGTCAGCGCCAACTCGCTGGGGTTCACCACAGCCAACCTCTGGCGCGGCCTGCTGGCGGCCTCCTTGGCGAGCCTCGGGGCTGTGATCGGGGTCACCCTCGCGTTCCCCTGGGGCCTGAGGTTCGTGCAGCTGACTGAAGTCGCTCAGGCTGCCTTCCGCGCCTTCGTCCTGGCCGGCCTCGCCCACGAGATCCTGTTCCGTGGCCTCTTCCAACGCTACTTGGCCCAGGAAGGCCTGCGGCCCATCTGGGCCATCGCCGCCGCCAGCTTCCTGCCCGGGCTGCTGGTCACCCTCCCCAAACTCGTGGTCGGGCAGGGCCTTGGCTGGCTGCTGCTGGCCGAGGCACTGGTCCTCATCCCAGCTAACGCCGGTCTGGCGGGCTACATCTTCCACCGGACGGGCAACATCTGGGCGAGTTCCTGCTATCTCGGCCTGGTCGGCCTCCTGCCCCAGCTGTTCAAGTTCTAGCCAGACCTCGCGCCTGCTACTGCAAGAACGGGTTGGCCGTAGCCTCTTCCCCCACCGTGGTCTCAGGCCCGTGCCCTGGGTACAGCACGGTCTGCGGCGGCAAGGTCAGCAACTTGGCGCGTATGGATGCGATGAGGGTGTCGTGGCTACCGCCGGGGAAGTCGGTGCGCCCGATGGAGCCCGCGAACAGGGTGTCCCCGCAGAAGCAAGCCCCGGGCGCCGACAGGCAAATGCCTCCAGGGGTATGGCCTGGGGTGTGCAGCACCGTTAGGCGGATCGTGCCGGCGACCACTTCGTCGCCCTCTTCCAGCAGCCTGTCGGGGGGAGGGGTCTTCAGGGGGTTCCCCACAAACGTGGACAGGTTCTGAATGGGACTGGTCAGCATGGGGGCGTCCTTGCGGTGAACGCACAGGGCGGCCCCTGACTCGTCCTTGACCACGCGGCACGCGGCAATATGGTCTACGTGGCCGTGGGTCAGGACGATCGCTGTGACCGCGATGTTGTCATTGTTCAGCTCCGCGACGATGCGCTTCCCCTCGGCGCCCGGGTCGATCACGACAGCTCGTTTGGTTTCAGGACAAACGACGAGATAGCAGTTTGAGCCCATCGCCCCGACCTCCAGCCGCTTCACGAACATGTGGACCCTCCTAGAAACCCCGTTTGCTGTCCAGCAGGATGGTCACCGGCCCGTCGTTCACCAGCTCCACCTGCATCATGGCCCCGAACCGTCCGATCCCGACCTTGAGCCCGGAGGCGGCCAGAGCCCGCACGTAAGCCTCAAACAAGGGGACAGCCAGCTCGGGCCCAGCTGCCCCGTCGAAGCCGGGCCGCCTGCCACGGCGTGTGTCCCCATACAAAGTGAACTGGGAGACCGCCAACATCCCTCCCCCGCTGTCCGCCACCGACAGGTTCATCTTGCCCTGGTCGTCGGGGAAGATGCGCAGGCCCAGGGTCTTCTCGGCCAGGTAGGCTGCGTCTGCGGGCCCATCTTCCTTGCCCACCCCGACCAGGACCAGCAGGCCCCGGCCGCAGCTCCCGACCACTTCGCCGGCCACGGTCACCTCGGCGCGGGCGACCCGCTGCACCACGGCGCGCATGTGAGCCCCTCCTATGATCTGGCGGCGTCCCGCTGCCGGCCTGTCTCGGTCACGCGGTGGACTGAGAACACGTCCCTGACCTTCAGGATGCGCCTGGTCAGATACTGCAGCTGGTCCAGGTTCCGTATCTCCAGCACCAACTCGATGGCCGCCCGCTTGTTCCGGTCCCCCCTGGCCGCCACCGACAACACGTTGGTCCTGGTGTCCGAGATGACGCTGAGCACATCAGCCAGCAGGCCTGGGCGGTCCATGCCGGATATCTCGACGGCCACGGGGTAACAGGCGGAACGGGCTGTGTCCCAGCTCACCGACACGCGCCGTTCTTCCCCGGCGAGGTGCTGCAGGTTGGGGCAGTCGGCCCGGTGGATGGAGACGCCGCGCCCCCTGGTGACGTAGCCGACGATGGGATCGCCCGGCAAGGGGT
>JBFMBV010000028.1:0-25245 GCA_040755005.1 Bacillota bacterium
CCCGCAGGCGCCGGGCGGTGGCCCGCGCCTCCCCTGCCTCGGGCCCGTCGCCAGCCAGCAGGAGCACAGCCGGGATGTCGTGGGCGGCGGCGGCGAAGGCCTCCACGGCCAGCGGCACCCTTTTCAGGGGCCGGAAATTGGAGATGTGCAGGGCGACCCGTTCCTTGCCTGGGGTGAAACGCCTTGCCAGGTCAGGGGCTGGTACCCGTTGGCACACCACAGGGTCGATAAAGTTGTAGATCCGCTCGATGGGCCGCGTCACCCCGAAGCGTTCGATGGTGACGCGCTTGAGGTCGTCCGACACGGCGGTGACGCCGTCGGACGTCTCCAGGAGGAACTTGATGATGCCGGCGAAGGATGGGTCGGCCCCCACCAGGGTCACGTCGGTGCCGTGCAGGGTGGTGATGACCTTCACCCTCCCGCCCGTCATCGCCCTGGCCAGATAAGCGCTGGCCGCATGGGGCACGGCGTAGTGCGCGTGGAGGATGTCCAGTGCTTCATACTGGACCACCTCGGCCATCTTGTTGGCCAGGGCAAGCTGGTACGGGGGATAGACGAACAGCGGATAGCTGGGAACCTCCACCTGGTGGAACTGCAGGTTGGGCCTGATTGCGTCCAGCCGAAACGGCAGGTCGTAGGAGATGAAGTGGACGCTATGTCCCCTGTCGGCGAGGTGCTTGCCCAGCTCCGCCGCGACGGCGCCGCTGCCGCCATGGGAGGGGTGGCAAGTTATCCCGATGTTCATGTCGGCCTGCTCCATAACTGGCTGGGGTCACTCAGGCCCAGGGGCTCCCGCGAGGTGAAACCTTCCCCTCGCCTTGCCCCGATGCGCGCCCCCAGGTACTCGTCGCGCGCGCGGATGAGCTGGGGGAAGCCGAAGTCGTTCAGGGCGGTCGGCCAGCCGCCTTCCCTGCAGAACTGGGAGGCGTGCGCGGCCAGGGATTCTTCCTTCCGGTCGTACTGGGCGGTCACATCCACCACGAAGTCTGGGAGAGCGGCGCTGTTGATGAGGTAGTGGAAGTGCTGCAGCGGCCGGTGGGGCTTGCCTGTCCCGTAGCGCAGCAGTCCGGACAGGAAACAAGCCCGCGTGACCAAGGCCGCGGCGGCCACATGATCGGGGTGCCTGTCACCGGGCTCTGGAGAGAACACCACTGCAGGCTGTTCGCTCCTGAGCACGGCGACTATGGCCTCCACCTGCGTGGGATCGGCGGGATCCAGCCGGCTGTCGGGCAGGCCCAGGCACTTGCGCCAGGCTACCCCTAGGATATCCGCCGCCGTTCTCCCCTCCTGCAGGCGCACTGCCGCCGTACCGTTAGAGGCCAGCTCCCCGGCGCTCAGATCCACGATGCCCACCCGCCGGCTCGCCGCCAGCAGGGCCAGGGTGCCCCCCATCCCGATCTCGGCGTCGTCAGGATGGGCGCCAAAGGCGATCACTTCGGTCACGGACAGGCCTCCCCCCTCAGGACACCATTGTAGCTTACCGCTTGTCCACAGGCAAGGGAGCCCGTAATGGCGGGGCGCTTCCTGGGCAGTGCGGCTGCGTGGGCCGTGTGCGGTAATGTGGCGGCGTTGACGGAGAACACTTGTTCGTGGTAGAATTCCTGGTGTGGCCAACTGGGGAGGGACCAGGATGAACTTGGCTCAGCTACTGGACGTTTTACGGGAAGACCCGTGTGTGACCCATTGGCGGACCCTCCCGGCCAGACAGGCCCAGTGGCGGCCTTTCCCGCCGGGGTTGGATCCCAGGCTGACCGGGGCCTTGCAGGGCCTCGGCATCACGGCCCTCTACAGCCACCAGGCCGAGGCCATCAGGTCGGCCCTGGCGGGGGCTGACACCACAGTGGTGACCCCTACCGCTTCCGGCAAGACCCTGTGCTATAACGTGCCGGTCCTGGACGCCATCCTCAAAGATGAAGCGTCCAGAGCCCTTTATCTGTTCCCTACCAAGGCCCTGGCCCAGGACCAGCTGGCCGAACTCAGGCGCCTGTCCGAGGCCGCCGCCCCACAGATCAAGGTCTACACCTACGACGGTGACACCGAGCCTGCCGCCCGCACCGCCATCCGGGCCGTGGGGCACATCGTGGTGACCAACCCCGACATGCTGCACACCGGCATCCTCCCCCACCACACGCGCTGGGTCAGGCTGTTCAGCAGCCTGAAGTTTGTGGTGGTGGACGAGCTTCACCAGTACCGGGGCGTGTTCGGCAGCCATGTGGCCAACCTCTTGCGCAGGTTGCAGCGGGTGTGCCGGTTCTACGGATCCTCGCCTGTGTTCATCTGCGCCTCGGCGACCATCGCCAACCCCGGTGAACTCGCCTCCCGCCTGCTCGGGCGCGAGGCGCGGGTGGTGGACCAGAACGGCGCCCCATCCGGCGAGAAGCACTTTGTGTTCTATAACCCCCCGGTGGTCAACCGTAGCTTAGGGATACGGCGGTCGTCCACCCTGGAGGCCAGGCGGCTGGCGGTCGGTTTCCTGAAGGCGGGGGTGCGGACCATCGTGTTCGCCCGCAGCCGCATCGTCACGGAAGTGCTCCTCTCCTACCTGAAGGCCGACGCCGGTCCCGCCGCCGGGGCCGTGCGGGGCTACCGCGGGGGGTACCTCCCCAAGGAGCGGCGGGAGATCGAACGAGGATTGAGGGAAGGGTCGGTGCGTGCCGTGGTCAGCACCAACGCGCTGGAACTGGGCATCGACATCGGCGGCCTCGACGCGGCAGTGCTGGCGGGGTACCCCGGCAGCATCGCCTCCACCTGGCAGCAGGCAGGGAGGGCCGGCCGGCGTACGGATACGTCCGTGGCGGTGCTGGTGGCCTCCAGCTCGGCCCTGGATCAGTTCGTGGTAACCAGGCCGGACTACTTTTTCCACAAGTCGCCCGAACATGGGCTGGTGAATCCCGACAACCTCTACATCCTGATGAGCCACCTGAAGTGCGCCGCCTTCGAGCTCCCCTTCGCCGACGGCGAGGAGTTCGGGGTGTCCACTACCCCGGCGCTCCTGGAGTTCCTCGGCGAGGAGGGCGTGCTTAGGCGGACCGGGGACCGCTGGCACTGGATGTCCGCGAGCTTCCCTGCCGAGGAGATCAGCCTGCGGTCAGCTTCCGCCGAGAACGTGGTCATCATCGACACTACCCGGGGGGCCCGGGTCATCGGTGAAGTGGACCGGTTCAGCGCCCCCATGCTGGTGCACGAAGACGCCATCTATCTGCACGAAGGTCGGCAGTTCCATGTGGACAAGCTGGACTGGGCCGAGGGCAAGGCGTACGTGCGGCCGGTGGACGTGGACTACTACACCGACGCCGAGCTATCCGTGGACCTGAAGGTGCTGGCCTGCAACAAGGAAGCAGCCAGGCCCGCCGCCACCCATGGCTGGGGGGATGTGCGGGTGAACGCCCTGGTACCCATGTACAAGAAGGTCAAGCTGCACACCCACGAGAACATCGGCAGCGGCCGGGTCCACCTGCCCGAAAGCGAGCTGCACACTACCGCCTACTGGGCGGCGGTCAGCGAAGAGGCCCTGGAAGGGCTGTCGAAGCCGGAGCTGCAGGGCGCCCTGAGCGGCCTGGCCAACCTGCTGGCCAACATTGCCCCCTTGTACCTCCTCTGCGACCGGCGGGACATCCGCGTCGTGCCGCAGCTGAAGTCGCCCTTCACCGGTCTGCCCACTGTGTTTTGCTACGATGCCTACCCGGGCGGGACGGGCTTGAGCGAGCGCCTCTTCAGCCTGGCCCCCGCGGTGCTGGCGGCCGCCGCGGACCTGCTGGCTGGCTGCCAATGCGAGGCCGGTTGCCCATCCTGCGTGGGCCCGGCCATCACCGCCGGGCCCGCCCCCAAGCAGGCGGCGGGGCTGCTGCTCCAGCTCCTTGGGGAGGGAGATGGCCATGGACTTAGCGGCTAGGCTGGAGTTGCTCAAGAGCCGTGCCCAGGAGCGGCAGGCCCGTCCGCGCGGCCTCCCGGAAGGGGAGCCGACGGCCACGCCCGTGGGGACAGCCGTGGTGTCGCGTCACAGCGGTCCTCCCTTCCCCGAGGCCGGAGCCTGGGACCCGGACCGGTTGGCGTGGCTGGCTGGGGGAGGCCCTGGTCCGCGCGGAGCGGGGCCCAAGGTCATCTTCCTGGACACCGAGACCACCGGGCTGGCCGGTGGGACGGGCACTTATGCCTTCCTGGTGGGCATCCTGCGCTTGGTGCCCGCCGGGGGCTGGGAGATCCAGCAGTTCTTCATGGGCGACCCGGGCGAGGAAGCGGCGATGCTGACCCTGCTGGCCGAGGCCTTGGCCGGCGACCCGGTTATCGTCACATACAACGGCAAGGCCTTCGACTGGCCGCTGCTGGAGACCAGGTTCATCCTGTCGCGGATGCAGGTGCCCCGAGTGTCACTCCACCTTGACCTCCTCTTCCCCGCCCGCCGGGTCTGGAGGGAACGGCTCAAGGACTGTAGCCTGAGCAACCTGCACCTGGCCGTCCTAGGCGGCGACCGGACCGGGGATGTCCCGGGCTGGGAGATACCCTCCTTGTACTTCGAGTACCAGCGCCTCGGGGAGGCCGGCGCCATCGTTCCGGTCTTCAGCCACAACCGGGCTGACATCCGGGCATTGGCCGAGCTGGCCTTGCGCCTGTGCCGGATCAGCCGGGACCCGCTGGCTACCCTTGAGGCTCCCGAGGACCTGGCGGGCATGGGCAGGCTGCTGGCGGCCAGGGGTCAAGGCGGCCTTGGGCGCGAATGCCTGGAGGGCGCTGTTTCCCGCGGCCTGGCAGGGCCGCCGCGCGCCGCGGCCGAGCGTCTGCTCCTGCGCATCGCCCGCCGGCAGCTGCCGGAGGCGGCCTACGTCAAGCTGTGTTATCGGCTGCTCGACTCCGGGGACCGTTCCTCCCTGTGGCCCCACGACGCCCTCGCCAAGCATCTGGAACACAGGCGCCGGGACTATGCGGCGGCGGAAGCCGTCACTGCAGCCGCGTTGAGGGAAGCCACGGCTGAGGCGCAGACCGCCTTCGCCCACCGCCTGGCGAGGCTACGGCGCAAGCTGGCCCTCCAGGCATAAGGCCTCAGGCCCTCGCATAGCTTGCCTACGAGGGCTGGCCGGGGGGGCGATGAGATGACGTTCTTGGTGGTGAAGCGGCCACCTGCCTGGCGGCTGGTGGCCGTCGCGCTTCTGACCGGTCTCACCGTTGGGGTCGCCGTGGGTCCCTGGGCCTCGTGGCAGCCTGCCACCCAGACAACGCTGCAGCCCCTCCGGTCAGTGCCGGTTGCGGACAAGCGCGTGGCCCTGACCTTTGACATCAGTTGGGGCAGCGACATCCCCATGCGGATCGTCACCATCCTGAGGCAGGAGCAGCTGCGCTGCACCTTCTTCCTGTCCGGGCCCTGGTCCTGGTCGTACCCGGAGGTCGTGGGCAGGCTGGCCGCCGACGGACATGAGATCGCCAGCCACGGCTATGCGCACATCAACATGAGCCAGGCCTCCCGCGAGACCATCCTGGAACAACTGGACAAGGCCCACACCATCCTGGTCGAGCTCACGGGCCAAAGCCCCAAGTATCTGCGCCCGCCCAACGGGGACTATAACGACAGAGTGGTGGCCACCGCTCTGGAGCGGGGGTACACGACCGTCCTGTGGAGCCTGGATTCCCACGACTGGCTGGATCCCGGCGTGGACTACATCGTCAACCGGGTGGTCCAAAAGGCCACACCCGGCGACATTATCCTCCTGCATGCGTCCGACTCCGCCTCCCAGACGCCAGAGGCCCTGCCCAGGATCATCGCTGGCCTGAGGGCACAGGGTTTCAAGCTGCAGACCTTGTCCGAGCTGCTCCAACCCCCGACTCAGCCAGGACCTTAGAGCCTGGACAGCAGCCGGAGGAGGGAGACTGCCCTTGCCCTCGCCTCTGCTGGGTCGTCGCCCGCGGAGGCGAGGCGTCTGTATGCCTCCGCCAACCGGGGGGCACGCCCCTGCAGGCTGGCGTCGAGGACGCAGGGCAACCCTGTCAGGTTCGGGGCCAGGACACCGAACACCATCAGGCACAGGTACCAGTCGTCCAGGTCCGCTAAGTGGCGGCCTAGCCTGTCCTGGCTGGCGGCCTTGAGCAGGCCGGGGACCTTCCTGGCCAACAGCCCGAGGGCCGCCGTCATGCGCTGGGCTGCTGCCCTGCCATCGTCCTCACCTAGGAGGATGAGGGCTGCAGGCAGTAGGGCGTGCCTAGGCATCCTCGGCAGCAGGCGGCGCTCGCTCTCCATCAGCACCGCCTTGGCCTGAAGGTAGGCTGCAGTGGCGGGGTCGCCCGCCGTGACGGCCTCGGCGGCCCGCCAGGCCCGCACCGCGTGCTCCGACAGGTTCAGGTCCCCCACGCCGACGGTGGGGGCCTTGAGCGCGATGGTGATCCGATTGCCGCCGGCGTCACTGGAGGCCGTGAGCTCCCCGCCGTGGGCCTGGACCGCCTTGTGCACGGCCCTGAGACCCAGCCCTTCCCCGGTGAGTTCTCCCGCCAAGAGCCTCTGCCTTGCCTCCGGGGCCAGGGGCGACGCGGTACCCGTCACCGAGACTGCCACTCCCCCAGGGGTGGGTTCGGCGGTCACCACGACCTTGCCGTCAGGGGGGGCTGCTTCGATGGCGTTCTTGATTAGGTTGACCATGGCGGACTCCAGCCTTGACGGGTCGAGCAGCACGCCTGGCAAGTTGTCGGGCAGCGTTGCCTGGAGGGACACCCCGGCGTTCCTGGCCGTACCCTCGGCTGCCTTGACGGCGCCGCGGGCGATATCGGCAATGTCGGCGAAGGCCAGCTGTGGCGAGCGGCTCAGGTCGCGGAACAGCCTGATGTCCCTGGTGAGGCGCCGTACGAGGCTGACAGTCTCATTGATGCGCCGGTAGACTGCGGCCACGGCGGCCTCCCCGCCCAGCAGCTGCTCGGCCCAGTTAGAGATGAAGCTGTAGCAGTCTTTGATGTCATGGACCGCATAGCTCACGGTCCGGGCTGCCTCGGCAAGTTCGCCCCGGCGCCAGCTCAGGTCGGCAGTCAGCAGATCAGTGACCTCCGGGGTGGAGGCTGCAGGCAGCCCTTCCAGGGGCAGTGTCAGGCTGAAGCCTGACGCCGTCTCACTGAGGACCCCGCCTAGGGCGAGGGCCCCTTCCCTTGCCGCCAGCAGGGGGAGCCGCCTGTGGGGCGCAGGGTCCGTGGCCCCTGCAGTGTCCGAGGTTAAGCTAATCCGGTAGGTGTCGTCCAGGAGCTGGGCAGCCACCACCGGGCAGGAACCGCTCCGGGTGACGGGCAGCGCCTGACCCAGGGAGGCCAGGGTTGCCACCAACAGCCGCCGGTCGGTGACGACGACCGTGTCCGGGACCCCGCGAAGCTGCCACTCCTCCCCCGCCCCGGCCAGCACCGCCTCGAGCAAGGCCTCGCGTAGGGATACCGGGGCGCTGGCCCTGGGTTCCCAGGCCTGCAGCCAACGGGTGACCAGCAAGACTTGCCTGTGGCCTACCTGGGCGGCAGCTACGATGCCCTGAGCCGCCGCAGCTGGCGCTGAGGCTTCTTCCAGCAGGAGCTTGGCCCAGGCCTCAATCTCCGAGAGGGGCCCAAGGGCTGTGTCGATAGCCGACCAGAGCTGTCCCAGGGCTCCGCAGACCCGTTCCTTGCTCAAGCGCCAGTGGGCTGCGGCCACCGACTCACGGGCTGCGGGAGGTATCGCCGCATAGACACGATCAACGCCCTGCCAGTCGCCGGTCAGGGTCCCGGCCTGGCACGCCGCGGCCATGAGCGTGACCGCGCCGGAGCCCACCTCATCCCCAAGGGACGGCTCCAGGAGGGGGAGTGCGATCGCCGCGGCCTGGGACCAGCGGCCGGACGCAAGGCACGTCTCGCCAATCCTTAGCAGGCTTGCAGGCTCCTCAGCGGTCATGGCGGCCCGGTCGAGCCAGGTGTCGGTTTCGGCGCGGGGACCGATACGAGCCAGCAGCACGGCGGCTTCCCAGGCCCGGTCCCCCCCGCGGACCCAGGCGGTCCCTGCCAGGCTGGCTGCCCCGGGCTGTTCACCCCTGGCATCCAGGGCATGGGCCCTGTCTAGGATGTCGCCGGTGTCAATGTAGGCCAGCACACGCGTAGCCTCAGAGCTGTCCAGGGGCGTGCCGGCGCGGGCGGCGATGGCTTCGATCACCCTCGGCCCGGCCTCCCTGACCAAGCCGCCCAGGGCCGCCCGCCCAGGGGCCGCTGCCTCAGCCCGCAGGGCTTCGGCAAGGGCCCGCAGGGCTCCCCCCCTGCGGCGCAGCACGCTGATCAATCCCTCGGCGGCGCCTGCCCTGTCTCCTCTGGCCAGACGGCCCGTCACTTCGGCGAGCATTGGTCAGTCGTCACCTCCACCGGCACTGCGGGGGCATGGGTGTCAGGTTCAGGGACCAGACGGTGTTTGCGCAGCCTCCTCGGCGTGGTCGTCGGCGCCCAGTACCTGTATCACCACGGCCCTTCCCTCTCACATGATCCGCGCACCGGCGAGCACCACCCAGATGAACTTCGCCAGGCGGATCAACCAACCCTGGGGCCTGACCTGTACTGCTTCGGCGGCGGCCAGGGCCACTGTGCCGGCAGGCACCCCTCCCACAGTCGCCACAGCCCAACCGTAGAGTTCCCCCGCTGCTACTGGTGCCTTCAGGGCCGTCGGGACCACCAGGGACAGCTCTGCCGTCTGACCAGCAGGCACTACCACGGCCAGATCTTGCACGGCAATCAGGGTCACCCTTGGCGCCGCGCCGCCGGAGACCGGCACTGTCCTTGCCGTCTGCCCGCGCAGGAGCGGGCGGCTGAGGTCGCTGGAATCGAATCCCCAGTCAAGGAGCCGAGCTGCGTCGCCGAAACGGTCATCGCTGTGCATCACCACGGCGATCAGCCGGTGTCCGTCCCTGGTGGCGGCGGCAACCAGGCATTTGCCAGCCGGATCTGTGGTCCCCGTCTTGACACCTTCGGCCCCCTCGAAAGACCACAGCAGGCGGTTGGTGTTACGCAGCATTCTCTGGTCTCGGTCAAAGGCCACCAGTTCCTCACGGGTTCTGACGATGGCCGCGAAGTGTCTGTTGCGCAGGGCCTCCCGAGCCAGCAGGGCGAGATCGTAGGCGGTGGTCATGTGGCCTTTGGCTGTAAAGCCGTGGGGATTGATGAAGTGGCTGTTAGTACATCCAAGTTCCCTGGCCTTGATGTTCATCAGCCTGGCGAAGCCTTCCTGGCTGCCCGCGACGTGCTCGGCGATGGATAGGGCGGCGTCGTTGCCCGAGACCATGAGCAGCCCCGTCAGCAGCTGATCCAGGGTGAACCTGTCCCCTGGATCCAGCTTCATGCTGGCGCCGCCCAGAGAGGCCGCCAGGGGACTGACCTTGACCACATCGGTGAGGTTGCCGTACTCCAGGCACACCAGGGCAGTCACGATCTTTGTCGTGCTAGCGGGGTGCCTGCGCACGTCGGCCGCCTTGTCGTACAGCCTGGTCCCGGTCACCCAGTCCAGCAGCACAGCGGCGTCCGCGGTGACCTGGGGCGGGCCCGCATAGGCCGTGCTGGTCAGGAGGAGGCAGACGGCCACCACCTCACCTATGGTCGTCTTCGACAGAAGCCGCCACCACCCTTCCGCTGCACCCTATGGGCGGACGGTGGCCCCTATGCGTCAAAGAGGCGAGGGCGAGGGGTGGCCTCCACCCGTCGCCCTCGCCAGCCGACAAGCCTTAGGGCAAGCGGAAGATGATGGTCCTCACTGCGCCTGTGTCGCCGGCGCGCCCCAGGGTGGTGTCGTTCAGCCGCAACACAGCGCCGCCCAGGTTGCCCAGGCGCAGCACCACCGACCGCTGGCCGGTGAAAGCCTGGCGGTAACCCGGTTGCAGCGTTGCTGCCAGGACCGGTTGTCCGTCCACGCTGACTTCGACCCAGCACCGCTCAGTGAGGTCCACCTGGATCCGCAGCTCCGTGGCTTCGACAGTGTAGATAATCTCGCTGCGGGCGTCATGCTCTGTACGGGTGAAGCGCAAGTTCGGGGGCGGGCTCGCCGGGGGCACGTCGGGAGGTGACGGCGTCACCGGAGGCACGGCCCCAATGGGTGGAAGGACCGGGGGCGGTTCGGGGCCCCGCTCAAAGGAGCGGACGGCGTAGACGCCGATGGCGAGGACGGCCAGGAGGAGGCCGATCGTGACGGCAGCGGGCCAAGGGGCACGCCGTTGGTGTCGGCCCGGCAACTCTGGACCGACGGGGTCCGCCTGCAGTTGTCTCAGGCGTTGCGCCATGGCTTTGCCGTCAAGCTCAAGATAGTTGGCGTAGTTGCGCAGGAAGGCGCGCGCGTAGACCTCGCCGGGCAACGCCGCGAAGTCTTCCCCTTCCAGGGCGGCCAAAAAGGCGCCGCGGATACGCGTGTCGGTTTCGACTTGAGCCAGTGTGAGCCCCTTGGCTTCGCGGGCCGTGCGCAGCTGGTCGCCAATGGCGGGCAAAGGCTTCACCTCCCGTGTCCGCCTAGGTTCGACGGATAGCGGCCGCTTCCCTACAACGTCTGTCACCTACCAGCGTTTCCCTGACCTAGGGGTATATATGCTGCAGCATGCGGGGGAACGGCGCTGCCTCCCGGATGTGTTCCAGGCGCAGGATCCAGGCGACGGTGCGCTCGATGCCAAGACCGAACCCGCTGTGGGGGACGCTCCCGTACCGCCGGAGGTCGAGGTACCATTCAAAGGCCGACCTGGGCAACCCGTGCTGGTCGATGCGTTCCTCCAGCCGGGCCAGGTCGGCGAGGCGCTGGCCGCCGCCGATGATCTCGCCGTACCCCTCCGGGGCCAGCAGGTCAGCGCAGACAGCCACCTCGGGCCGTTGCGGGTCGGACTCCATGTAGAAGGCCTTGACGGCGCTGGGGAACCCAGTGACGAAGATAGGCCGGTCGTGGGCCTCGGCAATGGCGGTCTCGTGCGGGGAGCCGAAGTCCTGACCCCAGGGGAGTTCCAGCCCACGCGCCTTGAGGAAGCCGAGGGCGTCGTCGTAACTGATCCGAGGGAAGGGCGGCTTGACGCTCTCGAGGCGCTGGACGTCCCGCCCCACAGCTGCCAGTTCCGGCTGGCAACGCTCCAACACACGCCGCACGATGTGGCAGATGAGGGCTTCTTGGATGGCCTCGTTCTCAGCCTGGCCACAGAAGGCCATCTCCGGCTCCACCATCCAGAACTCGATTAGGTGCCTGCGGGTCTTGGACTTCTCGGCCCTGAAGGCCGGGCCGAGGCAATATACGCGGCCCAAAGCCATGGCGGCCGCCTCGTTGTACAGCTGGCCACTCTGGGCCAGATAGGCCCGCTCACCGAAGTAGTCGGTCTCAAACAGGGTAGAGGTGCCTTCGCAGGCAGCTGGGGTCAGGATCGGCGTGTCGACCTGGATGAACCCAGCCCGGTCCAGCCATTCGCGACAGGAGGCCAGCACCTGGGCCCGTACCCGCATGATCGCCACCTGCCTAGGGGTCCTGAGCCACAGGTGCCTGTGATCCATCAGGAAGTCCACGCCGTGTTCCTTGTGGGTGATGGGGTACGCCTCGGCCAGATGGACCAGCTCCAGGCCGGTCACAGCGAGTTCGTGCCCCTGCGGCGACCGCGGATCTTCCTTCACGACCCCGCGCAAGCGCAGTGACGATTCCTGAGTGGCCTCCCCAGCGGCCGTGAAGCTGGCTGCGTCCACTTCCTGGCGGGCCACTACCGCCTGGACGAACCCGGTTCCGTCCCGGACGATGAGGAAGTGGAGCTTGCCGCTGGAACGCCGGTTGTACAGCCAGCCTCTCAGCTCGACTTCTTGACCCAGGTGTTGTCCTAGTTCACGTACTGTGACGACGGCCACAGTGGTGTGCCTCCTTTGCCCCCTGCGCCTAGCGGCTGCCTGCCAACTGCTCGAGGATCCGTCCCAGCTCCTCCTGGGCCCGGCCGTACGCAGCCCAGTCCCCGCGGCGCAAGGCTGACTGGGCTTCGACCCACAGGGCCCGTGCCGTCGCGATGAGCTCAGGGTTGTCGCCTGGCTGAGGCTGGCCAGGGGTGACCGGCCCGGGCCTGCGGCCATCCACGCCCAGGGCTGCGGCGATGGCCCTTTCCAGCGTCTCCTCCATCACCACCCGGTCCCCGTAGGCGGCGATCACCCGCTTCAGCTCAGGCAGGTTGTTGCCGGACGCTTGAAGGTACAGTGGTTCGACGTACAGCAGAGACCGTTCGATCGGGATGACTAGAAGGTTGCCCCGCAGGGCGCTGGACCCTCCAGTGCCCCACAGGGTCAGCTGCGCGGAGATCTCCGGGTTCTGATCGATGCGGGCCTCAACCTGCATGGGCCCGAGCACCAGCTCCTGCTTGGGGAAGAGGTACGCCACGAGGGTCCCGTAGTGGGGGGCATCACTCCTGGCTGCGACCCAAGCGATCATGTTGTCCTTGCCCCGGGGGGTCAGGGGCTGCATCAGCACGAACTCCTCCCGGTCCCCGTCAGGGAGGCGCATGATCACATAGTAGGGTTCCACCGGCACCGCGCTGCCGCCGAAATTCTCCCGGGGCACGGCCCAGACATCTTCCTTGTTGAAGAACACCACCGGGTCGCGCATATGGTACACATTGTACTTCTCGATCTGCTGGTTGAACAGGTCGACCGGGTACCGCACATGGGCGAGGAGCCCCGCCGGGAACTTGGCCTGGGGCTTGAACAAGCCAGGGAAGATGCGGCTGTATGTCTGGATGACCGGGTCCGCCTCATCGAATATGTAGAACTCCTGGGTGCCGTTGTAGGCGTCGGTGACCACCTTGACCGAGTTGCGGATGTAGTTGTGGCCGGCCCGGGTCGGCTGGGAATAGGGCAGCCCGCTGGACACCGTGTAGGCGTCCTGGATCCACCACAGGCGCCCCTCGTTGACCACAACGTACGGATCTTCGTCATAGACAAGGAAGGGCGCGACCTTCTTGGCCCTGTCCGTGATGTTGCGATGCATCAGCACGACGCTCTCGGGCCGGATCTCCGTGGCGAAGAGCATCTCGTAGGTGCCCAGCCTAAAGGCGATGACCAGTTTGCGCAGGAAGCCGCCGACGGCGAAGCCCCCGCTTCCCTGATAGGTGCTGTATACATTGGCGTCGCCGGCAGGGTAGTCGAACTCCTGTTCCGCCGTCTTCACGATCACGTACTGGGACGCGACCTCCCCGAAGTAGAGCTCGGGCCGCTGCACGGTCAGGCCGCTGGCGCTGCGCGGGGGGATGTCCCGCAAGAAGAACAGGGGACGTCCGTCCGTGGCCACCGCGTTGCTGGGGCTCATGACGGCGCCGTAGCCGTGCGTGAACTTGAGGCGCAAGTTGACCCAGTTGTGGGCATCGGCCGGGAGCTTGGCCTGGTTGAGTTCGCGGGCGGCGATCATCACCTGGCGGTAGGTGCCGTCAATGACGTACCGGTCGATGTCCACGTCGTGGAAGTGGTAGTAGGGGCGGATCTCCTGGAGCTGGGAGTAGGTCTGCCGCAGGGCCCGCCAATCCCAGATGCGGACGTTGTTCAGGGTCCCCTGGTTGCGGGCCAGATCGGCCGAGGTCAGTCCGTCCTCCACGGCAAAGGGCCGTTCCGTGATGCGGCCTAGGCCGAACCCGAAGTTGGTCAGGGCGATGTTGTGGACGATGTACGGGGTCTCCCGGGCGATCTCATTGGGGGTCACGATGAGTCGCTGGACTACCCCCGGCGCCAGCCAGCCCCCCACGAACGAGCCGATGAGGAGCAGGACTAGGGCGCTGCTAGCCAGCGTGTAGCTCCGCCTCCAGGCGGCGATGAGGGCGCTGAAGGCCGCCACCAGTGCCAGGGCCGTCAGGACACTGTAGGCCGGGAGGGAGACGTGGACGTCGGTGTACCCTGCCCCGAAGGCAATGCCGCGGGGGGACAGCAGCAGCCCGAACCGGGCCAGATAGTAGCCCCAGGCCTTCCAGGTCAAGAGCAACCCCAGCAGGAGCAGCAGATGCCTGCGGGCCCGATGGCTGACCTTCACGCCGGATTGGGTGAGGCCGATGGCGCCCCCGGCTATGTATGCGGCAGCCGCCACCAGGGCCCCAAGCCAGGTGGCGGCGTTCAGGGCGGAGTGCACCAGCCGGTAGAAAGGCAGGGCGAAGACATACCAGCCGACATCCCTGCCGAAGACGGGGTCAGTGAGGCCGAAGGGGACTTGGGCCAGGAAGCTCTCGACCGCTGGCCACTGGGTGGCGAAGGCCGTACCGGCCACTACGCCGGCCACGAGGCCGGCCAGGAGCGCCAGCCGCCGGAGCACCCTGTCCGAACGGGGGACCATCTGGATGACGTTGGCCCACGTGACCCAGTTCTCGCCGCGGGCCAGCCTCAGGTTGAGGTAGACCGCAGCGAAGAACAGGACACCTGCGAGCAGTCCCACGCGGAGGGCCGCCTTCCAGACGGTCGCAAAGACCGCCAGCCTGCCCTCGGAGACGTACCAGAGCAGTTCGGTGTAGAAGACAGCCAACGGCCGCAGGACAACAACGAGCAAGGCAATTAGTCCCAGCCCATACAGCCGGAGACGGCGTCCCTTCATCCCCTCACTCCTTCCCTTCGCCGCGCATCAAGCGCCTGTACTGGTCCAGCGAGATCAGCACTTCCCTGGCTTTCGTGCCCTCATGGGGGCCTACATAGCCCCTCTCCTCCATGACGTCGACGAGCCTCGCCGCCCGCGAATAGCCGATGCGGAGCCTCCGCTGGAGCATGGACACCGAGGCCTGCCTGGTCTCGACTACGACCCGCAGCGCGTCGAGGAAGCGCTCGTCCTCCTCGGACTCGGCGACTTCCCCGCGGATGCCGTCCTGAACGGAGAGGACCCCTTGCTCGTATTCGGGGCGTGCCTGGCCCCTGACGAACTGGGCCAGTTCCTCGATCTCAGTCTCGCTGACGTAGGCGCCTTGCGCCCTGACCGGTTTGGGGGCCCCCACGGGCCAGACCAGCATGTCACCGCGCCCCAGCAGCCGTTCGGCCCCGTTGATGTCAAACACTGTCCTCGAGTCCACCTGGGAACTGACGGCGAAGGCGATGCGGGAAGGGATGTTGGCCTTGATCAGCCCGGTGACCACGTCTACTGACGGGCGCTGGGTCGCGACCACGAGATGGATGCCGGAGGCCCTGGCCATCTGGGCCAGGCGGCAGATGGCATCCTCGACTTCCACGGCGGAGACCATCATGAGGTCTGCCAGCTCGTCGATGATCACCACGATGTACGGCAAGGCGGCGCCATCACCGCGTCCGTGGGCCCGCCCCTGGTTGTACTTGCCGATCTCCCTCACCCCGGCCTGGTTGAACAGCTCATACCGACGATGCATCTCCATGACCACCCACTTCAGGCAGGCGGCTGCCCGCTTGGGCTCGGTGACGACAGGGGCGATGAGATGGGGGATCCCGTTGAAATTGGACAGCTCCACGACCTTGGGGTCGATCATCAGGAACTTGACCTCTTCGGGCCTGGCCTTATAGAGGATGCTGGCCACCAGGGAGTTGATGCACACGCTCTTGCCGCTGCCAGTGGCGCCGGCGATGAGCAGGTGCAGCATCCTGTCCAGGGTGACGACGATGGTCTTGCCGGCGATGTCTTTGCCCAGCCCGACCGTGAGCGGCGAGGTCGATTCTAGGAATTCCTGCGACTCGAGGGCTTCCCTAAGGTACACTGGGGTGACTTCGGCGTTGGGTATCTCGATGCCGATGGCCGCCTTGCCGGGGATAGGAGCCTCAATGCGCACGTCGGGCGCCGCCAGGTTCAGGGCGAGATCGTCGGCGAGGCTGGTGATGCGGCTGACCTTCACCCCCGGACCGGGCTGGAGTTCATACCTAGTCACGGTCGAGCCCCTGGCCACATCGACCACCCGGGCGCTAATGCCGAAACTGCGCAGGGTCTCCTCCAGCAGGCGGCTGCGTTCCGCGATCTCTTTCTGGGCTTGCAGGCTCTTGACCTTTCCGCCCCTGGCCAGCAGGGTCAGCGGGGGGAGTTGGTACTCGCCCGGCCCATCCATCGTCAGCTGGACGGGTGGCCGTTGCGCGTCCCTGGGCCGCGTCTCTCGCCGCACCGGCTCCTGGGGCGCCGGCGCTAGGATGGGCTCACGGGCTGCCGCCGTCTCAAGCTCCTCCAGGCGGGGGGCCTCCCTGAGGCCGGCGATCATCTGGTTCAAGGCCCAGGCGGCGGCGAGCTTGAGCCAGGGCAGGGCGGCGATCGGGGAGACGCCGGTGATGAGGACCAGCGTTACGAGGCCCCACGCCCCGATGAACACGTACCGACCGGTGACGCCGAAGGCCTTGACCAGGGTCCACGCCCCTGCCGCACCGACGACTCCGCCGCCTAGCCGGCGCAGGGCGTTGGCGAACTCCAAGCCTTCCGGGAACTGCAGGTGCAGTACGGTGAGGTACAGGAACAGGCCCAGTCCCAAGCCGATGAGACGGGCGGATAGGGCCGGGCCCTTGCGGTTGAACAGGACGAGCATCCCCGCGAGCACGGCCAGCCCGGGGAAGAGCATGGCCGCCTCGCCTGTCAGGAGGCGCAGGGAGAGGGTCAGCAGCTCGCCGACGGCCCCGCCGCTTGCCCCGTACAAGGAGAAATAGCCCAGGGCCCCGAGGGCCAGCAGCAGGATGCCTGCGATGTCTGTGCCCATCTGGCTGCCAGGTCCATCTTTGCCGCGCGCCATGCCGTCTATCCTCCCCTCATACTCCCAAGGCCAACAAAGACATGGCCAGGATCGACAATCCCCAGCAGTAATAGGCAAAGCCCCTGAGCCGCCCACGGGACAGCACGGCGAGGACCAGCTTGATCGCCAGCAGGCCTGAAGCGAACGCCAGCAGCCCTCCCACGAGCAGGCTGCCTAGCTGGGCTGGCTCCGGCGGGTTGCCGGCCAAATCAAGGAGGGCGGCGCCCAGGATCACCGGCACCGACAGGAGGAACGAGAAGCGGGCAGCCTCCAGGCGCGGGACCCCGGCATGCAGACCCGTGGCGATGGTCGCACCCGAGCGGGATATGCCCGGGAAGATGGCAAAGGCTTGGGCCAGGCCGACGAGGAGCGCTTGAGGCCAGCGGATGGGGGTGTGCCTGCCTGTCGCTGGTGCCCTCAGATCGGCGCTGTACAGGATGAACCCAGTCACCAGCAGCGCCACTGCGACCGGCAATGGGCGGTCGAAACTGGCGGCCACAGTCTCCTTGAACAGCCCTCCAGCCAGTGCTGCCGGGACGCTGGCGAGGATCAGGGCCAGCAGGTACCGGCGCGCCTGACGGCTCCCTTCGGACGGGCCGCCTGCGAGGGCGCGGCGGAGCAAGTCAAGGATGTCGGCTGCGTAGACCGCCAGCACGGCCAGAGCGGTGCCAACATGGGCTACGATGGCGAAGGTCAGGCCAGCGTTCTCAGCGTCCATACCCAGCAGCCATCCAGCCAGGACCAGATGGCCCGAACTCGATACGGGCAGGAACTCGGTCAGGCCTTGCACCACGCCAAGGCTGGCGGCCTGCCATAACTGCAAGGGGCCCCCCCCCTTCCCGGCTATTATACCATAGTGGCAGGTGCGAACACTGGCAAATGGAAACGCCGCCGCGCCGCGCCATGCGCGGGTGCGGCGGCCCCAGGTTGCCGCCCTCCCTCAGGCCAGTGCGACCAGCGTGCCGGGCTGGAACCGGGGATCCAGGAAATCATACGGATCTGTACTCAGCAGGCGGGACACGCGGCCTTGCCCGCCGGGCAGCACCTCCACCAGCAGGTCGACCCCTGCCACCGCTGTCTTGACCAGGTTGGGGCCTACGCTTAGGCCCTCCCACACCAACTCGTCCGGAACCACAGTGTGCAGTGTCATGTGGCCTTACCCTTGCCCTTGGGTCTTGTCTTGGGGGCATCTGGGTGCGGTGCCTGGCCCCGCCTCCGCGCGGCGATGAGCTCGTTCAGTTTGGTGACCGCCTGGGCCAGGCCGCCGAGTTCGTCGATCAAGCCGACCCTGACCGCGTCTTTGCCGACCAGCACCGTGCCGATGTCCCTGGCCAGCTCGCCCGTGCGGAACATGAGGTCCCGGAAGGACTCTTCGCTAATGCGCGACGTGCTGACCACGAACTTGATCACCCTGTCCTGCATCTTGTCTAGGTACTCATAGGTCTGCGGCACTCCGATGACCAGGCCGCTGAGGCGGATGGGATGGATCGTCATGGTCGCTGTGTGGGCGATGAACGAGTGATTGCACGCCACGGCGATGGGTACGCCGATGGAGTGGCCGCCCCCCAGCACGATCGACACTGTGGGCTTGCTCAGGCTGACCACGAGTTCGGCCAAAGCGAGGCCGGCCTCGACATCCCCACCTACGGTGTTGAGGATGACCAAGACCCCTTCGATCTCCGGGTTCAGTTCGATGGCCACCAACTGCGGGATGACGTGTTCGTACTTGGTGGTCTTGTTCTGGGGGGGCAGGATCAGGTGCCCCTCGATCTGGCCGATGATAGTCACGCAGTGGATATTGCTTTTCACCGCGGGTACAGGCAGGGTACCCAGCTGTTCGATGCTGTTGAGCGACTCGGCCTTGGCCCGCTTCTTCTCCCTGCGCGGCTCGCCGTCACCGGTCCGTGGTGGGATCAGCGCTGGCGGGACTTCCGGCTGCAGCGGAGGCTGCGGGATCTGCTCCTGTCCATCGGGCAAGGTCGGTCCCCTCTCGGTCGCGTCTACTGGGTAGTATTGGCGGCCGCCAGCGAGGGTATTCCCGGTCACACTTCGATGACGACCGGCAGGATGACTGGCCTGCGATGGGTGCGCTCATAGAGGAACTTGCCAAGGCTGTCCCGGATGGCGGAGCGTAGCGTCCCGGCATCGGTGGGGCCGTTCGCGTCAAACAGCTCACGGATGCGGGCCTTCACCTCGGCCAGCAAGGCTTCCGACTCGCGCACATACACGAACCCGCGAGAGACAATCTCCGGGCCTGCCACCAGCCCGCCGTCTTCGCCGCTGGTGACCACCACCGCTACCAGCAGGCCGTCCTGGGCCAGCTGCCGCCTGTCCTTCAGAACCACGTTGCCCACGTCGCCGACGCCGAGGCCGTCGATGAGCACCCGGCCGGACTGCGCCTTGCCTGCCACGCTCGCACGCCCGGGGCCGAACTCGAAGATCGTGCCGTTCTCGCCGATGAGGATGTTGTTCCCTGGCATGCCCAGTTCCCGCGCGAGCTCCGCGTGCGCCACCAGGTGCCTGTACTCACCGTGGATCGGCATGAGGAACTTGGGCTTGACGAGGTTGAGGATGAGCTTGAGTTCCTCGCGGCTGGCATGGCCGGACACGTGTACGCCCGATTGGGGCCCATAGATGACTTTGGCGCCACGGCGGCACAGGTTGTCGATCGTCCTTGCCACCATCTTCTCGTTGCCGGGCACGGGCGTAGCCGCGACCACCACTGTGTCTCCGGGCGTGAGCTCGACCTTGCGGTGCTCGTCCATGGACATGCGCGTCAGGGCGGACAGCGGTTCGCCTTGGCTGCCTGTGGTCAGCAGCGCGACCCTCCCGGCGGGCAGCTTGTTGGCCTCAT
Source organism: Bacillota bacterium (assembly GCA_040755005.1). Lineage (GTDB taxonomy): Bacteria > Bacillota > Sulfobacillia > JBFMBV01 > JBFMBV01 > JBFMBV01. Next base: position 19,501 of record JBFMBV010000028.1, read on the forward strand.
CGATGTCGAGGATGAGCCCGGGGGGCACAGTCAGGTACCCAAGTTCCAGGGCGATATCCACGACGTTGACGATGCTGCGCCCTACCACAGCCACCTTGCGGCCTTGCTTGACCGCGGCATCAAACACCTGCTGGATCCGATGGACGTTGGAGGCGAAGGTGGCGACGATGACCCTGTGCGGCGACACCCGGAAGATCTCGTCCAGATGGCGGCCGACTTCCCGTTCCGAGGGGGTGAAGCCGGGACGTTCCGCGTTGGTGGAGTCGGCCAGCATCAGCAAGACGCCCCGTTGCCCGACGGCGGCCAGGGTGTGGAGGTCAGCCACCTCTCCATCGACAGGTGTCTGGTCAAACTTGAAGTCCCCCGTGTGGACCACGAGCCCCACTGGGGTCTGGATGGTGATACCCATGGCGTCAGCGATGCTGTGGTTGGTCCTGAAGAACCCGACTTCGAAGCAGCCCAGGCTGAGGCTGTCGCCGGGACGCACCCTGCGGGAGCCTGGATGCAGCACCCGGCCGTGTTCGGACAGCTTGCCCTCGATCAGCCCCAAGGCAAGCCTGGAACCGTGCACCGGCACATCGAGGGATCGGAGCAGGTACGGCAAGGCCCCCACGTGATCCTCGTGGCCGTGGGTGATGACGATCCCCCGCACTTTCTCGCGCCGTTCTAGTAGGTAGGTGATGTCAGGGATGACGATGTCGATGCCAGGCATGTCTTCGTCGGGAAAGGTCAGTCCCGCATCGACCACGACGATGTCTTCGCCGTACTCGAACACGGTCATGTTCTTCCCGATCTCGCCCAGGCCGCCTAGGGGTATGACCTGTAACTTGTGCTTGGTGGAACCCTCCCTCATGTCAACACTCCTTGTCTGTCCATCAAAACAGGCGACGGCGTCGCCTGTACCTTCCCAAGCCATAACTATACCGCCTGGCGCACAGAGCCGGCAACGCTAAAGCAGGCAGGCGGCGGCGAGGGCGCGGTCGATGATCGCGGCCTCGTCCTGAGTCACATCCACCAGGGGCGGGCGGACACCCCCACAGTCGAAGCCCGTGCGCTTGAGCGCGTGCTTAAGGGGGATGGGGTTGCTGGTGATGAAGAGCGCGCGGAACAGAGGCGTCAGTGCGTTGTGCAGGGACAGCGCCCCAGGGGGGTCGCCGGCGGCGAAGCGCTCGAGCAGTGCCTTCAGCTTGAGCCCGACCAGGTGCGAGGCCACGCTGACTACCCCGGCGGCGCCCAGCGCCAGCAGGGGCAAGAGCAACTTGTCATCGCCGCTGTAGACCTGGAAGCCTTGGGGGGCACCCCGGATGATGTCCGTCACCTGGTCGAGGTTGCCGCTGGCTTCCTTCACGGCGGTGATGTTAGGGATCTGGGCGAGCCGGAGGATTGTGACCGCATCCATGTTCTGCCCGGTCCTGCCCGGCACGTTGTACACCATCACAGGCAGGGACGTGGAACCAGCCACAGCTTGGAAGTGTCTGAACAACCCTTCCTGGGGAGGGCGGTTGTAGTACGGCGACACCACCAGCAGGCCGTGTGCGCCTGCGGCTTCAGCCGCCTTGGTCAGCTCCATGGTCTGAGCGGTGCTGTTGGTCCCAGTGCCGGCAATGACGGCCACCCTGTCCCCCACCGCCTCCAGCACGGCCTCGAGCAAGGCCAGCTTCTCGGAGGCGCTCAGGGTGGCGGATTCCCCGGTACTGCCGGAGACCACGATGCCTTCACTGCCTTCATCGGCGAGTTTCGTGGCCAGGCGAGCCGCTGTGGCCGTATCCAAGGACAGGTCTGCCCGAAACGGGGTCACCATGGCCGTGATCAGCTTGCCGAATGCTGCCATCGCGCTCACTCCTTACCTGTCGGCGTCCAAGCCAAACTGCTCGTGTAGGGCCCTCACGGCGCGGACCGTGTCGTCTGCGTGAATCAGACAGGAGATAGACAGGTGTGAGTCGGCGGTCTGGAGGATTTCCACCCCGGCGCTGTGTAGGGCTGAGACTACGTTCGCCATGACGCCGGGCACTCCCCGCATCCCGACCCCGACCACGGAGACCTTGGCGCACTTGGGCTGCGTCGACACATTCACTGACAGCCCCTGGAGGACCTGCACAGCCGTGGGCAGCTCCTCTGCCTTGACGGTGAAGGACTTGAGGTCCGGGGACACGTTGATCAGGTCGACCGACACGCCAGCATCGGCCAGGGATGTGAACAGGGCCAAGTCGACGCCGGACTGTTGCTGGCTTGGCCTCACCCGCACCTGCGCAATCCCAGTGAGGTGGGTCACTCCGGTGATCGCCCGTTCGGGGCGGACCTCGGGCCTCAGCGAGGACGAGGCGGCCTCGTTGGTGATCAGCGTACCCTCGCCCTTGCCGGCGGTCGCCCGTACCCTGAGGGGCACATTGCCCCGCATGGATATCTCAACCGCAGCGGGATGGATCACCTTGGCCCCGTGCTGGGCCATCTGAAACATCTCGTGGTAGGTAGCCACCGGCAGGGGCCGGGCACCCGGCACAAGCCTCGGGTCTGCGGTCATGACCCCGTCGACATCGGTAAAGATGTCTACCACATCGGCCCCAAGCGCCGCTCCCAGGGCGGCGGCAGTCGTGTCGCTGCCGCCGCGGCCGAGGGTGGTGACCTCGCCGGTGGCGGACACACCCTGGAACCCGCACACTACTGCGACGTGTCCCTGTTCCAGCAGATCCTTCAGGCGCACTACGTCTACCTTAAGCACCGTAGCCCGGCTATAGCGACCATCGGTGACGATCCCGGCTTGTCCCCCGGTCAGGGGCACGGCGGGTATCCCCTGGGCCCGGAGGGCCGAGGCTACGACGACCGCCGCGATCACCTCGCCGCAACTGGCGATCAGGTCAAGATCCCGGGGGGTAGGTGTGCCGGCCATCCGGGCTTGCTTGAGCAGGGTATCGGTGGAGTACTCGTCGCCCTCCCGCCCCATGGCGGAGACCACGACCACCACCCGCCACCCGTCCGCAAGAGCTGAGGCGACATGCCTAACCAGGCACTCCCGCACCGCCGGGGTCGAGACCGATGTGCCACCGAACTTCTGGACAATGATCCGCATCAACCCAGGCCTCCTGAAGCCGCCAGCAACTCGGCGATCTGGACCGCGTTAGTGGCGGCCCCCTTGCGGAGGTTGTCGGCCACGACCCAAAGCCATAGGCCATTGGGGCTGCTGGCATCCTGCCGGATCCGCCCGACGAACACCTCGTCCCTGCCCACAGCCTTGAGGGGCAGCGGGTAGGCGTAAGACGCAGGGTCATCTTCCACCACGACCCCGGGGGCGGCGCTGAGGGCGGCCCGGGCCTGCTCGGGCGCCAAGGGCCGCTCTGTCTCCACCAGCACCGCTTCGCTGTGGCCGACGCGGACAGGCACCCGGACAGCGGTACACGTGACCCTGAGGCCGGGCAGGGAGAGGATCTTCCTGGTCTCCGCAACCACCTTAAACTCCTCAGACGTGTATCCGTCTGGCCTGAATGCGTCACAATGGGGCAGCACGTTGAAAGCTATCTGATGCGGGTAGACCGAGACCGACTGCCCTTCACCGGCGACGTCCGCCCGCACCTGGGCTTCGAGTTCATCCACGGCTTCACGCCCCGTCCCCGAGACCGCCTGATACGTAGAGACGATGACCCGCGCCAATCCCGCCGCCTGTCTAAGCGGCTCCAGCACCACTACCAGTTGGATGGTCGAGCAGTTTGGGCTGGCGATTATCCCTTGATGACCTGCGAGGGACTGCGGGTTCACCTCGGGCACTACCAGGGGGACTTGGGAGTCCAGCCTGAAGGCGCTGCTCTTATCGATGACCACCGCCCCGCGGCGTACCGCCTCGGGGGCCAGTTGCCGGGCGACTTCCACCGGAGCGCAGAAGAAGGCCACGTCCACCCCACTGAAGGACTCGGGCGTGACTTCACTGATCTGGACCGGCTCCCCCATCCAGTCGAGGGTGTGGCCGGCTGACCGGGCGGTGGCCAGGAGCCTGAGCTCGTTCACAGGGAAAGCGCGTTCCTCTAGGGCGCGGACGACGTGCTTGCCAACCACGCCTCCCGCGCCGACCACGGCTGCTGTGAAGCCCCGCAAATCCGGATCCCCCCTACGTCTCTCTCGGACCTAGCAGTACAGGCTGGAGCTGCCTGCCGCACAGGGCTTCCAGGATGGTGGGCAGGAGCAGCTCGAACCTTGCCTCCAGCGAGCGCGGCTTCTCCTTGGGGCTATCCTGCCCGAAGGGGACGAAATACACATTCCTGACCGCCAGCAGTGTACCCAGATTGCGGGCGTTGAGCCCCAACAGGTCATTGCTGGCTAGACCCACGACCAACGGCCGTTCGTTCCTGAGGTGCGCCTTGGCGGCCATCGACACGGGGGTGTCGGTGATGCCAGTGGCCAGCTTGGCCAAGGTGTTGCCCGTGCAAGGTAGGATGACCATCAGGTCCAGCAGGCGCCGGGGACCGATAGGCTCTGCGCCCTCAACGCTCCGTGCCGGTTCGCGGCCGGCGATGGCGGCTGCGTGTCTCACCCATTCCCCTCCCTGCCCGAAGCGGGAGGCGCTGTCTGCCACTGACTGGTTGATCACAGGGTACAGTTCGGCACCCTCGGCCTTCAGGCCTGCCATGGCCTTGACAGCCCGTTCCACGGTGCATAGGGAACCCGTCAGTCCGAAACCGATTACCTTGCCTTGGAGTAGCACAGTCCTGTCAACTCCCCGCACCAAGGCGGAGGTGGCGGACATGGCCGCAGATCCTGGCCGTGAGTATGCCGGCTAGGATCCTGCCCGCTGTGATTGGGGCTACCTTGCCAGGCAGGCCCAGCGCCAACTCTGCCCTGATGCCCAACTCCTCGGCAGCAGCGAAATCGACGCCGCCCGGGGCGGAGGCGAGGTCGATGATGAGACACTCCCGTGCGCAGGCGGCTAGCAGGCGTCGATCCAGCACCAGGGCGGGGACGGTGTTGAACACGCCCGTCAGGCAGCCGAGCAAAGCCCCCAAGTCCTCCCACGGAGTGGGGTGGACCGTGAGCTCCTTCGCCCGGGCCAGTTGGACCCCATTGCGGGCCACGCCCCAGACCTCAGCTCCCAGTGCCCGGAGGGTCCGGGCCAGGGTCAGTCCGGTGCGGCCCAGACCCAGCACGGCGAACTTGCTGCCGTGGATGGTGACCGGCAGGTGGGCCATGGCCAACTGGATGGCGCCCTCAGCCGTCGGCACCGCGTTAAGTACAGCCAGTTCATCATCGTCGGCGAGGTCGAGGTGCCGCAGACCCAGTTCCTTGATGCGCTCCACCAGGGCCCGGCTCTTGATTGGGCCCCCCACGACAAGGCCCTCGGGCTCCATGCGGGCTAGGGCTGAAGCATCTACGACGATCTGCGGCTCGAACTTGCACCTGATGGAACCATCCGCGGCTACACCCGAAATGGGCAGGCACAGGACTGCTTGCCCCGTGACCGCCTCCGCCAGGCCCGCCGTAGTGGCCACCCCAGCAAGCCGGTCCCGCTCCGGGCGGGCGACAACCGTCACCTTAGCGCCCTGGGCGGCAAACTCCTTGATGACCTCAGTCTCGCGGTCGTCGCCGCCTGCTACGACCACGCCCACACCCCGCAAGGGGGCCATCCGAACCCCTCCCAAACCAGGCACCTATGGCTGCTGCCGAAGGTGCTAACATGATATGAGCAGGGGTCTCTGGCGGTGCTCAGATATGACGGGGCGGACCGCGCCGGTCGGCGGCGGTGGGCCCCGCCTGTCGCCTGGC
>JBFMBV010000029.1:0-25115 GCA_040755005.1 Bacillota bacterium
GGCGCAGTACCTCCCAACCGTCCAGTCTGGGCAGCATGATATCCAGGATGACAAGGTCAGGGGAACACCCAGCCGCCGCCAGGCCGGTCTCCCCGTCCCCGGCCTCCAGCACACTGTAGCCTTCTCGTTCCAGGTAGAGCCGTATGAGTTCGCGGATGTGGGGTTCGTCCTCAATGACCAACACAGCCACAGGCAGCACCCCCAGGGAAGGGTTCCCCCTCACCGCCGCCTTATCCTTCCGTCCGGGTGGCCATGAACTCCTGAAAGCCCCGGAAGAGGGCCTTCGCAGCGCACTCCGTCATGCATGGCGTGCGCAGGAGCAGTTCCTCCTGGGGGTTGGTGATGAACATCAGTTCGACCAAGGCGGCAGGCATGGCCGCCAGTCTCAACATGGCGAAGTTGGCGGTCTTGACGCCACGGTCACGCCTGCCCAATGCCTTGCGCATGGCCGCCTGGAGCTTCTCCGCCAGCAGCTTCCCTGTCCGCGAACCCGCATAGTGGAACGTCTCAGTGCCGTGGGCCGCAGGGTTGCTGAAGCCATTGCAGTGAATGCTGATCAGGAAGTCGGCCCCCGAGGCGTTGGCCATGGCCAACCGGTCCTTGATCGCCACATAGTCGTCGGATGTCCGCGTCACCGTGACCACCGCGCCGGTGGCGAGTAGCAGGGCCGTCAGTTCCTGGGCCACCGCCAGGTTGACGTCCTTCTCTTTAAGGCCTCCTCCACCCATCGCCCCTGGGTCACGTCCTCCGTGACCCGGGTCGAGCACGATGTGGGGCGCGCCGTTCTTCATCCTCCATCACCCTCCTCACAATGTCTGCTGCTGAGCGCAGTTTCCTTGCAGTCTGCTGGGGAGACGGGGTCTCGGCATACAGCCTCAGGACAGGCTCGGTGCCTGACCACCGGACCAGTAGCCAGCCGTCGGAGGAGACGAACTTGATCCCGTCCCCGGCGATGATCTCGCCTGGTCCCATGGCCGCCCGGACCGGATCCCGCCACCGGGACGGATGGCGCGCCAGGCTCAGCCGCTGCCGCTCTGTGCACGGCAGGTCCGCGCGGGTGAAGTGCAGAGGACCGGAACGCACCTGCAGCAGCTCCACCTCCTGCGCCAGGGGCCTGCCCCGCACGGACAGGAGTTCGGCCAGGAACAGGCCTGCCAGAATCGCATCGCGCTCGGGGAGATGAAAGCTGAAGCCCAGCCCCCCACTCTCCTCTCCGCCGACGAGGGTGCCGCCTGCGACCATTGCTCCCGCCACGTACTTGAAACCGATAGCCGTCTCCACCACTGGCAGCCCGAGGCGGGCGGCTTCTCGGTCCACCAGCCAGCTCGTGGAGAAGGTCTTGACCACGGCCCCCGTCAGCTTGCGCTCGCAGGCCAGGTAGCCGAGGAGCAGCGCGAACAGGCGGTGGGGATCAACATACTCACCAGTGGCGTCCACAGCGGCCAGACGGTCACCGTCACCGTCGGAGGCAAGGCCCACATCGGCCCCGTGTCTCCGCACAGCGGCGGACAGCGCGGTCAAGCGGCACGCCTTAGGTTCCGGCGGGAACCCGCCGAACAGCGGGTCGCGCCGCTGGTGTATCTCCCATACCCGGCAGCCGGCCCGCCTGAAGATGCCTGCCATCAAGCCGCTGGCCGCACCGTACATGGCGTCGACCACGACCTTCAGACCCGCCCTCGGCTTGGCCAGGGACAGCAGCTGCGCAGCATACTCTGGGCACGGGTCGATCCGCTCGATGCGTGCGGGCGGCGCCCCTGCTGCGGCTGGCCCGCCGCTCCGGACCAACTGCTCGAGAGCCCTGGCCGTCGTGTCGTCAATTGGGGCCCCAGTGGCTGCGCGCAGCTTCACCCCGCTGTATGCGGGCGGGTTGTGGCTGGCGGTGATGATGGCTGAGCCGCGGGTGCCGCGCCTGACCCCGGCGAAGGCGGCCAGCGGTGTCGTCACGGGCCCGGCGCAGAGGTAGACCAACAGCCCTTCGCTTGCCATCGCCTTGGCCAGCTCGTCGGCGAAGGCCTCGGACAAGAAGCGCCGATCATACCCCACCAGTGCGCTGGCCTGCCCGGCCCCATTGCGCCACATCCTGGCCACAGCCCGGCCCAGTGACCGTACGTTGGCGAAAGTGAAACCATCCGCGATGACTGCCCTCCAGCCATCGGTGCCGAAGAGGATCATGAGACCTCCCCTGTCTCGAGGCCGGCGCTGCCTCGGGCAATGATGGAATCCGCGGCCACGACCATCCTACTTAGCCTTGCGCCCTCACCGATCAACGTTTCCGTCCCGATGATGCAGTCTTCGAGTTGCACGCCCCGCCCGATGTAACAATACTCCTGGACGACCGTGCGACGCAGCACAGCCCCTCGTTCCACTGCGCAGCCGTCACCGATGGCGGCCCAGCCTTCGACCCGCGCCCCGCGCAGGATGGCACGGGCTCCGACCGCCAGCGGTCCAGCGATGACTGTGTCCTGCCCGATCCTCGCGCCTGGCCCGGCCCAGATACCGTCACCGGCTGGCCGGCCCGCCGGGGTAAAGGCGGATGTACCGGTAACCACCCGAGCGTTGGCTTCCAGGTAAGCCCGGGGATGGCTAAGCACGACCGCATCAGCGGGTGCTGGGAAGCGATGCACACTCCCGGCGGCGGCCAGGTCCGCGAGGGTGTGGGCCGCTATCTTCAGCCCGACCAGCTTGGCCGCGGAAACGATCCAGATGGCGGACGGGCCCGGCAGTTCCACCACTGTAAGGTCATGGCCGCCCTGGACATGGGCCGCGCGCAGTCTGGCCGCATCGAGGTCCACCAGCACATCAACGGGCACGACCATGACCAAGTCGCAGCCACGCGCCGCGGCGAGGCGGGCCGCTGCTGCCAGGCCTGACTGCTCATCGCTGGCAGTATACTGTACATGCCCGTGTTCGGTGCCGACCACTGCGCGGATGCCCGCCATGGCACCCCCGCCTGCCACCAGCACCGGCAGCCCCTGGCGCTGGTAGGCGGCAAGGTGGTGGAGGATCAGCGGCCGGTTGGCCACGGGGAGCAGGCTTGGGAGGCGTCCCAGAGTCAGGGGCCTGAGGCGAGGACCCTTGCCCCCTGCCGAGAGGAGTACCAGCACGAAGGTAGTCCCCCTTATGTTTACTTCATGGTATGCAGCTAGCCCCCGGCCTGCTACACCTGGTATACTCACAATCGGGAAGGTGACAACCGTGCATCGACTCTTCGCTGTACTAGCAGTGCTCGCCCTGGCAGGGTGTGTCCGGCAGCCGGCCGCCGCTCCTCCCTCTGTGTCCCTGTCCAAGTACACTGTCCTGCCTGGGGACGTGTTCACTGTGACCGTGATGGCCGGGACCCGCCCGGTGTCCGGGGTCCAGACCTGGCTCGCCGGACACGCGCCGGTCTTCTTCCCCGCAGGCGATGCCCGCTGGGCCTTGGTCGGAGTGAACTATCGGATCACGGCGGGCAGCTACGACCTGCCGGTGCTGGTCGAGCACGGCGGAGGCCGGGGGCTTGTCTTCGTGCGGCTGCACGTGGAGCCAAGGGGTTTTCACACCCAGCTCCTCCGGCCCACTGCGCAACAGGCTTCGGTACTAACTAATGAGAACATCGTCCGCGACCGGGCAAAGCAGATCGCCGCCCGGCAGAACCCAACCCCGGCGGCGTTGTGGGACGGCCCCCTGCTGCAGCCTGCCGAGGGCCGGCTGACCACCGGCTACGGCTGGATCCGCTTCATCGAGGGCCGGGGCGAGAGCAGCCGCCATTCAGGCCTGGACATCGCGGGGCCGACAGGCACCCGCATCTCGGCCGCGGCGGCGGGGAAGGTGGTGCTCGCTGATAGCCTGCATCTGGGAGGGAACACCGTGACCATCGACCACGGGCTCAACCTGTTCACCTCCTACCTCCACCTGCACAGGCTCAGCGTCAAGGCCGGCGACATGGTGAGCCGAGGTCAGCAGGTCGGGACCATGGGCAGCACCGGCTTCTCCACAGGCCCTCACCTGCACTGGACCGTCAGTATCGGGAGCCTGCCGGTGGACCCGCTCCCGCTGATGGAGGAGGAACCGCCGAGGCCGGGGAAATAGGTCCCTACATCGAGGGACGGGCCGGGGTGTGTCCCCGACCCGTCCCTGCGTGTGCCGAGAAGTGAAGAAGGGCGCCTCCGGCTCGGAGACGCCCTTGTGCGTGATGCTTGCCTAGGCCTCCAACCATCCCACGCTGGTCAGGTATGCGGGCTGCTCCGCCACCCCGTCCACGCCCAGGACCTGCGCCACAGCTTCATCAGAGAATGCCCCGATGGCGCAACTGCCCATGCCCATGGCCGCTGCGGCTAGGGCCAAATTCTGCCCGATGTGCCCACAATCCATGAAGACGTACTGCCTCGCCCGCGTCCCATAGCGCCTGCTCGTCCGCTCCATGACCACCGTCCAAGCGAACACGACCGCCGCCTGGACGACAAACCCCTGGCCCAGCACGGCGTCTTTCAGCTCGCTGGACAGGTCGCCACCCCGGATGAGGGTGAGGGCATGGTCAGCCACGGCATACCGGTACAGCCCCGGCTCGAGCCCATCCACCCGGTTGGCGAAGATGTATGTCTCCGTGGGGTACGTAGCGCCTGCGGACGGCGCTGTGCGCAGCAGCCTGTCCCCGGCTCGGGCGGTCTCCCCTTGGGCTGCCCAAGCGAGCTGGCTGAGCTCCTGAAGGCTGATGGGCCTCGGCGGGTAGCGCCTGACCGACCGGCGTGCGCTTAGGGCCTGCCACAAGCCGGGTCCATCTGAACGGGCGGGTGGCGGTAACCTGACAGCATCAGTCATCGCTGACCTCCGTCGCCTACTCCGACGGCTTGATGGCCTCCGTCGGGCATTGGGCGGCACATTCGCCGCAGTCTGTGCATTTCTCTGGGTCAATCAGGTAGATGGGATCCCCCTCGGCGATAGCCTCAGCGGCGCAGGCTGACAGGCAGGCCCCGCACGCCAGGCACTCAGCGGTGATCTTATGGGCCATGACGCTCCCTCCCCATGGTGTCTGGTCTCTACCCAAGTTAACACACGGCTAGACCCAAGTCAACGCCGCCTCAACCTGCCAGCGCAGCCACGATCCGCCCGGCCGCCATCCCGTCACCGAAGGGGTTGGGCCAGGCCCCCCGCTTCCCGGCCATCTCCGCCACACAGGCGGCGATACGCTCGGGAGCATCGCCGGTAAGTACATTGGCGCCGATAGCCAGCGTCTCGGGGCGTTCGGTATTGTCCCGCAGGGTGACGCAGGGAGTCCCAAGGATGCAGGCCTCCTCCTGCAGGCCTCCGCTGTCGGTGAGCACTGCGGAGGCCGCCGCCTGCAGCTCCAGGGAAGTCACATAGTCCACGGGCTCTGTCACCCGCACTCCTGGGAGGGCCATGAACTCACGCTCCAGGCCGAACTCGGCCAGCACCCGCCGCGTGCGCGGATGCAGGGGCGCCACCAGGGGTAGGCCGACGGCGGCGACGCCCTGCCTGAGGCCGGCGATGATGCGGCCGAGCCTTCCCCTGTCATTGGTGTTCTCCTGGCGATGCAGGGTAAGCAGCAGGTAACCCCCGGCCTCCAGTCCCAGGGCGGCCAGGGGCCTGCCGGTGAACCTGGCGCGCTGGTAATTTACGGCGTCGACGATCGTGTTGCCCGTCAATGCCACTCCCGCCTGGATACCCTCTGCGGCGAGATTGGCCTGGGCGATGGCTGTCGGCGCGAACAGCAACGCCGCCAAGTGGTCGGCGATCACCCGGTTGACTTCCTCGGGCATCGTCCGGTCATAGCTCCGAAGGCCAGCTTCGACGTGAGCCACCGGGATATTCAGTTTGGCGGCAGCCAGCGCCCCGGCCACAGTGGAGTTGGTATCGCCGTGCACCAGCGCCCACTCCGGGCGGGCCGCGGTGAGGATGGCCTCGAGGCGCTCGAGCATGCGGCCTGTCTGATACCCGTGGCTGCCGGAACCGATCTCCAGGTTGTGCGTGGGGGTGGCGAGGCCGAACTGCTCGAAGAAGACCCGGTCCAGTTCGTAGGAGTAGTGCTGGCCAGTGTGGACGAGCGCCACACCGATCCGCCAGCGGGCGAGTTCGTGGAGGACCGGCGCCAACTTGATGATCTCCGGCCGGGTGCCGAGGACAACCGCGACAAGCATGTCAAAGCCTCCGTCTCTGGCCCTAGTGTTTTCACCAGCACGGGCGGTTTTCCTCTATCGGGGGAGCATGCTGACAACCCTCTCCAGCTGCCGGGCTCTGTGGACGTAGGTGTGCGCTGAGTACACCAGCTGTTGCCCCCGCAGAGCCACCGCCTCGCGGGCCGACGCAGCGGCGAGGTAGCGTCGGGCCAGGGCCAGGGTCTGGGCAGCCGAGTCCGTCCACTCCAGATGGACACCCTGCACGAACAGGGCCGCATGGGCCTTGGTGTACTGCGTCAAGTAGAACGCCCCACAGCCCAGGGCCTCGTACGTGCGCATGGACGTCTGGGTGCCGGAGCTGCCGTCGCAGTGCAACCCCAGGACTATTTTGGCTGAGCTGTACACGCTGGGGAGGTGTTCGTAAGGGAGGAGCCCTCCCCAACAGGCCGGGGGGATGCGGAGCGCACGGCCTGGATCTGTCCACCATTGTCCCCAGACCTTCACATCGTGACCCCCTTCGATGAGGGGCAACAGCACGTTGCGGACCGCAGCGTACCGGGAGTCGTAGTTGCTGGCCACCAGGACCACATCGTGGGCGAAGCGGGGCTCTGGAGGCACGCGCCGGTGGAACTCAGGGTCACAGGCGAACAGCATGGTCGAACAGGGCAAGCCGAGGGCCGCGTAGGCTGGGACTAGTTCGGCCGCAGTGGTGAACACGTAGGCGCTATGGCGAACATAGAGCAGCGAGATCTCCTCGTGAAAGGGCGGGTCCTCGATGGCCCAGTACACCAGGGGTATGCCCTGGGCCACGCAGGTCGTAAACAGCGTTTCCCTGTGCAGGCCCGAATCCCCTTCGGCGAATACCGCCGCCGCTCCCCGACAAGCCTCCGCCAGCATGGCCGCCTGCACAGGAGGCGCATGGCGCCAGAGGTCTAGGACCACCGCCTCGTGGCCCAGCCGCTCCCAACCCCTGGCCAGTCCGAAACGGATGAGCGGTGCGTTGTTGCTGAACACCACCTTCATAGCTGGAGACCGCCCAGCTCGGCCATGGCGGTCAGTAGCGCGGTGAACCTGGCGTCCCAGGAGCATTGCCTGGCAACGTCCTGCCTGTGGGTAACCTGCTCTGGGTCCGCTGCGCTGGACACGGCCTCCGTCACTGCCAGCAGGAACTCCAGGGCGTCGCGGCACACGCAGGTGACATGGCCGTACCGCCTGACTTCCGGAAGGTCGGTGCTGATCACAGGCAACCCGGCCGCAAGGTACTCGTATAGCTTGATCGGGTTGGTATGCTCTGTCACTTCGGTACGGCGAAACGGGATCAGGGCCGCCGTGGCGCCCCGCAGGTAGCAGGGCAGCTCCGAGTATGAGCGTATCCCCAGGTAGTGGACGTTGGGTAGCTTGAGGCAGAAGTCAGCGCCGAAGGCGGGCCCGATGACCACCACGCTCCCGCTCGGCAGCTGACGGCCGACCGCGCCGACCAAGGATTCGTCGACCCAGGGTGCCCACGCGCCGACGTACATGACCAGCGGCCCGGGCAGCCCGCCTAGCTCGGGAGGCAAGGGCCCCTGCTCCCGGGCGGCTGCGAAGTGCTCGTACTCGCAGCCATTCTGGATCTCGATCACCCGCCGGTGCAGCCTGGACATGCGCTCAGTCAGGTTACCGGCGCTAGCCACCACCAGATCCGCCCGGCGTACCATATCCTCTTCGTACGGCAACCACTCGGCGAAACGGTCCAGGCAGTCGTAAACCACATAGTCTGGCCCGTAGTAATCCAAGTCCTGCACGACCTTGGCCCAGGATGTCCAAAGCACAACGGGGCGCGGCATGGGCACACTCCAGAGGTCTTCCCTCTGATGGAGGATGCTGAGGTTGGGGGCGAGGGTCTCAGGGGGGCGCTTGCGGGCGGTGAGGTTGATGTAGTATACCTGGCAGCCGTGGCGGGCGAACCTCGTCATCAGGTGCTGGGGGCGTTGGGGCATCCAGTGCCAGTCAATGGTCGGCGGGTACACGATGGTGGGCAAGGGCGCCAACCCCCTTCCGGTGGTCTTCCATGGCAGCGAGCATCTGCGCTACCCGCTGGTCCCAATGGTGCCGGCGGACAGCCTCCCGGCGTTTTCCGCGTAGGGCTGGCCCTGCCGCCGTAGCCTCCTCCCTCAGGCACGCGTCGATCGCGCTAACCGTCGCTTCGACCCCGGCAGCCAAAGTGAGCACGTCCGCGAACTGCTCCAGCTCGGGTAGGGGCGTGGCAACGACCGGCTTGCCCGCAGCGAGGTACTCGTAGACCTTGATGGGGTTGCTGTGGTACGTGACCTCCGATGCGGCGAAGGGTATCAGGCAGACGTCCATGGCCCCAATGTAGGCCGGGACATCGGTGTACTCGACCGGACCGCACCAGACCACGTTCGGGCACCCGCGCAGGGCTGCATGCTCTCCGGCCACCGGTCCGACCATGGCGATGGTCCAATCCGGCCTGCCGGTGGCGACGCCAGCCAACAGTCCAGTGTCCACCCACTCATAGATCGCACCAAGGAAGCCCACCACAGGACCCCGGTCTGCCAGTACCGGCAGTGGCCGAGTGGCCAGGGACAAGTCGAAGAAATCCACGTCGACGGCGTTGGGCACCAGTTCGGCACGCGGGTTGAGGGGCTGGTTTACGGCAAGCAGTGACCGTGAGGCGCAGAACATCACATCTGCCCGCCGGGCGAGTTCCTCTGCACCCCGAGCCTTCTCGGGGGTGGCCCCCGGGAAGGCCGGGAACATGTCAACGCAATCATATACCAGCATGGACTCGCCCAGCCGCCCGGCGAAGCGGGCCGCCTCCGGCAAGTACACCCACAAGACCGGCTCCGTGAAGCCCAGGCGCTCCATCGCCCTTCGCAACCCCACTAGCCGCACCAGGGTATTCAGGTCAGCGACCTCGTCCCGCCGCAGGCGACCGGCGAAGGACCCCTGCATGAAGCGGACCGGTTCCAGCGTAGTGAGATTGGGCAGGCGTTCCCTGAGACGCAGGTCCCACGCGGACTGCTCGTGCAGGTAGCGGCTGACGTCCTTGCGGGAGCCGACAGTTGGCGGATCCACATACAAGATGCGGTGACCCAGGGCTGCCATCCGGCTGAGCACCTGTTGAGGCCGCTGCCAAAGCTGCCGCCAGCGCGTTGGCGATAGGCAGACAATCTCAAAGCCCAAGTCAGCAGCCTCCTTTCGCCTCCATGATCCCCAAGGCCTCTGCCACCCGAGCCGCCGCATGTTGAAGCTCACAGGCGCTGACCGGCCGTCGGCATGCTTCCTGGTGCCTGCCGTCACTGACTGCCCGTTCGAGATCACCCACAGCGGACTTGCTCCTGTTCACCAGCAGCAGCGGCAACCCCAACTCCGCGAGGCCTGGCTCGTAATAGGAGGCCACTGGCCTGCCCGCAGCGATGGCATCCCAGGCTGCGCCAGCTGGAAAGCGACCCGGCGGGCGCTCTACCAGGATCGCGTCTAGGTTAGCCAGTTCTATCCGCCAGTCGGCGGTCCCGGCGATGGGGACCGTGGTCAGGTTGGCACGGGGCATCTCTTGGGTTTTCCCCTCGGTCGCCACGTAGGGGGCCCGGATGTGTATCCTCGGGAAACGCTTAGCCAGCCGCCGGAGCAGTGAGGCATCCGCAGGTCCCCGCCCCCTGGGGATGACCCCCAGGGTGTCCAGATGCCTGGGCGCGGGCAGTGAAGCCAGCCCGTTCCAGTCAGCCCCGTCGGGGGCGATGACGGCCCCCGGCCACCTGCCGTCGGCATCGGCCACAACGACGTCAGCCCGGCGGGCCAGCTCCAGCCAGTTTGGGTCCAGGACCGGCGGCGCCTCGCTCAAGTCGACCACATACCTGGCGCCTGGCCACGACCCCACTTCGCCCCACTGGCCGGAGGCCGACAGCCAGACGAAAACCGGCCCCAGGTCCAAGCGCTTCAGGACCGCCGCATCGGCGCAACGGTAGGTCCCGTTAGCTGACCCCGCCAGAAAGGGAGCCCCCTGGCTGTCAGGCTCGCAGAACACTACCCTGTGACCCAGCTGGGCGAGGAAAGGCAACATCCGCAGTTCACGGCTCCAGGCCCCAGCGTGACCGGCAGCCAGCAAGACCACGATCGTCAGTTGGGACCCTCCCCCGCCCGCATCCCTTTACATAATATGCCGCTAAGTTCCCCTACCCGCCAGACCGCGGTAAATCTCCAGCATGCTGCCTGCGGCCCTCCGCCAGGAGAACCCCTTGACCCGTCTGAACCCACGCCGCCGCAGCTCTTGGCCGAGCTCCCGGTCTTCGAGGACAGACCGCATCGCCGCAGCCAGTCCCAGGGTGTCGCCCGCCTCCACGAGCAACGCCGCCCTGCCTACGGTCTCGGGTACGGCCCCTGCCTGGCAGGCCACCACCGGTGTCCCGCAGGCCATGGCTTCTAGGGGCGGGAGACCGAACCCCTCGTACAGCGACGGGTAGACGAACAAGTCGGCAGCGGCATAAAGCGCCGGCAGGTCCTCGGCCGGCACGAACCCCAACCGGACGACCTCGCTCCCCAACCGGTAGGCCTCGATGGCCGCCGCCAACCTCGGGCCGAACCGGCCGGGTTCACCAGCCACCACCAGCTGTCTGGGCGTGCTGAGGGTGCGGGAGAGCTTAGCGTAGGCTGCGATGAGCTCAACCACGTTCTTGCGCTCGTTCAGCCCGCCGACGTAAGCGATATAGCCGGGTGACAACCCGTAGGCCTCCGTCATCCTGCGCACCGCCGCGGCGCGGTCGACCGCGGCAAACTGCGGCGACACCGCTGGGTACACCACCCGGAGCTTGTGCCGGGGCACGCCGAGGATCGCCTGGAGGTCAGCTGCCGACCGCTCCGACACGGTCACAACTACATCGGCCCTCGCCACGATCCCAGGCATCTCCCGGAGGAACTTGGTGAGGTACCCGCGGCGCACCGTTTCCGGCAGGATGAACGGGATGAGGTCATGCACCGTGACCACGTACGGGCAGGCCTTGCGTACTGGCAGTCTGAAGCCGTTCTGGGGAACATGGAACACCTGTACCCCCTCACCCTCCATCCAGGCCAGGACTGCCGCCTCCTGCTGTGCCCCCTCCTTCTCCATGGGCAGCACCCTGGTCCGATCTCGACCCGGCAGCTCAGGAACGGTCGCATTGGCTGCCCACAACAGACGATATGCATTCACGGCATCGGCGGTGAGGAGCGCCCGCACCAACTGCTCGGTGTAATTGCCGATGCCCGTGCCGTGGTACCAAGTGGCAGGCCTGGCGTCGACCCCGATGACCAGGGATACCGCGCCCATCAGCCTTGCCTCCCGAGAATCAGCCGGGCCGCTTCCCAGACCCCCGGCGCGACCAGATCCAGCTGGGCTCTCAGCTCGATGGCTGTGTGCCTGCCATGGCCCGTCAGCACCAGTACTGAGGTACAGCCTGCCGCCGCGCCGGCCCGCAGGTCGCTGGCGCTATCGCCCACCATGTAGGAACTGGGAAGGTCAAGACCGAGCTCCCTGGCAGCCCTGAAGAGCAGCCCTGGCCGGGGCTTGCGGCAGTCGCAGCCTCGCCGGTACATCCCCAGCGCCTCGCGGGGATGATGCGGGCAGCAGTAGATCGCATCCAGCCGCGCCCCCTCAGCCGCTAGGCACTGGCGCAGGGCTGCATGGATCCGGCTTAGCGTCCCCTCGCTCACCTGCCCGCGCCCCACTACCGACTGGTTGGAGACAACCACCACCGCCCACCCTGCCTGGTTGAGCGCCGCCACCGCCCGCCCAGCTCCCTCCAGGAGCCTCAGCTGGGCCGGACTCGTCAGAGAGCCCGCCCTCTGCTCCACGATGGTGCCGTCCCTGTCCAAGAACACTGCCCTGCGCAGGTTCACGAGCCAGCCACCTCCAGCTCCACGAGTTCAGCGATGAGGTGCAAGAGGACAAGGTGCGCCTCCTGGATGCGGGGGGTGCTGCGCGAGGGCGCCGCCAGGCACAAGTGGGCCTCGGCCCCGACCATGCCGGGCACCGCCCCGGTCAGGGCGATGACCACCACTCCCCGCCTCCTGGCGGCCCGGGCCGCGCCCGCCACGTTCGGGCTCATGCCACTGGTCGAGAGGGCCACCAGCACGTCGCCTTCCCGTCCGAGGCCCTCGACCTGCCGCGCGAAGGCCTCCTCGAAGCCGAAGTCGTTGGCCAGAGCGGTCAGTGTGGCGCAGTCGGCGTTCAGGGCTAGGGCAGGCAAGGCCCCACGCGGCCTGAGGTACCTTCCCACCAGCTCGCCGCAGAAGTGCTGGGCCTGGGCCGCACTGCCCCCGTTTCCGCAGGCCATCACTTTCCCGCCTGCAGCCAGCGCCCTGGTTACGGACCGCGCCGCCTCGGTGGCTACCCCTGCCAGGGATGCGGCCTGCGCGAGCAGGCAGGCGCTCTCCTCCAGCCGCCGCCGGACAAACTCCTCGGTCACTGGGAACCACTCCTTACTGTCCAGCACTCGAGGCCCTTCGGGCTGAAGGCAAAGGGCACGACCTGCCCTCCCAACTGCTCGAGCCCACAGGCGATGTCCGGCCGGCTACGGAACGGGCAGCACAACAGCAGGTAGCCGCCGCCGCCAGCGCCGAGAATCTTGCCCCCGCTGGCCCCCAGTCCCCGGGCTACCGCATACAGCTCATCGATCGCCTCGTCGGTCACCCCTGGGGCCAGCCCCTTCTTGGCCTCCCACGCCTCATGCAGCAGGGCCGCGAACGTATCCAGCCTTTCCTGGAGCAACGCGTTCTTCATAGCCAGCGTGAGCGCCTTAAGCGTGTCCAGGGCGCTGACCACCTGCGGGCTGCCCTGGAGATACCCGTCCACCTGCCGCTCGATGATGCGGGCCGACAGCCGCCTGCGCCCGGTGTACACGAGCAGCAGGCGGTAGTGGAGTTCATTGATGAGGTTGGGCTCGAGCCGGAGCGGGTGTACGACCACTCCCTCAGCAGTGAACTCCATGAAGTTGAACCCCCCGAAGACTGCGGCATACTGGTCCTGTTGGCCGCCGCGGATCCCTAGGTCGCCCCGCTCGATCCGGTAGGCTTGTTCCGCCAGCTCATAGGCGGAGTGCTCCCTGCCCAGCCAACGCCAGAGGGCCCCCAGGGTCGCCACGACCATGGTCGAGGACGAGCCCAAGCCGCTCCCTGGCGGTGCGTCCGCGTGCAGGAACAGGTCGAGGCCGCCGGGGAGCGTGCCGGCTGCCCTTACCACCGCCTTGACCAGGTCGAGCTCCCCGTCATAGACCAGGGCGGTGTTGACCTTGTACTTGGCTACGACGTCATAGTCCAGCGAACGGATGTTCAGCTCCTGGTCCTCCCTGCCCGCCAACGAGGCGTAAGCATACTTGTCGATGGTGGCGCTGAGCACACACCCTCCCCGGTCAGCCGGATAGGGGTCAACATCGGTCCCCCCGCCGCAGAAACTGACCCTGAGCGGGGCCCTCCCCCTGATCAGCGCGCGCGGCCCAGGCACATCGGCTCCATCTCCCTGAGCAGGCGGCTCACCGCGGGCAGGTCCGCGCTCAAGGCCTCCAGTCTCTCCGTGAACCACGCCACCGGCCAGTCCTGTGTGGCGTAGTAGAACCTGGCCGCCAACCTCCAGAGCTTGTGCGGGAAGAGCAGGAAGGCGAAGAGCACCGGCCACTCCTCATCGTCCAGGGGGCAGGCCGACTGGTAGGCCTCGAGAATGAGCTTCGCCGTGGCGAAGTCCCAACCGCGCCGTCTCAGGGCCCGGCGCAGGTGTTTCTGGAGATCGGTCACCCGTATGTCCTGGCGGCAGGCGTCGAAGTCGATGATGTACACCAGCCCGTCGCATCCCATGATGAAGTTCCGGGCCGCAACATCCCCGTGGCAGATGAAACCCCGGGTCAGCGTCCGCTCGTGCAGGCGGGCATAGTCAGAGGCCTTCAGCACAGACAGGGCATGGCGCGCCAGCTCCACGCACCGGTCAATGTCAGCCTGCAGCCGGCGGCTGAAGCGGCTGGAGTCACAGGCAGCGTACCCTTTGAACTCCTCCAGCTCGCTCACCCTCCGTGCGAAGGTGTCGGCCCACCTGCCCTCACTGACCCGTGCCCCAGCGTCTGTTGGCAGGAAGCCCACCGAAGCCGCATGGCATTCGGCCAACGCCCGGGTGGCTGCGCGAAGCTCGGGCAGCCGTGAGAAATCGCACTGCCTTCCAGGCACCCATCTGGCCATGAAGTAGCTGACCCCGTCCAGATGCAGGAACGGTAGGCCGTCGCCGGTCGGGATGAAGCGGTTCAGCCGGATGAACCCGGATTGGGCGATGTGCTCAGTCGCCGCATACACGAAAGCCAGGCGTGCGCCCCTGGGGCCCACACCTTTCAGGCAACGCGGGCCGTCGGGCGTCTGCAGGTGGAACACGTCCTTCACCGCGCAGACTTTGACATCGGAGTAGCCCCAGTGCGACAGCACCTCGTTCAGCAGGCCGGAGGGCGGCATGGCTCTTCCTCCTGGGCCACCGGCCACGGGTAGTCGACCCCGGCCAGAGCAGCCAAGGCCGCAAGGTACCCCTCGCGTTGCACCTTCGCCCGGAGCTTCCTGCGCAGGGAGTCCTCGAACCGTTCGGCTGGCCACGGCTGGCGCTCTGCGTAGTACTGCAGGCCTACCTGCCAGAAGTCCTGCGGGAACTGCAGCAGCGCCAGGAGCACGGCCAGGTCGCCGGAGTCCAGCGCGGAGACCCTCTGGTAGGCCTGCAGAATGACCCGGGTTCGCTCGATTTTCCAGCCAAAGCGCCTGCTGTCCCGGGCGATCAGGTTAGCCAGGTCATGATGGGGGATGTCGCACAGGCAATAGTCGAAGTCGACCAGCCTAACCACCCGGTCCGGCGTCACCAGGACGTTGTTGTCCACACAGTCATGGTGGCAGAGCGCGCCAGAGGCCGCGTAGCTCCGGGACCTCAGGCCATAAGGGGATACCCCCAGCAACAGGTCCGCCCGTCTGGCCTGCTCGAGGTAGTACGGGGCCTCCTGGCGATAGCACTCATCGAACCATGACCGTCCCTCGGCCTGTGCCCAGGCGGACATGGCCGCTACCCGCGCGGCGAACAGACCCGGGAGCGTCCCCCATCGCACCCGGTCAGGGCAGCCTGGCGGCGGCTGGAAACCCGCTGAGCTCACGTGCAGGGACGCCAGGGCCGCCACGGCCCGCGCCAGGTCGGCCAAGTTCGCGAAGTCGCACTCTCTGCCATCCACCCACCGCGACACCACGAAACGCCGCCCGTCCAGCACCGCGTAGGGGTGGCCATCGGCCGTGGCGAGGCAGGGCACTACCGCCGCGCAGCCCCTGCTGAGCGCATGGCGCTGCGCGGCTGCGACAAAGCGTAGGGCGCGGATGGACAGCGTGGACTCCTTCACCACCACGGGGCCGTCCGGGGTCCTGACCAGCCAAGCCCCACGCAATGGGGACCGGTCCAGTGCCCTCAGACCGAACGCCGCCGCGACGGACTGCAGCTCATCTGAGTCCGGACGCGCTGGCACCAAGGCAGACCCTCCCCGGGCTTCACCTAGCCGCACGCAAGGTCAGCCACAGTATATGCCGGGGGTCGAGGTCTGGGCCCATTCCCGGGAGAGGAGCATAACATGTTGTCGTGGAGGAGGGGTGCGGGCATGACACGCAGGCGGAGGTTGCCGCCGATGCAGGGACTGAGTCTTACGGAGTTGACCGAATATGCCCGCGATGGGGTCGTGGCGGCAGTTGCCGTGGTCACCCTGGCGGTCTTCGTTCAATCGCTGATCGCCCCGAGCGCCCTCAGCGTGATGCTCCTGGTCACCCTGTGCCTCGTGTTGGCCAGTCTGCTGAGGGCCTGATGCGGATCATCATCGACGCGCGAGCTGCTCAGCTCTACGCGGGTACAGGGCTCGGGACCTACGTCGGCGGCCTGACACGGCAGCTTGGCGCCATAGCGGCTCCAGACAGCGTGGAGACCGTTCAGGCCCCTGGGGGCAGCCGCAGGTTGTCCCACCTGCAGTTTTGGTCAAAGGTGGCTGCGCCGCCCGGCGGGCCTCGCGGCGACCTCTACCACTGTCCCCACAATGGCCTGGGGCTTCCCCCGGACGCACACCGCTGTATCGTGACGATCCACGACCTGATCCCCCTAACCCACCCCGAGGCGACCAGCAGCTACTACCGCAGGCTCTTCTCGGCCCAGGTCCCCGCAGCGGTGGCCAGGGCTGACTTTATCATCGCCGTGTCGCATCAGACTCGTCAGGACATTTCCAGGCTGTTCGGGAAGACCCGTGGGCCTGTGGTCGTGATCCATGAGGCAGCGGATCGGATCTTCCGGCCACTCACACCCGCCACCATACGCCGCCAACTGCGGGCTTTGGGGCTATCTCCTGGGTACGTCCTCTACCTTGGCGGGTTCTCGCCCCGCAAGAACGTGGGTACGCTCATCCACGCCTATGCGGGCCTGCCTACGTCTCTGCGGGTACGCCACCCACTCCTCATCGCGGGGGCCCTCGAGCGCGGCTGGACCGACCTCTACGCCCTGGCGAGACGACTGGCGCCCGGGACCCTGTTTCCGGGAGCCATCCCCACACCACTCCTGTCGGCGCTCTATGGAGGAGCGGCAGTGTTCGCCTACCCCTCGCTCTACGAGGGGTTCGGACTGCCCCCGCTCGAAGCTATGGCCTGCGGGACGCCGGTCCTATGCTCCGACGCGGACGCCCTCACTGAGGTTACGGGCGACGGGGCCCTGCGCTTCCCGCCTCTTGAGGTGGATACCCTGCGCCACCAGCTCCGCCGCGTACTCGAGGATCCCGTCCTTCAGCGGGAGCTGAGCAGCCGGGGGACGGCCAGGGCTGCGGGGTTTTCCTGGCGCCGGGCTGCCCAAGAGACGCTGGGTGCCTACCGGCATTGCGTCTATGGCCCGGAATATACTGCTGGCAAAGGAAGTGAGGCCGGTGCCGGCGGAGGAGTTCCTCAGCCGACGGGAGGAGTACATGACCCTGGTGCAGGTGCTGGCCTGCTGGGGGCTTGCGCCGGCCAGCGTCGCCTGGATCAGGTCAGGCTACGTGATCGAGGCGCCCTCAGGTGATTGGCACCTGAAGGTGTTCCGCCATGCCCCCGCTGAGTTCGCCGCAGTCTGTGCAGCCATTGACCATCTGCGCCAGGCTGGCTTCACCCAGCTCAAACCGATCCAACCTACCCGATCCGGTGAGGACGCAGTCATCCATGGCGGAGCCCTGTACTTCCTGACCCCCTGGCTGAGGGGCAGCACCCTGGACCCCGAAAACGTGAGTCAGCTCGGCACAGCCTCGGCGACCCTCGGCACGCTGCATCTGGCGGCCAAAGGGTTCAGGCCCCGTGACCTGGAAGCCCGCCACGCCCGGCGTGACTGGGGTGGCTGGCCCCGCAAGTTCCTGGCCCGGCTCGAGGAACTCAGGGTCTACCGGGACATGGTCAGCGAATGGCCTGAGCCCACCCGGTTTGACAAGCTGTTCCTGCGCTACGTGGAGCAGGCCGTTAGCGCAGGCCAGCGTGCGGTGGAGTCGCTGGCCGCCTCCCCCTACCCTGTTCTAGTACGGCAGGCTGAGGCTGAGTCCCAGCTCACCCACAGGGACTATATCCCCAGCAACCTGTTGTGCGGTCCCGGCGGGGAGTTCTGGGTCCTGGATTTCGACAACTGCGCCCGGGAGGCGCGCATCGACGACCTGGCCAAGTTCATCGCCAGAGCTGCCCTGGGCGACGCAGACCGGGCCCGGTTCATCCTGGAGGCCTACCACGGGGCCTGCCCCCTGTCCGCCGAGGAGTTGCAGGTCATCCCGATCTACCTGCGGTTCCCCATGCAGTTTTGGCGGGTATCCAGGCGCAACTACTCGGGAAACAGGGAACATGTCAAAGCCCTGGAGGCCGCCATCGAGCATCACACCAGCTGCCTCAATCTGGCTGAGTTGCTGGAGGTGGTGCCCTTCGCGGACCTCAAGCCCATCCACCGGCCCCAGCCGACGGCGGCGCCGCCGCAGGCCATGTTGCCGCCGCCAGAGCCGCCGAGGACGGCCCCAGTCCGCAGGCGGATGGTGTGGAGGGGTTTCCCCCCGCCGCTCTGTACGGTGGAGAGTCTAGGAAAGGGGGTCGCAGGCCGTGGCAGACCCTAGGATCGAAGCAGCTACCAGGAACGACCTGTTCGCCCGGTACGGACTGGCTGTCACCGCCTGTGTCGAGACCCACGGACTACACCAGCTCGAGACGACCTCGGGCACGTACTGCCTACACGTCTCAGCCCGACGGGAGGCAAAGGTGCGCCTGGCCGCGGCCGTTGCCACCCACGTCCGCAGCCACGGGCTGCTGAGCCTGCCTGCCTGGATCCCCACCCTTACCGGGGAGCCCTTTGTCTCGGTGAGCAGCAAGGAGCATCATGTGCTTACAGGCTGGGTCGCAGGCGCCCCGCCGGACTTCTCCGTGCCGGCCCACATCACAGCTGCTGCAGCTGGTCTGAGCGCCTTCCACAGGGCAGCCCGGGGGTTCTGCCTGCCTGAGGGCCTGCGGGTGCGCCCGCGCTGGGGCGGCCTGACCAAGATCCTGGAGCGACAGATCGAGGAACTGGCGGTGTTCCGGGTGGTTGCCCGCAGCCGTGCCAGTTCGACGTCCTTTGACCGCCGCTTCCTCAGCCTGGCCGACGAGGCGCTCGCAATCGCCAGGGCGGCTGCCGACCGCCTCCAGGCGTCCGACTACAGCCTCCTCACGAGGCAGGCCCAGGATGATTCCGCAGTCTGCTGGCGGGCCTTTTCCGCACGCAGCATGCGCCTGGCTGGGGACGAAGCGGTCCTGCTGCATACCCTGTCCGCCCGCCAAGATGCCCCCGTCGTGGACCTGATTGACGCCCTGGATGTGGTCGGCGGGGCCAACGCCTGGAGCCCTGCCTGTCTTGACCCGTTCCTGGCGGGGTACCGCTGTTCACCCGCCGAACTGAAGGTGGCCGCGGTCGTCCTCGCCTTCCCCCGCGAGTTCTGGCGGCTAGCCTCCCGCTACTACCAGAATCGCACCGAGTGGTCAGAGCGCGCGTTCGTGGCCAGGCTGGAAGCGGTGGTCGAGGAGGATGCGTCCCGGAGGGCGTTCGCCGCCATCGTGGGCGCCCTGGCGGAGAGCTGATGTGAGGATAGCGCTGGACGCCCGCGGCGCGGCCAGATTTCGCGGCACCGGCATCGGGACGTACACCTGGCAGCTCCTGGCCAACCTCGTGCAACTTGAGGCCATCCAACTCACGGTCTTTGTGGCCGCCGGCAGCGACGGGCTCCCGCCGCTGCCCCCCACCGTCCGCTCGGTCCCTGTCCCAGCTGGCCCCGTAGAGACCGAGGATGCGTGGATCGCTGCCTACCTGCACAGACACGAGCCCGATGTCTACCACCTGCCCCAAAATGGCCTGGGCTTGCCGGTGGGGTTCAGGGGCCGCCTGGTGGTCACCGTGCATGACTTGATCCCCTATGTGCTGCCGGAAACCTGTTCGGCGCACTACCGGGAGCGGTTCCTGCGGGATCTGCCCAGGGTGGTGCAGGCCGCTGACCGGATCATCGCCGTCTCCCAAGCCACCCGCGCAGATCTGATCGCCCTGGCCGCGGCCCGCCCGGAGCAGGTCACGGTGGTGCACGAGGCAGCCGAGCCGCAGTACTCCCCGTCGCCGCGGCGGGCGGCAGGATCCGGGCCTACGCCGTACTTGTTGTATGTAGGCGGTTTCAACCGGCGCAAGAACTTGTCCCTGCTGGTCCGGGCGTTCAGCGAGGCCCTGCGGGAGCTGCCCGAACCGCTGGAACTTGTGCTGGCGGGAGATCCAGGGCCCATAGGGGCGGCGCTCGCGCGGGAGGCTGAGGAGGCAGGGGTGTCCTGCCGCCTCAAGTTGCCTGGCTGCATCCCCTTGCCCCTGTTGCCAGGCCTGTACCGGGAAGCTGTGGCCTTCATCTATCCATCCCTCTACGAGGGGTTCGGGCTCCCGGTACTCGAAGCCATGGCCTGCGGGACGCCAGTGGTGGCGGCGGGCGTACCAGCCCTGCGGGAGGTGGCCGGGCCAGCGGCCCTCTGGTTCGATCCCACAGACCTGCAAGGCCTGTCCGCAGCCATCAGCCGCCTCGTCCTGGATCCAGGGTTGCGCGCCCGCCTGTCCGCGCAGGGTCTGGCGCGCGCGCGACAGTTCTCTTGGGAACGTTGCGCCAGGGAGACGGCCCAGATATACGCGCAAGCCTACGCGCTGCGGCCACCGCTCCCAGGGAGGTGAGCCTGTGCAACATGTCGTGATCATGGCCGGAGGTACCGGCACCAGGTTCTGGCCACGCAGCCGGGATTCCGTCCCGAAGCAGCTGCTCTCCCTCGGCGCGGGCGCTTCCCTCCTGCAGGCGGCCTATCGCCGTGCCGCCGCGATCTTCCCGGACGCGCCCCTCTATGTCACGACCAGCGTGAGTTGCCGGGACGAAGTCCTCGTCCAGCTGCCCGGGCTTCCGCCCGACCGGGTCATCTGCGAACCTGCCGTGCGCGACACCGGCCCCTCCATCGGCCTGGCGGCTGCGATGCTGCAGGCCGTTGACCCAAGGGCTGTGATGGTGGTGGTCTGTTCAGACCAGCGGGTGCTGGACCTTGAGCGTTTCGGGGCCGCCCTCCGGGCCGCAGCCGTGGTGGCCGGGGAGGACAACCGGCTGGTCACTGTCGGCACCCGGCCGACACGCCCGGAGACGGGGTTCGGGTACATCCGGATCGGGGACCAGCTCTGCGTCAGGGAAGGCGTCCCCGTCTGCGCCGTCAAGGGGTTCGCGGAGAAACCCAACCTCCGGCGCGCCAGCCAATACCTGAGACGGGGCGGCTATCTCTGGAATGCCGGGGTCTTCGCCTGGAAGGCAGGGCTGATCCTGGAGCACATCGCGCGCCACCTGCCCGAAGTCCACGCGGGGCTGCGCGCCATCACCCAAGCCTTCGACACCACGGACGCGGAGGCGGTGGTCGCTGCTGAATACGCCAAGATGCCGCGCGTCTCCATCGATCGGGGGGTGATCGAACGGGCTGGCGGCATCTTGACCGTGGTCGGGGACTTCGCCTGGGAGGACATGGGCGACTGGAACAGCCTCTCCCGGGTCCTGCCCCAGGACCCAGATGGCAACGTGATGGTCGGCGACTCGGTAGGCATCGATACAACCGGCTGTATCATCCACTCCGAGGGCAAACTCGTGGCCACCCTGGGGTTGAAGGACCTGATCATCGTGGACACCCCGGACGTGCTCCTCGTCTGTGACCGGAACCGCAGCCAGGAAATAGCGCACCTCAAGGAGCGCCTGCGGTCGGCGGGCCTCCACCAGTACCTCTAAGGGAGGTAATCCCCGCCCCCGGGCCGAAGAGCACTGCCACAAGGGGGGCTGGCCGTGGACCCAGGTAGGGCTGATGGGGCCCGGGCTTTCCGGGCCCTCATGTCTTGGCACGGCTCCTTGGGCCCCGGGGCACCGCTCTTCTGGCCGCTGCTGCTCAGGCTGGCCGCCGCCGGAGCGGGGGCTTGGGGGATGTCAGGCAAGCGGCTGGCCAGCGAGGCCCTGGCGGGCAATGCCCCAGCGGGTGACCTGTGGGACTTGCCCCTGCCCTGCCCCCTGCCTGTGGACATCCTGCCGCCCCCGGCTGTTCCCCGCAACCTGGCCGCCTCCCTGGGCCTGTCCCTCGCTGACCTGGCCGACGGCGGCGCCCTCCTCGGACCCCTGCACGAAGCCATCTCCGGCGGCCCGGGCCCCGCGACGCACCGGCGCGACTGGGGGAGTTACTACACCCCGGGCCACGTCGTGTCCAGCCTGACCGGCCGCGCCCTGAGCATCGCCCTGGCTAAGGCAGGCGCGCTGCGGTTGGTCCTGGACCCCGCTGTGGGTGACGGCAGGTTCCTCCTGTGTGCCTTGGCATGGCTGCAGCGGCGTCATCCCCAGCAGGACCCACGCGTGCTGGCGGAGGGGCTGCTGGGAGTGGACATTAGCCCGGTCGCGGTGGCCGTGGCCAGGCTGAGGCTCTGGCTGGCCTGCGGGGCGCCGACCGGCCCCTGGCCTCAGCTGGAGGCGAACGTCCGCCTGGGCCACTCACTGCTAGGACGAGCCAGGCCGGGCGATCCGCCCGGGCACCCAGCTGGGCTGGACTGGCCAGACTGCTTCCCACAGGCCTGGACAGGCCCCCGGGACGGGTTCGATGTCATCCTCAGCAACCCGCCTTACAGCGTGCTCAAGGGCCACCGCAGGCGGCCGTGGCTAGAGGAGGAAGCCCGCTTCTACCGCACGGGCGGGCTGTACCGGCACGCCCTCGGCGGCAACCTCAACACCTACCGGCTCTTCGTCGAGCGATCGCTGCAACTTGCCTCGCCGGCGGGGCAACTCGGTCTCGTGCTGCCCTTCAGCCTCTGGATGGACCGAACCAGCAAGGGACTGCGCGGCCATCTCCTGGCCTCAGGGAGGGTATTGCACCTGGAGTGCTTCGCCGAGAGCCGGAAGCTGTTCCCCGGCGCCGGCCAGGCCACTTCCTTGCTCCACTTGAGCAAAGGACACCCGGCCGACAACATCCCTTTCCGCCATCACGGCCGCAGCGGGACCACCCGTGACCTGCTGCCCGTGGCCGACCTGGCCACCCTCGACCCTGACCGGCCCTTGGTCCTGGCCCCCGCGGGCAGGCGACGCCTGTTCATCGGCCTGCAGGCCTCGCCGCGTTCCACCACCTTCGGGCGGCTGGCCAAGGGGGGCGAAGGCGAAGTCCATCAGACTCAGTTCAGGGCCTGCTTCGCCTCGGCCACCTCCGGCAGCTGCCTGGTGGTGGGCAGGCACCTCAAGCCCTTCCTAACCGACCTGTGCCCGTCCGGGGCTTCCCCGCGCTGGTTGGACGGCGCAGCCTTTGAGTCCCGGGGCGGCAAGGCCGCCGCCGCCGTGCCCCGTATCGCCCAGCTGGGCATCAGGAACATGGAGACTGTGCCTCGGCTGATCGCCGCCATCGTACCGCCCGGGACCGCCCTGGGCAACTCAGTGAACTACTGGCTACCCACCCAAGGCCATGACCTCTACTTCCTCCTGGCCCTGCTCAACTCCAGGCTGCTCGATGCCCGCTTCAGGCTGACCAGCTCCAACAACAACATCAACTGCTATGAGGTCGCCCGGCTACCCGTGCCCGCTGTGGCCCCGGGCAGCCGGCTCGAGCAGGAACTAGCCGCCCTCGCCCGCTCGGCCGCAAACGACGCTGCCAGAGGCGAGGCAACAGCGGTGCAGGATGGCATCGCCCGCATCGACAAGCGGCTGGCCCAGTGGTGGGACGTAGACCTGGGCATCCTGCTCGGGGGATAGTGCCCACCTGCGTGGCGCAACCTACTCCCAAATCCCGCAAGGAGATGGGACAGTGCAGCTATCGACCAAGGATGTGACATACCTTAGGGACCAGATGTCCTGGTCGCTGCTGATGGCGAAGAAGTGCAACCACTACGCCCAGCAGTGCCAAGACACCCAGTTGGCCCAGCTCTGCCAACAGGTCGGCCAGACCCACCAGGCCCACTATGACATGTTCCTCAACCAGCTCACCAACCTGGCCGGCCAGGCTGGCATCCAGGGAGGGGGGCAGCAGGCATGAACATGCAGCAAGGCGGAGCCAGCGGGCCGCTCCCTCAGGTGAAGATCGGCCTGCCCGAGCAGAAGATGCCCCAGGTCAAAGGCCCTCAGCTCAATGACCGGGACATCCTCAACGACATCCTCAACGACGAGAAGAACCTGATGTGGAGTCTCGGCACTGCGGCCAACGAGGCCTCGGTCGACTCCCTGTCCGAGGCCAGCTTCCGCGCCCTGACCGACATCCACCGGCTGCAGCGCCAGCTATATAACACCATGTTCAATCTGGGCTGGTATAGCCTGGACGCTGCCAACCCCGCGGTGATCCAGGATGACATCAAGGTGTTCACCAACTACCGTGGGCAGTTCCCCTTCGGCCAGGGTACCGCCCCTGGCGGGCAGACGCTGATGTAAGGCCGGACCCTCGAAAGCAGCGAAGGTCGCCAGGTGTTCCGATGGCAGTTGGATAGAACCGCAGGCGCCCTTTGCCGCGGGGGTCTTGCCTTGAGCAGCTGCTTCAGGTTGTGTGCCGCCATTGCTAGGATTGTCTGCGCATTTACCTTCCATGTTCCTCGCAAGTCAGCCCTGGCTAAGCCCCAGCTTCGCCGGTGCTGTGCTGGGTCAAGTCCGCCACCCACAGGCGGTCAAGACCGGTTGGCACGACATTACGTTGCACCAGATCCGGCTGAGGCTGCCGCTTCGCGTCACGCCTGTGTCCTCATTCCCCGCCAGACTTGAGTAGCTCGTGCACCACTCGACGCTGGCCATCAACCAGCACTTCGAGGCCGACTTCAGTCCACCGCGCCTCCGTGGCCTTCGGGAACTCCTTAGGGGCGCCAAGGTCCTGCAGGTCTACGATGAACACCCCGCCCTGAACCTCCTCGTAGACCAGTAGCGTCCCCCTCATGCGCAGAAACCGTCGAATGCTCCGCGGGAGTTGAGTCACAATGCGTACCGAGCCATCAAGGGCCACAGCTCTGACAGTCTGTGGCGTCGGGACCTCAACATGGATTACCTCTTCCCGCAGCCACCCAAGGATACTATAGGCGCCTGGGGGATCCGCATAGAGCAACTCCCGTGTCTTGTCATTGGAGATGTCGTATAGCCCAATTCCGCCTCGATAAATGAACTCACTGTCAAAGTCCTTAGGAAGCTGGTAGGCTAAGTACCGGCCAGACCGGTCCAAGATGATCTTGTTGCCGACCTCCCCAGGGCCTAGCAGGTAGCGTTGACCCCCATTAGGACTCAACGCCATCAAGCCCAGAGTGTGGTTGGTGAGAAGCACCGTACCATCGGAAAGTAGGGCAGCGCACGAGAACGGGTATAGAGAGGTAATCCCAGTCCTGGTCACCTCTACCCAACGCTTCCCATACTCCACCTCCCGAACGACTGTCCCTCCCGACCTGCCTATGAACTCGCACAGCTCGTACTCCCTTGGACCATGTCCTGAGGG
>JBFMBV010000030.1:0-23887 GCA_040755005.1 Bacillota bacterium
TGAGCAACGGGCTGGGCAAGGCGTACTGGAGCGACTTGGGGCTTGTTAGCCTTGGGGAGCGTTACGCCCGACTTCGTCACGCTTGGTGAACCGCCGGATGCGGACCCGCATGTCCGGTGGTGTGAGAAGACGGGGGAGCTCACACTCCCCCTCCTACTCGCTCAGTCCGGAGTCCCTAGAACGATACGTCCTTGTCCGAGAAGGTCCAGGCGGCCATGCCCAACGCCACCGCGATGGATCCGGCCAGCCAGGCCACAGCCCCCCAGGGTATGGACCCAGTTTTCAGCACCGCGGCCGAGTCGTAGTGGCCGAAGGGGTTCAGCAGCGATAGGAAGGCCTTTGACCTTCCGGAGGACCTCAGGATTGCGTTGGTGAAGAACAGCAGCAGTACCAATCCAGAGCCGAGCATGACGGCACGGCGCTGGTCGTTGACGAGCACCGATATCAGCAGGCACCAGGCCCCGATCGCCAGGGCCACGAGGATCGAGTTCAGCGCCAGCAGCCAATACGCCGGCCAGTTGCCGACTTCCCCTGCCCGGGCGATGCCCCAGGCCAGTCCAGCCAGCATGCCCAGATGGATGAGGACGACCCCGGCAGCGAACGACCCGAACTTGCCGGCGAGGACGTACCCCCTGCGCACCGGTTGTGCCAGCAGCAGCTCGAGGGAGCGGGCATCGGCCTCGCGGGCAATCAGCGCGGAGGCGGTGACGCCGGCGTAGAACCCGATGTACAGGGGCATCCAGGCGAAGTGTTCCATGTTGAGCCAGCCGTCCAGCCCCTTGATATCCAGGTCGCCTAGGAAGGCCCGCAGTGTGGGGGGAAGGGTGGCGAGCAGGTCCTCGAGGCCACCGAGGAGGCCGCTGGCGTAAAGGGAAGCTACATAGTAGGCCAAGCTGCTGAGGACCAAGGTCCAGATCAGTAGAGGCACGAGTTCATCGCGCAGCTGGCGTAGGAGCACTTTCATCGCGCGGTCCCCTCACCTTCGTAGAGGGACAGGAATACGTCCTCAAGCTTGGACTCTTCCATGACCAGGCTCTCCACACCTGAGGCAGCCAGGACCGCCAGGAAGGCGCTAAGCGGGCCTCTGATGGTGAACTCGGCGGTCAGCCCAGCGAAGCTGGCGGTGAGGCCTGGTGTGTTGAACTGGGAGCGCTCAGGAGGCGAGCGGAAGGTTGCCCGGGCCGTCTTCACCCGGCGGGCCTTCAGGCTGGCTACACGCTCAACCAGTGCGATCTGGCCGCTGCGGATCATCGCTACCCGATCGCACACCCGCTCGACTTCAGGCAGGATGTGGGACGACAAGAAGATAGTCGTCCCGGCTGCTCTCTCCTCAGCGAGAATGTCGTAGACGACTTGCTGGGTGAGGGGATCGAGGCCGTTGGTCGGTTCGTCCAGGACCAGCAGCTCCGGGGCCGGGGCCAGCGCCCCGAGCAGGGCGACCTTCTGGCGCATGCCTTTGGAGGCGTGCTTCAAGGGCTTGTTCAGTTCGGCGCCCAGCCTTCGGGCCAGTTCGGTGATGCGCGGGGACCATGCTTGGTCGCGTAAGGATAACATGTAGTTGAGCCACGCACGCCCGGTGAGCTGGGGGTAGAGGCTGGGCTCCCCCGGGAGGTACCCGGTCCGGCTGCGGATGGCCAGCGACGCTTTGACCGAGTCGAGCCCGAACACCCGCGCCTCGCCCGAGGTGGGCTTGATGAGGTTCAGCAGCAGCCGGATGGTAGTGGTCTTACCAGCGCCGTTGGGGCCGAGGAAACCGAAAACCTCGCCCTTGTCTACACACAGGTCTACCGACTCGATGCCCCGGGACTTCCCGTAGAGCTTAGTCAAGGACTGCGTTTCGACCACGCTCATCCCGTGCCCTCACCTCCAGCCCTCTGGCCTGTCCCAGCCTGCAGGGTGTCCTTCTGTAGCGTAGCAAGAGACGGCCCAAATGTCCAGAGCGGGGCATGTCCTAGGCAGGGCTTGCGCTTGCCTCAGAATCCGCCTCATGGTAGAATCAACGAGTATTTAGTGGGGGGAAGCACGTGCGTCATGTGGTCATCGGCACAGCCGGTCATGTCGACCACGGTAAGACAGCGCTCATCCGGGCCCTGACCGGGCGGGACACCGACCGGCTGCCCGAGGAGAAGGAGCGCGGCATTTCCATCGACCTGGGGTTCGCCCCCATGGTCCTGCCGGACGGCAAGCGCGCCGCGGTCGTGGACGTGCCAGGCCATGAGCGGTTCATCCGTAACATGCTCGCTGGGGCCACCGGCATCAACCTCGTCCTGCTGGTCGTCGCCGCTGACGAAGGGGTCATGCCCCAGACCCGCGAGCACCTGGACATCCTCGACCTGCTCGGTGTACCCCAGGGCATCATCGTACTCACTAAGGCCGATCTGGTGGACGCTGAGTGGCTGTCGCTCATCGCCGAGGACGTCCGTAGGGCCGTGGCGGGTACGTTCCTGGCCGACTCGCCCTGCGTCGCCGTGTCGGTCGTGGATGGCCGGGGCCTCGCTGAACTCATGGCTTTGGTGCAGACAGCCGTCGCTCAGGTCCCAACCTTCAGCCCAGCCGGGTATGCCAGGCTCCCCATCGACCGGGTGTTCACCGTGACCGGGTTCGGCACCGTCGTGACCGGCACCCTAACGAGCGGGCGGGTGAAGCGCGAGGACAGGTTGGAGCTCTTGCCGGCAGGACGTGGGGTCCGGATCCGACAAGTGCACGTTCACGACGAGCTGGTCGACCACGCCGTGGCCGGCCAGCGGGTCGCCCTCAACCTGACCGGTGTCGAGCGCGAAGACGTGACCCGCGGCCAAGTCCTGGCAGCGGCGGGCTACCTGGCGCCAACGCAGTCCATCGGCGCCTCCCTCAAGCTGCTGTCGTCGGCGCCTCGGCCCCTGCTGCAGCGCGCCCGCGTGCACCTGCACACCGGCACCACCGAAGTGCTGGCGCGGGTGGTGACCCTGGAGGGGACGGAAGTGGCCCCCGGCCAGGAGGCCCTGGTGTGGCTGCGCATCGAGCGGCCTGTGGTCGTGGCCAGGGATGACCGTTACATCATCCGGTCGTACTCGCCCATGCACACCATCGGGGGCGGGGTGGTCATCGCGCCGCGGTTGACTGTCAGGCGCGGCGGCCGGGCCCCTGTCGCGGAGTACTTGCGGCAGCGGCTGCAGGGGGACCCGGTGCACCTGGTCAGGCAGGCCCTGGCCGGGGCGAAACTGGCGCCCCTGACGGGGGAGTCTGTCGCCAAGGCCTGCGGGCTGGACGTGGACTCGGCGGCCATGGCCCTCGCCGACCTGGCCCACACCGGAGCGGCGAAGCGTCTGGACGGGAACCTGTTCGTCGACGGTACGCTGTGGCTGGAGGCGGCTGCCAGGCTCATCGCCGAGGTGGAGTCATTCCATCGGCGCGAACGGCTCAAGACCCATCAGGCCAAGGAAGACCTGCGCACGCGGGGCATGGGTGGGCTCGAGGCCAAGGTGTTTAACGCGCTGCTGGCTGACCTGGCGGCCCAGGGAACCATCACCGTTGACCGCGACCGGGTCGCCCTGGCGGGCCACGCGGTCAGGCTGGCCCCGGCTGAGGCGCATGCCCGCGCCAAGCTGGAAGCGCTGTACCGGGAAGGTGACTTGGCCCCTCCCGACACCGCCACTGCAGTGGCCGAGGCCAAACTCCCTCCCGCCCTGGTCAGGTCATTGTTGTCGCTGCTAGTGGAGGAGGGTCTCCTGACGAAGGTGGCCGATGACGTCTTCTTCCACCGGGACGCCGTCGCGAAGGCTTGGCCGCTGGTCGAGGGACGGCTTCGGGAGGTCGGCCAGCTCACTGTCGCCGAGGCCCGCGACTTGTTCGGCACTAGCCGCAAACATGCTTTGCCCCTGCTGGAGTACTTCGACGGTGTCGGGCTGACGCGGAGGTCAGGGGATGTGCGGGTGGCCGCCCGCGCGGGCCTGCCATGACCGAGCTGAAGCTGGCCGTGGCGAAGCTGGCCAAGTATGGCGTCGCCGAGAGCGGCGACACGGTGGAGGTCGTCGAGCGTCCAGGGGGCGGCCTGTCGGTGGTGATCGCCGACGGGCAGGGCAGCGGCCCTGCGGCCAAACGCGTCTCCCGGTTGGTCGTCGCCAAAGCCATGGCCCTCATCGCCGACGGCGCCCGGGACGGCG
The DNA here is from genome assembly GCA_040755005.1 of Bacillota bacterium. Classification (GTDB taxonomy): domain Bacteria; phylum Bacillota; class Sulfobacillia; order JBFMBV01; family JBFMBV01; genus JBFMBV01. The sequence goes on from JBFMBV010000030.1 coordinate 4,143, forward strand.
CCGTGGCGCGGGCTGTCCACGACTATCTGTTTGCGGCCAGGGACGGCAAGGTCTCCACCGCCTTGACCATCGTGTCGGTGGACCTGCGCACCCACACCCTCGTGTTGTCCAGGAACTCCTCCTGCCCGGTCTTGGTGCGGGAACCCGATGGGGGGGTCACCAGCTACGCTGAACCGGTGGAACCCATCGGCTTCCACGCGGCCACCAAACCAGCCATTACTGAACGGCCGCTGGCGGAGGGGTTAGGGCTGCTCACCGGGACAGACGGCGTGTTCGACGCCGGCGGGCTCGGCGCAGGCGTGCAGCCTGCCGCAGCCAGACTGGCCGCAGGTTCCGTGGACAGCAGGGGCCTGGCCGACGCCGTCCTCGCTGAGGCCCTGGAGCGTGACGGTGGCAGGGCCCGCGATGACATGACGGTGCTGGCCCTGTGGCTGGCCTCGTCCGGTGGGGAGGAGCCGGTGCGCACTCTGACAGTGACGTTCCCCTTCCGCTAAGGCTGTTCGCCGGGAGGGAGTCGGCCATGCAATCTGAGCTGCGGATCGCCGTAGTCGGGCCGTGCTGCAGCGGGAAGTCTACACTGGTCGAGGGTCTGCGGGGGCTGGGCTGGTCCGGCGCCTATGTCGTCCTCCAGGAGCATTCGTGTGTCCCCACGCTGTGGGTCCGGCGCGCCCCCCACGTCTTGATATACCTGGACTGCACCCATGCTACAGCAGCCAGGCGGCGCGAACTGGTTTGGGGCCCCGAGCGCCATGCCGAACAACGCAAACGGTTGGCCGATGCCAGGGCCCGTTGCGATCTCTTGTTGCCGACCGACGCTCTCACCATCACGCAAGTACGCGAGGCGGCTGTGGAGGTCGTGGCGCGCTGCGTGCAAACGGAAGGGAGGCCTCTGTGAGTGCGATTGACGGTCGATGATGTCCGGCGCGACCCTGAAGTGGAGGCCTTCATTACCAAAGGCAATGAACTCCTCGGCGCGATGGGCTTCACTGAGCACGGCCACAGGCATGCGAACCTCGTGGCCAGCATCGCCCACAACATCTTGGCCCGGCTCGATTTCCCCCCGCGCGAGGCCGAGCTGGCCGCCATCGCTGGGTACCTGCACGACATCGGCAACGTCATCAGCAGGCACAACCATGAACAGACCGGGGCGCTGCTGGCCTACCAGAGCCTCACCCGGATGGGGATGCCCATCGAGGAGGTGGCCACGGTGATTGGCGCCATTGGCAACCACGATGAGGGCGAAGGCCACGTAGTGAATAACGCCTGCGCCGCCCTGATGCTCGCGGACAAATCGGATGTGCACCGTAGCAGGGTCCGCAACCCTGACCTGGCCACCTTCGATATCCATGACCGCGTCAACTACGCCGCACAGCACTCCTTCGTCAGGGCTGACCTGAAGCGGCGCTCCATCACCCTGGAACTGACCATCGACACCAAGATTTCCCCGGTGATGGACTACTTCGAGATCTTCCTCACCCGCATGGTGATGTGTCGCAGGGCCGCCAGTTTCCTGGGGTGCAACTTCGAGGTGTCCATCAACGACGTCAGGCTCCTGTAGCCCCAGAGGGAGGGGTCACTACCTTGTTCCGCAGCCGCAGAGCCAATCAGCTAGCACTGCTCCTATTCCTCCTCGTCCTGGTAGGGACAGGTTATTGGTACACCGTCAGGGACCCCGTCTGGGCCAAGCTCAACCTGGGCATCGACCTGCAGGGCGGCGTGGAGGCCGTGCTGGAGGCCAAGGAACCCCCAGCCGACGAGTTCGACCGGGCTGTGTTCGACCAGGCGATGGATCAGGCTGTGCGCATCATCAGCAACCGCGTGGATGCCCTCGGGGTGGCTGAGCCCATCATCCAGCGGGCGGGGGCCAACCGCATCGTCGTGGTCCTGCCCGGCCTCAAGCAGCAAGACGAGGCCGTGGCGCTGATCGGGCGCACCGCCCTGTTGGAGATCATGGACGAGGAGAACGCGTTCAAGGCCATGGCGGGGGAGCCGGCCACAGCGGCCATTACCGGCGCGGAGCTGCGCCGGGCCGACTACATGCTGGACCCGCGCACAGGCGAACCCATCGTGACGATGGAGTTCCAGCCTGCCGTCCACGACCGCCTGAGGGACTTCACCCGGGCCAATGTCGGCCAGCGTATCTATTTCCTGCTCGACCGCCAGCCGGAACGTTGGGCGGTGGTGCAGGAGGAGATCGCCAACGGGGAAGCCGTCATGCGCCCGTACGATGACATCTTCCAGGCCCAAGCCACGGCCCTACTGCTGAACTCCGGCGCCCTGCCCCTGGAGCTGACCCGGCCTGCCATCATCCGCGTCAGCCCGACCCTCGGCCGGGATTCCCTGGAACGCAGCGCCGTGGCGGCGGCCGTGGCCGCCGGGCTGGTCGGCCTGTACATGCTGGCCTTCTACCGTTTCGCCGGGTTGGTGGCCGACCTGATGCTGGGACTGTATGCCCTGATCACCCTCGGGCTGCTGGCTGGGCTAAACGCCACCCTGACCCTGCCGGGCATCGCTGGCCTCATCCTCTCCCTCGGCATGGCCGTTGACGCCAACGTCATCACCTTCGAGCGCATCAAGGAAGAGCTGCGCAACGGCAAGACCATCCGGGCGTCCATCGACGCCGGGTTCTCCCAGGCGCTGAGGACCATCATGGACGCCAACGTCACGACCTTGATCGCCGCCGCCGTGTTGTTCTATGTAGGCCAGCGCGCCATCAAGGGGTTCGCCGTGACCCTGGGCCTCGGTATCCTGGTCAGCCTGTTCACAGCCGTGGTAGTGACGCGTTTCGTCCTGCGCGCGGCGGCCCGGGCCGGGCTGGCGCGGAATTCCCGTCTGTTCTTCGGGGCTTAGGAGGTGTCCAGCGTGGACTTCATCGGCAACCGCAAGCGCGCCTTTGCCATCTCCGGGGTCTTGATACTCGCGGGCCTCGTCTCGCTGCTCATCCCCGGGCGTGGCCTCAACCTGGGCATTGACTTCACCGGGGGCTGGAAGTACCATGTGCGCTTCGAGCAGCCCGCCACCGTGGCCGATGTCCGTACGGCGCTCACCCCTTTGGGTCTGGGCCAGAGCATCATCCAGGGGGCCGGGGACCTGGGCGCCCCGGCCGGCAGGGACTTCGTCATTAGGACGGGGCCCCTCGATGAAGCGGCGCAGGCAGCGGCCAAGGGCGCGCTGGCAAAGGCCTTCGGGCTCACGGAGACCCTGTCCGATGACCCCATCAGTCCGAGCTTCGGGCGGGAGCTGACCTTGCTGGCGGTGCTGGGAGTGGTAGTGGCCTCTATCTTGATGGTCGCCTACATCACCTGGAGGTTCGAGTTCAAGTTCGCCATCACCGGCATCATCGCCCTGATCCACGACGTCTTCATCACCCTGGGACTGTTCAGCCTGCTGCGGCTGGAGATCACCCAGGCTTTCGTGGCTGCCACCCTGACCATCGTGGGTTACTCCATCAACGACACCATCGTCGTCTATGACCGCATCAGGGACAACATGCGTCACCGTAAGAAGGAGCCGCTTGCCGCGCTCGTGAACCGCAGCATCCGCCAGTCCCTCACCCGTACCCTCAACACCAGCGGGACAACGCTCGCGGCCATTCTCGCCATCCTCGTCTTCGGGGGGCCGACCACGCGCCCCTTCGCCGTGGCCCTGCTAGTCGGGGTGTTCGCTGGCACCTACTCGTCCATCTTCATCGCCAGTCCGCTGTGGGTGATGTGGAAAGAGCACGAGGAACGGATGCGTAGACGGCGGCCGCGCCTCGCCTGAGCAGGAAAGGGGCCCCCCAACTGGGGGCCCCTCATCATGGCCAGGTCCGGCTAGCTCTTGAGCCTGGCGAGGCCGTCCAGGTAGGCGCCTTCGCCGGCCTTGGCCATGAGGGTCACCAGGGCGACCCGCTGGGCGATGGTGCGGACGGTGCCCATCCCGACCTCGTCGGCCGCGGCGCCCTCCGCCCCCTTGTTCTGGGACCAGATGGCGGCGCCGTTGTAGGCCAGCACCCCGCCGCTCACCGGGATGATCCCGTTGGTGAAGAAGAAGTTGACGATGGCCAGGAGGGCCATCTCCTCGCCGCCGTTCCGCTTGCCGCCGACGGCGATGCCGCCCCCCACCTTGCGCCCGAGGCTGTGGGGGTCGCGTTTGGTGATGGTCCACAGGGGCCGGAAGCGGTTGAAGAAGGCGGCCAGTAGGGCCGAGATGTTCATCTGGTACACGGGGGAGCCGATCAGGTAGCCGTCCGCCTTGAGGAACCGCTCATAGAGCACGCTGAAGTCGTCGTGGAAGGCGGTGCAGTTTGTCTTATCCGTCTTGATGCAGGCGCAGCAGTCGGTGCAGAGGTTGAACTTCAGAGTCCTGAGCGTGACGAACTCCGTGGTGATGCCCGGCACCTTCGCTGCCTCGGACAGGGCGTACTTGACGCTGTATTCGGTGGCGCCGTCTTTCGGGCTGCCGCTGATACCCAGGATGTGGGCCATGCTGTGACCTCCCCTTAATTGCATGCCCCGTTGTTCGACATAGGTTAACGTATTCCTGCCGCCAGCCGTCAGCTCAGCGCGCCGACGGCCACCACGCCGCCGACCACGGTGGCGATGGCGCGGGTCGCGGCGATGGTCTCAGTAGGCACGGCAAAAATGTCCTGGGAGAGGACGACGAAGTCGGCCAGTTTCCCTGGTTCCAGGCTGCCCTTGTTGCCTTCGCTGTACTCCGCATGGGCTGCACCCAGGGTATACCCATAGACGGCTTCCCAGACACTCAGGCGTTCCTCAGGGTACCAGGGGGCCACGGCGGGTTCATCTTCCCGCTGGCGCGTGACGGCGGCGTGGATCCCCTTGAAGGGGTTAGGGGACTCGATGGGGGCGTCCGAACCGAAGGCGAGGGTGACCCCGTGCTGCAGCAGGGTACGGAAGGGGTACGCGTAGCGGGCCCTGGCCCCCCAATAGCGGTCTGCCATGTAGCGGTCAGAGGTGGCGTGGATGGGCTGCACCGACGCCACTACCCCCAGTTGCGCGAACCGCGGCAGATCGTCCGGGTGGATGAGCTGGGCGTGCTCGATACGGTGACGGAGGCCTTTGGCCCTTGTCTCGGGCAGCCATTCGGCGAAGGCATCGAGGGCGTGGCGGTTGGCGCGGTCGCCGATGGCGTGCAGGGCCACGCTGAACCCGGCTGTCACGGCCGTGCCCACCAGGGCGGAGATGGCGTCCCGGTCCAGGACGGCGATACCGCGGTTGCCGGGTTGCCCTGCGTAGTCATCCAGCATGTCGGCGGTCTGGGAGCCCAGGGCGCCGTCGGCGAAGGCCTTGATGGCGCCGAGGCGGAGGTGGTCATCGCCGAGGCCGGGCATGAGCCCGACGGCTACAGCCTCCCCCAGTTGCTCCCTGGGGATGAGCTGGTAGACCCTGAGCTTCAGGCCATCCTGTTTGCGCAGGCGTTGCAGTGCCCGTAGCGATGCAGCCCCCTCGCAGTTGCCGATGCTGGTCACGCCTAGGCTGAGCAGGGCCTGGCAGGCCGGGGGGAGGGCCAGGTCGAAGTCGGCATCGGCCGGCTGGGGTATGGCCTGGTAGATCAGGCCTTGGGCCTGTTCGCAGAAGACACCGGTAGGGGCGCCGGTCCCATCGCGGAGCACGGCCCCGCCGGGGGGGTCAGGGGTATCCCGGGTTACGCCCGCTAGCCGCAGAGCTGCGCAGTTGACCCAGAGGGAGTGGCCGTCTTTGCTCGTAAAGGCCGCGGGGCGGTCGCCCGTGCAGGCGTCGAGATCGGCAGCGGTGGGGAAGGAGCCGTCCCCCCACAGATTTTTGTTGAACCCGAAGCCCAAGAGCCAGCCGCCGCCGTCGCCGAGGCGGCTGGCGATGCGCTGTCTCGCTTCGTCCAGGGACTGCGCGCCGTCAAGGTTCACCCGGCTGAGGCCGAGGGCCCAGTGGCCGAAGTGACAGTGGGAATCGGTCAGCCCGGGAACGACGGCCCTGCCGCCCAAGTCCACCCTGCGGTCGGCCCGGGCCGCGTCAAAGTCGGACTCCTGCCCCACGCCGGCCACGCGGTCGCCGTCGGTCAGTATGGCCTGGGCCTGGGGACGCTTGCGATCCATGGTATAAATGACGCCGTTGTGGTACAGGACACGCTCGGGCACAGGCAACACCTCCAGGGTAGGCTGGCATCAGGCCCGCCGCAGGTTCTTCAGACCTGTCCGCAGCTTGTGGCGGAGCTCCCGCTTGACCCGGGCGGCAAGGGCACGCTCATACTCGCTCAGGAAACCTTCGACCGCCGCCCGGTCAAACCTCACCAGCTCGCGGAGGGCCCAGGACATGGCTTTGACGACCATGTCGTCCCTGTCGTGGACCAGCAGGCGGCAGACCGCGAGGGTACGCTCCACCCCGCCCCGGGGGTAGATGCAGCTGACCAGGGCCGCACGGCGCCACCAGCGGTCGGCGGAGCCCGCCCAACGCTGGACCTCTGCCGTGTTGACCAGGCCTGCGTGCCACGCCGGCCCGGAGATGTAGGCGCCGAAAGCGTCGGTGGCCCCCCAACTCGACAGGCCTTCACCTAGCTCCTCCACCAGGCGAGGGGTAAGCGCCCGGAAGGCCGCCCGGTGATGATGCACCAACTCATAGGCGGTTCCCCGTCGGCCGTGGACCTTGAGCAGCGTAAGGGCCAGTTCCAGGACGGTCTGGGCTGGTACGCCTCGCAGAGCTTCAGTGTACTCACGCCGGACGCGACGGAACTCCGGGACGCCCGCGTCAGGTGGGAGCGCGGCCAAGCACCGGTCGATCTCCTGGGCCAGGGCTGGCACATCCACTTCGTCCCGCCCCCTCCCGGTGATGAGTCCGCACAGCTGCCGTCTTCGACGGGTTGACAGCACCTTCCTCCCGTTAGGCGGCTGCTTCCGCAGGAGCCGGCGAGGCTGGTGACGTATCGTCCTGCACGGGGCCAGTGCGGTGTACTCATCCCCGGGCACGGCCCCGAGGGTTTCCGGGGCGTGATGGAGGTCACCTTCAACATCGCAGTCTAGCTGCCCCCAGGGAGGCAATCCGTTGGCCCGTCTACACTGGAAGGCCGTCACAGTGCTCTTCTGCGGCGGCTGGGTTATCGCCTATGTGAACAGGATCATCCTGGCCGTCGTCCTCAAGGACCTGGGCCTGGAGTGGAGCCTGACCAAGACCCAGCTGGGGCTCATCAGTTCAGCATTCTTCGTCATGTACGCGCTGCTGCAGATTCCCATGGGGGCCCTGGCCGACCGTCACGGAGCAGGCAAGGTCGTGGCCGGAGGGTTCCTGGCCCAAGGGCTTGCTTCCCTCATCTGCGCCATCTCCCCGGGGCCGGGTGCCTTCGTCGCCGGCAGGGTGCTCGCTGGGGCGGGTCAGTCCGGCTACTATGCGTCCCAGTACGCCCTGGCCACGGCGATGATGCCGCCGGAACGGCGGACGCTGGGTTCAGCAGTGATTAACAGCGGCATGGGTTTAGGCATGATGCTCGGCTTCGCGGGCTTGGCCGCTGCTATCGCCGTGGCCGGAGTTTCGTGGCGCGGCGCCTTCGCGCTGGTCGGGGCGGTCGTGCTAGCCTACACTTTGCTCCTGGCCGTGCTGGTGGGAAACAGGCGTACGGCCACGGTGCGGGCCCAGCAAGTAGCGGCCAGGGGCGCCGACCGGCTCGTCCGCCTGCGGACGCTCTGGCCGGTGCTGGTGGTTGCCTTCACCAGCATGTACGGCGCGCTGTCCCTCATCTCCTGGCTGCCGTACGCAGTGAGCGAGGCTGGGTTCACCCCCATCGCTGGAGGCCTGGTGAGCGCGGTGATGCCCGCCGTGGGCGTCCCGGCAAGCCTGCTCGTGGCGGTGCAGGCTGACAGGCTAACAGCGAAAGAGCCCCTGTTGGCGGGGCTCTCTGGCACCTTCGGCATCGCCCTGGCCTGCGTGGCGCTGGCCCGCAGCCCCATGGGCCTCATCGCCGCCCTGGCTGTGATGGGCCTGACCAGCAAGCTCGTCATCGATCCCGTGCTGGTCGTGGTCATCGCCGAGCACGCCCCCGCCGACGACCTAGCCATGACGTTCGCCGCCGTGAACTTCGTTGGCACAACGGCGATGGTGGCCGGCCCGGCGGTAACAGGCTGGCTCGTGGATCTCACCGGGGGGTTCCTGGCGCCCTTCCTCCTGGCCGGGTTCCTTCAGCTGGTAGGCATGGCAGCCTTGTGCGGCGCCCGGGGCAGGCGGCGGGGCCTACACGTCGCTAAGGCCGCCTAGGCGGTAGCAGCCGCCAGCGCCCGGCCCAGCTTGGACAGGGCCTCATCGACCTCGGCCGCGGTGACGGTCAATGGGGGCGACATCCGGAGGATGTTGCCGTCCAAGCCACTGAGCCCGATTAGGAGCCCCTCGGCTTTAGCCGCTTCATGCACGCCCCTGGCCAGTTCGGCCAGGGGCCGCTTGTTGGCGTCCGCCAGTTCGATGGCTGCCAGCAGCCCCTTGCCGCGCGCCTCGGCCACTACGGGGAACTGCTCGGCCAGGGCTGCGAGGCCGGCCAGGAGGCGTTCCCCCATCAGCCGGGCGTTCTCGACCAGCCCTTCCTCCGCGATGACCTCCAGCACGGCCAGGGCCGCCTGCATGCTCACGGGGTTGGCGCCGAAGGTCGAAAAATACAAGGTCTTGAAGGCGGCCGCGACAGTGCTGCCCGCCAGTACGGCGCCGACAGGGGTGCCGTTGCCCAGTCCCTTGGCCACTGCGATCATATCCGGGATGCAGTCCCAGTGTTCGATGGCGAACATGCGGCCGGTACGGCCGAAACCGGTCTGGATCTCGTCCACGACGAGCAGCCCGCCGTAGCGCCTCGCGATCTCCGCCACCCGCTCAAAGTAGCCGGCAGGGGGCACGATGACCCCGCCCACCCCTTGGATCGCCTCGGCCACCACTGCGGCGATGCGCCCGGTGGTGGTCGTCCTGATCACCTGCTCTACCTCGGCGGCGCAGGCCAGGTCACAGTGGGCTGGGGTCGCCCTGAAGGCGCAGCGGTAGCAATAGGGGCTCACCGCGTGGCTGACGGGGCCGTAGGCGGGAGTGGGGCGCCAGGTTGACTGGCCCGTGAGGCTGCGCACCGCGGCGGAATGCCCGCTGTAACTGTGGCGAAGCGCGATGATCTCGGCTTGCCCTGTCCGCATACGCGCGGCGGTGAGCGCGGCCTCGACCGCTTCGGTGCCGCTGTTGACGCACACGGCCCGGTCCAGCCCCGCCGGGGCGACCCGGGCCAGGGCCTGGTACAGGCGCACCTGGGGCTCAGTGATGTAGAGGGTGGAGACATGGGAGAGCTTGGCGACCTGGGCGGCTACGGCCTCGACTACTTTCGGGTGGGCATGACCGACGCTGATCGTGGCGATGCCGGCGAAGAAGTCGAGATACTCGCGGCCCTCGTGATCGACGAGACGGCAGCCCCGTCCCCGCTCGATGACGAGCGGTTCGCGGTAGTAAGTGCGCTCATGGGCGAAGCGATGTTGTCCATGGAGGGCGATGAGCTCGTTGCGGGTCACAGTGGCACCTCCCAGCTTCCAGGCGGTCTCAGAACAGCGCGGCGGCGATGGCGATGAAGACCAGGCCGGGACTGAGGTTGGCGACTCTGAGCCTGACCACTCCCAGCATGTTCAGGCCGATGGCCAGGACCATGATGCCCCCCAAGGCTGTCATCTCGTTCACCACCGGGGCGGTGAACAGCGGGGCTGCCACGCCGCTCAGGAGGGTGAGGGCTCCCTGATAGACCAGGACAGGTACGGCGGAGCAGGCCACACCGAAGCCGAGGCCGGCTGCCATAGCGACGGAAGCCACGCCGTCCATGGCTGCCTTGGTGACCAATACGCTGTTGTCGCCGGCCAAGCCGTCCCTGAACGCGCCGAGGATGGCCATGGGGCCGACGCAGAACAGCAGGCTGGCGCTGACGAACCCCCGGGTGAAGCGCCCTGGGGCCCCCCCTGCATCGAGCCGTGCTTCGAGGGCGCGCCCGACGGCTTCCAGGCGGTCCTCCAACCGGAGGAGTTCGCCCGCCACGGCGCCGGAGACCAGGCATAGCAGGATGAGGATTGGCTGGCCCGCGCCCAGCGCCATGTTCAACCCGACGACGAGGGTGAACAAGGCCACTGCCTGCATCAGGGGGCCGGTCAACCGCTCCGGCAGGCGACGCCCACAGGCCAGACCGATTAGGCTGCCTGCGAGCACAGTGCCTACGTTGATGAAAGTGCCAGTCACAGAGGATTCCTCCCGCACGGAGATGCATCCATTGTACATCAGGCCTCGGAAGGCCGTAAACCCCAGCATTATGTGACGCAATCGGCTCCGTAGCGCGCCTCAGGCGCGGGCATACTACCCGCGAGGGAGGCTAGCGTCCATGAAAGCCTATAATGACCTCATCAAACACCCAGGCAACCAAAACCTGTTTGACGCGGTCGAGATGTCATTGCTGGCCACATACTGCGGCATGCCGCTGCACATGCACACTGAGGGCCTGCGCGGCACCGGCAAGACCACGGTCCTCCGGGCGGCCCGAGGTATCCTGCCCCCCATTACCCGGGTGAAGGGCTGCCAGTACAACTGCGCGCCCGATGACCCCCACTGCCCCCACCACCGGGGGCTCTCCCAGGAAGAGCTCCAAACGATCGGCGTCGAACGGGTGCCGATGCCGTTCGTGGAGATATCCCATGCCGCCAAGGTCGGCACAGTGGTGGGTTCGATCGACCTGAAGGCCCTGTCGGGGCAAAGCCCGACGGCGGCCCTGCTTCCTGGGGCGCTGCCCCGCGCCCATCGTGGCGTCGTGTTCGTGGATGAGATCAACCGGCTGGCCGATACGGCGCCGGAACTCGCCGATGTGCTCTTGGACGCCATGGGCACCAAGCCCGGGCGGGTGCAGATCGAGGAGACGGGCCTGGAAACCGTGGAGATGCCCCTGAGGGTGTCGGTCTGGGCAGCCTCCAATCCGGACGAGGACCCCGGGCCCTTGGGCAATATCCGGCGCCAGCTGGCCGACAGGTTTGATTTCTTGGTGAGCATGAGCCGACCGGACAACCGGCGGGTCGTCCGGCACATCCTGTTCGGGTGCGATGGTGGCGGCGAGCGGCCCCGCAGGCCGATCCTCAGGAACATAGCGGGGGTGGCCATCCCCGAGGAGACCCAGGAACTCATCGCCAGCGTGTACATCGACTTCGGCCTGGAGTCCCTGCGCGCGGTGGAGGCGCTGACCCTCGGCGCCAAGCTGCACGCCGCGGTGAGGGGCCGCCGGGAGGTCGGCGCTGCCGATGTCGCTGCTGTTGCTGCCCTGGCCCTGGGGCACCGGGTCGATCCCGGTGTGCTGGCACGTATCCTCAAGCAGCTGGCCGAAGCAGCCCGCCCCAAACTGGAGGACAGGACCGCCGGGGCTGCCCCGCAGCTGACCGGGAAGGAGCCTCCGCCCCTGAACCCAGGCCCCAGGTCCAGCCAGGATCGAGGAGACCCCGACGATGAGGTCGTCAACGTGCCCGACATCAAGGGCATGGCCTTCGGCCGGTTCATGGAGCGGATGCGTGCAGAACTCAAGCGCGCCTTCGCCAGTCCGCACACGTCGTCGACCACTCTCCACAAGGAGGACCCGAGCCGCCACGGCAGGCAGGCTGAGCCCGGAGGCGACCGGCGCTGCGCCAACCGTTCCCCCCACGGTGACCCGACCGGACAGCGTGAGCCTGCACCGGGCACCTCCTGGCCCAGGCCGGACTGGCCGGAGGCGCCCGTGCTTGCGCCTCCCAACCCGGCGCGGTTTCTGGCCGAGCTTCCCGACGCCGCCCTGGTGACCGGCGAGGAGGGGCTGCTGCGGTGTCCCTAAGCCCCGACGCCGCCGCCAGGGCCTGCGTTACCTTGCACAGCCTGCTGACGCAAGGCCGGGGGGCCAGGCTGGGGGAGGCGGCGGTGGTCAGTAGGCGGGTGCATGTGCTCGACCCGGCCCACCCCGAGGAGGTACGGGTGGTCGTCAACGCCGATGCGGGCCAAGTGTTCTATGGCCGGCGGGTGGATGAGCGGATCGTGCACGTTGATGTGTTCCACGCCGTGGGCGAGGTGGATCAGCGTCAGATCGCCGGGGCGTTACGCCAGGCAATGGCGCGCTGCCAGGGCTGCCCTGGCCGGTGCGGCCTGTGTGAGTCAGACTTAGACTGGGTCGACCTCCAGACCGCCCTCGGCGGGGGAAGGGCCAGCGGCAGCCTCGCCTACGGCCAGACCACGACCTTGCGTCAGAGTCACCTGAACCACGTCCACCTGGCCGTTGGCTGGGAACAGGGGGGAGGCTTGGCCGGACTGCCCTGTCTCGTTGATGCTGTCGAGCGGTCCCTGCAAGTTCAGGGACTCGCCATCCGGCGGGTGGAACGGCTGGTCCATGAGGCAGGCAACGGGCCCAAGCAGGACATCTCGGACTACGCCAGCCGCATGGATACCTACCTGCGCGAACCCGCTGACAGCCTGCAGCAGGATGCGGAACGGGCCCAGGGGATGGCGGAGACCGTGGGCTACATGAGCTCCCTGCTCAACCTGGCTGAGGATTTCGGCAGCCTGGATGAAGTGGCCGACGCGCTCGAGGCCATGGCCTCGGGGGAGGTGTCCAACTGGTTTGAGCGGCTGGCCAGGGTTGAGGACAAGTACACGAACATGGAGAAGCTCCGGTCGGCGGGACTGGTGTCCCCGGCCGGACCGAACACAGGCCTGACCGAAGTGGGAAGGCGGATCCTGGACTACCTCCGGGAGCACCGCCAGGAGCTGAACATGGAGTTCAAGCGCTTGCTGCGCAAACTACCCTGGCAGGGCGCCAGCAAGCTCACCGGGCCCCGCGTGAACCTGGTCAGGGCGGAGACCGGCCGGCGTCTGCGGGTCCAGCCGCTCGTGGACGGGGAATGGCCCGGGGAGCTGGCTGTGCCCGAGACGGTGGTGGCGGCCATGACCAGGCACAGGCGGAGCGGGGCGGCCTCCTTGGCCCTCGAGCGGGATGATCTGCGGGTGGTGCGGCGCACCCGGTACCGCCCGGTGGACATCTGCCTGGTGTTGGACGCCAGCGCCAGCATGGCCGGACGGAGGCTGCGGGCTGCCAAGTCCCTGGCCGAGCATCTGCTCATGTCCACCCGGGACAGGTTAAGCGTGGTGGTGTTCCAGGAGAAGGACGTGCGGGTGCAGGTGCCTTTCACGCAGGACATCCAAACCGCCAGGGCCGGGCTGGCGAGGGTGCGGCCCCTGGGGCTGACGCCCCTCGCCGAGGGCGTCATCGGCGGGCTCAACTACCTCAAGGGGAGCCGGGCCCGCAACCCGTTGTTGCTGCTCATCACCGACGGCATCCCGACCGTCCCGGCCTGGTCCCTGAACCCGCTGGAGGATGCGAGGCAGGCGTCGCGGCAGGTGGCGGCAGCCGGCGTGCCGTTCGGATGCATCGGGCTGGAGCCGAACAAGGAGTTCCTCCAGGGCATGGTGCGGGAAGGCAACGGCACCCTGTACAGCGTCGACGAGTTGGAGAAGGAGGCCATGGCCCGTATCGCCCAGCTCGAGCGCGGCAAGCTCGTGGCCTCCGCCACGCGGCCCTAAGGGCAGGATTCGCCAGGCGGGGAGCAGAAAGAGGCAAGCGGAGGTGCCTACATGTACCTGCTGTCGGCGCTCGTCTTTGCCCTCATCGTAGCGGTGTTCGCAGTGCAGAACGCACAAGTGGTTACACTCGGGTTTTTCGGCTGGGGACAGGAAGTGTCCCTGTCAGTGGTGATCATCGGCGCGGCGGCTGGAGGGGCTGTCCTGGCGATCCTGCCGCTCCTCTTCAGACACGCGCAGCTGAGACTGAAGCTGTGGGAATGCGAAGGGCGCCTGGACAAGCTGACGGCCGAGCACAAGCGTGTCCGGGCTGAGCTCACCCGGTTGACTGCCCCAGCGCAAGAGGCGAACGGCGCGGACACCCGCAGGGCATGACCGCTGCAGGGGCGCCGGCCTGGAAATGGACGGTCGTGGAGCCCAAGCGCGAACTGGTGACAGCTATCGCGACTGGGCTCGGCGTTTCGACGCTGCTGGCTCGCGTGCTCGTCAACCGCGGGCTGACGGTGGAGACGGCCAGGGCTTGGCTGGAAGGGGACAGTGGGGCTGATGGTAAGCCCATGGCCGGCTTGGCCGAAGCGGTCGAGCGCCTGGTCCTCGCCCGCCAGCGGGGTGAGCGGGTGTTAGTCTATGGGGACTTCGACGCCGACGGCCTGACCGCCACCGCTGTGATGTCATTTTGCCTTAAACTGGCAGGCCTCAGCGTGGGCCAGTTCATCCCGGACAGGCTGGAGCTCGGGCACGGGCTGCATCCCGGGCCGCTGGCCCAGATAGCCGGGAATGGCTACGCACTGGTGGTGAGCGTGGATTGTGGCACCGGTTCGCTGGAGGCTGTGGACGCCGCGCGGGCCGCAGGGTTGGACGTCATCATCACCGATCACCATCAGCCGGGGCCGCTGCTGCCCAAGGCCGTCGCGGTGGTGAACCCCCACCGGGCCGACTGTCCCTATCCCGACAAAGTCCTGGCCGGGGTCGGTGTGGCCTACCTCACGGGAGCGGCGCTCATGTCCCGGCTGGGGCTCCCCGAGCCCGCAGACCTCCTGGACTTGGTGGCTGTAGGGACCGTGGCCGACATCGTCCCCCTCACCGGCATCAACCGCAGCCTTGTCAAGCGGGGCCTGGAGGTCCTGAACCGGCGGGAGCGCTTTGGCTTGGCCGCGCTCTGCAGGACAGCCAGGACGGGAAGCCTGCGTAGCGGGGACGTCCTTTTCCAGTTGGCGCCGCGCCTCAACGCGGCCGGGCGCCTGGAGGGGGCCGACAAGGCCCTCGCTTTGCTGTTCGCAGACAGTCAAGCGGAAGCCCTCGCACTGGCTGCGGAACTGGACCGTCTCAACGTGGAGCGGCAGCACCGGGAGGCGGAGGTCCTGGAGGAAGCCAAGGTGCTGCTGGCGGCCTCCCCTGAGCATCAGGCCAGCCCCTGTCTGGTGCTGGCCTCACCAGGCTGGCACCCGGGGGTCTTGGGAATCGTCGCGGCCAGGCTCCTCCAGGAGTTCCGTAAGCCGGTGGTGTTGCTGACCGTGGCGGGGCAGTCAGCCCGTGGCTCCGGGCGCAGTGTGCCGGGGTTCGACCTCCATGCTGCGCTCACCAGGGTGTCCCATCTGCTCAGCCAGTTCGGCGGCCATGCGGCTGCCGCGGGACTCGCCCTCCCGACCGAGCGGGTGCCGGCCCTGCGGGAGGCGTTGGCGAGGGAGGCCGTCGCGGCGCCCCCGACCGAGCCTGCCTATCGGCTCGACGGCGAAGTGGACTTGGCGGAGTTGGACGACACCCAGGCCAGAGACTTGGAGCGCCTGGAGCCGTGCGGCGAAGGGAACGAAGTGCCCTTGTTCTGCCTGCGTGGGGTCGTGTGTCAGGAGGCCCGGGCCGTGGGGGCCGACGGCAACCACCTCAAGCTCAGGTTGGGCAGGAGGCGCCGTGCTGTGGATGCCATCGCCTTCCGTCAGGGGGACCGCTTAGCCTCCCTGGCCCAGGGCGGGCTGTGGGATGTAGCCTTTGCGGTGGAGTTGAACCGGTGGAACGACCGGGAGCAGGTCCAGCTGCGGCTGGTAGACCTAAGGCCCAGCACGCAAGCGCTTCCCTTGGCCTTGGACCTGATGGTGAAGGCTGCCGAGTACCTGCGGGACGACCCCTATGAAGGGATCGGCCGGTCGGCGGCGTTCTACACCAAGGTCGCCGGAGTCAGCTTCGAGGGCCGCCAGGCCGCAGCCGTGGCGTTGGAGGCAGGCCAGGTCCTGCGGCTGGAACGGGAGCCCGCCAACGCTGCCGACCCCAACGCCATCAAGGTGACAGCTACCACCGGCGAGCCCATCGGGTACCTTAAGGCGGGCATCGCCCGGCACCTGGCGCCCCTGATGGATCAGGGTGCATCCTATTGGGCTACGGTCAGCCAGGTCACCGGTGGGGGCCAACACCACTACGGTGTGAACCTGCGTGTTGGCAGGCTCGCGCCGCTCGCCGAAGCGCCCGGAGTGGCCACGGCACGGTCGGGGCCTGGGGCCGGCTCGTCTGAGCTGGTGGAGGCGGCCCGGGGGGCGCTGCTGGGGGACAAGCCCTTTCGGCCCCAACAGGCCGCGGCCATCGGCGAAGCGCTGTCGGGCAAGAATCTACTGGTGGTGTTCGGCACCGGCCGGGGCAAGTCGGTCGTGTTTCAGACCGTGGCCGCAGTGAAGGCCCTCTCTGCCAGGGAACTGACGATCATCGTCTATCCCCTGCGCGCCCTGGTGAACGACCAGTACGACAAGATGCGGATACGTCTTGGCCGGTTGGGGCTCAACGTCTGCCGGGCTACGGGCGCAGTGGTGGGAGACGAGCGGGACAGCCTCCAGGCTGCGCTGGCAGCGGGCGAGTGCGATATCCTGCTGACCACCCCTGAGTATCTGGCTTATCACGTAGCGGAGATTGGGTCCTCGAGGACGGTCGGTTGCCTGGTCGTGGATGAAGGGCATCACATCGGCGAGGCCTCGACCAGCCGTCGGCCCGCCTATAAGCGGTTAGGCGAGTTGGCGTCTAGGCTCGGGGGGCCGCTGGTGCTGACCGCCACCGCCACCGCTACCGAGGCTGTGGCCGCGGAGATCGTCGAGACCTTGAGCATCCAACGGGTGATGATCGACCCCCATGTCCGCCTCAACCTACAGCTTGTGGACAGGCGCGGGGTCACTGACAGGGACGGGACGGTGCAGGAAATCGTCAACAGGGGACAGAAAACCCTGGTCTACGTGAACAGCCGCCTGCAGGCGGTGCGCATCGCCGAGACCTTGCACCGGGTCCTGCCTGACAGGGCGGAGTCCATCCTTTACTACCATGGTGGCCTGCCGGCAGGACAACGGGAAGCGGTGGAACGGCTGTTCGCTGCCGATGGCGCCACCGTCGTCGTGTCTACGAGTGCCTTCGGCGAAGGGGTGGACATCAACGACATCAGGCACGTGGCTCACTACCACATGCCCTTCTCGTACACCGCCTTCAACCAGCAGAGCGGGCGGGCGGGCCGGGATGGGGACACAGCTCAGATCCACCTGCTGTTTGGGCCCCAGGACGCCAGGCTCAACTCGCTGCTGCTAGAACGTGATGCGCCCGGCCGGGAGTTCCTGGCCAGCCTGTATCTGGCCATCCGCCGCTTGTGCGCGCAGGGTGGCGACGCTTGTACTGCCGACAACCGCACGCTCCTGGCCTTGACCGACCAGGACGACCGCTACAGCGACGACTCCGTGTCGGCAGGCCTCGGGGTCCTGCTGGAACTGGACCTCATCGGTCGCGAAGTGGTTGACGGCCAGCGCGTCCTGAGGGTGGTGGCACACCAGGGAAGGAAGCTCGATCTCAATCACAGCGTGCGCTACGCGGAGGGACTGGCCGAAAAGGCCGCGTTCCAACGGTTCCGGGAATGGGTCATGCATCCGGATTCCGATCTGCTGCGGGCTGTGAACCAGCCCATCTACCCTGCATCCATGCTGACCAAGGAGGCCTGACAACCGTGGACCTCAAGGCTCTGATCCGGGTCATCCCCGATTTCCCCAAGCCAGGCATCAGGTTCAAGGACATCACCACCCTGCTGAAGGATGGCGGGGCGTGGCGCGAGACCGTGGACCGGATCGCCGACCAGTGGCGGCACGCCGGGGTAGACGTCATCGTCGGCCCCGAGGCCCGGGGGTTCGCCCTCGGTGCCAGCGTGGCCTATGCCCTGGGCGCCGGTTTCGTGCCGGTGCGCAAGGCAGGGAAGCTCCCGGCGGAGTCCATCAGAGGCGAGTACGCTCTGGAGTACGGCAAGGACTCGCTGGAGATGCATACCGACGCCCTCAAGCCCGGCCAGAGCGCGCTCATCGTGGACGACCTCCTGGCTACCGGGGGCACCCTTAAGACTTGCGTGGACCTGGTCGAGCGGCTCGGTGGCACGGTGGCCGGGGTGGCCGTAATGATCGAGCTCACCTATCTGGAAGGGCGCAGGACCCTGGAGGGCCACGCGGTCACCTCCCTGATCCAGTTCTAGGAGGCCTCTATGACCCTGGAGGACCTGCAACGCCGGGTCGCCCAGTATAACCCGCGGGCGGACTCGGACTTGATCGCGGCGGCTTACCGTTTCAGCCGCGACGCTCATCTAGGCCAACACCGGGAATCAGGTGAGGACTACATCGAACACCCCGTGGCGGTGGCGATGATCCTCGCCGATTTGGAGTTGGATGACGTCACCCTTGCGGCGGCGCTGTTGCACGACGTGGTCGAGGATACCCGCGCCACCCTGGAAGTGGTCAACACCGCCTTCGGGGCGGAGGTGGCCCAGCTGGTTGACGGCGTCACCAAACTGTCCAGGCTGGAGTACCGGTCCCGCGAGGAGGAACAGGCCGAGAACCTGCGCAAGATGTTCCTGGCCATGGCCAAGGACATCAGGGTGCTGTTGATCAAACTTGCCGATCGGTTGCACAACATGCGCACCCTCAAGCACCTGCCCGAAGAACGCAAGCGGTCCATCGCCCAGGAGAGCTTGGACATCTTCGCCCCTCTGGCGCACCGCCTGGGAATCAGCCGCCTCCAGTGGGAGATGGAGGACCTGGCCCTGCGCTACCTTGAGCCCAAGCGCTACTATGAACTGGTCGAGCTGGTGGCGAGGAAGCGGGCGGAACGGGAGGAGTACGCCGCCGAGGTCATCGCCGCCCTCAAAGGCAAGCTTGGGGCCGCAGGCATCACCGCCGAGATCACGGGGCGGCCGAAGCACTTCTATAGCATCTTCCGGAAGATGTACGTCCAGGGCAGGGAGTTCGATGAGATCTACGACCTGGTCGCCATCAGGGTCATCGTCGATACGGTCAGGGACTGCTACGCCGTCCTCGGCATCGTCCATTCGCTGTGGAAACCGCTCCCCGGCCGGTTCAAGGACTATGTCGCCATGCCCAAGTCCAACATGTACCAGTCCCTGCACACCACCGTCATCGGGCCCCGCGGGGAGCCGTTCGAACTGCAGATCCGGACCTGGGATATGCACCGCACCGCCGAGCACGGCATCGCGGCCCACTGGCGGTACAAGGAAGGCACCCGGGGCGATGTGCGGTTCGAGCAGAAGCTTTCCTGGCTGCGGCAGGTGCTGGAGTGGCAGCACGATCTCAAGGACGCCCGGGAGTTCATGGACAGCCTGAAGATCGACCTGTTCGGCGACGAGGTGTTCGTGTTCACCCCCAAGGGTGATGTGGTCGACCTGCCCACGGGCGCCATGCCCCTCGACTTCGCCTATCACATCCATACCGATGTCGGCCATCGTTGTGTCGGCGCCAAGGTCAACGGCAAGATCGTCCCGCTCGACTACAAGCTGGTGAACGGGGACATCGTCGAGATCCTCACCAGCAAGACGGGCAGCCCCAGCTGGGACTGGTTGAACCTCGTCACTACTTCCAGCGCCAAGGGCAAGATCAGGGCCCGGTTCAAGAAGGAGCGCCGGGAGGAGAACGAGGCCCGCGGGCGCGAGTCGCTGCAGCGGGAGCTCAAGCGTCAGAACCTGGATGCTGCCGAGCTACTCAAGCCGGACAGGCTGGCCGAAGTGCTCCGCCGACTCAACTACGTGGCCGAGGCGGACCTGCTCGCGGCCATCGGCTATGGGGGCCTCACTGCCCAGCAGGTTGTCAGCCGCCTCAAGGATGAGCTGCGCAAGGAGAAGAAGCCCGAAGACCTGGAGCACCCCGTCAAGACGGAGAAGCGGCTGGCCCCCACTTCGCTGGGGATCAACGTAGAGGG
>JBFMBV010000031.1:0-23339 GCA_040755005.1 Bacillota bacterium
TGCCTCCGGCTTCCTTCCGATTCAGCGTCGCCGCTGACACCGTTGCCTTTGGCTAGCAGTTGTCGCTGCCCACTCCTACAGGGGACTTTCACCCCCAAAACGACGCCCATGCCGGGCGTACAGCGGCCAGCACCGCCATCACAGGATGCCGGTGCCGTCTGTTCCGGAACCCGGCTGTAAGCAACGCGCGGACCGTGCTATAATCAGCTGGGCTGCACGACCCAGTGAAGGGGGACTGACCCTGTCGACGCTAGACGATAGTCCCGGACCCGATGCCGTGGTCTCGCTGCGCGAGGTCACTGCCGATAGCGTGCGTGCGATCTGCCGGCTGCAGGTCACCGATGCGCAGTCACAGCTGGTGGCGCCGAACTCGGTGTCCATCGCCCAGGCCTACTTCCAACGGGACACGGCTTGGTTCCGTGCCATCTACGCAGGGGAAGTGCCCGTAGGCTTCGTTATGCTTTACGACAACCCTCCCGAAGCCAGATATTTCCTCTGGCGGTTCATGATCGACTACCAGTATCAAGGACGCGGTTTTGGGCGTAGGGCGCTGGAACTGGTCATCGCGCATGTACGGACCAGACCTAGCGCGAAGGAACTGCTCCTCTCCCATGGCAGAACCCACATCAGCCCAGAAGGCTTCTACATGCGGCTGGGGTTCGAGCATACCGGCGAGATGATGCATGACGAGTATGTGATGCGCCTGGCCCTCTGAGGCTGGGGCAGGGAAAGCACCCCTGATTACCGAATTCCACGTGTAGTCCCGTCCTCGCGGGGGTGACCGCCCATGGAGACGATGTACGCCGCCTTAGCTCTACTATTGGTTCTTGCGCTGACCCTTGCGATCCTGAGGGGCCATCGTGCCCGGTCAGGGCACAATGACGACGCGACGCCACTCCCCTCAGTCCTTGACGCCAAAAAACTGTACTCCCCCCGAACGTTCTTCTTCAGCGTGGTGGAGCGCAAGTTCTACGAAGCGCTACGTTTCGCGGTTGGCAACGACTATGTGGTCATGGCCAAGGTACGGTTGATCGACCTGGTCGACGTCACCGCCGGGGGCCGCGACGCAGCGACGGCCAGGAACCAAGTCAGCCAGAAGCATGTGGACTTTGTGCTGCTCAGCCCAGGCTACTACCAACCCCTGGCCGTGATCGAGCTGGATGATGCCTCCCATGAAAGGGAGCCAAAGGCCTCCAGGGACGAGCTGGTGGATGCCGTGCTGGCCCAAGCCGCTCTTCCGTGTCTACGCTGCAGCGTCGCTGGCAAGCGCTGGGATCCCCCGACCCTGCGCAGCCTCATCCGCACGCGCCTGGGGGTCCCGGCCAAGCTGGCCGGGACCATCGAGGCCCCTCCGGAGGCGACAGGCGACATGGACGAAGAGGAGCCAGCGATGCCAGCCCCGGCCCAAGCCCCGGCCCGGACCCATGAACCGCCTGAGCAGATTGCCAGGCCAACCGCCGCCCCCCGGACTCAGGACGTGAGGCTGACCCATACCGCTCAAGCCATCCCTACCCTGCCCTCTCGCCGGGAACGCAGAAAGTAGGGGGACGGGCAGATGGCCCGTCCCCCCTTGGCATTAATCAGCTTCCCGGCAGTCGCCTCAGCGGCGCCCCTTGCCCTTGCTCTTGCCCTTGGCCCCCGCAGCCGCGTCGGGGCCCTTGCCCTTCTCGTCGGCCTTGCCGACGCCGGACGCTTCCCCTAAGGCGGCTGCCCCCTTCGCGTCCGCGGGAGGGCTCCCAGTGATACGGATCCAGTAAGCCGTACCCTCGTTGTTCTTGACCGTGACCTTGAGTCCAACCTTCAGCGCCTCAACGGTCAGGGTCTTGGAACCGTGGTAGATCTTGGTGGTTTCAGCGATAGTGAAGGTGAACTCCTTACCGTTGGCCGTCGCGATGGTCAGGGTCAGCGACCCCTCACCACCGACAGCGGTGATCTTCCCGACGTAAGCGCGTACCTGTGCGCCCCAGTTATCCTCGTCAGACTCATCTGAGTCGACTTCGATGCTGAAGACGATGTCACCAACGCCCTCAAGCTCGACTCTGTCGCCGACGTTGATCACATACAGGTCGTCGTCATTGATGGGCGCCTCGATCTCTACATCCACCGAGACCTGGAAAGTCAGTTCCTCTCCATCCTTGGTCACGATCGTGATGGTGCCCACCGTCTCGCCGACCGTCTCCTCGTCCTCATCGTCGTCCTCGTCCTCGTCGTCGTCGTCCTCATCGTCATCGTCATCGTCATCGTCATCTTCGTCGTCTTCGTCGCCTTCGTCGTCGGACTCCTCGTCTTCAGTAAGGTCCTCGGAGGTTACTCCTGGGATGTCAACGGAGACGACTTTCCCCTCTAGCTCGAACTCCTCTGGTTCCTCGGCTTCCCCGGCCTGTTCGCCCGCTCTGACCTCTACCTTTTCCCTCGCCACGACCTCAGTCTGGTCAGTCAGGGAGGAAGCACCCACATTGGCGAAGGCCGTGGCAGCTGCCACTGGCAGTACCAGCAAGCACGCCACCAACCAGACGCCGCGTAGTCTCCTCATCCGCTCCGCTCTCCTTTCTCAGACAAGCAAGCTCTTGCCATAACACTTCGTTGGTCACCCCTGGACTTATGGGGGTCTGGCAGCCACCGTATAGGCGGGGCACCTCGCCTACTGCCCACGGCCGCGGAGGATAGCCCTGATCGATTGCCGTAGCGCATCGCTCTGTGTGCCCATCACGACTTGAATCACGCCTTGGCCCCTGACGAACCCGAGGGCGCCGCACGCCCGCAGGGCCGCTTCGTCGATCAGGTCTGCTTTGACGTAGGCCACACGCAACCGGGTCAGACAGCTGTCTATGCTCACCAGATTGTCCCGCCCGCCCAGACCAGCGATGATGGCCACGGCGATGTCAGCTTGGGTAACTGCTGATGCCTGTACAGGGAGGTCTGCTTCAGCTTCGAGCCGACCAGGAGTCGACAGGTTGAGCTTGCGGATGAGCAGCCGGAACAAGAAGTAATAGGCGCACGCATAGCCCAGGCCGATGGGGATGATGAGCAGCCCCCGTTCAGCCAGGCGCAGGTTGGCCAGGTACTCCACGACGCCCGCCGACGACATGAAGCCGTGACGTATCCCTAGGAGGCCGTTAAGCAGGAAGGACGAGCCGCTGAGAGCGATATGCACGAGGAACAGCACCGGCGCTGTGAACAGGAACGCAAACTCCACCGGCTCGGTGATCCCCGTCAGGAAACTGGTCAGTGCGGCTGTAAGCATCAGGCCCTTGATCGCCGCCTTGGCCTCGGGACGCGCTTCATGGTACATGGCCAGGCAGGCGGCGGGAAGCCCGAATAGCTTGATGGCGAAGGCCCCGCCCATAAAGAAGCCCGCCTGCGGGTCCCCAGCGAAAAACCGCATCAGGTCACCCGTCTTCCCGGCATAGCTCCCCGCCAACATCAGGATGAAGCTGTTCAAGAAATGGTGCAGGCCGGTCGGGATGAGCAGGCGCTCCAGCGCACCATACAGGCCAGCCCCCCAGGCTCCTCCCGCCAGCATCCAATTACCGGCTGAGGTGAGTCCTGCCTGTAGGAGCGGGCCGGCGGATCCCAGGATCAAGCCTGCAGCCACCGCCGCGAAGGCCCCTACGATCGGCACTGACCGTTGGCCGCCAAAGAAGCTCAGAGCTTCAGGCAGCTTGGTGCGGTGGAAGCGCAGGTAGAGCAGGGCGGACAGCACGCCCGCAATGATGCCCGCCAGGACATGCAGGCTGACGTCAGGGCTGATTGAGCGGGCGACCCCATCCATGATCACATACACGATGCCGCCGGTAAAGCCTGCTATCCCCTCTCCCCCGGCTAGGCCGACGGCCACACCCATGGCGATGAGCAGGCCGATGTACTTGAGCAGCGCATCTCCTGCCGCCAGCAAGGCCTTCGACACGAAAGGCACGGGCAGCACGCTGCCAAGGGCGAGAATGACAGCGGCCGCGGGCAATACGGCGATGGGGGTCATGGCCGCCGCCCCGAACCGCTGCAAGTGCCGTCTGAAACCCATTGCTCGATCCCTCCCCGTCAGAACTGAGGCAGGTAGGCGCGATGCGCCTCCAGGTAGTCCGAGACGATGGCCGAGGCCACATCCCATGACGGGACTAGCGGATGGATGGCCAAGGCCCGGACGGCTTTGTTCCGGTCGCCTGCCAAGGCTGCCTGGACCGTCAGCTCTTCGTAGGCCCCAACCACTTGCATCAGCCCCAGCATGTCGGGGTCCAGCGGCTCAACTGGGAGCGGCTTGGCGCCTGTGGCCCCGATCGCGGCCGGGACCTCGACGATCTTGTCTTCGCCGAGGCCGGGGATGAGGCCGTGGTTCGGCACGTTGACCACATGGACTTCGTCCTTGTCGTGGGCGATGGCCGCCACGACCGCAACCATCAGTTCCGAGTGCCAGGACGCGCCGCGCTTGTCCCACACCCCGGTGAGGCTGCCGCTGGCAGCGGCCGCCTTGAAGTGTGGCAACAACTCGGCCTCCAGGGCCATGACTTCCTGGGCCCGGGTCCGGGAGGCGGCCCGTTGCTTGGCCAGTAGTTCATCCTGGAAGTAGAAATACTGGAGGTAGGGTGAAGGGATGGCACCCCTGTGCACAAACAGGCGAAGCATGTTGACAACTTCGCCTCGGGTCTTGTCATCTGCCTCGGACAGCGCCCCGGCCAGTTCGGGGGGGAGGGAGTGCGGGTCGAGGGCCCCCGCGAAGGCACGAAGGTTGGGGAGGATGTCCTGTCCCTGGTGACGGATGTACCGCACCCAGCCCAGATGGTTGAGGCCGGCATAGCCGAACTCCAAGGACTGTCTGGGCACCCCCATCAGTCTGCTGACCAGTTCCCAGATGCCGATGGGCACATCGCAAATGCTGAGCATGCGGGCCCCGGTCAGGCGGGTGACAGCCTGAGCTACCATGGCCGTGGGGTTGGTGTAGTTGATCAGCCATGCCCTGGGGGCTATCCGCTCCATATCCCGGGCAATATCTACCATCACCGGGATGGTCCTGAGGGCCATGGCCATCCCACCGGGGCCGGTGGTCTCCTGGCCGATCACCCCATACCTAAGTGGGATGGCTTCATCGAGGTGCCGGGCGGCGAGCCCGCCCACCCGGATCTGGCAGAGGACGAAGTCGGCCCCTTCCAGGGCCCGGGCACGGTCTCCGGTGGCTTCTACCCTGGCCTCGGGCTGCTGTTCCCTGACCATGCGCGCCACCAGCGGGTGGACCGCCGACAGCTTCTCACTGTCCACATCCATCAGCGCGAGCCTGTCCACAGGGAGTTCGCCGCCAAACTTCAGGAGCCCGTCGACCAAACCCGGCGTATAGGCGCTGCCGCCCCCCAGGATGCTGATGTTGAACCCCATGCCCAGCCCCCCCTGCCCATTTGGCGCTCAACCTGAGGGTTTCCATGTCACCCGGGGTTTTCCCTCCCAGCTTGACGCGGGCTGGACGGGGATGTACAATGCTAGCGTAACGTGAAGGGGAGTAGCCGGCCCGGCAGCGATGCCGGGATGGGCGCGCCGACAGCACGGGACCTGCGGTCCCCGGCGCCCCCGCCGCGAGGCACAGGCGAGACCTTCCGGGCGCATCGGCGTGCCCGGAGGGTTCTTTGTCTTCTTGGGTAAGCTTGAAGCAGGGGGAGTGGCCGCGTGGCTTCCGTAGCGAGAGCCTGGTCGCAGACTGTCGCTGACATCGTCGCGGGGCTTGGCGTAGACCTGGGCGCTGGCCTCAGCGAGAGTGCCGCCCGGCAGCGGCTGCGCCAGGACGGGCCGAACCGCCTGCCCGACCAGCCTGCGCCCTCGCTGCTCGCCCAAGTGCTCGAGCAGGCTCGCCAGCCCCTGGTGCTGCTGCTCCTGGCGGCCGCCGCCGTGTCCTTCGCGGCCGGGGAGGGAATCGACGCTGCAGTCATCGCGGCCATCGTCGTCCTGAACACGGCGATCGGAGTGACACAGCAGCGGCGGGCGGAAGGGGCCCTGGCTGCGCTCCAAGCCCTGGCAGGCCCCGTGTCGGTCGCACTCCGCGACGGGCAGTGGCAGGCCGTACCAGCTGAGACCTTGGTCCGCGGCGATGTCATCCGGCTTGAGGCCGGCGACAGGGTCCCCGCGGACTGCAGGCTCGTCAGCGTGGTCGGCTTCCGGGTCGATGAAGCGCCGTTGACTGGGGAATCTGAACCCGTAGACAAACTGACCGATGTCCTGCCCGACAACGAGCTTCCGCTGGCAGACAGGGACAACCTCGCCTTCATGGGCACTACCGCCGTGGCCGGGCGGGCGCGGGGGATCGTCATCGCCACTGGCATGGATACCGAAGTCGGACGCATCGCCGGCCTGCTGAGGGAGACCACCAAGGCGCCCACCCCCCTGGAACGTCAACTGGGGCAGCTGGGACGGAGCCTTGGCCTCCTCGCCCTCATTCTGGTCGCCGGGGTGTTCGCGGCCGGCCTCCTGCGGGGGCTCTCCCTCGTGCCCATGTTCCTGCTGTCGGTCAGCCTAGCCGTGGCTGTGGTGCCCGAGGGCCTCCCGACCATCGTCATAATGGTGCTGGCCCTCGGCGTACAGCGGATGGCAAAGCGCAACGCCATCATCCGCCGGCTGCCGGCAGTGGAGACCCTTGGGGCCGCAAGCGTGGTTTGCTCCGATAAGACAGGGACCCTCACCCAGAACGCTATGGCCGTGCGCACGGCCTCCGCCGCCGGCGCGGTCCATACCGTGCAGGGCGATGGTTACGAGCCGCTAGGCGAGGTCCTAACGCCGCCTGACCAAGCCGGGGTTTACCGGCGCGTTTTGGCCGTCCTGGCAGCGGGGGGAGTCCTGGCCAGCGACGCCGAATTGCGCCGCGAGGGCGGACAGACCCTGGCCATCGGTGACCCCACCGAGGCAGCGTTGCTGGCCTTCGCAAGCAGGGCGGGCGCAGATATCGGCGAGCTTCGGCGCAGGTGGGAGAGGGTACACGAAGTCCCGTTCACGTCAGAGCGCAAACTGATGTCCACGATCTGCACGATGGGCGGGTCGGTCCGTTCCTTCACCAAGGGGGCGCCGGACCTGGTCATGGACCGGTGTACAGCGTGGTTAGGCCCCACTGGCGAGCGGGAGAGCTTCAGCGCCTCGGCCCGGGCGGTCATGGCCGCGAACCAGCGGGACTTCGCCGGACAGGGCTTGCGTGTACTGGCTGTAGCCTACCGGGACTGGCAGAATGAGGACTGGCGAAGGGAGGATATCGAGCAAGGGCTCACCCTGGCGGGCCTGATAGCCATGGCAGACCCACCCCGGCCGGAAGTGCCGTCAGCGGTAGCAGAAGCGCAGCGGGCAGGCATCCGAGTGGTGATGATCACCGGCGACCACCGCGACACCGCCCTGGCCATCGCGGACCAAGTGGGCATCCTGCGGGGCGATGGGCAAACTGTGTCCGAGCGTGTGCTGTCCGGTCCGGAGCTGGAGGGGCTCAGCCGGGAGGAGCTCATCGCTAGGGCCGGGGAACTGGCCATCTATGCCCGGGTCTCCCCCGAACACAAGCTCCGCATCGTCGACGCCCTGCAGTCCCAGGGCGACATCGTCGCGATGACCGGGGACGGGGTCAACGACGCCCCGGCGCTCAAGCGTTCCGACATCGGCGTGGCCATGGGCATCACCGGCACCGATGTGGCCAAGGGCGCCGCCGACATGGTCCTGGCCGATGACAACTTTGCGACCATCGTGGCTGCGGTGCGGGAAGGACGCACCATCTTCGCCAATATCCGCAAAGCCGTCTTCTACCTGCTGTCGTGCAACGCCGGTGAACTCGCCGCAGTGCTCGGGGCGATCCTGGCCGGGCTGGGAAGCCCGCTGTCCGCCTTGCAGATCCTCTGGCTGAACCTGGTGACTGATGGGCCTCCGGCCCTGGGCTTAGGGCTCGAACCCCCGGAGCCCAACGTCATGTTGCAGCCACCCCGACCGATAGGAGCGCGGGTACTCGACGCGCGTACCACTGTGGCCGTTGTCTGGCAAGGCTTGGCCATCGGTGGCATCGCCTTGGCCCTGTTTGCCTGGGCACTGGCGGCAGGTCGCGACGAGGTTACGGCCCGCACCATGGCCTTCCTCAGCGTCAGCCTGACCCAGCTAATCCAGGCCATGAACGCGCGCAGTCTGGATCAATCCTTGTTCGTGCTAGGACTGGGCCGCAACCGAACCCTGCTCGTGGCCATCGCCTTGTCAGCGCTGCTCACCCTAGCCATCGTCGCGCTGCCACCGCTCCGGGCAGTCTTCGGCACGGTTCCCCTCTCCTCCCCGGACTGGGTCCGTGTGGTCGCCGCCAGCCTGTTGATCTTCCCCTTGGTGGAAGCAGTCAAAGCAGCCCGCCGGCGCCGGCCTGCCTGATCCCGCGCAGGCAGGGGTTGGGCGGCCCCCTGCGAAGCGTCTCCGGGGAGGCGGCGTCAGCCGTTGTACTGACCCCGACGTGGCACTGACTGTCTTTGATTGGGCGCTAATGTCGCTCATAGGGAAGGGATTCCAGGGGTCCGCGGATAGCTGTGCCTCTGTGGAGAATATGCTGCTGTGAGGGGCGGCGGGGAAACCCTGTCCGCGACGGCGTATCGTCTGTCACGGCTCAGTCCGTGGGTCAATTTCACAGTCGCAGTCGTGCTGTTCATCCAGCGCTCCTACTGGGGACGCGTTCCCGGTTGGTTCGGTGTCACAACGGCGGTCTTGGCGGCTGGGGCCGTGCTTGCAGCACAGATATCGACCAGATATGAGCGCAAGCGATGGGCGGGCAACCGCATCCAAGACCTGCTGGAAGAGGTAACGCTGGAGTGTCATGACCGGGCACCCGCCGCTGGCACACGGTGCAATGTGATGCTCCTGCGCGGCGACGAGCTCCGGGTACACTGGCACACGCGGATGAGGTCACAGCAGGAGCGCAGCCTTGTCTGGAAGCTCGGGCAGGGCTGTGTCGGAAAGGCCTGCCGGCGCGGTGAGGTAGTGGCGGAGGATTTGCCGGCCGTCAGTAGCTACGACCAGCTGAGAGGTGACGATGATCAAGCCGAGTGGGGGCTTACACTTGACCACTGGCAGTTGACACGCGATCTTCGCGCGGTTGTGTCGATGCCAATCCGTAGCCCACGCTATCCAAGACGGGTGATTGGTGCGCTCAACATCGACGCTTGTGTCCCTCTGGCGGAATCGAGGATCGGAGACGCTGCACTGCTTGACCGCTTCAACATCAGCTACATCTGGTTGATGGCCCAGTACCTTGTGGAGTATGGCGTCAAGGAGGAGAACCATGGGACTGAAACGGGTGGAGCTTAGGCCAGGAGTGTATGTATATCGGGAGACTGACACAGATCGGACACCCGAAGAGCTGTGGGCGGAGAGGGCCAAGGCTGCCAGGGTCCAGGTGCAACGGCTCTGGCGGCGCCATGTTATCAGTGGAGGAGAGCCAGAGCCATCAAGCCCGTCTGACTAAACTTACGCTGAAACAGGTAACCCCTGCCATCGAGGCAGGGGTTACCTGTTTGTGCCGAAGGGGGGAGTTGAACCCCCACAGGCTGTCGCCTACGGCGCCCTGAACACCGCGTGTCTACCAGTTCCACCACTTCGGCTAGGCAACTCTAAATATAGCACAGGCAAGCTCAAGTTTCAACGCCGCCATGCCGGCAAACTCATGCCCACACTGCGAGCAACTTGAACACCAGCCAAATCGTCCGCAACGCGACGACCACATAGGGTAGCCCCAGTCAGCCGCCTAGCTTCCAAAGGTGTACGTTCCAGTAGCGGTCGAAGGGACCCGGCTGCGGCCCCTTGAGCGTGTCGCGCACCAAGAATGGCTCGCCGACGGCCCACAGGAACTGATAAGGGACTTCTACCGCCATCAGTCCCAGGCATTCGGCCACTAGCTCGCTCCGTCTTACACCTGGCTGGACGCGGTCCAACTCCCACACAATCTTG
This sequence comes from Bacillota bacterium, assembly GCA_040755005.1. Lineage (GTDB taxonomy): Bacteria > Bacillota > Sulfobacillia > JBFMBV01 > JBFMBV01 > JBFMBV01. Next base: position 9,919 of record JBFMBV010000031.1, read on the forward strand.
TCCAGCACCGGGCTGGCATACCCGGTGAAGTTGGCGCCACCAGCCTGTGTCGAGGCCGTGCTGTGGAACAACGCTCCGATCCCGAGGCTGGGGACCACGGACCAATAGCCCAGCAAGACGTGGAACGGCTCGCTACCGCCAATGACCTGCAGGTACCGCTCAAAGGAGATAGGCTTCACCGTCACGTCCATCCCCGCCTGGCGCAGGTTGCGGGCGAGTATCCGGGCTGCGGCCACGAAGTCGCTCCGCTGGCCGAGGACCTCCAAGGTGGCCTGAAACCTCACTCCGTCGCGTTGCATTATCCCATCGCGGTCCTTGGCGCGCCAACCAGCCCTCTCCAGCAGGCTTCTGGCCGCCGCCGGGTCGCTAGCCAGCCTGATTGGGGCGCCTTGTTCGCCCAAGTACGGGCCGTCCAACGGGCGGACACCGATCCCCGCCGCGCGGTGCATGACCTCATCGCGGCCTGAGGCCCTGACCCAGGCTTGCCGTACACCCCGCTCCTGGAAGAACGGGACGTCCGCAGCCAGGCTGAAAGCGATGAAGGCAAAACCGGGACCAGACGCAGGCAGCAGCCGGTAGCCTTTGGGGACTGACCAGACAGGCCCCCTCCCCAGGGCACCGGCAGTGGCCCTGCCTGCCACATCCTTGGCTGACAAGGCGGGGACCCGCTTCCAGATGAACGTCACCGTCTCCAGGCCGGGCTGGCCCAGGTGATAGGCTGGGTTGGCCTTCAGCTCCAGCCGGCGGCCCTTGTCCCGACTGGCAAGTGTAAACGGCCCCGTGCCAATGGGGGCCGAGGAGGCCTGGTGCTGGGGCCATTGACGCAAGGGCACCAGCCCCAAGACATGCTGCGGCAGGATGGGCATCGCCGCCACTTCCCTGGGGAACAGCGGCCGCTGTTCGGTGAGGACCACCTCGACCTCATGCTCCCCGCTGACCGTAGCCGCGACGATCCGCCACATCCCGCTCCAGGGGCCCGGACACTCAGGCTGCGTGACTGTGCTCAGCGTGAAGGCCACATCAGCGGGCCGCAGGGAACGGCCGTCATGCCATTTCGCCCGCGGGTCCAGTTCGAAGTGCCAGGTGCGCCCACCGTCGCCTGACTCCCAGGTCAGGGCTAGATCAGGCAGGATAGCCCCACCGGGATCGACCCTGGTGAGGGAGCTGTAGATGAACCTCCCTACGGTCTGGACAGGGGCCGTCACAGACAAATGGGGGTTCAAGGTACTGGGCTCGCCGGGCAGCAGCTCCGTGTAGACCGGCCGGGCGCGCCCGAGCCACGCCCCGGTCACACAGGCCAGCACCACGGCGAGCAGCAACGCCCACGGCCGCAGCCCTCTCACCGCCGGCCCTCGCTGTAGAGCAGTCGGAACCTCTCCCGGTCGGCCAACACGAGCCTGACGTAGCGCCTGGTCTCCGGAAAGGGGATCCTGTCCACCAACTCCGAGCCGCTGACGCCGCCGAAGGCGGCAACCCAATTCTTCACGTTCTGCCTGCCGCCATTATAGGCAGCCAGGACGAGATAGACATCGTTGCTGAACTCCCGGTGCAGGTCCATCAGGTACCACGAGCCGAGGCGAACGTTCACTCCGGGGTCAAACAGGTCGTCGGGGACGAAGTCCTCGAGCCCGATGCGCTCGGCGACCCACTGGGCGGTGCCCGGCATGAGCTGCATCAGGCCCCGGGCGCCCTTGGGGGACACGGCCTGAGGGCTGAACCGGCTCTCGCGCTTGACCACCGCCGCTACCAGGAAGGGATCCTGTCCATAGGCGGCAGCCTGGGTGGAGATGAGTTCCTGGTACGGAAAAGGGTAGACGCGGCGCTGGAGCGTACGGGACCTGGCCGCCAAGGCGATGGCGATGCCGAGGCAGACTACCCCCGCCAACAGCAGCCCTTGCCGCAACCTGTACCGATTCAACGCGCTCCACCCTCTGCGCAGGCTGAGGCTAGTCTATGTCTCTGACGCTCGCATGATGTCCTGGTAGTACGCCTTGGCCTGTTCGCGCAAGGACTCAAGCGTCCCTGAGCTGTCAAGCACCCTGTCAGCCGACTCCAGTTTCCTGGACAGCGGCCATTGCGCCTCGATGCGCCGCAGTGCCTCGGCCTCTGCCAGCCCGTCACGGGCTTGTAACCGCTCAAGCTGGGTCTTGGCGTCGGTCCAGACGACCCAGACCTCATCGCACATGCCTTCCAGCCCTGCCTCCAGCAACAAGGGGGCATCGATGACTATGGCCGCGGCTCCACGCACCGCTGCTTCCTTTACCAAGTCGCCGGTTCGCGCGATGACGGCGGGGTGCACCAGCGCTTCCAGCCTAGCCCTGGCGTCGGGATCCGCGAACACCCTGGCGGCCAGGAACCGCCGGTCGAGCCCGTCCGCAGCCGCAGCCCCGGCGCCGAATTCCCTGATGATGGCCCAGTAAGCCGGGGCGCCAGGAACGGTGACTTCTCGGGCCAAAGCGTCACAATCAATCACCGTCGCACCAAGTCCGCTCAGGACTGACGCGACGGTGGACTTACCGGTGGCGATGCCTCCGGTCAACCCTATGACCGGGACCCGCGGCAGGCTCAAGCCGGGACCAGGCGCCCCGGCAGCTTTTCCAGGCTGCCTTCCCGTAACTGCCGTTCTGAGCTTACCTCGAGTACCCACTTGCCGCCTGCCTGCCTCAGTAGGATCTCGCCGGTCACTTTCAGCTTGTTGGACAGTACTTCTCGGGTCTCGCGGGCCTGAGCCTGGGTATCGCACTCCAACGTGTAGGTATGCATCGGCCACCTCCATGAGCCAGCCCCACCGTCCATTATAACACATTTAACCTGGCTGGGCCGCCTTGTCGAACGAATGTTCGCGTCACCTCTGACAGCGGGGGCAGTAGTGGGTACCCCTGCCTCCCAAGACAGTGCGGCAAATGACTGCGTCGCATCCTTCCCTGACGCACTGCTCCCCGGTCCTGCGGTAGACCCGCAGGCTGTTCTGGAAGGAACCCAGCTCCTCCAGGCCCCCATAGTCCCGCATACTAGTCCCCCGGTTGGCGATGGACTCGCGTAACGTTCCCCTGATCTCGCCGACCAGCCTGCGGGTCTCCTCGGGCGTGAGGGACCCGGCTGGCCGGCGGGGGTCGAGCCCTGCGCGGAACAGGGCTTCATCCACATAGATATTGCCCAGCCCGGCTACGTGGCGCTGGTCCAGGAGGATGGCCTTCACCGGGGCCTTGCGCCCGGTAAGGACGGCCAGCAAGTACCCTGGGGTGAACTCGTCGCCCAAGGGCTCGGGCCCGAGGGACAGGGCGCCGGGCTGGCCGGCGTCGCCGGCGGGGACCAGCCGCCAGGTGCCAAACCGCCTGATGTCCCTGAACCACAGGCTCCTGCTGCTACGCAGTGTGAGGATCGCGCGGACATGTTTGTCCGGCTGCGCACCGGTCCCCGCCAGCAGCATCCTCCCGGTCATGCGCAGGTGGATGATGAGGCGGTAGGCGTCAAGCTCCATCAGTAGGTACTTGCCTCTCCTGCCAGCCTGTCTGATTTTCTGGCCCCGAAGCGCAGCGGCCATGGCGCCCGGGGCAGTCCCCTGGGCCAGCCGGGGGTCTACGATGCGGGCCTCGGCTATCCGGTCGCCTACAACCAGGCGTTCCAGATCGGCCCTGATGGTCTCTACCTCCGGCAGTTCAGGCACAGCCCCAGTCACTCCTCGGTCAGTTCGTACCAGTTCGGCCCCTGCTTCAGGTCGACCACGAGGGGGACGCTCAAGGAGAATGCCGTCGCCATGGACCGGTGCACTAGCTCCTTGAGCTCGCCCAGTTCAGCGGGGGGCGCCTCGCAGATGAGCTCGTCGTGCACCTGCAAGACCAGCCTGCTCTGCAGCCCCTTCGCCTTCAGTTCGGCGGCGAGCCGCACCATGGCCAGCTTGATGATATCCGCGGCGCTGCCCTGGATGGGCGTGTTCACGGCGGTGCGCTCGGCGAACTGACGCAGGGTCCAGTTGCGGTTATGCAGATCGGGCAGGTAGCGCCTGCGGTTGAGGATGGTGGTGACGTACCCCCGCTCGCGTCCCTCGGCGATGACCCGGCTGGCGAAGCGCTTGACGCCGCTATAGCGCTGGAAATACCCCTCGATGTACTCGGCCGCCTCCCGCCTGGAGATGCCGAGGTTCCTGCTCAGGCCGAAGTCGGAGATGCCGTAGACGATACCGAAGTTGACTGCCTTGGCCCTGTCCCGCAGCTCCTCGGTCACGGATGCCATCGGCACCCCGAAGACCTCCGCCGCCGTACGGCAGTGAATGTCCTCGCCCCTGCGGAACGCCTCCTGCAGGACCTCGTCCCCGGCCAAGTGCGCCAAGACCCTCAACTCGATCTGGGAGTAGTCCGCGCAGAGGAACAACCGGCCAGGGGTGGCCGGGACAAACACTCTCCTGAGCTGCCTGCCCAAGTCGAACCGCACGGGGATGTTCTGCAGGTTCGGATCGGACGATGACAGCCTGCCCGTAGCGGTCACAATCTGGTGGAAGGTGGTGTGGATGCGCCCCGTCGCCTGGTCCACCAGATTCTCCAAGCCGTCCACATAGGTCCCTTTGAGTTTGGACAGTTGCCGGTGCTCGAGGATGAGCCGTACAATGGCGTGGCTGGGCGCCAGGGCCTCCAAGACCTCGGCATCCGTGGAGTAGCCAGTCTTGGTCTTCTTCACCGGCGGGAGCCCCAACTTGGCGAAGAGGACCTCCCCTAGCTGGCGCGTGGACTGAATATTGAACTCCATCCCGGCCAGGCCATGGATGGCCTGGGTGAGCTCCTCCAGGCGGGCAGTGAAGGCCACGTTCATCTCCCGCAAGCGCGCCCGGTCCAGGCCCATCCCGGCCGCCTCCATGCCGGCGAGCACAGGGATGAGGGGTAGTTCTACCTCGCGATACAGCCACAACATGTCAGCGCCGGACAACTCGCCCTCGAGGACGGGCCGCAGCCGCTCGACCAACTCCAGCAAGCCGCACTGCTGTCCGGGGCCGGGGTGCTTGATCGGTTGCACGTCCTCCTGCAGATACCGGCGGGCCAGGTCTTCGACCCTGGTCGATTGGCCAGGATCCACCAAGTAGGACGCCACCGCCCCGTCCCAGTCCAGGCCACGCAGGGGGACGCCCAGGCCCGCAAGCCAGCTGATGGCAGGCTTGAGGCCATGGCCCACCTTGCGCACAGCCTCGTCGGCCAGCAAGGGGCCTAAAGCAGCTACCACCTGCCCGGCGTCACCGGGCGCGAACTCGACGCAGAAGGACTCCCCTCCGGCACGCATGGCCAGGCTCCCCACAGCGGCACGTCCAACCACGGGCAACGCCAGGGTCATCCTCCCCTCCCCGCGCGCGAGCTCCGCCACCTTGCCCAGGTCAGCCAAGCAGAGCATGGTGTGGGCCAAGCCCGCCAGTTCAGTCTGGGCTGGCTGGGGCGCCTCCGGGGTCAGGCCAAGCCGGTCAATGAGGGTGCTGAACTCCAGTCGGCTAAAGAGTGAGCGGGCATGATCCTTGTCGGGCGGTCGCCGGCGCAGGGCGGAAATGGAAGTGGCGAGTGGGACTGCGCGGTCTATGGTCGCCAGCTGTCTGGACAGGCGGGCCTGCTCGGAGTGGTCCTTGAGTAGCCGCTGCAGCCGCTCCCCCTTCACCCGGTCGAGGTTGGCCAAGACGGCTTCCAGGCTCCCGAAGTCGACTAGCAGCTTCAGGGCCGTTTTCTCCCCTATCCCCGGGACACCGGGGATATTGTCGGAAGTGTCGCCGGCCAGGCCCTTGAGGTCGATGAGCTGGCCAGGGGTCAGCCCATACCGCTCCTGGACCGCGGCCTCGTCGTATCTGGCCAACTGGCTGATGCCCTTGACCGTGTACGCCACCCTGGTAGAGGGGCCAATGAGCTGGAAGCTGTCCTTGTCGCCAGTGACGATCACCGTCTCCAGGCCCGCTTCCGTCGCCCTCCGGGCGATGGTGCCGATGAGGTCGTCGGCCTCGTACCCCTCCAGTTCGACCACAGTCAAACCCAGGGCGCCGATGGCTTCCTTTGCCAGGGGGAACTGCGGGGCGAGCTGATCGGGCATGGCCTGCCGGTTGGCCTTGTAGGCGGCGAAGGACTGCTGGCGGAAGGTCGGGGCAGCCAGATCGAAGGCGACAGCGACGTAATCCGGCTCCTCTTCCTTAAGGACCTTTAGGAGCATGGAGAGGAGGCCATAGACGGCGTTGGTAGGCGTGCCATCCCGGGCCACCAGCCCCGGGATGCCATGGAAGGCCCGAAACACAAGGCTGTTCCCGTCCACCAACAGAATCTTCTCAGCCATGGCGCGCACCTGCCTCTGCAGCGTAGTTTCACCCCCGGCCAGCCAAACCCTTCCTGCGGGCAATACGCAGGCCGGCGCCCATGGACGCCGACCTGGCAGAAGTTCGGCCTAATAGCGATAGGTGACCTGAACGCTCACCCGGACTGTGAGTTCGCCTGGGGATATGGGCGTCTCCAATTTGGCGTCACCCATCCCGATAGCCTCCATCCGGGACGTCGGCGGGATCTCGTAGCCCTGCTGCAACGTGATGTTAATCGGTCCACGGATGCGCAGGCCGGCCGCGGCAGCAATGGCGTCAGCCTTGGCCTTGGCGTCCTTCACGGCACGGTCGATGACCTGCAGCTGCACCTTGCTGGGGTCCTTCAGGGTGAAGGAGATGCCCTGCACCTGATTGGCGCCAGCGGCAACGCACCCGTCCACCAGCTTACCCAAGTCGTCAAGGTTCTGGGCGGTGACAGTGACGGTATTGACGGCGCGGTACCCGACCAGCGTCGGCGCCTCGCGCTCATGGTGGCTATAGACCGGGTACAGGGACAGCTGGCTGGTACGGATGCTGTCCTTGGCGATGCCGAGTTCCTTCAGCTTGGCCTCGATCGCGGCCATGGCCGTAGCCTGGGCCGTCATGGCCTCCCGCGAAGTCACGGCCTGGCGCTCCACACCGAGGGTGATCAGGGCGGTGTCAGGCTTCGCCTGAAGCTCAGCCGTCCCCGTCACCATGATGGTGTTCTCGGTGCCCTTGCCGTCAAGGGCCGGACTCAAGGCTGGCCTGGCAGTCCGGGTCACCGTGTAGCCGAGGCCCACCAGCACGATCAGCGCACAGGCAGCCACCGCAAAGAAAGTGCGGTTGTTGTTGATGGGGAATCGCCTCCTATGGCCTGGCCCGCCGCCAGCGACGGTACACGAACCAGCCGAGCACGACCAGGACGAGGGTCGGCAAGGCCTTGGCGGCTGCGAAAATGATGGCCTCCGCGAACCCTACCCCTGCGGCTAGGGCACGCACGAGTTTGTCCCAGAACCCCCCCAGCAGTGGCGGGGGTCCTTCCGGCTGCCTGAGTTCGATGCTGATGGTAGAGTAGGCTACGGCGCCTTGCAGGTAGCGCAGGGTACCCTCGGTCACCTCGATGGTGTGACGGATACGGGCGAGCTCTTGCTCGACCCGCATGACCTCCTCCACGTCTTTGGCCTGCTTTAGAATGTCAAGATAGCGCTCTTCCTGCCGCTTGAGGTTGCGCAAGCTGGCCTCGTGGTCGATGACTTGCTTGGTGACGTCCTGGCCCTGGACGTCCTCACGCTTCACCTTGCCCAGTTCCTTCACCCGTTCCAGAACTGAGGTGAACTCGTCGGACGGAACCCTCACCCGCACGGCCCCGTTGCGGACGCCCTTGTCGCCGGCCCAGGAGCTGCTGGACTCGACGTACCCCAACACGCCTTCGGCCAGGAAGGCGATCCTCTTGCTGGCATCCTCCACCGAGGCGACCTCCAGCTGGAGAGCGGCGGTCTTAATGACCTTCCGTTCGTGGCCGGCCAACGGGTAGCTGTCCGCACCGGTCGCCGCGCGCCCGGGTTCGGGACCCTGGTCTGGCGCGGCGATGGAGTAACCGCTATCTTTGCTGGACAGTCCTGATGGCAGAAAGTTCCTGGGCGCATCGACCCCGCCCTCGACCGGAGGCGCCGCGGCCTTCATCATGGTGCCCCCCATCAGCAGAGCCGCGGGCACGGCGGCGAACGCCAGCACGACCACGGCGGCGATGGCGGTGAGGGTGCGCGCCGGACTGGCGGCGAACCAAGCTAGCGGTGAAACCGCCGGCCGCTTGCCGCGCACGCGGGCCATGGCGCTCTCCCGGAAACCGCGCGGGGCCTTCACTTCGGGCAAGTCACGGCAGAGGGCGGCAGTCTGCCGCAAGGCGGCGGCTGCAGCGGCGCACTCCTGACACCCCAGGAGATGCGCAGCCATAGCAGCGGCTTCCTTGGCGGACAGCCACCCGTCAACATATGCGGACAGGAGTGCCTTTGCGTCGGTGCAGTTCATGTCTTTTCCCCTCCCTTCTTCGCCCGAGCTTCATCCGTTTGGACGAGGTAGGGCTGGAAAAGTTCCGACCGCGACAGGGTACCCCTCAAGGACTCCCGCGCCCGGCTCAACCGGGACTTGACCGTCCCCAGGGCACACCCGGTGATGTAGGCTACTTCCTCATAGGACATGCCCTGCACGTCCCGCAGCACCACCATAGCACGGTGTTGTGGGGACAGCGAGGCGATGGCGGCCTGTAGGGCTGCCTGAACTTCGTTGGCCTCAGCTGCGGCTTGGGGTCCGGGCCTGGGGTCCCCAGCCGCCGACGGATCGCCGCCGGAGGCGGCATCCAGGGACACCGCCGGCCGGCGGCCGCGGCGCCGCAGGGAGTCAAGGCAGACATTGCTGGCCACCCGGTAGAGCCAGGTGGAGAAGGAAGCCTCGCCGCGAAACCGGTTGAGCGAATGGTAGACTTTAACGAAGACATCCTGGGCGAGATCCTGGGCATCGTCGTGGTTCCCGGTCATCCTGAACGCCAGGCTGTACACCTTGTGCTCGTAGCGGCTGACGAGTTCCGCAAAGGCGGACTCATCGCCGTCGCGGCACCGCTCAACCAAGGCCAGGTCTTCCAAGGACTGTCCCTCCGTTCGGCGCTGCGCCACGGCGCAAGGCTTACCATTGATTTGACGCTGTAACGTATGGAAAGGTTCCCCCGCAGGGCGGCCGACTTATGTGAACGTGCCGTTGGCAGGGATTCCACACAGGGTGATGGTTTCCTACCGCATAGGCCCAGAATCGAGCGTGCGTTGCGGAGTCACTGGGGCCTCTGGTACACTGGAACTATGTCCAAACACACCCACGACTTGACGCAGGGGCCCATTGGGCGCAAGTTGGTCGCCTCCGCCCTGCCCATGCTCCTGGGCAGCCTGCTCCAGACAGGCTACAACATCGTGGACACGATCTTCGTCGGCAGGCTGGGGGCAGGCGCGGTCGCAGCCGTGTCCATGTCCTTTGCGGTTCTGTTCATCCTAGTGTCCCTCGCCGCCGGGCTGACCATCGGCGCCTCCATCCTCGTCGCCCAGTACATCGGGGCCGGGCGCACCGCTGAACTGACGGCTGTGGTGAGTACCTCCATCCTCTTCATCTTCGCCGTGGGGATCGTACTGGGCGCTATCGGGCTGGCCGTCAGCGGGCCGGTCCTGGATCTGATGGGCATCCCGGCGGAGATCCGTCCGATGGCACTGTCTTACTTGAGGTGGATCTTCTCGGGTATCCCGCTCCTGTTCAGCTCCTTCGTGGTCGGCGCCATCTTGCGCGGCGCCGGTGACAGCCGCACCCCCCTTAACTTCCTCATCGTGGCCACGGCCATCAACATCTTCCTGGACCCGTTGCTCATCTACGGCCTGGGGCCTTTCCCCTTCATGGGCGTGACCGGCGCCGCCCTGGCCACCATCATCGCCCAGAGTGTCGCAGGGTTCCTCGGCTTCCGCCACCTCCTGCTGGCCAAAGGGCCGGTGCGGCTGGATCTCAGCCTGGCGCGGTTCGACCGCAGGATCATCGGGAGCATCCTGCGACTGGGCCTCCCATCTGGGCTTTCCCAGACCATCATGGCCATTGGTGGCAGCGTGCTGGTGGGCGTGGTCGCTGCCTGGGGGGCGACCCCCCTTGCGGCCCTCGGCATCGGGCAGAAGGTGGACTCCCTCGCCATCATGCCGGCCATGAGCCTAGGCAGCCAGCGCCATGGTGGGCCAGAACACCGGCGCCGCCCTGCCCGCCCGGGCGAGGCGCACTGCCTTCGTGGCCGTGTCCATCGCCTTCATCGGCTTGTCCCTGATCGGGCTGCTGGTCAACATCGCGCCCGGACTGGTCCTGCGGGTGTTCACCGACGATCCCGCCGTGCAGCCCATCGGCACCCTGTACGTCCGCATCGTAGGCCTGTCCTATGGTTTCTTCGGCGTGATGATCGTCCTGGCGGGCGCCTTCCGGGGGGCCGGGGACGTATTGATGGCGACAATCATACCGGTCGTGAGCCTGTGGCTGTTCAGGGTGCCCCTTGCTCTTGCCCTCAGCAGGTGGGCCGGGCTCGGACCCATGGGCGTCTGGGTGGCAGTGGCCCTGAGCGCGTTCCTGGGGGCGGCTGCCAGCTTAGCGTATTACCGGTGGGGCCCCTGGCAGCGTAAGGCCGTGGTAGGGCCCGAACTCGCCCCCGACCTAGCGGCCACTAAATGATAGGCACCTTGAGGCCAAAGACACACGCACGCGGCCCCAGGCGACTCCCTTGAACAAGGGAGTGTACTCATATTATAGTGGTGGTATTCAGGCAGCGGGGAGGCGGGCGCGTGGAGGGCCTGAACAAAGACTGGTCAGTGTTGGCCGCTCGCGCCGAGCTGCTCAAGGCCATCGCCCATCCAGTGCGGTTGTGCATCTTGCGGGGGTTGGCCAAGACCCCTGAGTGCAACGTGTCCCACATGCAGGAGTGCCTCGGACTGCCCCAGTCCACTGTGTCTCAGCACCTGGCCAGGCTGAGACTGGTGGGGCTCATCGGCGCCCGGCGGCAGGGGGTCGAGGTGTACTACTCCCTCGTCGATCCGTGCGCGGCCAGGGTGATCGAGGCCCTCGAGCTCTAGGCGTCCTGCCGCACGCAGAAGACCGCCCCGCAAGGCGGTCTTCTGCGCTTGAGCCCCCGGCTCCCCAGTACGCCTGGCCATGTTCAAGCATTATCAGGAGACGGTCAAGTTATGGTATCATATGCTTGGCATGTTCAGGGAAGAGGGGGTAGACGATGCAGACGAGGTCCATGCTGTCAGTGGCCATAGTGCTGGCCGTCATGGCGGCAGGTTGCGCGAGCGGCCCTAAGCAGCCTGCCACAAACAGAGCCGTGCGGTTCACGGACAAAGGGTACACGGCCAGTTTCCAGGGTACGTCGGACTATCGCTTTGACAACACCAACTTTCACACGGGTGGAGAGTACAGCGTCTACGTGCTGTATGACATCAAGCATGTGCTCGGGACGACGGCCAGCTTCGCGGAGACACGGGAAGTCCGGGTGCACAGCGTGAGGATAGTGCAGCAGCCGAAGGCGGGCAAGATGTCCATCAGCATGGACCAATGGGACAGTCAGCCCAAGGAAGTCGGCAAGGACTTCGCGACCTTCACCGGGCCCAAATTTCCTGGTTACATACGCCTGCGCTTCAGATCCGATTACATCGGCAAGCACCAGCTGGGAACCGACTTTTCCGGGACACATGGCAGCGACTGGGCCTTCGGGGTGTTCGCCCAGGGCGCTGGGCTAACTTCCGACGACTTGCGGTGTAAGGTGGCCTATCAGCTCGAGATTACAGACGGCGATGGCGCCAAGTACAAGCGGAGCGTTGAACTGGAACTGCTGCCGGGTGACTTCATGAAGGCACGGGACAGGTATCAGAAGGTCTCCGTGGACGTTACCCATACTCAGCCTCTGGGGAGGTAGGGAGCCTTGATGGACAAGCACCAGCTCGTGGCCGTTATCGCTGAGCGCTTGGAGGGGCTGGGAGTTCCGCCCGAGGCAGACCACCGCGCTGACCTGGTCGTCAAGCGCGAGATTGTGAGTCAGTCGTGGGGGTTGGGCAAGAAAACGATCTCCTATGAGTGCTCAATCTGGGCCGATGAGACAGCGCACACCGTCTTCATGTGGGAGAAAACCACGGAAGCGTCACGGGGGCTGTCTTTCGGGGCCGGGAGCAGCTCGTGCTCGCAAAGCGGCAAACAAGTTCACCGCAAGGTCTCTGGCATTTACTACGGTGCCGACGGACAAGCCCACAAGTTCAACGTAGACCTCGGGGCCATCCCCAAAACAGTCAAGGCTGCCGCGGAGGGAGCGGAGTGGAAGTTCGCCGTGGCAGTACGCCGGGAGCAGGCGCAGCACCCCGGCCCCTAGGAAGCAGGCCCGGCCATGCACCGTACACAGCATGATACTAGGCGAGACCGCCCCTCCTGGGCGGTCTCGCGCTCACGTGCGTTCCCTTAGGGCCCGGCGCTGCGCGGGCAACCCCGAGGGCGCACAGGCCCAGAGCGAAGTCGACAAAGTCAGTCGCCCCCACCAACTGGGCCTCGACATCCTGCAGAACCACCCCCAGCCTGCTGCGGATCTGGTGGAAGCAGCGGTGGGGATCCACCCTGAACACCCTAACTCCCCCTCCAGGGGTTTGAGGATGTCCATCACATGCAGCAGCAACGTGGTCTTGCCGGAGCCGTTGGGGCCGATGATGGCCACCCGTTCGCTCGCGTGGGCAGCCAGGTTGAGGCCACAGAGACCCACCACGGTCCGGTCGGGATAGGTATGCTTCACACATCTTAGCCGTACTACCTCAGGCCACGAACCCCTCCGAGCGAGCAAGAAGGCCATACTTCCTACGATACAGCGCAACACCTTGCCAGAAATGGATTCGCATCACATGTTGATTAAATTGTTCCATGTTCTATAATGGTTGCAGGCGGTAGCTTCACTTGGGCATGGTGAGGCGGTGTGTGGGAAGATGGAGGAAGCAGGTCTTGCTTGAGCTCGCAAACATCCACAAGTGCCGCCGCAACAAGGCAGTACTTCGAGGGGTCTCGGCCCGAATCGAGGCCGGCCAGATTGTCGGCCTAGTCGGGCCCAATGGGGCGGGGAAGTCGACACTGCTGGAAACTGCCGCCGGGGTTCTCCGTCTGGATAGCGGCACCGTCAAGATCGACGGACGTAGTGTTCATACCGACTACCGTGCCAAATCCTTGGTCACTACGGCATTCCAGCAGGTAATGTTTGACGCGATGCTGACCCCTCTTGAGGCGCTGGGTGGAGTTGACCCGCTACCGTGGACTAGGGAAGTCAGCTGGCTACCTGTGCTCTAAGAGTTGGATGTAAACCAGCCGCTTTCCTGTCGTACTCGTCAGGGGTGAGGTAATCAAGCGCTGAGTGGCGACGTTCTCGGTTGTAGAAGACCTCGATGTAGCTGAAGATCTCCGTGGCGAGGCGTTGTGGAGTTGACCCGCTACCGTGGACTAGGGAAGTCAGCTGGCTACCTGTGCTCTAAGAGTTGGATGTAAACCAGCCGCTTTCCTGTCGTACTCGTCAGGGGTGAGGTAACCAAGCGCTGAGTGGCGA
>JBFMBV010000032.1:0-22528 GCA_040755005.1 Bacillota bacterium
GGGGTGGGGGGGGCGGCGGCCCGCGGGGGCCCCAGACCCCCCTCTTGCTCGCCCGGACGGGGGAGGGAACCCAGTGACGAAGTACGCGATCCAGCGGTTCATCTCCATGGTATTGGTCATCTTCATCATCGCTACCGCGACCTTCTTTCTGATGCGCGTCATCCCAGGCGGTCCCTTCTCGCGGGAGAAGAAGGTCCCACCCCAGGTCCTCAAGAACCTGGAGCGCCGCTACAACTTGGATTGGCCACTATGGAAGCAGTACGCTGACTACATGTGGAATCTTGCTCGCGGCGACCTCGGCCCTTCCTTCAGGTACCAAGGGCGTACAGTCAACAGCATCATCAAGGACGGTTTCCCCGTTTCGGCCACCCTCGGGTTCATGGCCGTATGCCTGGCCCTACTCATAGGCATACCGGCAGGCGTAATTTCCGCGCTGAACCAGAACAAGTGGCAGGACAACTTGGCGATGATGGGCTCCATCATCGGGGTGTCCATCCCCAGCTTCGTCCTGGCCGTGATCATGATCTACGTGTTTGGCCTAAAGTTGGGATGGCTGCCTACTGCCATGTGGGGAAGACCCTCGCAAGCCATCATGCCCGCCATCGCCCTGGCCCTAGGCCCCACGGCCGTCATCGCCAGGCTGATGCGGTCCACGATGCTGGAAGTTATCCAGCAGGACTACATCAAGACCGCGCGGGCCAAAGGGCTGCCCCAGCGACTCGTCATCTACCGGCACGCCCTGAAGAACGCCCTCATCCCAGTGGTCACTTTCCTCGGCCCCTACGTCGCGGCGGTGTTCACAGGTTCCTTCGTCATCGAGCGCATGTTCGCCATCCCCGGCTTGGGCCGGTACTACGTCAACAGCATCTACAACCGGGATTACACCGTGGCCCTCGGCGTGACCATCTTCTACTCCGCCCTGCTGGTCTTCATGAACTTCGTGGTCGACATCACCTACGCGTGGCTCGATCCCCGCATCCAGCTCACTGAGGGAGGGGATTAGGCCATGGCAACCACGCCCTTCGCCCGCGCGCAGCAGGACCCCAACGCCATCCAGGAGATCGTACGGCCGTCGGTCACTTACTGGGCCGACGCCTGGCGCAGGCTTAAGCAGAGCCGCACGGCCATGTTCGGCTTGTGCTTCCTGGCGTTCCTCATCGTGGTGGCGCTGCTGGGGCCCGCGCTTACGCCCTGGACCTACTCGGACCAGGACCTGACCAGGGCCAATCTCCCGCCCAACCGCACCAACTGGTTCGGCACCGACGACCTAGGGAGGGACCTGCTGACCCGGACTCTATACGGCGCCCGCATCAGCCTCCTGATCGGGCTCTTAGCCAGCTTTATCCAGTCCAGCATCGGCATCATTTACGGCGGCATCTCGGGCTTTGCTGGGGGCCGGACCGACAACTTCATGATGCGCATCGTCGACATCCTGTATGGCATCCCCGTGATCCTGTTCGTCATCATCCTGATGATGATCTTTGGCGCTGGGCTGATCAACATCGTCATCGCCATCGGCGCCCTGTACTGGCTAGGCATGGCCCGGATCGTGCGGGGGCAGATCCTCGCCTTGAAGGAGCAGGAGTTCGTGCTGGCTGCGCGGACCATCGGCGCTGGTCCCTGGCGCATCCTCTTCAGGCACCTGCTGCCCAACTGCATGGGTCCGATCATCGTCACCCTCACCCTGTCAATCCCGGGGGCTATCTTTACCGAGGCCTTTCTGTCCTTCATCGGCCTCGGGGTGAGTGCCCCCATGGCGAGTTGGGGTACCATGGCGGCCGACTCCTATGGCGCGCTGAGGACCTATCCCTGGCAACTCCTGTTCCCTGCGGGGGCTATCAGCCTTACGATGCTCGCCTTCAACTTCTTGGGCGATGGCCTGCGGGACGCTCTCGACCCGCGCATGCGGAAGTAAGGGGGGAAAGCCGTGCACACCGATGACCGACTGCTCGCGATCGAGGACCTGAAGACCTCCTTCTTCACTTACGTAGGCGAGGTCAAGGCCGTAGACGGGGTGTCCTTCGACCTTGACAAGGCTGAGGCTATCGCCATTGTGGGTGAGTCAGGCTGCGGCAAGACCGTCACCGCCATGTCCATCCTCAGGCTGATCCCGCCCCCCGGACGCATCGTCCGCGGCCGTATCACCCTGGACGGCCAGGACCTGTTGGCCAAGTCCGAACGGGACATGCAGCAGGTACGGGGCAATGACGTGAGCATGATTTTCCAGGACCCGATGACGTCGTTGAACCCGGTGCTCACCATCGGACTGCAGATCATGGAACCCCTCATCCTGCACCAGGGGATGAGCAAAGAGGCTGCCAGGCAGCGGGCCGTCGAGATGCTGGAACTGGTCGGCATACCCCATGCCGCGCGGCGCGTGAACCAGTACCCGCACCAGTTCAGCGGCGGGATGCGGCAACGGGCCATGATCGCCATGGCACTGGCCTGCAACCCCAAGCTGTTGCTGGCGGACGAGCCCACGACCTCCCTGGACGTGACCATCCAGGCCCAGATCATCGAACTGATGAAAGACCTGAAGCAGAAGCTGTCCACCTCCATCATCCTCATCACCCACGACCTCGGCATCGTGGCCGGGCTGTGTTCCAGAGTCCTGGTGATGTACGCCGGCAAGATCATCGAGACTGGCCCGATCAAAGCAATCTACCATGACGCCAGGCACCCTTATACCTGGGGGCTGCTTAAATCAGTGCCGCGGCTGGATGCTCTGGAGAAGCGCAGGCTGGTACCCATTCTCGGGCAGCCGCCGGACCTGCTGAGACCGCCGGCAGGCTGCCGCTTCCATCCGCGGTGCGGCCATGCCATGCACATCTGCCTGGAAGAGGAACCGGAGCTGTTCGAGGCCGGCGACGGCCACCGTGTGGCCTGCTGGCTGACCCAACCGCAAGCGGCCGGGGTCTTGAAGGAGGCGATGGCGGGTGGGCGGTAATGGCGACAACGGCGTCATCTTGGAAGTCAAGCACCTGAAGAAGCACTTCCCCCTCCGCCGCGGCGTGCTCTTCACGAAGGTCGAGGCCTGGAACCACGCTGTGGATGATATCTCCTTCACCGTGCGCAAGGGCGAGACCCTCGGCCTGGTGGGCGAGTCAGGCTGCGGCAAGACCACAGCAGGCCGCACCATCATCCGGCTGTACGCGCCCACGTCCGGCAGCGTCACCTTCGAGGGTCGGGATGTCTTCAAGCTGCAGGCTGAAGACCTGCGGGCGATGCGGCGGCGCATCCAGATGATCTTCCAGGACCCCTACGCCTCCCTGAACCCCCGCATGACGGTGGGCGACATCGTCGGTGAGCCCCTGGACATCCACGGCCTAGCCAAGAACAGCGCCCGGCGGGACCGCATCCATGAGCTGCTGCGCATGGTAGGGCTAAACGCCGAGCACGCCAACCGGTTCCCCCACGAGTTCAGCGGCGGGCAGCGCCAGCGCATTGGCGTGGCCCGGGCCCTGGCTGTCGACCCATCCTTCATCATCTGTGACGAACCCATCTCCGCCTTGGACGTATCCATCCAGGCCCAGGTAGTGAACATGCTGCAGGAACTCCAGGGCAGACTCGGGCTGACGTACCTTCTCATCGCCCATGACCTGGCCATGGTGAAGCACATCTCCAACCGGGTCGCCGTAATGTACTTGGGGAAGATCATGGAAATCGCAGACTCCTTCGACCTCTACAAGCACCCGCTGCACCCGTACACGAAGGCGTTACTCTCGGCCATCCCCATCCCGGATCCCATCGTGGAACGGGAGCGCCGCCGCATCATCCTGGAAGGGGACGTACCGAGCCCCCTGAACCCGCCCAGCGGCTGCCGTTTCCGCACCCGGTGCGCACTGGTCGGCGACGACTGCAAGGAGGTCCAGCCCGAACTGCTGGATGTGGGCGGCGGGCACCGAGTGGCTTGTCACCGCGTCAAGTGACGCCGTCCTGGACGGCTTGAGCACGAGGCCCCGGCGGTGTGAGCGCCAGGGCCTCTGGGTTGTACGCCCGGCAGTCTCCTGTCCGTTTCTGTGAAGGAACTCGGGCAGGGATGGCAAAGCTATAGGCCGAATAGCTGATAGTTGAGGGGGGGGGGAGTCCTGTTGCAGCTGCTCCGCTGGTTGACCGCCCGGACCGCTGACATGCTCGCGCTGCTGAAGGAACTGGTAGAGCTGGAGTCGCCCAGCACCGACAAGGACGCCGTTGACCGCCTTGGGGCCAGGATTGCGGCAGAGCTTGAACGGGTGGGGGCCGCCGTGCGGCTGCTCCCCGGGAGCGACCGCGGCGACCATATCCGGGCACAGTCAGGCGCGGGGGCGAGTGGCAGTCAGGTGCTGGTCCTCTGCCATATGGATACGGTCTGGCCTGTGGGCGAAGTGCAGCGCCGCCCCTTCCGGGTGGAGGGGGGGCGGGCCCTTGGCCCAGGGACACAGGACATGAAGGCGGGCATCGTCCAGCTGTGCTTCGCCCTGGCGGCGCTGGCCGCGGACGGCCGCAAGGTCAAGGACAGGGTGGTTGCCCTGGTCACCTCCGACGAGGAGATCGGCAGCGGTAGTTCCCGCCAGTCCATCGAGGATGAGGCCAGGCGCAGCCGGGCGGTGCTGGTGCTGGAGCCCGCCGCCGGGTCGGCCCTGAAGACCAGCCGCAAAGGGGTGGGCGGGTTCGCGGTCAAGGTCGAGGGCAGGGCGGCCCATGCCGGCGCCGACCCGGAACGGGGCATCAGCGCCATCGAGGAACTCGCCTGGCAGACGCTGAAGTTGCAGCGCCTGACCAGTTTCGCCAGCGGGACGACGGTGAACGTAGGCGTCGTGTCGGGTGGGTCCCGCACCAATGTGGTAGCTGCCTCCGCCGAAGCCAAGGTGGACGTGCGGGTCGTGACGGCTGCGGAAGGGGAGAAAGTGGCTGCAGCCATCCGGGGGCTGACCCCGTTTCTGGAGGGGGCGAGGGTCAGCGTGACGGGCGGTATCGGCCGCCCGCCGATGGAACGCACCCCTGGCAACCTGGCCCTGTTCAACCAGGCGAGGGAACTCGGCCGGGAACTGGGGCTGGAACTGACTGAAAGCTCCAGCGGGGGCGGCAGCGACGGCAACTTCACTTCCGCCCTCGGCGTACCGACCCTGGACGGTCTGGGGGCGGTCGGCGACGGCGCCCATAGCGTCGATGAATGGGTGTTGGTGGAGTCCCTGCCTCAGCGGGCTGCGGTGCTGGGCCGGCTCCTTGAGACCATCTAGGGGGGGGTTCTGCGATGAGACGTGTGTTGGCGTCCTTCTGTATCGCCATCGTCCTGGCAGCCTTGGCCGGGCCCGCCTGGGCCGTGCCGTCGGCGGGACAGCCGGCGCCTCCGCTCAAGGGGACGCTGGTCACGGGGGAGCAGTTCGATCTGGCCACGGTCGCCAAAGACAAAGTCGTAGTGCTGTTCTTCTGGCAGCACACGTGAGGCCCCTGCCTGCCCAAGCTGGTGCAGTTGCAGCAGCTCATGGGGGAGTTCAGCGACGCTGAAGTGGCGGCTGTCACGGTGGATCTCGTCAATAGGCAGGCAGAGAGCAGACGCGTCCTGGAGTCGCTGAAGGTGACGCTACCGACGGTCTGGGACAACGCGCAGGCCATCATCAGGGCCTACAGCCTGAGGGTCACCCCGAGCACCGTGGTGGTGCGCAAGGGAGGCATCGTCCACTTTGCCGTGCCCGCGTACGAACAGGCAGTAATCCGCCAGGCCATCCGCGGGGCCCTGGAGGGGACCCCGGCTGCAGACACGCCGCCTGCGCAGCCCCCCAGCGGCTCAGCCTGGCGCTGGCTCGGCCCGGCCGCGGGCGTGGCCCTGTTCGCGTTACTGGGGGCCGTGCTCTATCTGATCCGCAAGGGCTGAGCGCGAGAGGCGGGGTCAGCGACCCCGCCTCCCGAAAGCCCTGGCCCGGCTAGATGGGTTCGAAGCGCCCCGCTAGGCGTTTCTGAACCTCGGGCAGGGTGGTGTACTCCATCTCGTCCAGCGGCAGCCGGTGCGGCTCGAAGGGGCCCATACCGCGCAGGTAGTCGGCGATAAGGTTGGCCTGGCGCCTGGCCTCATCGTAGGCCCGGTCGGCGAAGAAGTCCTGGGGCCCGATGAGCCTGCCGCCAGCCAGCTGGAAGCCAAGCCCGATGACCCGCGGGGGGCCATCGAACCTGGTGGGCACCGCATCGGCTAAGCCCACAGGCATGAGCGGGCCATGATGGGATCCCCGCATCCAGCCCGCCACCAGGTGCGGCCTGGCGAAGGGCTCCAGGGCCTCGCCCACCGCAGGCAGGCCGCTCTGGCAACGCACCACCAGCACGGGGTCGTCCTTGCCCACATAGCGGCCGGCCATCAGGTTCAACCTCTGGGTCGAGGACACCGCCGCGATCTCGCCGGTCGTACGGCTGTGCACGCTCTTGATACAGTACCGGCTGGGGGCCCCGATGAACACCAAGAGGTCGTATAGTTCCTCGGGCAACCTGAAGACCACCCGCTTGTGCTCGATCAGGTTATGAACCTCGAAGTCGAAGCCCGCGTGCATCTTGGGGTCAATGACCAGGCCGATGGTGTTGAAGGGGTCGGCGAAGATTTTGTACAGGGGCAGGTTCCAGGCTCCCGGTTCGGTCTTGTCGGCGGCGAAGACGATGACGGGTTCGCTCTTGCGTTCTACCAGTTCCATCTCGGCTACGCCCGGCCCCATCCCTTTGATGTTGCCAGAGAAGGCGTCAGCCAACAGATCCTGCCCGGCGCCGTAGAGCTTGAGCTCGCGGGCCACCTCGGTGCAGGCTATGAAGGTGTCCCAGGCGAGGGCATGGATGGGTTCCGCGTCGATGCCGCCGGTGTGGGTCATGATGAGGATGATGTCGTCACCCACGTGGGTGACGTGGAAGTCGGTCAGCAGGCTTGCCCCACCCTCGCGCAGGAACCGAGTGGCCCGTTCCAGCAGGCGGGGGTGGACGCTGGAGTGCCCCACATAGCCCCCCACGTCGGCCTTGATCACGCTTAGAGTCAGGTTGTCCGCCACGCGTTCTCCTCCTTTGCACGCAAGCGCTTCGGCTAGTGTATGCGTGCCCACGGATGGTTAGTATTTGTTGGACGGGTATGGTTCTCCTTCCGGGCGGAGGGGTTTTTGCAGGACCGCCCCACAGGCGGGAGGTGGGTTGCAGGCGATGACGGAAGTGTGGCGCACAGACCGGCTGCGGCAGCTGCCTGCGGTCACGGCGGTGCTCCGCGAGCCGCTCCTACAGGGCTTGGACGGCGAAGCCAACGGCCCGCTGGTGGCCGCGGTCGTTGCCGAGGCCGTGGAGGCCTTGCGGGGGTCCATTCAGGCCGCCATCTCCCAGGCTGAGCTGGCTCGCCTGGACTTGAGCCCCCAGGCCGTGGCGACCGACGCCCTCCACCGGCTGCAGAGGCTCAGGGACTTGAGCTTGAGGCCGGTGATCAACGCCACCGGGATCGTCCTCCACACGAACCTAGGCAGGGCTGTCCTCGCCGCCGCGGCCACGGAGGCGGTGGGCCGGGCCGCCGCCGCCTATACCAACCTGGAGTACGATCTGGACGCGGGCGAACGGGGCTCCCGGCAGGCCCATGTGGCCGACCTGTTATGCCGTCTGACCGGGGCCGAGGGTGCCCTCGTGGTGAACAACAACGCGGGCGCGGTCCTCCTGGCCCTGCGCGCGCTGGCCGCAGGGCGAGAGGTGCTCGTCTCCAGGGGCGAACTGGTGGAGATCGGCGGATCCTTCCGGGTCCCTGATGTGATGCGCGAGAGCGGGGCCCGGCTCGTCGAGGTGGGTACTACCAACCGCACCCACCTGTCGGACTACGCGCGGGCCATCACGCCGGACACAGCCCTATTGCTGAAGGTCCATACCAGCAACTATCGTCTGGTGGGCTTCACCGCTTCGGTCAGCGAGGGTGACCTCGCCAGGTTGGGGAAGGACCGGGGACTGCCGCTCCTCTCGGATTTGGGCAGCGGGACCCTGCTTGACCTGGCCCTGCTGCAGATACCGTCGCCGGACCCCACGCCCCAGGCACAGCTCCGTGCCGGCTGCGACGTGGTGACCTTCAGCGGCGACAAGCTGCTCGGCGGCCCGCAGGCCGGCATCATCCTCGGCAGGCGCCCCCTGGTCGAGGCCATGCGGGCCCACCCGCTCCACCGGGCGTTCCGCCTGGACAAGCTCAGCCTGGCGGCGCTGGAGGCCACCCTCCGGCTGTACCTCGACCCGGCCAAGGCGGTGCGCGAGGTCCCTGTCCTGCGGATGCTCGCTGCGAGGCCGGAGGACATACGGGAGCGGGCCCGGCGGTTCGCCGCGGGCCTAAGCGGAGCCAGACTGCAGTGGGAGATCGTGCCGGGGGTCTCGGAGAGCGGCGGGGGTACCCTGCCCGGCCAAGAGCTGCCCACCTACCTGTTGGCATGCAGGGCCGAGGGCCTGACCGCCGGCGAACTGGCTGCCCGGTTGCGGATGGGTTCGCCCCCGGTGGTGGGGCGGATAGCCGCTGACAAGGTGTTGCTCGACCTACGCACGGTCCTGACCGCTGAAGAGGCGGCCCTGACCGGGGCGCTCTACGCTGCCACGGAAGGGAGGGACCGCCCATGACTGAGCGGGTCAGGCTCACCGGACTCACGAGCAAAGCGGGCTGAGGGTGCAAAATCGGTCCTGAGGACCTGGCGCAGGTACTGCGTCACTTACCCGTTGCAGGGCTCAACCCCGCTGTCCTGGTGGGTATTGCCACCTCGGATGATGCAGGGGTGTACGCGCTCACCCCCGATATCGCCCTGGTGCAGACAGTCGACTTCTTCACCCCGGTGGTGGACGATGCCGTGGATTTCGGCCGCATCGCCGCCGCCAATGCCCTGTCCGATGTGTATGCCATGGGCGGCAAGCCCCTGACTGCCCTCAATCTGGTCGGGTTCCCCATCAGCAAGCTTCCCGGCGGGATCTTGGCTGCCATCCTCCAAGGAGGCCTGGAGAAAATCACTGAGAGCGGCGCCGTACTCATCGGCGGCCACTCCGTCGATGACCCCGAACCCAAGTACGGCTTGGCTGTGACCGGAATCGTACACCCTGACCGGGTGTGGACCAACGCGGGGGGACAGCCCGGCGACGCCCTCCTGCTCACCAAGCCCATCGGCTCCGGTGTAGTCACCACAGGCATCAAGCGCGATTTGGTCTCGCCTGGGGAGATCGCGGAGGTAACCGCGGTGATGGCAGCGCTCAACCGTAGCGCTGCCGAGACCTTGAGCGGGTTCAGCGTACATGCGTGCACCGACGTGACTGGTTTCGGCCTGCTGGGCCATCTGTGTGAGCTTACCTGTGCCAGCGGTGTGACCGCAGAGGTCTACGCAGCGGCGGTGCCGGTCATCCCTGCCGCCCGCCGGCTGGCTGGGGCCCAGGCCTTCCCGGGAGGCAGCAGGGCCAACGCCCGTTATCTTGAGCGGTGGGTGACTTATGCCGACACGTTCAGCGAAGCCGATAGGCTGTTGCTGTGCGATGCCAACACCTCGGGCGGCCTGCTGGCGGCTGTACCTGCAGCGGAGGCTGAGGCGGCGGCCATGGCCCTCAAGCAGGCGGGCTGCCTGGCCGGTGCGGTAATCGGCCGCCTCACCGGGCCAGGCGAGGGGAGGATCCGTGTGCTGTGAGTCTGCGTCCCGCCGCGCTTCCGTCTGAGGAGAACCTGGCCGCCGCTTACGTAAGAGGCGACCCCCGCGTCCGCGCATGCTTCAGCTTCTCCCCCGATGATCAGGGCCTGCTGGCGCGCCGCGATTGGCTGCGGGGCAGGGAGTACCCGCGCGCCGCCCTGTCGGCCCTCCTTGTCCGGTACCAGCTAGGGCTGGGGGCCCCTGAGGCAGCGCAGCAAGCCGCGGCCGACCTGGCCCGGCCGGGCACCTTGGCAGTGCTCGCCGGCCAGCAGCCAGGCCTGCTGACGGGACCGCTTTACACCGTGTACAAGGCGCTGGCTGCCATCCTCCTTGCCCGCCGGGCGGAGGCGCTGGCCGGGTGCCGGGTGGTGCCAGTGTTCTGGGTGGCCAGCGAAGACCATGACATCGCCGAGGTGGACCACATCCATGTCCCCGGCCTGGCGGAAGCGACCAAGGTCACTCTGCCCCTGGCGGGTTCGGGCGGCAGCGTGGGGGCCTTGGGCCTGAGCGGCGCCGATGCCTGCTTCCGTGAACTTGAGCAGGCCCTGCCGCCGAGCGAGTTCACCCCAACGCTGCTGGCCCAGGCCCGGGCCGAGGCGGGGGCCTCCAAGGACCTGGGCGAGTGGTTCGCCCGCATGCTGCTCAGGCTGTTCGGTCGGCATGGCCTAGTAGTGGTGGACTCCATGGATCCTGCCCTGCGAGGCCTGCAGCGGCCTGTGCTGTGCCGTTGCCTGGACGAGCCTGCGGCGGTGGCCAGGGCGGTGCGAGATGGCACTGAGGCGGTGGCGGCCTTGGGTTATCCCCCGCAGGTGGAGAAGGCGGCGGACGCCGCGAACTTCTTCACCTACATGGACGGGCGCCGCCTCCCCGTGGCCTTCGGAGAGCGGGGGTTTGAGCTCGGGCAAGCAGCTTGGCCCGCTGCCGAACTGAGGAAGCGCTTGGAGTCAGACCCCTGCCTGTTTAGTCCCGGCGTCCTGCTGCGCCCGATCTGCCAGGACAGCGTGTTCCCGACCCTCAGCACGGTGAGCGGCCCGGGCGAGCAGGGGTACCAGGCCCAACTGGGGCCTGTCTACCGTCACTTCGGCCTGGAGGCCCCCGTGGTCTGGCCGCGGCCGCGGCTCACGGTGCTGGAGCCCCATCTGGCAGGGCAGTTCGCGGATCTGGGCGCCACCCTGACGAGCCTGCTGCGCGGCGGCGAAGGGCTCAAGCAGGAACTCATGAACCGTGCGGGTTTCACGGATCAGGTTGGGGCCTTTGTCCAACTGCGGGCGGACCTGGCCGCAGCCTATGGGGCTTTGGCTGGGCGTTTGGTAGGGGATCCGGCCCTGGATCAGCTCATCCGCGGCCACCTGACCCGGGTGCTTGACCAGGCTGGCTGGCTCGAGGACAAGAGCAGGTGGCACTTCGAGCAGCGCCATCGTATCCTGCTCGGCCGCGTCGAAAAGCTGGCGGCCAATGTTTACCCGCTGGGCCGGCCCCAGGAGCGGGTGTTCAGTTGGATCGGATACGCGGCCAGATACGGCCCGGCCTGGTTGGAGGGCGCCCTTGACCCCACCGTGCTCGGCAGCGAGCACCACCTGTACACCCCGCAGCAACTTCCGGCCCGGTGAGCATAGACTCTACTGGAGTTACGCTACAGGTCAGGACGGAGAGGCGAGAAACCGCCTCTACACAAGCAATTCAGCGCAGACAGGCCCCAACCGGCCGAGAGCGCGCCTGAGCCCGGCTGAAGCCGGTTGGTAATCCGGACTTAATCTGGTACAATCAACAGGAACGCTGTAAATCACCTACGTGTCCTGCCAGGTTCAGACAACTGCATAAGAATGCTTCCGCTTGAACGCTCAATCCCTCAAGTCCTTGAGGGAGCGGGGGACCCAATCACTTGGGGCGAGTCTCGCGTCGCGCGAGTAGGGTCAGATCCTTTCGACCCGAGCCCGTCAGCTAACCTCGTAAGCGTGGGAAGGAGAGGCGGAAGGGTGCGAATGCTATAAGTCTAGCATTAGCAGCCCGCCTCTGGGGCTGCTTTTCGATTTCCATCGCACAGAGAGGGAACACCATGCGTGTGATCATCCTGCACGACTCCTACACCGGCTGGGACGACGCCTGCGACCCCCACGGCGCCACCCAGCGCCGCCGGACGGTCGCCTCAGTCAGTCAGGCCCTGGGCGACCTGGGGCACGACGTCATCACCCTGGCGTTCTCACCCGACCTGTACCAGGACTTGACCCGGGCTGGCCGGCCTGATCTGGTCTTCAACCTGGCAACAGGGGCGGGCAGCAGGGCCTATCAGGCCCACATCGCCGCCCTCCTGGAGCTCGCGGGCGTCGCCTTCACCGGATCGGGCATGTTCGCCCACAGCCTTGCCCTCCAGAAGGCGACCGCCAAAGCCGTGTTCCGGGCAGCCGGGCTGCCCACCGCCGACTGGGCGGTGGTGCCCCCGGGGGCGCCCCTCAGCGGCGAGCTGCCGTTGCCCGCTTTGGTCAAGCCGGTCGCGGAGGGGTCGAGCCTAGGCATTCACGCGGGCAGTGTGGTGGCGGACCGCGCGGGGGCACAGGTGGCTGTGGCCAGGATCCATGCCGAGTTCCGGGAACCCGCGTTGATCGAGTCTTTCCTCACCGGGCGCGAGTTCACCGTGGCCGTGCTGGGGAACAGCCCCCCGCGGGCCCTGCCGGCCGAGGAACTGGTCTTCGCCACTGGACACTCGACTGGCTTCTACACCGTCGGGGTGAAGGCCCGGGACGAGGCCCGGCCGGTCTGTCCGGCCGACTGCGCCCCGTCCCTGTCCCGGGAGCTGGCCAGGCTGGCGGAAGGGGCCTTCACGGCCCTGGGATGCCGCGACTACGCGAGGGTCGACATCCGGCTCGACGCCGGGGGCAGGCCCAACCTGTTGGAAGTCAACACCCTCCCCGGACTGGAAGTGGGCTACAGCGATCTTCCCCGCATCGCGGAAGCGGCGGGAGTGTGCTACCGGGACCTGATCAATGCCATTGCCCAGCTAGCCCTAGAAAGGAGGGCACCAGCGTGAAGCGCCGTTTGAACCGCAAGCAGCGTTTCGCCGTCATCGGGGCAGGTCACGGCGGGCAAGCCATGGCAGCGTACCTGTCCATGCGCGGCTACCCGGTCAACCTGTACAGCCGTAGCGCAGCAAGACTGGAGCCGATCCGCGCCAACGGCTTCATCCGACTGCAGGGCGCCTACACAGGCCTGGGCCGTCCCAGGGTGGTGACTACAGACCTTGACGAGGCCCTGGATGGCGCCGATGTGGTGATGGTGGCCGTGCCTGCCAACGCCCACCGGACGTTGGCCGTCCAGGCGGCGCCGCACCTGAGGCCGCATCAGATCGTGGTGCTCAACCCGGGCCGCACCGGAGGCGCGCTGGAGTTCCGCGCCACCCTTACGGGCATGGGGTATGGGGAGTCGGTGCGGGTCGCCGAGGCCCAGACCTTCATCTATGCCAGCCGCACCGTCGGCCCTGGGGTGTCAAGGGTCTTCAGCGTGAAACGGAGCGTGCCGGTGGCGGCCTTGCCGGCCATACACACCGCTGACGTCCTGAGGAAGCTGAGGCCTGCCTTTCCCCAGTTCGTCCCAGCCGTCAACGTGCTGAAGACCAGCCTCGACAACATGGGCGCCATCCTCCACCCAGGCCTGACCATCCTCAATACGGGCCGGATCGAGGCGACCGCCGGAGACTTCGAGTACTACCGCGAAGGGGCGACGCCTTCGGTGGTGCGGGTGCTGGAAGCCATGGACAGGGAGCGCCTGGCGGTGGCCAGGGCCCTGGGCATCACGGCTATCTCCGCCAGTGACTGGCTGCGGGCCGCCTACGGGGTGCCGGCCGGCTGCCTGTACTCAGCCCTGCAGGCCAATGACGCCTACCGGGGCATCAAGGCGCCGCCCGACATGGACAATCGGTACATCTGGGAGGACGTCCCCACGAGCCTAGTGCCCATGGCCAGCCTCGGCGACATGCTGAACGTCCCCTGTCCAACCATCAAGTCCATGGTGGACCTGGCCTGCGCCCTGCATGGCCGCGACTACTGGGCGGAGGGGCGGACCGTGGAGACCCTCGGCCTGGCTGGCCTGGACAGGGAGGCCATCGCCAGGCTGGTGAACGCGGGGGCGGAGGAGGTGGCGGCGTGCGGAAGCTAGTCCTGGGCTTGGCCCTGGGCGACTGCGTGCACGTGGCCGGCCTCCATGGTTTCCTCCGCCTGGCTGCAACGGCCGGCTATGACGTCAAGTTCCTGGGCCCGGCGGTGCCTGTCGACCGGGCCGTGGCCGAGATCGCCCGGCTGCGCCCGGAGATCGCCGGGATCAGCTACCGGCTGTCGCCGGAAGCCGCCGGGCGCATCCTGGGCGAGTTCGCTGAGCGGCTCAGGCAAGCCGGGTTGAGTGAGGGGCAGCGGCTGGCCTTCGGGGGCACACCGCCTGTGGCGAGGGTCGCCGAGTCCACTGGTCTGTTCGAGCGGGTCTTCGGTGGCGACGTGGCCGAGGCGGAGGTCCTGGCTTACCTGTCCGGCGAGGCAGTGGCCCAACAGCGCCAGATCCCCCCGGGCAAGCTGCTGCCTAGATTGGCGGCGGCCGCGCCCCGACCGCTCCTCAGGCACCACTTCGGCGTGCCTTCCCTGGAAGAGACCGTCGCGGGGATAGCCGCGATCGCCGAGGCCGGGGTGCTCGATGTCATCTCCATTGGCCCCGATCAGAACGCCCAAGCTTGTTTCTTCAGGCAGGACCAGATGGACCCGGCCCAGGACGGGGCAGGCGGGGTCCCGCTCCGCACCGCCGGCGACCTGCGGCGCCTGAAGGCCGCCTCCGCCCGCGGCAACCATCCCCTCCTGCGCTGCTATAGCGGGACGCAGGATGTGGTGAGGTTCGCCGAGGTGCTCAGCGACACCATCGACAACGCTTGGGCCGCCATCCCGCTCTGTTGGTACAATCTCCTGGACAGCCGGGGCCGGCGGGGGGTGGAGGAGTCCATCGGCGAGGCCCAGCTGGCCATGGCCTGGCATGCGGCGCAGGGGATCCCGGTGGAGGTCAACGAAGCGCATCACTGGAGCCTCAGGGATGCGCCTGACACGGTGGCTGTGGCTGCCGCCTATCTGGCGGCGTACAACGCCAAGGCCGCAGGCGTGAGGGACTACATCGCCCAGTTCATGTTCAACACCCCCCCCGGCACCAGCCCCCGCATGGACTTGGCCAAGATGCTGGCCAAACTCGATCTCATCGGGGGACTCGCAGACGAGGGGTTCAGGGTCTACCGGCAGGTTCGCGCCGGCCTGTCCAGTTTCCCCGCCGACCCGGATCTGGCCCGGGGGCACCTGGCCTCAGCTGTGGCCCAGGCCATCGCCCTCAGGCCCGACATCGTCCATGTGGTGGGCTACTGCGAGGCCGATCATGCCGCTACTGCCGCCGATGTCATCGCCAGCTGCAAGCTGGCCCGGGGCGTGCTCAATAACCTCTGGCACGACAGCCCTGACGCCAGCCTCGACCAGCGGGTGCAGGAACGCCGCCGCGAACTGGTGGGCGAAGCAGCGGTGCTGTTGGCGACGGTGCACGATCTGGGCGAGGGTCATCCTGACCCGTTCATCGACCCCGCCACCCTGGCCAAGGCCATCCGGCTGGGGTTGCTGGACGCGCCGCACCTCAAGGGCAACCCCCATGCCGCAGGCAAGGTGGAGACCGCTCTGGTGGAGGGCGCATGCCGGGCCGTAAGCGGGGACCGGGTCCTCAGCGAAATGGAGCGCATCGAGGGCCTACTTGCCGCCAGCCACGCGTGATCCCTGGCAGGGAAACTGCCGGGCCGTATGGAAGAGGATAGCCCACAGGCCTTAGGCCTGTGGGCGGCCGTGTGCGGACGGGCCCCCGCTGAGAGGAGCGTGATCCGACATGGCCACTCGGCCCGCCACGCCAGGCCGCTGCTTCATCGGCAGACTGGGTCACGGCGACGACCTGCTCGCCGCCGTCGAGGCAGTCGCACGCGAAAATGGTATCGCAGCCGGTACATTCCAGTGCATCGGCGCCTTGACTAAGGCTGCCATCGGCTACTATCATCAGGACCGCCGTGAGTACGAGACCATCACTTGTGCGGAACACATGGAGATCGTCTGGTGCGGCGGCAACATCTCGCAACGGGACGGCAAGCCTGCGGTCCACGGCCACATTATCCTCGCCGATGCGACCGGCGCGGCCTTCGGCGGCCACTTGCTGTCCGGTAACGGCATCTTCGCCTGCGAGCTGTTTGTGCAGGAGTTGACTGGAGTCGAGCTCGAGCGGGCCTGGGATGAGACCACAGGCTTGCCGTTGTGGAGGCCTTGAACTCAGCTCGCTGTGCCTGCTGCTTAGCGCACAGGCACGCGCACGCGCAGCGCGTTTGCATCGCTTCGGGCGATAGTATATAATTGAACGTGCAATGAGCGCCTATAGCTCAGGGGATAGAGCACCGGCCTCCGGAGCCGGGTGCGCAGGTTCGATTCCTGCTAGGCGCGCAGCCGCAGGCCCGGTGACGAAAGCTCACGGGGCCTGCTTCAGTGTCGGCATGCCCAAGGCGCGGCGGCAGGGAATCCAGTGCGTTGGCCGAAAGACGGAGACCGGCTTAGTCGAGAGGCGCGAGCACGACTTGGCCGAGGACGGCAAGTTTGTCCCCGAGGATGGCCAGGGCGCCTGTCACTCCGGGGACCGCCAAGGCGAACTCCACCGCCCTCGCGAGGTCCTCAGGCCCCTGCACTAGGTTGGCGGCCGCCGTGGCGACGGCATCGGCGAGGGCGGCGGCTGGTGAGAGGATGACCACGGCATCGGCACAGCCGAAGCTAAGGCTGTGCCCGACCGTACCCGATGAAGTGCATACCCCCAGCGGGGTCTGCGCTTCATTGAGCTCTATGGCCAGGCGCAACGAGAACGGTGAGGCGCCCGCATACACGCCCACCCGCCGCGTCTTGCCGCACTTCAGCCAG
The DNA here is from genome assembly GCA_040755005.1 of Bacillota bacterium. Taxonomy (GTDB): domain Bacteria; phylum Bacillota; class Sulfobacillia; order JBFMBV01; family JBFMBV01; genus JBFMBV01. Next base: position 16,565 of record JBFMBV010000032.1, read on the forward strand.
ATGTCCCCGCCATTCTCGACGAGGACGTCGGCGGCCAGGGCGGACAACCTGACCCCTACCCGTTCAGCCACAGCGCCAGCCACCGCCGCCATCGGCCCGACGCCCGCCAGGTCTGCGGCTTCCGCCATAGCGTGCGCGAGCGGGGGGGCTTCCGGCAGCAGGCGATGGGGTGTGAGCGCCGTCAGGAAGGCGGGGTCACGCCCGATGTAGTCCTGCAGGGCCCCACGCGCCTCCCGGACGGCCTCCAGCGCAGCCTGGTGCAAGTAGCGGCCGTAAGCCCCCGGGGTGACAGCGATGTCCAGGTCCGTTTCGTCCATTACTAGGCGGAAGCGGGTGAGGTCGGTCCAGGAGTGCAGGGCACGGTAGGTGCGGGGTACGTGCATAGACCGTCAGATTCCCGTCGCCATTGCCCGGACCGGGCAGACGTCGATGCACATCAGGCAGACCAGGCAGTCGGCGCCGCTGAACCGGACGGTCATGGCCGGCCGGTCCATGGCCAGAGCGTTGGTCGGGCAATGGACGGTGCACGCGCCGCAGTGGGTGCACTTCTCCTTCTCCCAGGTAAGCTCCGACGCCAGGGGTGAGACCGAAACGCCCTGGGCGCGGAGGAAATCCACCCCCTCGGCGTACCGCTCTCCGGTCAGCTCCAGCGCCATGCTGCCTTCCCGGTGGGGATTGATGGAGGCGCGTACGATGTTGACCAGGAGGCCGTAGTCCTTGACCAGGCGGTAGACGATGGGCTGGTCTGCTGTTTCGGGCCCGAACCGCAGTACGATCTTCTCCGGTGGCATGCTGTCCATCTACCCCCTATCCTTTTACGGTCAGGGTCTGTCCCCGCAAGCCGGCCCCGGGGCCCGGCAGCAACTGGGCCGGCTGGCCCAGGAGGAACTCGCCCCGCTGGATCCAGTCCTTGAGGGTGTGGGCGATCTCCCGGGCCTTGGCGTAACTGCTCAGCGGGGCGGCGGGTACCTGCCTGTCCAGGATGGTGACTGCCCCTGTCTTGAGTTGGGCGTAGCTTACGGTCCCCAGGTTGCCGGGGACGGCATTGGGGTAGGCCTCGCTGTAGTCCACCACTGGGGCGAACAGCTCCTCGTCGGGCTTAGCGGCATCGGTCAGCACCGCTTCGCTGAGGATGGGGATGGGAATCCCTAGCCCTACGACCAGAGAGGTACCATATCCCCGAAAACTGGCGCCCGCCAGCCAGCGGGCGTCCATGCCCTTGAGGTCGCCTAGTGCGGCCAGGGTGCCCCCGGCCCCGCACAGCGGCCGCCCGCCCGCAGCGGTGAGGGTGCCGGGGAAGTGCTGGGTTCCGTGCCAGGCCACGTAGCCGATACCCCCTCCCAGGAAGATGCGGGTGCCGACACCGATGGTCCTGAACTGAGGGTCCTTCAGCAGGGGGCTGAGCTGGCCGGCGCTGCAGTAGTTGGCATTGCCCAGCCTAGGTTTGAGCGTCCCCATGTAGGTGTGGAGCGTACGGTCACTCACGTTGACGGCGCAGTTGTAGTTCTGGTAGCAGTTCCTCGGGTTGAAGAGGATAGCCTCGTTGATATCGCCCAAGGTGATGGCCGTTTCCAGCTCGCGCCGGGGGTAGCAGTCAGTGCCGTAGGCCGTCGCCCTCAGCCGCACCGGCCGTCCCGCTGCCAGCTCGGCGATGACGTGGGCGCCGCCGTAGCGGAACTCCCCGGGGTACCTGCTGTTGAGGGGATCGTTCTCGGGAAGCTCGGTGGCGCCGAGGTAGGCGTCGACCGCCGCCAGGCCCGCGTAAGCCAGCACGTCGTTCAGCCACACTTTCTGCATCTTCATCCTGGGCTTGGGATGCCCAAAGTTGAGGAACACCCCCGACGAGCACATCGGCCCGAAAGTCCCGGTGGTGACTACGTCCACTTCCGCCGCGGTGCGGGTCAGACCCTGGTCCCTTACCCGCTCGATGGCCTCCTCGGCGGTCAGGACCACGACCTTCCCCGCCTTGATGCGTGCGTTGATTTCCTCATAGGTGCGTTCACTGCTCATCAGGCTGCCTCCTCAGGACCCTGGCGCCGCCCCCTCGGGGCAGTTGAAGCAGCGACATTCGACGTGAAGGGGGATATCCCTGCACCGGGGCACCGCTCCGCACAGGAGCCGACAGGGCGGGCGGCGAAGACGGCCGTGGGGGGATAACCGTGGCCGAGCTGCCCGAACTCACCATCCTGGTAAGCCAGATGCACGGCGTAATGGCGGGTGCGACGATTGCCAAGGTGGAGGCCCCGCAGCCCAAGTGCCTGAACGTAGCCTCCGGTGCCCTCACGGCGGGGCTCATGGGCCAGGCGATTGAGGGCGTGCGCTCGATCGGCAAGTGGATCGCCCTGGACCTCGCTGACGGCTCCCACCTCTTGCTGAACCTCGGCATGGGCGCTGACGTGCGTCATTTCGGGGCGGAGTCTGAACGCCCGGCCAAGTACCAGTTCAGCCTGACCAGCCACAGGGGCGATGGGTTCACGGTGCGGTTCTGGTGGTTTGGCTACATCCATCTGGTCCCCAGGCACTTGCTCAGCCGCCACCCCCAGGTCAAAGACATCGCCCCATTGGCCCTGGATCCTGTGGTCACGCTGGACTGGTTTGGAGCGATGCTGAGGGAAGCGGGGGGCAGGGCCATCAAGCAGGTGTTGATGGACCAGCGGCGAATCTCCGGGATCGGCAACGCGTATATGCATGACATCTTGTGGGCGGGCCAGGTGCATCCTGCCACCAAGGCCTGCGACTTGACGCCTGAGCGGATCGCCCTGCTCTATGAGGCGATGCGCCGGGTCCTGAGGAACGCCACTTCCCTCGGCGGCTGGGAACGGGACTTCTACGGCCGTGGGGGCAACATCGCCACGCCCGACCGGCTCACGACCATAGGCTATCGGGCGGGCAAGCTCTGCCCGCGGTGCGGGAGCGTGATCGAGAAGATCCGCACAGGCGGGACGGCCACCTTCATCTGCCCTGGCTGTCAAGTGCTCGGACTGCCGACGGGAACAGCCCCGCGGGCGTAGCCGCCACGAAGCAATTTCGTGACCTGCCAGCGTCAAGGACTCGGCCTGGCAGGGCAAGATGCTGGTGCTGAGGCTAGTGTTGCCCTCACCTTGACAACCGGGGCCTGCCATCGTTAAGATGAGAGCGTTGGAAGCTTGGAGGGGTTTGTGTGTCTGAGGTGTCTGCGACTCCCTAACCGCATAGGCGCGAAGCTCAAGGAATCAGGCAGGCCGTAGGCTGCCTCTGGCTTCGCGCAGCATGACTGGGGGACACACGACACCGGTTCACCTGGATAGGTAGCCGTGGCATGTGCCACGGCTTCGCTTATCCCGGCGGCCGCAGGCGGGTCTGGTTCCCGCCTGCGGCCGCCCCATGTCTTGGACACAAGGAAGGGGATTCCCGTTGGACATAGACGCGTTGGAGATGCTGGAATTCGATAAGATCAAGGCCATGCTGGCTGGCTACACCCAGAGCAGCCTCGGCCGGGAGCTCGTCGAGGGGCTGCTGCCCATGACGCAAGTGGCTGCGGTGGAGGCGTCGCTGAGGGAAACGAGCGAGGCCCGGGCACTCATGGCCGGGGGCGCCGGCGTGCCCCTGCATGGGCTCGCGGACGTTCGCGAACTAGTGCGCCGCGCTGACAGGGGCGCGGTGCTGGCCCCTGGAGACCTGCTCAAGGTGGTTGACTGCCTGCGAGGGAGCCGCACCCTCAAGCGCTACATGGGTGGCAAGCGCCATGTGGCGCCGTGCCTGAGCCGCTACGCCGAGGCCATCGTGGAACTGCAGGCCATCGAAGAGCGGGTGTACGCCGGCATTGACGGCGGGCGGGTGGCGGACACCGCCAACGACCGGCTGGCCAAGGTGCGCCGGGAGCTGAGGGTGGTCGAGGACCGCATCCAATCGAAACTCCAGGCCTACCTCAGCTCCAGCCAGTACCGAGATGTCCTGCAGGAGAGCTACATCAGCCTGAAGGACGGACGGCATGTGTTGCCGGTCAAGGCCAGCCACCGCCACCGGGTGGACGGGCTGGTCATAGGCGCTTCCGGCAGCGGCATGACGGTGTTCGTCGAGCCGGCGGCTGTCCGGAGGCTGTCCAATGAGCTGCAGGCCTTGAGGGCGGAGGAAGAGGCTGAGGAGTACCAGGTGCTGCTAATCCTGTCAGGCCTCGTGGCCGCTGATGCCGGGGCCATGCTGGCGAACCTGGAGATCCTGGCCCAATACGACTTCGCCCTGGCCAAGGGCAAGCTTAGCCTGGCCATGGAGGCCAGGGCCGTCGCCATGCGCCCCGATGGCGCCATCCAGATCGTGCAGGGCAGGCACCCGTTGCTACGGTCTCCCGTCCCCCTGAACCTCGCCCTCGGACGGCGCTACCGCACCCTGGTGATAACCGGGCCCAACACGGGCGGCAAGACGGTAGCCCTGAAGACCGTCGGGCTGCTGACGCTGATGGCCCAGGCGGGGCTCCATGTCCCGGCCGGGGAAGGCACGGAACTAGCGGTCTTCACCGAGGTGCTGGCCGATATCGGCGACCACCAGAGCATCGCGCAGTCCCTCAGCACCTTCTCGTCGCACATGGGCCGGATCGCCGACATCCTCAGGCGGGTAAACGGCGATTGCCTCGTGCTCCTGGATGAGGTCGGCACCGGCACCGACCCGGCGGAAGGGGCCGCCCTGGCCGCGGCGAGCCTAGAGGCGATCCACGCGGCGGGCGCGCTGACACTGGCCACGACCCACTACAGCGACCTCAAGCGCCTGGCCGACGTCCACGCCGGCTTCATCAACGGCTGCATGGAGTTTGACCGAGACACCCTGCAGCCGTTGTTCAGCATGATCGTCGGGGAGGCGGGCAGCAGCCATGCCCTATGCATCGCGGAGAGGCTGGGAGTGGGCCAGGACGTGCTGGAGGCGGCCCGCCGCCATCTGAGGGAGGGGCCGCATCCTCCGGCACCCATCCCCGCGGCCAAGGCGCCCGAGGAGCCGGCAGCCTGCGCCCTCCCCGCCCACCCACCTGACCCGGCCCAGGCCGCGCCCGAGGCAGGGCTGCCGTGGCAGGTCGGGGACGTGGTCCGGATACTGACCACCGGACACCGCGGCGTGGTGGCGGAGTTGGCCGACGCCAGGGGTGAGCTGGTAGTGTTCGCGCGGGGACGGCGGGTGAAGGTGAACCACAAGCGGTTGCGCCTCCTGGTGAAGGCGGCAGACGCTTACCCTGAGGGCTATGACCTGGGTGTTGCCCTGTACACATGGCCCGACCGTAAGCTGATGCGGGACATGGGACGGAAACATGTGGCCGGACGGCACCGGGTCATCACCGAGGGCGAAGATCGGTGACGCACCGGCCGGCCCCGGCCGCTAGTGCGCGTGGAAGTGCTGGGGATGCTCTGCGGCGCGGTCGTCGAGGAGCTGCTCCGTCTCAATGAGGTAGAAGGCGGCTACAGCCACACCCAGGACCACCGCCGCCAAGGTCCAGAAGACTGGTTGCCGTCCGAGGCCGATGGCGGCCGCAAGGGCGGGGGGACCCGAAGCTGCCCCGATGTGCCGGGCGGTGCCGTACAGGGAAGTGACCAACCCCCGCCCGCCCCGGCCGGCGGTACTGGTCACGAGGCTGTTCAGGGCCGGCAAGACGATCCCATTGCCGACGCCCATCCCGGCGATGGTCCCGACCAGCCAGAGAGGGTTGCGCATGAACCCGCTGGCGAACAGACCTGTGGCGGCCAGGGTGAGCCCGGCCACGACGGCCAGCCTCAGCACGTTGGCCGGCTGCTGGGACAGCCAGCGGCCGGATAGAAAGGATGACAGGGCCATGGCGAAGACGGGGATGGCGATGACTAGGCCGAGCATGACGCCCTCGATGTTCGCCCGGTCTTCCAGGAGGTCGCTGAGGATGCTGAGCACGCCGAAGTAGAGGAACAGCGCCAATAAGCCGCACAGGAACAGGACGGCGAGGGACAGGCCGCTTCTGGTGAACACCTCGCC
>JBFMBV010000033.1:0-21858 GCA_040755005.1 Bacillota bacterium
TTTGCCTCCGGCTTCCTTCCGATTCAGCGTCGCCGCTGACACCGTTGCCTTTGGCTAGCAGTTGTCGCTGCCCACTCCTACAGGGGACTTTCACCCCCAAAACGACGCCCATGCCGGGCGTACAGCGTGAGAGGGCGGGGCCTTTGGGCCCGCCCTCTCACTTCGTGCCACCGATGACGGTATGCACTGGTCAGCTCAGCAGTATGTATCAGCCGTTGGCGCTTCGCACACCCGTACATCGCGTCGGTTCTCGATTCCGCCCCATCGGCATGACGCCTGGCGCAGAAGCTACGCGCCTAACCGAAGAAGCAGCCGTACCAGTTCTCGTCGACTACTTTAACAAGTCGAGCGAGATTGTGTGTCGGGGCGACTTCATCGAACAGGTGCCACTTGAGATCGCGGCGCATCCAATACAGCTGCCACTGGTCCCGTTGTCGGAAGTAACGGAACCTCGCGACCCCAAGACGCATCCACTCACCCGGCAAGTCGTCCCAGGGCGGCCGCTCCTCGTAGATGCATACAGCATGGCCGTCGACCTCGTATACCACTCGAAGTTCGTCCGCGTGTTCGGGTCGCGAGCGGCGGCGGCACAGGCCGCCAACCGTTCGATCGATGCGTTTGAGTTCACGTTCGTTGAAGGCCATTACGCTCCACCCTTGCGGCGAGAGAAACGCTTGTCGACGCACTCTCGGTAGTCCCTCGATACTCGTAGAATCGCAATGAACTCGCGTGCACGTAACAACGGCAAGCGCACGACCGCGAGTTCCGATCCCGCCCGGTGGCGGCTGAGAGCGCCTGCAGGACATCGTCCGCCGAGAATGACCTCCTGCCGAGGCGCGACAGTAGAAGCACTCGTCCGCAGGCTGTCGCACCGAGTCGAGGATCCGTGTACCTCCACCGTACGATAATCCACCCGCCTGTATGACAGAGGCGATCCAGCAGCCGCTGAGAAGGAGTGCTCGCCAAGGAGTCGGATACTTGCACGGTCCCGGCGGGGAGGGCTCGCACGGTGACAGAGAACTCCATCTCGATTCCCAGCACGTGCGCCTGCGACGCCTATCGGCGTGCGCCGACAACCTTGGTGCTAAGCAGAAGGAGCAGCAGCAATAACGGAATTCGCTCCGTGCCCCAGAATTCCTCTCAGGAGGATTCTGCGGCCGGTTTCTGGGAAGCCCGACGGTAACGCAGTCTCCCGAGGCTTAACCATCACCTCAGACCGCACAGCAGAGAAGCCGGGAAACCCAGGCTGGCTAACCAGCCGCTCACTTGGTCTCGTCCAGGCACCGAGATAGTGCATCCCTCTTAGCCCGTGTCACGCCGACGCTCAGCCGCCGTCCGTTAGACACACGGTGGACACCCGAGCACGCATTGCGGGTGATATAATGGTCGCAAGGACAGGGCCGCGCGTCAGGCGTCTGCCAGTCCGAATACGATCTCGGGGCAGCCGAGGCCATGTTTGACTCGGGTCGGTACATCTACGCAGTCTTCATGTGCCACCTGGCTGTTGAGAAAGCCCTCAAGGGGCTCGTCGTACGGCGCACCGCGCAGGCGCCCCCAAGGACGCACAACCTCATGCAGTTGGCCGCGTTGGCCGAGCCCGAGTTAACCTCGGCTCAGGTGAAGTTCTTTGGCCGGCTCGGCGCTGCTGGTGTTTCAACCAGATACCCACAAGAACTGAGCAAGGCTCTTGAGAGTTACCCGGCGGATGTTGTTCGAAGCTACATAGTTGAAACGCGGGAGGTAGTGGCGTGCCTGAAGGAACAGCTCACCTGAGAGCAGTCAACGCTTATCTGGCCGCCCTCAAACGCCTCGGCGTTCCGACCAGGGACGCTTACCTCTTCGGCTCCAGGGCTACGGGTGAAACCAAGCCGGAAAGCGACATCGACTTGATAGTCGTCTCTCCCGCTTTCTCTGGCATGCCGCAGTGGAAGCGGTGGGAGGTCCTAGGCGATGCCCTTTCCGAAATCCGCGAACCGATCGATGTCCTCGCCTATTCTCCCGAGGAGTTCGACGCCAGGAAGGACAGAGAAGCATCGTTCCTCGGTCACATACTCAAGAAGGCAAGAGCATTGACCGTAACACAGCCTCCCGAGACTTGACGATTACCTCTGACAGCTAGCAGTGAGATTGGGGCAACCCAGGCTGCTACCCAGCCACTCAACCTGACGGCGGCCTATCGGGACGACCCAGGTTGCCATACGGCCGGCGCAGGTTAGCCACATTCCGTCCGCGTGGTGGTCGAAAGTGCCATCCTCCGCCGGTTCGAAGGCCGTGATGTTCTGCAGTGGTTTGTGCGCCTTGCATAGGCGCTCTGTGCCAGGCTCTTGCGCTGACACTCCAGAACAGCCGCCCCCCCGTGCCGTCCACAGTGTCGACCCGGCCAACTCACCGCAAACGAGAAACGCGGCCTCTGTCTAGAGGAGCCGCGTCGTGTCTGAGCTGGCGATGGGATTCGAACCCGCAACCTGCTGATTACAAATCAGCTGCTCTGCCGTTGAGCTACGCCAGCATCTTGCACTCACGATTCTACGTTATCGCTACCGAAGTGTCAAACCCAGCCACGACGTGGTGCGTGTCAAGGATGCGTAGGTGAGTCCCCGCGTGGGTGCCGGGCAACCCTCAATAGTGCCCCAGCATCCCCTTGCGCCTGGCCGCCTGCGTAGCCGCCTCGAACACCAGCAGGCCGGCGGTCAGGTACGCCAGGTTGAGCAGGACCAGGGTGGCCAGCAAGCCCAGGGGCAGCTCCCACAGCCTCTCCCCGTCAAGCATCACCCGCTGCAGCAGACGGTTGCCCAGGGACAGCGGCAGGTACTTGGCCCAGGGGAAGCGGTCCCAGGGGGCCACGATGCAGCCCACTAGGACGAACTGGATGATCTGGAAGAAGGCCTGCACCCGCTTGAAGATGAGCTGCAACCCGCCCCCGGCGAAGCCGAGGCCGTAGACCCCCAGCACTGTCACCACCAGCAGTGGGATGACTGCGATGAGGTCGACCCTGAGGTACTTGCCGGTCGTCACCATCATCAGGGCCACCAGCAGGCTGAGGATGAGCGTGTTGTACAGGAACCCCGTCATCAGGTTGGCGGACACGGCCCAGCGCAGCCCCGCCGGGGAGAGGTGCAGCTGCTCCAGGGTGCCGAACTGCGCCTCGTTGGTGAGTTCCCAGGCTAGCTCGCTGAAGGCGAAGATGGCGAAGGCCCAAAGGGCATAGCCTACCAGCATGCCCTCGAGGGTGCGGCCGATGCTCCCCGCCGGGACCATGGCTTGGACCCCGAAGAACATCAGGCAGAAGACGATGTACATGGTGATGATCCCGGACAGGCTGTTGAAGGAGTAGCTCTTGAGTATGAGCAGGTGGCGGATGAACATGGCCTTGAGGATGGTCAGGCGCATGCGTTGTCACGCTCCCTCCGCACGAGGGTAAGGAAGGCCTGCTCCAGGTCGGGTCCGGGCTGGGTGACGGACTCCAGCACCCCGCCGGCCTCCCGGATCAGGTCGATGGCACGGTAGATGTCCGCTCGATTGGGCAGCAGCAGTTCGATGGCGGTCTGCCCGCCACTGGCGGTGACTGCGGCCTGGGGGAAGGCGGCCTGGAGGCCGGAGAGGTCAGGCCTGCCTTCCAGCACGAACCGGTAGGTCCGCGACCTGAACAGGGCCAGCAGGTCCGGCACCGTCTCAGCGGCGATCAGCCTGCCGCCGGCGATGATGAGCACCCGGCGGCAGACATCCTGGACGACGTCCATGTCGTGGCTGCTCACTACGATGGTGCGCTGCTCGTCTGCGGCCAGTTGCTTGAGCAAGCCCCTCAACTCGTAGGACGTCTCCACATCCAGCCCCAGGGTGGGCTCGTCCAGGAACACCAGGGGCGTGCGCTTGGCCAGGGCGCACACCACCGCCACTTTCTGCTTCATCCCCGAGGACAAGTTGCGCACTTCCGTGTCGGCGTTGTCCGTCAGCCCGAACTTGTGCAGCAGCTCCTCGTTGTAGGCCTTCTGGGCGGGCCCGTCCAGGCCGTGCAGGCCCGTGAAGAAGCGGACGTTGGCGCGGGGGGTGAGCCGCCAGTAGATGTTGCGGCTGCCTTCGAGCACTGCGCTCAGCAGGTGGGCGGCCCCGCTACCGCGCGCCTGCGGGTCCTTCCCTTCCACCCGGATGCTGCCGGACGTGGGCAGCACGAGCCCTAGGACGCACTTAATGATGGTGGTCTTGCCTGCGCCGTTGGGTCCGAGCAGCCCGACGACTTCACCCCGACCGACGGTGAAGCTCACGTCATTGACGGCGTGCACCTTGCGCTTCCCGGGAAAGACCTTGTGCAGCTGGGAAACCTCCAGCACAGTGTCCATCGGCAGCCCTCCCGTTCCGGCCTGCGCTTCACCCACCCTAGTTTCGGCCTCTCGGCCGTGAAACCCTTCAGCTTGAACCCGGAACCATGTCGGACACAGCGGGGGGGGGGGCCCCTGGGGGCCCCGCCCACTATGTGTTTACGGCTTCAGTCCTAGAACACCCAGAGGTATTGGTCCAGTTCCCACTGGTGCACCTGGGTGCGGTACACATCTGACTCGATGCGCTTGGCGTTGACGAACTGGCTGAGGATATGCTCACCCAGGGCCTCCTGGATGACCTGGTCGGCAAGGAGTTCGGCCAGGGCCTCCTCCAAGCTCCCCGGCAGGCTGGCGATCCCCAACTGCCTGCGCTCGGCCGCGTCCATCTGGTAGATGTTGCGGTTGACCGGCGGCGGCGGCTGGATCCCCTTCTTGATGCCGTCCAGCCCGGCTTTGAGCATCACGGCCATGGCGAGGTAAGGGTTACAGGACGGGTCCGGGCTGCGCAGCTCGACTCTGGTGCCGATGCCCCTGCGGGCGGGGATACGGATGAGGGGGCTGCGGTTGCGCTCTGACCAGGCGATGTATACGGGGGCCTCGTACCCCGGCACCAGCCGCTTGTAGCTGTTAACCAAGGGGTTGGTGATGGCCGTGAACCCGCGGGCATGGTGCAGCAGCCCGCCCATGTACTTCAGGCAGACGTCGCTTAGGCCGTGCTCGGCCTTGGGGTCGTGAAACATGTTTCTGTCTTTCTTGAAGAGGGACTGGTGGACGTGCATGCCCGACCCCGCAATCCCAAAGATCGGCTTGGGGATGAACGTGGCATGCAGCCCGTGCTGCATGGCCACGGTCCGCACCACCAGCTTGAGGGTGATGATGCTGTCGGCGGCGGTGAGGGCGTCGGCATAGCGGAAGTCGAGTTCGTGCTGCCCTTCGGCCACTTCGTGATGGGATGCCTCGACTTCAAAGCCGATGTCCTGCAGGGTGATGACCATGTCACGCCGGGCTTGCTCGCCCAAGTCCACGGGGGACAAGTCGAAGTAGCCGCCCTTGTCGTGGGTCTTCACTGTCGGGCGCCCATCGGCGTCCAAGTGGAACATGAAGAACTCCGCCTCAGGGCCGGCGTTCATGACATAGCCCAACTGGGCCGCCTCGGCGATGACCCGCTTCAGCGCCGTGCGGGGGCAGCCGCCGAAGGCCCCTCCCTCGGGGGTCTGGATGTCGCAGATCAGGCGGGCGGTGTTGCCGCGGTCCGTGTTGTGCCACGGCAAGGCTACGTAGGTCTCAGGGTCTGGGCTGAGCAGCATGTCGGACTCCTCGATACGGACAAACCCGTGCACCGAGGAACCATCGAACAGGATCTGCCCGTCCAGTGCCTTGGGCAACTGCTCCACCGGGATGGCGACGTTCTTCATCACCCCCAGGATGTCGGTGAACTGCAGCAGGATGAAGCGGATCTCCTGGGCCTCGGCCAGGCGGAGTACGTCTTCCTTGGTCTTGGGGCGGGCAAGGGACTCGGGCATCGGCGCACTCTCCCTTCGCAGATCATAGCCCATTATACGGCGCCTTTGATGAAAAAGTAAGTTTTGGTGTCAGGTTGATGTTAGGTTTGACGCCAAGGGACAGGCACTTTGTAGCTGCCCGGGCCGTAGGATGCGAGGGAGTCACGCAGGAGGGAACTGCCGATGTGCGGTATCGCCGGTTGGATCGAGCGCAGCAAGGACCTGACTAAGGAGACGGCGTTGATTGAAGCCATGGGGGCCGCTGTGGCCCACCGGGGCCCAGATGCTGGGGCGACCTGGGTCTCGCCCCATGCCGCCTTCGCCCACCGCCGCCTGATCGTCGTGGACCCGGCTGGCGGGGCGCAGCCCATGGTGCGTCGCCGGGGCGAGCACACCTACGTGCTCGTCTACAACGGCGAGCTGTACAACACCGAGGACATCCGCCGGGAGCTGGCGGCCAAGGGCCACACCTTCCTGGGCTACGGCGACACCGAAGTGCTGCTCCTGGCCTACATGGAGTGGGGCCCTTCCTGCTTGGAGAAGCTAAACGGCATTTTCGCCTTCGGCATCTGGAGCGAGGCCGACGAGAGCCTGTTCCTGGCCCGGGACCGCCTGGGGGTCAAACCCCTCTTCTACTCCCAGCGCGGGGAGGCGCTGCTGTTCGGGTCGGAACTCAAGGCCATCCTGGCGCACCCGGCGGTGCCCAGGGAAGTGGACGCGGCGGGACTGGCCGAGGTGCTGATGCTGGGGCCGGCCCGTACCCCCGGCTGCGGGGTGTTCAAGGGGATCCAGGAACTGCGCGCCGGGCACTGCCTGCTCAACAACAGGCATGGGACCAGGCGTTGGCAGTACTGGTCCCTGGAGAGCCACCCCCACATAGGCGACCTCAAGGCCACCACTGAGCGGGTACGGCATCTGCTGGAGGACACCGTCACACGCCAGTTGGTGTCCGACGTGCCGGTGTGCTCCCTCCTGTCGGGTGGACTAGACTCCAGCGCACTCACCGCCCTGGCCTGCAAGGCCCTGAAGCGGGCCGGGCAGCCTCCGCTGCACACCTGGTCCATCGACTTCAAAGGCAACGAGCGCTTCTTCACCCCCGACCACTACCAGCCCGACGCCGACGGACCCTGGGTGCACCGGGTGTCCTCCTGGCTGGGGACGCACCACCACTACGTGACCGTGGACACGCCCGAGCTCATGGAGGCGCTGCTGCGGTCGATGCGGGCCAACGACCTGCCCGGCATGGCCGACGTGGACTCCTCCCTGTACTTGTTTTGCCGAGAGGTCAAGCGGGAAGCCACCGTCGCCCTATCGGGGGAAGCGGCCGACGAGATCTTCGGCGGCTACCCGTGGTTCAGGGATCCCGCGGCCCTGGAGGCCAAGACCTTCCCCTGGGCACTGATGACCGGCGCCCGCATCCGTTTGCTGTCGCCTGAAGTGACACGGCTCATCCGGGCCGAGGAGTACGTCACTGACCGCTACCGGGAGGCCTTGGACGAAGTGCCCCGGTTCCCTGGGGACACTCCCGAGGAAGCCAGGGCCAGGGACCTCTTCTATCTGAACATCACGCGCTTCATGCCCACCCTCCTGGACCGCAAGGACAGGATGAGCATGGCGGTGGGCCTGGAAGTACGCGTGCCCTTCTGCGACCACCGGTTGGTGGAATACCTGTGGAACGTGCCTTGGGCCCTCAAGGCCTGCAATGGCAAGGAGAAGGGGCTCCTGCGCAAGGCCCTGGAGGGGATCGTCCCCGCCGATGTGCTGATGCGCAAGAAGAGCCCCTACCCCAAGACCCACAACCCGTCTTACCTGGCGGCGGTGCGCCAGTGGGTGCTGCAGGTGCTGGCCGACCCGGCCTCGCCCCTCATCCCCCTCATCGATGTGGCCCGGGTGCGCGAACTGGCCGTCTACGGCGGGATCGCCCGGCACACGACGTGGTTCGGGCAGCTGATGCGCGACGCCCAGTGGCTGGCCTACCTCGCCCAGACCGACGCCTGGCTACGCGAGTACCACATCAGCGTGCGCTAGCAAACGAGCTCGGAGGGGCTCCGCACGTCTACCATGCGTCTGCCCCTCCGACAAAGAAATAGGATGATTATGACACGATTTTACCATCGCAGGGGGCGGGCGTCAAACGGCCTGCTCCCTGTCGACTACTGTCTTGGGCACGCGGATGGCCGCCGTCGGGAAGGACGGCCGTTGGGGATTAGGCACCGCATACCGCTCGATCAGGCCCTCACGGATGGCCTGGTTGACTGAACGGAAGGCCGCGACCCGGTCATAGGGCGCCAGCAAGTTGCTGCAGAACCAGGAGAGCCCGACGAAGGGCATGCCCCTCCGCTCCGCTTCCCTCAGCCGCTCCACCACCACCCGCGGTTCCGGTCCCCGGTGGGGGGTGATGCCGCGCAGTTCCTTCAGGGACGGAGGCGGCAGCACGGCGCGGCGCTCATCAGCCGACAACCCGGGCAGCTCCTCGAGTATCTGCTTATGTAGCGCGCTGAGCTCAGACTGGATGAGTTCGCGGTCAGCATCGCCGCTCTGCATGGACTCCTCGAGGCGGATGGCCAGTCGGCGCCTGTCCTCAAGTTCCTTGACCTTCTGCGCGGCCGGGCTCAGCAGGTCGCACCAGTCCTCCTCGGCGGCGACGATGTTGGCCCGCAAGAAGGCGGCAAGATCGCGGAAGTGGTGCAGGTATTCCATGACCAAGTCTTTCAAGCTGGCATGCATGTCGCCCCTGGACTCCACCATGGCGATCCTGTCCTCGATACCCTCATCTAGAAGCTCAAGCCCCTCGTGGAGGTACCTCACCCGGCGTAACCCGGCGAGGCCTGCCCGGCGTTGCCTGTCGTCATAGCGCCGTTCCAGGGAATTGAGCGCGATCAGCCAACCCGTCAGCAGGGTGATACCCACCAGCAGCAAGCCTAGGAGCAAGGTCTCGAAGGCAGTCAGGGACGCCTGGGTCACGATGGTCAGGAGCAGTACCCCTGTAGCCAGCAGGCCCATGGTGATGCTGAAGACGAAGAACATCTGCCAACCCTCCCCATCCCCATGCTACCATTTATGGTTAGTGATGGGCAAGAAAAAAGGTGCGGGCGCGCCCTAGCGCGCCCGCGCGGCTCGGACCCCCGGCCGGCTCCGGGGCCCAAGCGCCTCTAGCGCTTCGTTTTGACGTCGGTGTTGTCTTTGAGGAACAGGAACCAGGCGTTGTAAGCAGCTACGACCCCGCCGACGATGATGTTGTTCCAGGCAGCCGCAGCGGTGTTCAGTTCGAAGATCCTCAGGAGCGGGACAGCGATCAGCCACAGACCAACAATGACGTGGATGATGTGGAAGGTCGTCAGGGACATACACCACCTTACTCTTAAGACTAGCCGGCACAGGTAGTGTTTGCCTCTGGGCGTAAGTTATGCAAGCTTGGGCCCGGGCCGAAAACAAGCCACCCCCGCGGGCGGGGGGTGGTTGCTTGGCCGCTCTAGGCGCGGCGTTTCTCTTCCAAGCTGTCCCGATGGTCCAGGTAGCGCTCGAGCTTGCGCTTCACGCGCTGGAGGGCGTTGTCGATGGACTTGACGTGCCGCCTCAAGTCCACGGCTATCTCCTGATACGACTTGCCGTCCAGGTAGGCCATGAGGACCCGCCACTCCAAGTCGCTGAGAATCTCGCCCATCTTGCCCTCAATGTCCCCGAACTCCTCGCGGCTGATGATGAGCTCTTCAGGGTCGGTGACCTTTGACCCAGAGATCACGTCCAGCAGGGTGCGGTCCGAGTCTTCATCGTAAATGGGCTTGTTCAGCGAGACATAGGAGTTGAGCGGGATGTGTTTTTGGCGGGTGGCCGTCTTAATGGCGGTGATGATCTGGCGGGTGATGCACAGCTCCGCAAAGGCGCGGAACGAAGACAACTTGTCGCTGCGGAAGTCCCTGATGGCCTTGTATAAGCCAATCATGCCCTCCTGGATGATGTCTTCCCTGTCCGCGCCGATGAGAAAATAAGAGCGGGCCTTAGCCCTGACGAAGTTGCGGTACTTGTTGATGAGGTACTCAAGCGCGATGTTGCTGCCGTCCCGGGCATACTCCACCACCTGCTCATCAAGCATGTCATCGTAGTGGAAATGCTCTCTGGGGGCGCCAATGCTCACCAGCATCGCCTCCACGTGGTGGTGTCCGGGGATGAAGAAAGGGGGGTAGAACAATGCCGAGACAAGCTCTAGTTCCGATTATACTCCACTAAATGACAGAAAGTCAAGGCACGGTGCGTTCTGTAAACAAGCCCGCGCGTGTTGTCGAATCTAGCTCTGGCGGCCATCGCGCTGACGCCTGACTTCGAACAGGCATAGTCCCGCGGCCACACTGGCATTGAGGGAACCGACCGGGCCGCGCATGGGGATGCGTACGGTGCGGTCGCAGGTCTCGGCGACCAACCGGCTCAACCCCCGGTCTTCGCCGCCTACGACCAGCACCAACGGGCCGGTGAGATCGCTCGTGTACAGGCTGTCCTTAGCGCCCGCGTCGGCGCCCACGGCCCACAAGCCGCGCTCTTTGAGTGCAGTGAGGGTCCGGGTCAGGTTGGTCACCTGGGCGACGCGGACATGTTCTAGGGCCCCGGCGGCCGCTTTCGCTGCGGCGGCAGTCAGCCCGGCGGCCCGGCGTTTGGGGATGATCACCCCATGGGCGCCGGCCGCGCCCGCGCTGCGGATGATGGCGCCGAGGTTACCGGGATCCTCCACTCCATCCAAGGCCAGGAGCAGGGGCGCTTCGCCAGCCTGGGCCGCTGCCTTGAGCAGATCCTCGACATCGACGTAGCCGTGGGCTGCGGCGATGGCCACGACACCTTGATGGTTGGCCGCCTGGGTCAGGCTGGTCAGGCGGGCTTCCGGCACTTCCTGCACCGCCACGCCCGCTTCCCGGGCCAAGGCGATGATGGGCACGAGCGACCCCTGCCTGCGACCGGCCGCCACGTACAGCCTGTGGACAGGGCGTCCGGACTTGAGCAGTTCGAGCACACTCTGGCGCCCGGTGATGACCTGTTGCCCCTCGGGGCTCGTCTGACTGTCCATGGCCCTAGTCTTCCCGGCCCGGACGGTTCCCGGCCGCCCGCAGCTCGCCCAAACGGCCGCAGGTGAGGGTCCCCTGGTCGCAGCGCCCCTCGGTCTCGCACACCGCGCCTGCCTTTTCGAACAGCAGCGGGGCGGCCTGGCGGCACAGTGACAGCATGTCCTCAGCGAGGGCGCGGATTTCCCCTTGGGCCCGCCGGCAGGTACGCAGCTTGAAAAAGTTGTGCAGAGACCGGGCGTTCATGGTGACGACCAGGCGGGTGGAGGCAGCAGTGGGCAACACATACCGGGCATCCTCAGGAGGGATGCCTGCACCCACCAGAGTGTCGTAAGCGGCCTGGGCCTGTCCCATCAGCGCCGCGAAGGTGTGGTACGCGTCGGGGCTGGCGGCGATGCTGGGGGGTGTGACGAACTTGAAGCCGTGGGCGCGGACGTACCGCTGGGACTGCTGGGAGTAGGAGGCGTGCCGGTGCCGGACGAGCTGGTGGCTGAGGGCCCTGGACACCCCTTCCACCCCAAACTGGAAGCTGGCGTGCTCCAGCACGCTGGTGTGCCCCATGGCGATGACGGACCGGATCAGCCGGGCGCAATCGCGCTGGGAGAGGGACTCTGACAGCTCAGCGATGCCCGCCGGCGAGTAGCATAGCCTGGCGGCGGTGGCCACCACCCGCTCCGGGTCGGGTGTATGCTGCAGCAGGGTCACCATGGGACGTCCCCTCCCCCGTCGCCCTCACTGGCGGTAAGCACCTGAGCCAAACGGTCCCAGGCTTCAGTGTAACACAAATGCCCCAGGAGTGTCTCCCAGGCTGTGCTCGCGGCATACTCGGCGTGGGTGGCGCCCTTAGGCACATGGCTCGTTTCAGCGTTACGGCCCCGCCGGGCCACCGCCCGCTCCGCCTCGGACAGCCAGGCCCAGACTCGGGCCAGGGCCTGAGCCTGGGGACCGGCTGACACCCGGGCCGCCTCCTTCAGATGCAGCTCCCGGGGCCTCCCCGGCCCCTGGGCCACCAAGCGGCGGCGGACCCACAGGCCGTGAACGGCGTCGCCGAGGTAGGCCAGGGTGAGGACCGGCAGCTCTTCCGGGGCCAGGCGCTTGCCGCCGGCCCGGACGTCCGCTCCCTCATCCCGGACCCGGCCCAACAGGCCCTCGAACAGCCGGTTCACCGCGGGGCCCGCTTCCAGCGCACCCCGGCGGGGGTGTCCTCGAGCACGATGCCCTGGGCAGCCAGCCTGTCGCGGATAGCGTCGGCCTCAGCCCAGTTCCGGGCCTGCCGGGCCTGCTGCCTCAGCTCGAGCAACCGCTCGACCTCGGCGCCCAGGACGCCGTCCTCCCGCCCGAGCAGTCCCAAGACCCCTCCCAACTCCGCATAGAGGTCCAGGGCCACGGTAAGGATGTCCCGGCTGGAGTCAGGGGTGAGGGTGATGTTCAGGTCGCGGGTCAGCTCGAACAGCACCGCGATGGCATCGGCGGTGTTGAAGTCGTCGTCCATGGCCTCGATGAAGCGCTGGCGGTACCGCTGCAGGCGCTTGCGGATGCCTTCGTCCGCAGGGTCCGCCCCGGCCTTGGCGGTGGCTGTCAGCCACTGGCGGTAAGTCCCGATGGCATTGTAGAGCCGCCCTAGTCCCGTCGCCGCCGCCGCCAACAGTTCCTCGCTGTAGCTCAAGGGGCTGCGGTAGTGGGACGACAGCAGGAAGAACCGGATCGCTTCCGGGTCAAAGGTCTGAGTGAGCTGCGGAATGGTGAGGACATTCCCCAGGGACTTGGACATCTTCTCCCCGTCGAAGCTGAGGAACCCCACGTGCAGCCAGTACCGGGCGAAGGGGGCGCCGGTGAGGGCCTCGCTCTGGGCCTTCTCGTTCTCATGATGGGGGAAGATGAGGTCCGGCCCGCCGGCGTGGATGTCGATGGTCTCGCCAAGATAACGCCGGGCCATGGCGGAGCACTCGATGTGCCAGCCCGGGCGGCCAGGCCCCCAGGGGCTGGGCCAGGCGGGCTCGCCGGGCTTGGCTGCTTTCCACAAGGCGAAGTCCAGGTGGTGGCGCTTCAGTTCCGTCACGTCCACCCTGGCCCCAGCCTCCAGCTGCTCGGGATCCTGTCCCGACAGCTCGCCGTACCTGCGGAAGCTGTTGACGCTGAAGTAGACGTCGCCGGCGGCGACGTAGGCGTAGCCGGCGTCAATCAGCCGGCAGGCGAGGTCGATGATCTGCCCGATCTCCTCAGTCGCGCGGGGGTGGACGTCAGCGCGCTTGATGCCGAGCGTATCGGCGTCCCGGAAGTAGTGGCCGATCTCCAGTTCGGCCAGGGCCGCCGGGTGCATCCCCAGGGCCTGCGCGCGGTTAATGATCTTGTCGTCGATGTCGGTGAAGTTCTGGACGTAGGTGACCTTGAAGCCACGGTACCCCAGGTACCTCCTGATGGCGTCAAAAACTGTGAAGACGCGGGCGTTGCCGATGTGGAACTCAGCGTACACGGTCGGCCCGCAGACGTACATCTTGACCTCGCCGTCCACGAGGGGCACGAACTCCTCATGTCTCCGGGTCAAGGTGTTGTAGACCCTGATGGCCATCGGGACCGCCTCCTCAGCGCACGGCTCACATACATGTCAAACCTCCCGGCCTCGGACAGAGGCGGGAGGTCCCGCGGTTCCACTCTGCTTGCCCACCAGGGTGGGCCGCTCAATCGGGGGCTACGCCCCCTGCGCTATAACGGGCGGACCCGGCCCCTGCTACTGGCCATAGCGTTCGCAGGGGCGGCTCCCGGGTGCACATCCGGCGGCCTGCCCGGCCTCCCTTTCACCCTGGGGAAGGCCTCGCTGGGGGTGGTTCCCGCCGTTCTCTCCCGGTCATCGCCTAGAAGACTTTGCCTCACATTATATGGCACGCCTATGGGCCAGTCAATGCGGGCGCAAGAACGTCATGCGGACCTGCGTGAGGCCGCGTTCCACCATCCGCAGGGCGATAGCGGCCCCGTAGGACAGGTCCAGCTGCCTGCCGGTGATGAACGGCCCCCGGTCGTTGATCCGCACGATCACGGCCCGGCTGGTAGCCAGGCACGTAACCTGGAGGACGGTCCCGAAGGGCAGGAAGCGATGGGCGGCGGTGAGCCCGTACTGGTCGTACACCTCGCCGTTGGCCGTCAAGCGTCCGTGGAAGCCCGGCCCATACCAGGAGGCCACCCCTGTCAGGTAGCCCCCGGAGGCGAGGGCAGGGACGCCCAAAGCGGCCCGGATGTTGTTGCTCCAAGCCAAAGCGAGGGCCCAGGGCTCAAACCCTCCTAGGGCTGCGCCCGACGCGTCCACGGTCACCAGGTGCCGGCCGCCGCACCTCAGGACGACAGCGCCGGCGCCATCGCGCTCTGGCTCCACCAGGCCTAGCACCCCATCCTCCAAGAACTCCGCCATTCGCCTGGCGACGATCGCCGCGCGCTCCGCCCGCGCGTAGGGGCCGCAGTCGGAGCGCAGCCTGATAGCCACCGCTGCGTCCAGGAGGACTGCGGACACGGGCAGCCCTTGCAGCACTGCCTCTTGGCGCGTCACCCGGGAGGCTGCAGGGCACGGGGACGGGAACAGAACGGCGGCCAGAAGGCACAGGAGCACTGCTGTAGGCAGCGGTCTCACGGGCACCCTCCGTCTGGATCGGTTACCCTAAGTGTGCTCCCATACCGCCGGCACTAACCGGCGGCCACCAGCGCCACAGCATAGGCGGCGGCGCCCTCGCCGACGCCGATGGGCCCAAGCCCCTCAGCGGTGGTGGCCTTGACGCTGACCGCCCCGTAATCGAGGCCGGCGGCTTCGGCGATGTTCCGGCACATGCGACCGTAATGTGGCCCCAGCTTGGGGGCTTCGAGCACTACGGTAGCGTCGATGTTGACCGGCCTGAACCCATGCTCGCTGAGGAGGGCCGTGACCCCGCTGAGCAGGAGAAGGCTGTCGGCGCCCCGCCACCGCTCGTCCCCCGCCGGGTAGTGCTGGCCGATGTCCCCCAGGGCGGTCGCCCCGAGCAAGGCGTCGGCCACGGCGTGCAGGAGGACGTCAGCGTCGGAGTGACCGTCCAGGCCGAGGTGGTAGTCCAGGCGCACGCCGCCGATGATCAGGGGGCGACCCGGCACCAGCCGGTGGACGTCGTACCCGTGACCTATTCGGTAGGATCCGCCCGCACCGGCGAGGCGCGTCGCCAAAGCCACATCCTCGGCCAGGGTCAGCTTGATGTTGTCCCTGTCCCCCAGCACGACCCGCACTTCGGCGCCGATGGCTTCCACCAGGGCTGCATCATCGGTGGCTACGATCCCTGCCGTCCTCGCCCGGCGGTGAGCCTCTTCCAGCAGGGGGCGCCTGAACGCCTGGGGGGTCTGGACGGCCCACAGCCCGTCCCGGTCCACGGTGCGGGTGATGCGCCCGTCCGCCACGACTTTGAGGGTGTCAGTCACAGGCAGACCGGAGGTCGCTGCGCCATACAGGGCCGCGGCCTCCAGGACGCGCTGGACGAGGGCGGGACGCACGAGGGGACGGGCCCCGTCGTGAACCACGACGAATTCCGTCCCCTCCGGGAGTCCTTGAAGCCCCTGGGCGACCGAGTCTTGCCTGCGACCGGCCCCGGTGGCCACGAACCAGCCGGGCCCAGGCAGCAACTGCACGCAACGCGCCTCATCGCCTGGCCGGGCCACCACCACCCCGCCGGCTATGGCAGGCAGCGCAGCGAAGGTCTGCAGCAGGCGCGCGAGCGCCGGCGCCCCGGCGACGGGGACGAACACCTTATTGCCGCCTCCACCGAAACGGGTCGAGGCGCCAGCCGCTACTACCAGGGCCGCGGCCCGCATGCTATAAGGCCCGCTCGGCGGACTTGAGTCTGGCGAAGATCATCCGCCCGGCGGACGTCTGCAGGACGCTGGTAACCGATACCTCCACATGGTCGCCGATGTGACGGCGCCCACCGTCCACGACGATCATGGTGCCATCGTCGAGGTAAGCGACGCCCTGACCGGCTTCCTTCCCGTCCTTGATCACATGCACGGTCATGTCTTCTCCCGGGAGCACCACGGGCTTGACTGCGTTAGCCAAGTCATTGAGGTTCAGCACGCGGATACCCTGAAGCTCGGCCACCTTGTTCAGGTTATAGTCATTGGTGACGATCTTGCCGTCCAGGGCCTTGGCCACCCGAACCAGTTTCGAATCGACTTCAGACAGGGCGCCGAAGTCCCGTTCGTAGATCTGGACTGTGACGCCCATCTCCTTCTGGATGCGGTTAAGCACATCCAGGCCCCGGCGCCCGCGGTTCCGTTTGAGCACATCGGAGGAATCGGCGATGTGC
This sequence comes from Bacillota bacterium, assembly GCA_040755005.1. GTDB lineage: Bacteria > Bacillota > Sulfobacillia > JBFMBV01 > JBFMBV01 > JBFMBV01. Next base: position 16,176 of record JBFMBV010000033.1, read on the forward strand.
CGCAGCTCCTCCAGGACGAAGGCCGGGATGACAAGGGGCCCCTCCAGGAAGCCGCACTGCACCACGTCGGCGATGCGGCCGTCGATGATGACGCTGGTGTCAAGGATCTTCGGGTCGGACTTGCCTCGGTCCTTGGCGCGGCCGATGAAGCCGAAGGCACCCGAGATCTCATCCCGCTTCTTGATGGCCACGCTCACACCGAGGTAGCCGAGGATGACACTCCCCACGGTCGGCAACACGACGCCGAGGCCGGGGATCTTCGCGAACGCACCGCCCAGAAGATTGGCGATTATAAGTCCAATGATAAGGCCAATGGCGCCGGAGATGATGTCCTGCATCGGTGTCCGGTACAGCCGGGACTCAGCCCAGGAGGTCCCCCGCACCAGCAGCGGGGCGAGGACGTAGCCGATGCCCATGCCGATCACCGCCCCCAGCGCGAGGATGGTGATGCGGTCAACCAACGTCAGGGTCACACCGGAAATGGCGGTCAGGGTCCCGGTAGAGTAGTAAGCAATAGCAAAGCCGACGAGACCGATCAGCATAATCAGGAACAACCTGACCAAACGGCCTAGCAAGTGCTAGTTCACCTCCCTTTGGTTCCTACTAATTATATACACGCGCCATGGGCAAAGCAAGCCAACCAAGTCGAAGGGCGCCAGGTCCACTGGCGCCCGGAAACGACCGACCTGCGCTACTCGAACACCCCGTCTAGCTCCGCCTTGGCGTGTGCTTCGGGGATGCCTTGTGCCAGCACCAGTTCGCTGATAAGGATCTGGCGGGCGTTCTCGAGCATCTTCCTCTCCCCGGTGGAGAGACCTTTTTCCTTGTCGCGCAACATGAGGTTACGGACGACTTCTGCAACCTCATACACGTTCCCGGTGCGCATCTTCTCGAGGTTTGCCCGGTAGCGCCGGTTCCAGTTGGTCGACATCTTACTCTTGGTTTCGCGTAGTACGGCGAAGACTGTCTGGACTTCCGCGTTGTCGATGACTTCCCGGAGACCGACGCCATGCACGTTGTCCAAGGGGATCATGACCTTCATGTCGCCGATGGGCAAGCGCATGATGTAGTACCGCTGCAGATTCCCGAGAATCTCCCGTTCCTCGATGGCCTCGATGACGCCTGCGCCATGCATCGGATAGACCACTCTGTCGCCTACGTTGAACACCAGACGCGCCTCCTGGGACCCTGTTACCGAACCTGCTATAACCTTAGGATACCACAGGCCCCTGGGAGTGTCAAGAAATTGACACTATATCATAGGCTCGCGGGGCCGTCAATGCTATTATGCGCAACCTGCCCCGTCCTATTCCCTGTCCACCACGTAGACCTGGACGTTCTGGATGCCGAAGGCCCACGTCTCCCTCGGAGTGCCGGGCACGAAGATGTCTACCCGCGACCCCTTGATGGCGCTGCCCATGTCCGAGGCGACGCCGACCAACACGGCAGGGAGCAACGGGTGGTTGTGGCCCGTGACTACCACCTTGGTCCCCAGGGGGATGACCCTAGGATCCACCGCCACCACGCCGAGGCGCAGGGGTTTGCCCAAGGCGTCCACGGGGCCCCAGTGCCCGTTGGATTCGTACGTGTCGTCGTAGGCTGTGGCCACCATGTTGTACTCCCGGACGGCCCGCCACGTCTGGCCACCGGCTGTGAACCGGGCCGTGCTGGGAGCGCCCAGCTCCGGGAAGTAGGTCGTGCCCTCGACGATGCGCCCGATGACGGTGGCCGCCTCGGCGCGGGTGATGTGCTGCTGTGGCCGGAACGTGCCGTCAGGGTACCCGCCCATCTCCCCGTTGAACACCACATCGGTGACGTAGTGCCTGCCCGTCGTCGACAGCTGGTGCCGGTCGCTGAAGGGGAGCAAGTAGCTGTCGAGATAGAGCTTGGTCCTTGCCCTGGCGGCGGCCCCCCGCCCCTTGGCCTCCACGATCATCTGGGCGATCTCTTCCCGCAGGGCGGGCTCGTCGGGCCTGAACGCCACTGTGCCGCCAGGGATGATGCCAGCCTTGACCGCAGCGGCGAGATACGGCGCGTGCCAGGCTGTGGCCGGGACGTCAGTGAAGCCCGGGGTGCCCCCGGGCTGCTTGCCCGTGGCTAAGAGAAGAAGCTTTGCCATCTCGGCCCTGGTCACAGGGCGTTCGGGGTCATACCTGTTACCGCCCACACCGTGGATGATACCTCGCGCGTTCAGGAAACTGATCGCCTCCCTCGCCCAGTGACCGCCGGGCACATCACTGAAAGCATATGCGGGCGCAGGGAGAATGAGCGGCAGGGCAACAGCCACAAGCGCCGTGACGAAAGTGGTCAGTTTGCGCACTAGAGAGCACCTCCGGCTAAAGGTTAACATAAGTTCGCCGGCAGGCGCTCGTTTCCTCGCCGATTCTGGCTGCCAAATAACGTCAGTAACGACTTCATCGGGCTTGATCGCAGCGTGGGTGGTGCCACAAGAACGGGCTCAATCGCTTCCCCAATGGAGCTTGGCAGGGGTGGTACCGCCTCCCTGCGATTGACAGTGCCTGGTGGCCCCAGCTATAATAAGACTTGCCTTCAAGCGCGCCACGAGAGGTGATGACCCACGTTGCGTAACCTGCTATGTGACGACTTTCAGGCAGCCGTGGAAGAGTGCCTGGTAAGACACAAGAGCGTGCTCGATGTCATCACCAAGTTCCAGGAGTCCAATGCCCGGGTGAGCAGGGCTGTAGCCAAGAGCGTAACCAGCTGCGGCTGCCTTAGGGTAAACGCTGAACGCCAGCGCATCCCCCAGGACATCACCCTGCCCGAACTCAGGGACTACATGGACAGCCACCTCGACGGCAAGCTGTGCGACCACTGCAAAGACGTGGTTGAGACCGAACTCGGCCACAACCTGTTTTACATCTCAGCCCTGTGCAACCTCATGGAACTGAACCTGTTCGATGTCATCTTGAAGGAGCGCAAGCGCGTTTCCGCCCTCGGGGTGTTCAGCTTCCAGTGACATAGGCCCATCGACAGATGAATTCCCCCGCGCCTTGCCAGGCGCGGGGGAATTCGCTCCTCCCCGGGTCAGAGGTGCCGATCGATGAGGGCCTGGTCCCTGAGGCGCCGCAGCCCTTCCTTGATGGAGCGGGCGCGGGATTCACCGATGCCCTCCACGGCGTCGAGCTGGTCGATGGATGCACTCATCATGGCCTGCAGCCCGCCAAAGGTCTGTACCAAGTTGTCCACGATCTGATGGGGCAAGCGCGGGATCTTGCGGAGTAACCGGTACCCGCGGGGCGACACGGAGGTGTCCACCAGGGAGACACCCTGGCCATAGCCCAGTTCGCGGGCGATGCTGGCGGGGTCGAGCAGGGCGTCGGCGGACCACGCGGCGATGTGCTCCAAGGCTTCGCTGGCCTTGTCCTGCTGGTGGTGGTAGTCCCGACAGATGTCGTAACCGTCATCCTGGACGTTGCCGGCTAACTCCTGCAGCTGCATGGAGACCAGGTGTCCCTCGTTCCCGAGCTCGCTGATGTAGCGCTCGATCTCCGCCACGATCCTGAGCACGAGCTGGGTCCGCTGAACCACGAGGGTCACATCGAGCAGGGTCACGAGGTCCTCGAACTCCAGGGCAGTGATGTTGGTCAGCGCCTGGTCAAGCACAGCCCGGTAGCGTTCGAGGGTCTGGATGGCCTGATTGGCTTTGGTGAGCACCACCGAGGGGTCGCGCAGCACATAGCGGATCGGCCCCCGGTACAAGGTGATGACGTTACGGCGCTGGCTGATGGAGATGACCAGGGCGCCTGTCTGTTTGGCGACGCGCTCGGCAGTGCGGTGGCGGATCCCAGTTTCCTGAGAGGGGATCGAGGGGTCGGGCACCAGTTGCACGTTGGCGCAGGCGATGCGCTTGAGGTCATGGCTCAGGACGAGGGCCCCGTCCATTTTGGCCAACTCATAGACGGCGGCCGGGGTATACTCGGCGTTGGGCCTGAAGCCCCCCTCCGCCAACCGCATCACCTCAGGGGAGTCCCCAACCACAAGCAACCCTCCGGTGCGTGCCCTGAGGATCTGCTCCAGGCCTTCCCGCAAGGAGGTGCCGGGAGCGACGCTACGCAGCATGCGCTGGAGCCGCTCATCGGTCTGTCCAACCTTGGTCAACTTCAGCCCTCCAGTGCCGCCTCGATCGCCTTCCCCACATCGTGGACCCCGATGACCTTGAGCCCCTCGAACTTCAGCTTGCCGTGGCCGCAGGCGGTCGCCGGCACCACCGCAGTGGTGAAGCCGAGTTTCGCCGCTTCGCGTAACCTGTCCTCCACCCGCCCACTGGCCCGCACCTCGCCCGCCAGACCCACCTCGCCCAGGACCACGGTCCGATGGTCCACCGGGCGTTCGCGCAGGGAAGAAGCGACCGAGACGGCCACCGCCAGGTCGCAAGCAGGGTCTTCCACCCGCAAGCCCCCGACCACCTTCAGGTACACGTCCTGGGCACCCAGCCCCAGGCCCACCCGCCGTTCCAGCACGGCCAGGATGAGGCAGGCCCGGTTGTAGTCATAGCCGGTGGCCATCCGCCGCGGCATCCCGAAGCTGGTCGGGGCCACGAGGGCCTGCACCTCCACCAGCAGCGGCCGGCTGCCTTCAAGACAGGCAGCGACGCAGGAGCCCGTCACCCCCGCAGGGCGCTCGGCGAGAAACACCTCGGAGGCGTTGGGGACTTCGCTCAAGCCCCCGGCGGTCATGCGGAACACGCCAATCTCGTTGGTGGCGCCGAAGCGGTTCTTCACGGCCCTGAGGATCCGGTAGCTGTCGTACCGCTCCCCTTCAAAATAGAGGACGGTGTCTACCATGTGTTCGATCACCCGGGGCCCCGCCAGGGACCCCTCCTTGGTGACATGCCCAACGATGAACACCGCCGTGCCGGTCTGCTTGGCCAGCCGCACCAGCCTAGCAGCGCTCTCGCGGACCTGGATGACGCTGCCCGGGGCGGAAGGGAGGTCTGCCAGGTGGGCAGTCTGGATGGAGTCCAGCACGATCAGCGCCGGATTCAGGGAAGCCGCCGCCGCTTCGAGGCCCCCCACCTCGGCGTCGGGCAGGACCGCCACCTGGCCCTTGGCCGCCCCCAGCCGCTTAGCCCGGGCGCCGACCTGCCCGGGCGATTCCTCGCCCGCCACGTACAGCACGGGCTGGTCGGTCCCCAGACAGCAAGCCAGCTGGAGCAACAAGGTGGATTTGCCGACGCCTGGGTCGCCGCCTACCAGGACCACCGCGCCCGGGTAAACCCCCCCGCCCAGCACCCGATCCAGCTCGGCCTGGCCGCTGGACCTGGCGGGTTGGTCAGCGGGCAGGCACTCCAGCGGCTCGACGGACGCGGGGGGGCGGGCGCCGCCGGAAACGGGGATACCCCGTTCCTCGACGAGGGAGTTCCAGGTGTCGCAGGCGGGGCAACGGCCCAACCACCGGGATTCCTGATGGCCGCAGTGCTGACAGACATACTTCGTCCTGGCCTTAGGCACTGGTTCAGCCTCTCCCCTCGGCTAGTATTTCTGGCGACTGGCAGGGGAATCCTACTGTGCCCGAGGGGTTTTTTCGGCCCTGAGTGAGCGAGTAGGAGGGGGAGTGTGAGCTCCCCCGTCCTCTCACACCACCGGACATGCGGGTCCGCATCCGGCGGTTCATCAAGCGTGACGAAGTCGGGCGTAACGCTCCCCAAGGCTAACAAGCCCCA
>JBFMBV010000034.1:0-13728 GCA_040755005.1 Bacillota bacterium
GATGGCCCGGGCCGCGCGGTTGAGGTCCAGCAGCTTGATTGTGACCGTGACCGTGTTGGATGCGCTGTCCGCAGCCAGGGTGTGGAGCCTATGCCCCTCGACCCGCTCGTTCGCCCGGACTCCCGCCAGCCCGATAGAGACCTGCGCCAAGAGCACCGCCGCCGCCAGCAGGGCTGTCCCGGTGACCAGCGCCCGGTCGCCGGCATGCCTCACGTCCCAACCCCCCGTGCGGCACTAGGCTATGCGCAGCCGCACAAGGCTATGCCCGCCCACGCGGAGCCTGCCTCGGACAACCCGTCAAGTGTCTCGTACCTCAGCTGGTACGCCTGTGAGGGTGCGGCGCGCTGCGGCCAGCCCCGCGACGTGTCCCGTGGACCATGCAGCCTGCAGGTTGAAGCCGCCCGTTAACGCATCGACATCGAGCACCTCGCCGGCAAAAAACAGCCCCGTGGCCAGGCGGGACTCCATGGTGCGCGGGTCGACTGCGCGCACATCCACGCCCCCCGCCGTTACGATCGCCTCCGCGATGGGGCCCGGTCCGACGAGCTCCAGCGTCAGGCCCTTCAACAGGGCGGCAAGGGCCTTGCGCTGCGTGACTGTAACCTGATGGACGGGGGTGTTTGGGGGCACGCCGGAGAGGGCCGCTATCACCGGCCTCAGCTTGGCAGGGAGCAGACCGTCCAGGGAGTTGCGGAACAGCTTCCGCTGCAGGGCGCCGAACTCCCGGACCAAACGTCTGTCCAGGACCTCCACTTCCAGGGCGGGTTTGAGGTCGATGCTCAAGCTGAGGTCCTGCTCACCCCAGGCGTGCAGCAGCCGCCGGCTGAGGGTCAGCACGGCAGGACCTGACACGCCGTCATGGGTGAACAGCAGTTCACCCTGTTCCTGGGCCAGGACAAAAGCGCCCTTCAGCGCGGAGACGGTGACATTGCGCAGGGACAGCCCCTGCACCGAAGCGAGCCAGGGGGCCGTGGCACGGAGGCGGACCAAGGACGGCCTGGGTTCGACGATCGTGTGCCCGAGGCGGGCGGCCATAGCCAGACCGTCACCAGTCGAACCCGTCTGGGGATAACTGACGCCGCCGGTGGCGACGATGACGGCGGGCGCTGTCACCGCATCCCGGCGGGTCTCGGCCCGCCAGCCTGCCTCGTCCCTGGCCAGGGCCCGGATCGGCTCGGCGGTGTGCAGGGCGACCCCCAGTCCGACCAGCCGCCGCTCCAGGGCCCTGGTGAGGTCGGTGGCTTTCCCGGACCGCAGGAATGCCCGGTCGCCCCGTTCGACTTGCCAGGGCAACCCCAGGTCACTGATGAAGGCCAGCGTGTCCTCGGATCCGAAGGCGGAGAAGGCGCTGTACAGGAAAGGCCCGTTGCCGGGGGTGGAGGCCACCAACCCGCCCACGTCGGTGACGTTGGTGAAGTTGCAGCGTCCTTTGCCGCTGATTCCCAGCTTGCGGCCGATCAGGGGCATCTTCTCCGCCAAGACGACCCGCGCCCCGGCCGAGGCGGCCGTGATCGCAGCCATGCAGCCGGCAGGGCCCCCGCCGATGACAATGACGTCGGCTCTCACCCTGCCCCTCCCTCCACGCTTAAGTTGGTCAGCCCCGCGGCCCTGGCCTCGGCCACCGCCTGCCGGTACTCGGCGAAGGACAGCGGGCGGTCGAGCGGGGGCAGCTGCCAGGCGTGATGCGCAGGGTAGTACTGGCGCATCAGGTTGACCCTTGTGCGCGGCGACAACTCCTCCGCGATGAAGCTGGCGGTGGCCTTGGTCCCCGCCAGCCCCCCTGGGAGAACGAGGTGGCGGATGAGCAGGCCTCGCCTGGCCACACCGTCGGCCTCCAGCTCAAGGCCGCCGACCTGGCGATGCATCTCCTTGACAGCCAGACGGTTGAGGCGGGGATAATCGCGGCACAGGGACAGCCGCTCGGCCACGGTGGCGTCGGCGTACTTCATGTCCGGCAGGTAGATGTCGATGACCCCGTCGAGCAGCTTCAGCGTGCCCAGCGCGTCATAGCCGCCGCTGTTGTACACCAGCGGCAGGTTGAACCCCTCCGCGACGGCCAGGCAGAGGGCCTCAAGGAGCTGCGGGACCACATGGCTCGGGGAGACGAAGTTGACGTTGTGGCACCCGCGCTCCTGCAGGCCCAACATGAGCTCAGCCAGCTCCCTGGGGCCGGCTTCCCTCCCACCGGCCCCCGACAGGCTGATGTCGTAATTCTGGCAGTGCCGGCAGGCGAGATTGCAGCGGCCCAGGAACACCGTCCCCGAGCCGCGCTCCCCCACCAGTTCATCCTCTTCGCCGAAGTGGGGCGAGGCGCTGCTCACTTGGGCCTGCCTGCCCGTGCGGCAGAACCCTTGCTCCCCCCGGGTCCGGTCCACGCCGCACCGCCACGGGCAGACTTCGCAATGCTCAAGGGCGCTTACCGCGGCTTGAGCGCGCGCGCGCAACTCCCCTGAGGCGTGAAGATCTAGGTACTTCGGGTTCATCGCCGCCCACCTTTGCCCCGGAGGTCCTGCAGCGGGGAAGCCAGTCCCTCATAGTACTCTGCCCAGGCCTCGCATCCGTGCAGCCTCCGGTACAGCCCCTCCAGGCGCCGGAGCCACTCGCCGCAACGAGGGTCATCCCCCCCGACCGCCACCGCCCGCCGCAACAGCCTGAGGGCCAAGGCGGGCCTGGCCTTCAGGGCGGCGCCGGCAACTGCGGCGCAGGTCCCGGCCCCAGCCATGAGGGAGGCCTCACCCGCGGCATCCAGGTCGCCCAGTTCGAGGTGGGCCAAGGCCACATCGTCGGGACGCCCCGCCCGCTGCACCACACCGAGCAGAGCTTCAGCCACCTCCGGGGAGCCGGCCCCCGCAGCGAGGCGGAGGGCCTGCCGGAACCGCAGGATGCCCGGTTCTTCCTCCAAGTTGGCGACGGCGAAGGGCAGAGCCTCGCCTTGCCTCCCCTCCGACTCCAGCAGCCCGGCCAGCTTCGCCCGCCAAGCCACGACATCCGCCTGGGGCGCCCCTGCCAGGAAGCGGCGGGCCAGGGAGATCGCTTGGTCGACTGCTCCACCCTCCACCGTTTCCTCGACCAGTGCTATGGCCTCGCTGAGACCGGTCACCGTCGCTGCCAGGAACGCCTGCGCCTCAGCAGGGCCCGCGGCGGCGGCAAGCACCCTCCCCGCCAGGCAGCGTGCCCGCGCCCTGTTGGACAGGCATCCTGCCTGGTGCAGTGCTTCCTGCCTCCAGTACTCGGCCTGGGCGGCCGCGGCCAGGGCCACGGGGTGCCTGGCTGCCATGGCCAGGGCAATGGGCAGGCCTGCCTCATACCACTCCTCGGGGGTCCCGGCCAGGGCCCCGATCACTTCCGGTGCCGAACCCGGGCCGTGCAGGGCCAGGACTGCAAGGGCGGCGGCGAACCCGTCGCCGGTGGCGGCGGAGGGCCGCGAAGCTATGACGCCCAATACCAGTTCGGCTCCGGCCCTGGCCAGCTCCGGTTGGCCCCCTTGGACCCAGCCGGCGATACGCCTCAGGGCTTCGTCGCATCCACCTCCGGCGGCCAGATGCCGCCGCAGCAGCGTAACGGGTTCGGGCTCGTCGGGGCGGAACGGCGGCCCCATGAGCACGGCCTGCCTGCCGCCACCCTGATCGAAGCACAGGCGCTGGATGAGCTCCCGCAGGGCACGTTCCCCGGCCCCTGCCCACACAGCCAGCGCTCCGTCCAGATCCGCCGAGCGCTCCGGCTCCTCCAGGTAGGCGAAGAGCAGTGCTGCCCCATGGCGGCACGGGTGGGCTGCGCCGCAGTCGCAGGTGACCTTCACGCCGTCACCGAGCGTGACGGCGACCTGATGATCCCCATGCCACCCCTGCACCCTGCCGGCCAGCCCAAAGCCGGAGGCGAGCAGGTCCCGGACCCGGCCGGCACAGGCATACTCCAAGCCCGCGCCGTATGCGTCCGCATCGAGCCAACGCTCCAAGTCCGCCCGGGTGAAGACCGGCGCTGTCACGGCAGTCCCTCTAGGATCGCCAGGAGTCCTGTCCTGCCAGCGGCTTGCTTCGCCCCGGCAAGTCCAGCGATGAGCCTGGCAGCCTTCCCACCGGTGAAATCCCGCGACTGGCCGCACGGCTGTTCCTCCAGGATGATGACCGGTCTGCCCGCCGCCACGAGGGCCTCCAGGTTGGGCAGGTTCCCGTGGCCGAAGGGCACCGGGGCCAGCACGACCACATCAGCCCCGGCCAGAAGCTCCTTGTGGGCGAGTGTGGCCTCGGGCCCCACGGGCGCGAAGGGAGGCACTTCCACCAGCGGCAGGCCCAAGGCGACGGCCTCGCGCCAGTCGCTGTCGCCTACCCCGACCGGCCCCAGGCTCACCTGGTAGCCCGCTGCGGTCAACGCCCTGAGCAGGCCCGCCGCGGAGCCTCCGCCTGCCACCACGTGCACCCGGCACCCGCCCCCAGGGAACCACCGCCTGGTCAACACCACCTGGGGCCTGCCGCTCAAGGGGTGCGGCGCCACGGACACCCGTGCCCCATAGACTTGCAGCACCCTGGCTTCGGTGATCACAACCGCAGCATCGCCCCTGGCCGTCACCTCCCCTTCGCTGAGCAGCAACAGTTCGTCGCAGTACTCCGCCGCGAGGTTCAGGTCGTGCATGGCAGCGATCACGCCCAGGCCCGCGTTGGACTTAAGCCAGGCCAGGAGGTCCATGATCTCCACCTGATGGCCCACGTCCAGATGGGAGGTGGGCTCGTCCAAGAGGAGGATGGAGGGCTCCTGGGCCAACGCCCTGGCAATGGCCACGCGCTGGAGCTCCCCCCCGCTCAGCTCCGTGGCCAGGCGACGGCGAAGCCCCAAGGTCCCGGTGAGCTGCATGGCGCGGGCCGCAACGGCATAGTCCTCTTCCCCTTCGGTCGCCAAGTGGCTGAGATGGGGCAGCCGCCCCATCAGCACCAGCTCTTCGACGGTGAAAGCATACTCGACCCGCGCGTCCTGGCCCACCACGGCCAGGCTGCGGGCGCATTCGGCCGGCGGCATGGCGTAGATGTCCCTGCCCTTGAGGGTCACCCGGCCGGAGGTTGGTTTCAGTCCCCGCCCGAGGCAGCTGAGCAGGGTAGACTTGCCGGCGGCGTTTGGCCCGATGATGCCGACGAACCCGCCCTCGGCCACGGCCAGATCCACATCCTTCAGCACGAGCCGCCCGCCGCGATGGCAGGAGACGCCCTTAGCTTCCAGCATCGGGCCATTCACCTCCTGGTCTGACGCCTCAGCAGATAGATGAAGAACGGGCTGCCGCACAGGGCGGTGACGATGCCCACTGGCAGCTCCGCTGGGGCGAGGACGACGCGGGCGGCGAGGTCGGACAGGCACAGGAAGATGGCCCCCGCCAGGGCCGAGGCCGGCACCAGCAGACGGTGGTCAGGCCCCACGCACAGGCGGACCATGTGGGGCACGATCAGTCCAACGAACCCGATGACTCCGCCCACAGCCACCGCGGCGGCGGTAAGCATCCCACCCGCGAAGAGCAGCCGCCGCTTGACCTGATCCACGTCGACACCGAGATAGCCCGCAGGTTCCTCTCCGAGCAGCATAGCATTGAGGGGGCGGGAATGGACCCAGACGACCAGGCCACCCACGGCGAACAGGGGCAGCGCCGCAGCCAGGTGGCTCCAGCCCCTGCCCGAAAAACCGCCCATCAGCCAGAACATGATGGTCCAGAGCCTGCGCTCGCTAGTGATCATGATGGCTGACACGGCGGCCGTGAGGAAGCTGCTGACGGCCACGCCGGCCAGGAGCAGGTTCATCACGGGCACCTTCCTCCCCACCTGCGCCAGCCGGTAGACCACCAGGATGCTGACCATGGCCCCAGCGAAGGCCAGCACCGGGAGGGCCACATGAGTGAGCCACACCCACAGGCCTATGAAGGACGGGCTGAGGGCCAGGGCCAGGGCCGCCCCGATGGAGGCCCCGGCCGAGACCCCGATGATGTACGGATCGGCCATAGGGTTACGGAACAGGCCCTGGAAGGCCGCCCCCGACACCGCCAACGCCGCGCCTACCACCATCGCCAGGAGCACCCTGGGAAGCCTGAGCACGAGCAGGATGGTGCCTTCCGGCCCGGTGTCGGCACCGGTGACGGCCCCGTAGAGGATGGTGAGCGCCCGCAGCGGCGGGATGCGCACGGCCCCCGTGCCGATGGAGACCAGCATCACCCCGCCCAGGACGAGGGCCATGACCACCAGGATCGGCCGCCACCGCCTATGGCCCGGCCCCATCTCACTTGCCCTCGGGCAAATTGGGATGGACCACTTTCACCAGCGCCTCCAGGGCATCGACGATGCGTGGCCCCGGCCTGGATACGAGGTTAGCGTCGACCAACATGATACGGGAGTCCTTCACCGCGGCCATCCCGGCCCAGCCGGCCCGGCGGGGCGCCGCCGTCACGGTCTCGGGGAAGGTGGTGATGATGACCTGGGGGTCTTGCTTGACCAGCACCTCCAGGCTGTACTCCGGCCAGCCGTCCACATCGCCGGCGACGTTCAGGCCCCCGGCGAGGGTGATGAGCTCGTGGGCGAAGGTGCCCTTGCCTGCGGTATACAGGGGGTTGTTCCAGACCTCCCAGAATACGCGCGGACGTTCAGCCTCGGGCACCCGGGCCACCCGTGCGGCGACGGCGTCGAGGCGCCGCTGCATGCCAGCGGCCACGGCCTGGGCCTCCCGCGTGTTCCCGGAGATCTCGCCCACTGTCCTGATGGCCAGCATGATCTCCGCGACAGTCCTTGGTTCCAGCACGAACACGGTGATCCCCAGCCGTTCCAGTTCCGGGACGATGGCGGCCTGCCCGCCGATGGCGAAGAAGATGTCGGGGCGCAGGGCCACGACCTTCTCCAGGTTCAGGCTCTGCAGGGTGTGTCCCACCCCGATTTTCTCCACTGAGGCTGCCTCGGGCGGCCAGTCCGATGCTTCGCTGACGCCGACGGTCTTCGCCCCCAGCCCGATGGCGAACAGGATCTCGGTCACGTTGGGCGCCCCGGCGATGAACCGCTGCGGGCGCTTGACGATGCGTACTTCCCGGCCCAGCCCGTCGCTCATGGTCATGGGGTAAGCCCCGGCCCCCGCCTGAAGCGGGAGTTGACAGGCCGACAGGGCGCTCACTGCCACCAACGCCGCCAGCAAGGCGGCTCGCATACGCTGCATTCGCACTGCCCCCTAACTTGGTCTTGTCGGCAGACAACGAAAAGCCCTCAGCCCACTAGGAGACCGAGGCGCATACGCTGAAAACACTGCCCTCCCCCTCTCTGCGAAGGAATTGAGCGCTAGAGGCCGGGCAGGTCTCCTGGCTACCGTTCATGGCCGGCGCGCCCTTCCCGGGGCCCTTGCGGGCACCCAGTGGTTCAGTCAACGCCGACTCCCGGTCACAGTGGCGGGACCGCGCCGGATTCCCCCGACAAGCGGGATCACCGGACTTCCCTATTATCCCCTCGACTGAGGGGCACCCGGCCACCTATTCGGTTATCGCTTCCAGTATACCGCGTCTGCCCTACAGCGGGCAAGGGTGGTTCATCGCTCTGTAGGACCTCCAGGGGCAGGAATGGGACGGGTCACGCAGAAAGCCATTGGATAAGGCCATCCATCTGGAGGGATAAGACATGACCGACCTCTGGTCCAGTCTCACCCAAGAAGCAGCCGCCCATCTGGCGGCCCTGGTGCGCATCGACACCACCAACCCCCCGGGCCGGGAGAAAGCGGCTGCCGACTACGTCGCGGCAGCCCTCGCCGAGGCTGGCATCCAAGCCGAAGTGGTGGAGCCTGCCCCTGAGCGGGGGAGCGTCATCGGCCGCCTGCGCGGCTCCGGTGAGGCAGACCCCCTACTGCTCCTCGCCCACCTGGACGTGGTCCCCGCCGTCGCCTCCGAGTGGCGCCACGACCCCTTCGGCGGGGTCACTGTCGATGGGGAGATCTGGGGCCGGGGCACACTGGACTGCAAGCATCTGGCGGCCATCTGGCTGACTTTACTTTGCCACTTCAAGCGGGAGGGCCGCCGCCTGCGCCGGGATCTTATCCTTGCAGCCACCGCCGACGAGGAGATGGGCGGCACCTGGGCGTCCAGTGGCTGGCTGACAACCGCTTCGACCTCATTAAGGCCCCCTGGTGCCTCAACGAGGGCGGAGGCGGGGCGGTGCCCCTCAAGGGGCAATCTTACTTCACCTACCAGACCGCCGAAAAAGCCATCTGCTGGCTCAAGCTGACGGCCCGCGGCCGCTCAGGCCATGCTTCCGTCCCGAGCCCGGGCAATGCCGTGGTGGCCCTGGCCGAGGCCGTAGTCAGGCTAGGCCGTGCGAGCCTGCCCATGCATGTGACGCCCACCGTGCAGCAGTACTTCGCGGGGTTGTCGGAGGGACAGAGCCCCGAGGTGCAGCAGCTGCTCGCCGCGGTCCTGGATCCGGCTACCTCCGACACCGCCCTGGCCCAGGCCATGACGGAGTCCCACCGCGTGGACAGCGCCAGGGCCATGCTCCGGAACACCGCCACCCCGACGGTGCTGAGGGCAGGCGACAAGATCAACGTCATCCCCTCCACGGCCCAGGCCGACGTCGACTGCCGCATCCTACCCGGCCAGACCGTTCAGCAGCTCCTCGCCGAGGTGTCCCCGCTCATCGGGGACAGCATCAACATCGACGTCACCCGTACCGGCCAGCCGAGCGAGTCGCCTCCGGCGTCCCCGCTGGCTGAGGCCATGACGGCCGCCCTCAAGGGCCATGCGCCGGGGGCAAGGATGATACCCTTCCTCGTGCCCGGCGCCACCGATGCCCGCTTCTTGAGGGTGAAGGGGATGACGGTCTACGGTTTCTGCCCGACCCTGCCGGACGTGGACGCCCGCACCGTGCACGGCGTCGACGAGCGTCTGCCCCTGACCTCCCTGACCTTTGCGCTGAAGGTCTTGCACGATACCATCGCCGGGTTCGCCGGCTGACGACGGCTGGTCGGTATGTAAGGTAACGCGGCATATCTGGGCAGGCTACTTGCAGGAGGTGTCGCTCTGTGCCGACTAACCGCACCAGGCGCGCCGCCTTCCGCCGCCTGCTGGGGCAAGGTTGGGAAGCCTCCACTGAACTAGCGGTTCCGCGGAGGCTGGCGGGGGACTGGGTCTTCGACCTCCCCGGGGGGAACCTGCGCTTGTCCGCCCATGAGGCGCAGGCGGTCAAGGACGACACCCACATCTACCGCCCCCGCTATCCCAGCTGAACCAGCCGGGATAGCGAGGTCAAACGCATAGGACCTGACCGGGGGCCGGGTCTGGGGGCTTGACCGCGTCTAGGTATGGAGCTGGCCGTGGCGTGGATCCGTGTAGTTGGGGAGTTCGACGAGGATTACGTCGATGCCGATCTTGCGGATGCTCCGCCAGGGGATGACGTAGTCAGCATCGCGCGCGAACAGGCCAAGGACGCGCCCAGGCCCCGGCACGATGATGGCGGTGACCCGCCCGTTCTCCAAGTCCACTTCGATGTCGCTCATCATCCCGAGCCTGCGGCCGTCCAGGATGTTGATGACATCACGCTGTCTGAGATCAGAGGTCTTGATCACGCGCTACGCCCCCACACCTACCGCAGTATATGCGGGGGCGGTCAGGAAAGAGCCGTAGCGGGGAGGTCACGCTCGTCTGCCGAATAGCCGCCTCCACCATTCGAGCAGCTTCAGGGCGGGAGTCCGCTGCCCCCCGGGGGACGGCCCTTCGGTGAGGTCCCTAAAACACAGCGGTGGGAAGACGACGCACCACCAGTTGGCCCCCGCGCCGTCGCCGAGGATGATCCGGACGGTCTGGTAGTCTCCGGCCGGGCAGTAGTCCTGGCCATAACCCCTGGCAGGGAACGGCCACCTGCCCACAGCTACGTGGCTGCGATAGCCCAGTCCCCGTGCGGCCAGGACCGAGTCGGCCGCGGTGTTGAGCAGCGGGACCGCTGCCTCCAGCAGGCTAACCGCCTCGCCCACGCCACGGCTGCCAGCCAGCAGTGGCTGGGCCACGGCTGCCACTGCGTCGCGGACCACCAGCTTCACCAGCTGGTCCAGGTCGGAGTCGCTGTTCGCCACCACGTGCAGCCTGACCAGTTCCGGCTGAGCCGCGGCCACGCTGGGGACAGCCAGCGCCGCAGCCCCACAGGCTACAGCGAGGCAGATTGCGCAGGCCCTCATTGCCCTAGACATGCTTCTTCATATGGCTGAGGGCAGCCTTCTCCAGTCTGGACACCTGGGCCTGGGAGATTCCGATCTCGTCGGCTACCTCCATTTGGGTCTTGCCCTGAAAGAAGCGGAGGGAGAGGATCAGGCGTTCCCGGTCGGATAGCTTGCGCAGGGCCTCACGGATAGCGATGCCCTCCAGCCATTCGCTGTCCAGCGTCTTTTCGTCGCAGATCTGATCCATGACGAAGATGGGGTCGCCGCCGTCATGATAGATGGGGTCGAACAGGCTGATGGGCTCCTGGATGGCCTCGAGCGCGTAGACCACGTCTTCTCTGGGCATCTTCAGCTCCTGGGCGATCTCACTGACCGTCGGTTCCCTGGACATGCGCCCTACCAGGCTGTCCCTGACTTGCAGCGCCTTGTAGGCCACATCTCGCAAGGACCGGCTCACACGGATGGGGTTGTTGTCCCTGAGGTAGCGCCTGATCTCCCCGATGATCATCGGCACCGCGTAGGTAGAGAACTTGACGTTCTGCCCGAGGTCGAAATTGTCGATGGCTTTCATCAGGCCGATGCAGCCCACCTGGAATAGATCGTCCAAATACTCGCCGCGGTTGTTGAACCGTTGGATAACGCTGAGCACGAGCCTGAGATTGCCCCCGATGAGCTTCTCCCTGGCCCCGGGGTCGCCCCCTTGCATGACCACGAACAGCTCGCGCATCTTCGCCGCGCTGAGCACAGGGAGCTTGGCCGTATTGACCCCGCAGATCTCAACCTTGTTGACGAGCATACCTGTCCTCCGGTAGGGCCCGGTATAACATGCTCTATTATGACCCCCGGGCATCGCCCCTATGCGGCCCTGCAGCCCGCATCAGCCGGCCTTGTTTTGAGTCACACTGATAGCGCACCTGAGAGGAGTGGACTGCATGCAGATCGGTCCCGGCACCAAGATCGACGCGTTGCTCGCTGAGTACCCTTTTCTGGCCGACACCCTCGCCGCCCACGCACCAAGGTTGGCCAGACTGAAGAACCCCTTTGCCAGAAAGACCTTCGGGCGTATAGCGACCCTGGCCACAGCCGCCCGCATGGCGGCCACGGATCTCGACGGCCTGCTGACCGCCGTGGCCGCCTCCATCCGCGAGCACACCGGCCAGCAGGTCGAACTGTCGGGCGCGCCCGCGCCTGATGACACCGACCCCTTGGCCCAACTGCGGGAGATCATCCGCGAACTGCACGCCGGCGGCGATCAAGCGGATCTAACGCGACGCTTCGCCAGTCTGGCCCGTAGGGTCAGCGCCACGGAGATCGCCGAGCTGGAACAGCAGCTGGTAGCGGAAGGTATGCCCGAGGAGGAGATCAAGCGGTTGTGCGATGTGCATGCCGCCATCTTCAGGCAATCCTTGGTTAAGCCGGAGGGGCCTGAGCTCGTGCCTGGGCACCCGGTCCGCACCATGCGGGCGGAGAACGCGGCGTTGCGGGGCACCGTGGCCTTCCTCCGCGGGGCCCTTGCCAGCCTAGAGACTGAGGCAGACGCCGATGCCACCCGCCAGCCGTTGGCCCAGGGCCTTGAGGCCCTGTCCCAGGTGGAACGGCACTACCTGCGCAAGGAGTACGGGTGGTTCCCCGTGCTCGAGCACTACGGCGTCGAGGCTCCCCCTAAGGTCATGTGGTCCGTACACGATGACATCCGGGCCCAGCTGAAGGGAGCGCGGGAGCGCCTGGAGGCCGGGGACCTCCGGGGCCTCGCCGCGGAACTGCCGGTCTTGCTCCAAGCCGTCGAGGACATGTTCCTCAAGGAAGAGGACATCCTCTTCCCCTTGTGCCTCGACCTGTTCAGCGAGGAGGACTGGGCCCGCGTGCAGCGAGGGGAGCGCGAGTTCGGCTACATCGTGGAACCTGAACCCGACTTTGCCCCTCCCACGGCCCGCGGCGCCGAGGTGCAGGGACGGACCGCAGGCATGGAGTTCCCGACAGGCGCCCTCAGCGAGGAGCAGCTGCGCCTCATCCTGCAACGGCTACCCTTCGACCTCACGTTCGTGGACGAAGACGACACCGTCCGGTTCTACTCCGAGGGTGACCGCATCTTCCCCCGCAGCCCAGGCGTCATCGGGCGCAAGGTGCAGAACTGCCATCCCCCGAAGAGCGTGCATGTGGTGGAACGCATCCTCGCAGCCTTCCGCGACGGCAGCAAGGATGTGGCCGAGCTCTGGCTGGAACTCAAGGGCCGGTTCGTGCACATCCGCTACTTCGCCGTCAGGGATGGGGAGGGCCGCTACCGGGGGACCCTGGAGGTCGTCCAAGACATCACTTCCCTGCGGAAGCTGGAAGGACAACGGACGCTGCTGGACTGGTAGCCAGGGCAAGCGACAGCCCCCGGCACGCTGCCGGGGGCTGTCCACGTTTGGGCTCCCTGTCCGCATCCTATTCCATCCGTTGCATCTCACGGTTGAGGCGTCTGATGATGCGCTTCTCGAGCCTGGAGATGTAGGACTGGGAGATGCCCAGCATGTCTGCGACTTCCTTCTGGGTCCGCTCCCGGCCATCCACCAGCCCGAACCGGTACTCTACGATGCGCCGCTCCCGCAGCCCCAGCCTGGAGATGGCTTTCTTGAGCAGGGTTCTGTCGACTTCTTCCTCAATTTGCCTGTAGGTCAGGTTCGGTTCCGTCCCACACACGTCGGACAGGAGCAGTTCGTTGCCGTCCCAATCGGTGTTGAGGGGCTCGTCAAAGGAGACTTCAGCGCGGAGGCGCATGGTGCGCCTGAGGTACATCAGGATCTCATTTTCGATGCACTTGGAGGCGTAGGTGGCGAGTTTGATGCGCTTGCCGGGATCGAAGGTGTTCACAGCCTTGATCAGACCGATGGTCCCGATGGACACCAGGTCCTCCAACAGGATCCCGGTGTTCTCGAATTTCTTGGCGATGTAGACGACCAACCGGAGGTTGCGCTCGATCAGCACCCCCTTGACTGCCGGGTCTCCCCCCTGGAGCCTGCCGATGAAGAGCTGCTCTTCATCCTGGCTGAGTGGGGGTGGCAGGGCTTCGCTCCCGCCCGCCTGGTACGCATGGTAGGCCTCAAACCAGCCCGGGCCGAACCGCCCGCACAGCCAGGCCAGGAACAACCTGAGACGCCAGCGCCACAACTCCATCCTCAGGCGCAACGTCGCCCCTCCCCGCGCGCTGGGCATAGCTCGGGCGGCACCAAGGCTGTGTAGTCGCCAGCCCCGATGCGCCCCGGGTACACCGCGACCATGGCCCTGCAGACCGTACCATCTACCCTGATCTCATCGGGCCTGAACCCCAGCAACAGGCCCTGGGGTTGGCCCAGGGACCGGTAGGGGATCACTGCGAACCTCCCCCCGAGGCGGTGACCGCAAGCGGCCACCAGCTCGGGCAGGCGGCCGGGGTCCAGCAGCTCAGGAGCCATGCCTGGCAGCAGCGTGCCCACCCCGGCATGGTCCACCACGACCACGGGCATGCCCAGCAGCGGTTCCCTGAGGCTAAGCCCGCTGTCCACCAGGGCCCGGACGGTCGACACCCGCTCGGCCACGCGAATGCTCACCTCCACCAGGCGT
>JBFMBV010000034.1:13738-21845 GCA_040755005.1 Bacillota bacterium
GCTCCCCCCCGCCGTGTCCGGCCGCCAGCGCCGTGGCGATGCCGCCGGACACCAACGCCACCAGCCAGAAGGCCGAGAGGAGTGTGGCCAGTTCCCAGGGAGGCCTCAGCCCGAAGGCGACCACCACCATCAGGGCGGCGACCAGGAACGCCTGGCCCAAGCCGCCACCTGAGCCCAGGACGCAGAGGCAGGCGTACCCTCCGCCGAGGGCCCCGGCCATGACGATGCAGGCCCTGGGGCGCAAGCCGCACATCCTCCCTGCCAGCCAGAGCAAGAGGCTGTTCATGGCGGTATTGGTGAGAAAGACGAGGTCCAGATAGACAACGCTCACTGGACGCCCTCCCACTGCCGCCCCACGGGAAGCCGATCCAAACAGAGGTCGCCATACATTATGTGATACCCCGGGCTGTTATGTACATTATAGGGTTGGCCCCGTGGCGCAACCTGTCCCTTCCTGCGCGGCAAAAAGGACCCCTGGCGACATCAGTCGCGGGGGTCCTTCCGGGGTAGTCTTGTCGTCAGGCCTTGCGTCTCAGGAAAGCAGGGATGTCGAGGTCCTCGGGGGCGAAGGGCTTGATGTCCAGATTATCGACAGGCCGCTTCTGAGGTTTGGCCTCAAACCCGGTGGCGATGACGGTGACCCTCACCTGATCGCCCATGGCCTCATCGATGACTGCGCCAAAAATGATGTTGGCTTCGGGGTCCGCCGCCTCGGCGATGATCTCGGCCGCCTCGTTCACTTCGAGCAACCCGAGATCCGGTCCGCCGGTGATGTTGAGCAGGACGCCCTTGGCCCCGTCAATGGAGGTCTCCAGCAAGGGGCTGGACACGGACGCCTTCGCCGCATCGACCGCCCGGTTCTCGCCCCGGCCAATGCCGATCCCCATCAGGGCCGACCCTGTTTCCATCATGATGGTGCGTACATCGGCAAAGTCGAGGTTGATCAGGCCCGGGACAGCGATGAGATCCGAAATGCCCTGAACACCTTGACGCAGCACATCGTCGCAGATGGTGAACGCCTCGACGATGGAGGTCTTCTTCTCGATGATCTGCAACAGCCGGTCATTGGGGATGGTGATGAGCGTGTCCACCCGTTCCTTCAGTCCGGCCGCGCCCCGGTCGGCTTGGGCCATGCGGCGCCTGCCCTCAAAGGTGAACGGCTTCGTGACGACGCCGACGCACAGCGCCCCTGTCTCCCTGGCAGCGGCAGCCACGATGGGCGCTGCGCCGGTGCCAGTCCCGCCGCCCATGCCGGCCGTGATGAACACCATGTCCGCGCCGCGTAGGGACGCAATGATTTGGTCACGGCTCTCCTCCGCCGCCTTGTGGCCGATCTCAGGGTTGCCGCCGGCCCCCAGCCCCTTGGTGAGCTTCTCGCCGAGTTGTATCTTCACGGGCGCCGTTGAGCGGTACAAGGCCTGCGCATCGGTGTTCATGGAGATGAACTCGACACCCCGCAAGCCAGCGGCGATCATGCGGTTCACGGCGTTGTTCCCGCCGCCCCCGACTCCGACAACCTTGATGAGGGCGTACTGTTCCATCTGTAGGTCGAACTCGAGCATACTGAACCCTCCTCAGGCCCCACAACACAGCCCGGAGTGTACGGCCGAGGCGGCACTGTCCCCTGGAATTCTCCCACTCGCCAGCAATTCCCTCTACGAATGGCTTGTTTTTCTCGACTGTCCGGCTAGGAGATACCGTCGAATCGCCCCGAGATTCTGGAAAAGACGGTAGCCCAGGGCGAACAGCGCGGCATAGTACAACTCGACTCCCAGCCTGTCACCGATCAGGGTCAGCACTGCCGCTAACAAGGCGTTGCCAAAGAAGCCGCTGACGAACACGGCATTGTCGAATCGCTCTTCCAAGGAGGCCCTGAGGCCCCCGAACACTGAGTCCAGCGCAGCGAGGACTGCGATGGACAGGTACCGGGCGAAGGCGTGAGGGATGACGGCAGGGATGCTGAACCCCATGGCCAACCCAGCCGCCAGGCCTGCGAGGGCAACCCACATCAAGGCCCTACCTCCTCCTTCAGGGTGCCGTAGATGAACTTGAGGCTTCCCGTATAGGCCGGCACCGTCAGTTCGGCTTCCCGGCGGATGGAGACCTGGATGCCCCAGTATGTCAGGGTGTCGATGACGCCGCCCCTCATCTTCAGGGCGGCCTCCATGGTCTCAGGGGGGCCGAGCACATGGATCTTGATGGGCGGCGCCGTCCGCGTGTTGTTGATGGAGATGGTAGGGCCCGCACAACGGATTTCCGACATCGCCACCAGGCGCTGGTCGTTGATGGAGATGGCCTCGGCGCCGGCGGCGCGGAGCTCGTTCACCACCCGGAGCACATCGTCATCGTGAATCAGGAACACCTCAGGCCCCTGGCCGGGCCTGGCCGTAGTCTGGGAGTCATCCAACGTCACCACGAGCCCAGGGCCCTTGACCGCAGTCAGACCGAGGACGAGCCTCAGCTCGGCCGCTTCCTTGCGCAGGGCCTCTACCGCGCCCTGACCGCTCAAGGCTTCGGCCAGCCTCCCGCGGACGTCGTTGAGCTCAGCCCTGAACCGATCGCGCTCCTGCTCGGTCTCGCGCAGCCTCTGGGTGACCTCCTCGAATCTCGGGTTCGGCAGGGTCGTTTGCCGGATGTTCTGCTGTACCCTGAACTGCATGGCTAACATCAGCCCCAGTACCACGCAGGCCAGGGCGATGGCCAGTTGGCCGTCGCGTGTGCGCATATGCTGCTATCCTCCTCCCCTACCCCGGTCTGACCACTGGGGTGCGCCCGTAGCGGCAGTCGATGATTAAGCGCCGCGGCGGCGGGATGGGTCCGATATCCCGCAGGATCCCCTCGAGCATCGCCACCCGGTCCCCCAGGCCCGAGTCAGCTTGTCCCAACAGGATCCGCAGGTTAGGCAAGTACAGGGTGAGCTCGAGGCCTTCGGCGACGTTGACCTCGCTTAGCATCCCCCGCCAGGCAGGCGTGCAGGCGGTCAGGGCATCAAGGGCCGCCTCGATCTGGGGTATGCGCATCGGCTCGCCAAGAGTCTCCCCATCCGCGCTCACGCCTGAGATGATCGGCAGGATCGACAGGTCGTCCACCTTCGCCTCGCCGAGCAGGTACCCGGAGCCATCGACCAGGTACCATCCTCCGTAGCGTGCCACGAGGGCCACCGGCTCCCGTTCCTCCACACGGATGACGATGGCATCGGGCCATTGCCGCTGGACCCAGGCTTGCGCCATCTGCGGATGGGACTTCACCCGGGCGGCCAAGCTCCTCAGGTTGACCCTGATCAACGGCGTGCCAGGAAGCAGGCCTGCGTGCTCCCTGATCTCCACGACGCTCACGCGCCGCTGTCCGTACACCAAAACCTGTTTCACGCTCAGGGCCGGCGAGGTCAAGGCCAGCCAAGCCGACACCAACAGCAGGGTTGACACCGCCCAAAACATGATTCTCCCGCGCGTCGACTGTGACGTTCGCTTGGCCCGAAGCATGTCCTACACCTCTACAGTCTAGCACATTTATGTTAAGTTCGCATCCCGGCGCAGTTGGCTGTGCTGGTTAAGCTTGCCGCTGGATGCGAGCGCCCAATGAGGCGAGTTTACCTTCCAGACAGTCATAGCCGCGGTCGATGTGCGAAACACCTTCGACGGCGGTCAGCCCTTCGGCGACCAGCCCCGCCAGGACTAGGCAAGCACCCGCCCTGAGGTCTGTGGCTGAAACCGTGCACCCCGAGAGCCTGCTGACCCCCCGAATGATGGCGGTCGACCCCTCTATGCGGAGGTTGGCGCCCAACCGGCGCAGCTCATCGGCATGCTTGAACCGCTTCGGGTACACAGTCTCCGTGAGCACGCTCGGGCCTTTGGCGACGGTCATTAGGGCCATGGCCTGGGGCTGCATGTCAGTGGGAAAGCCCGGATAAGGCAGGGTCCGAAAATCGGTTGCCATGATTTCCCCTGGCGCTGACACAGTCAGCGTGTCCCCGGAGGGGACGATGACGGCGCCGGCTTCACGGAACTTGGCGATGACCGCATCGAGGTGCTCCGCGACCACGTTCTGGAGCACCACCCTGCCGCCAGCGATCAAGCAGGCAGCCATCAGCGTGCCCGCCTCGATCCTGTCCGGGATGACCGTGTGTTCGGTGCCGTACAGAGTCTCGACGCCCTCGATGCGGATGGTGTCCGTGCCCGCCCCGCGGACGCGTGCGCCCATCCCGTTCAGAAAGCCCTGGAGATCGACCACCTCAGGCTCCCGGGCCGCGTTGCGGATCACCGTGGTCCCTCGGGACAGGACCGCAGCCAGCATGACGTTCTCAGTCGTGCCGACACTGGGATATTCGAGCACGCAATCGGCCCCTTGGAGCCGGGCAGCGCTAGCCTCCAGGAAGCCATCCCGTGTATCGATGCGCGCCCCGAGCGCCCTCAGCATATCCACATGAAAGCCGATTGGACGGTCACCGATGGCGCACCCGCCCGGGTGCGACAGCCGGGCCTTTCCCATCCGCCCCAGCAGGGCGCCCATCAGGATGATGGAGGACCGCATCTCCCGCATGAGCGCCTCGGGCACCTCCCAGCCGGTGAGGGAGGCAGCATCCACCCGCAGGCAACGTCCGGGGCCACCGCCTTTGAGCTCCGAGACCTCGGCGCCAAGGCGCCTGAGCAGGGCGGTCATCACGTGGACGTCCACGATATCGGGGATGCCCCTGAGCACACACGGGCTGCTACTGAGCAAGCAGGCCGCCAGCTGAGGCAAGGCCGCGTTCTTGGAGCCGCTGACCCGGGCTTGCCCGTGCAGCTGTTGACCGCCGTAGATGACTAGCCGAGACACAGGGGCACCTCCGATAGGGGCTGCTACTGCCCTCCATCATACGCTTACCCCTCTTTAGCGGTTACCGTCGGGCCAAGCTCAGCACTGCCCGGGCGATGTCGTCAGCCGCCTTGGGGCAGCCGAGGCCCCGGGCCGCTACGCTCATCGCCTGCAACCGCCGGCCATTGTCCAGCAGACCACGGATCAACTGGGCCAAGCCGGTGCCTTCTAGGCAGGATTCCCGGACGACCTGCGCCGCCCCGCTGCGCTCAAGGACCTCGGCGTTGAACTGCTGGTGGTCGTGGGCCACATGCGGCGACGGGATGAGCACCGACGGCAGCCCCCGGCAAGTCAACTCAGCGACCGTGGCCGCTCCTGCCCTGCTTACGGCCAGATCGGCAGCGGCCATGGCGAGTTCAGGCTGGTAGATGTAGGGGAACGCCCGCAGTCCGGGATGGCCGGGGTCCCCTCCCGCCTGACGGTACTGGTCCATGGCCCGCGCTTGCCGGTCCTTGCCGGTGGACCAGATGACCTGGGTCCCTACCGCGAGCAGCGCCGGCAGTGCCCGTGCTGCCGCCTCGTTGATGGCGGGCGCCCCCCGGCTACCACCGGTCACATAGACGACAGGCCTCCCCTCGTCCAGGCCGAAGGCCTCCCGCCCGGCGGCCCGGGTGGCCCGCAGCACGGCCTCGCGCACCGGGTTTCCGGTCACCAGCAGCCGCCTCCTGGCGACCCGTGGGAAATGGGCCGCCGCCTCCGGGAAAGGGACTGCCACAGCGGCGACCAGGGGCGACAGCAGACGGTTAGTCACGCCAGGGAAGACGTTCTGCTCCTGGATGAGGGCAGGGATCCTGAGCATGGCGGCGGCGAACACGACCGGCCCGCTGACGTACCCGCCTGTGCCGACCACAGCGTGCGGCCGGAACCGCCTCAAGACGGCGAGGGCCTGTCCGAGGCCCTGGGTGGCAAAGGCCGCCCCTGTCAGCGCTTGGCCAAAGCCCTTGCCCACGATCCCTCCCCCGGCGATGCCTGTGAAGGGCAGCCCGGCCCTGGGGACCAGATCGGCCTCGAGGCCGGAGCTCGTGCCGACATAGTGCACGTCCAGCTCCGCTGCTGCCCGCAAGGCGTCAACGATGGCCAGAGCTGGACTGACGTGGCCGGCGGTGCCGCCGCCGCTGATGATCAACCTCAACTCGCATCCTCCCTACCGAGTATGCCTTGATACATTCAGCAAGATGCCCATGCCGGCCATGGTGAAGATCAGCGACGAGCCCCCGAAACTCAGGAACGGCAAGGGGATGCCGGTGATGGGCAGCGTGCCGGTGACCACACCGATGTTGATCAAGGCCTGGACTGCGATGACGCTGGTGATGCCTGCCGCCAGCAGGCAGCCGAACAGGTCGGGCGCTGCCATGGCCGTCCGATACCCCCGCCAGATCAGGAGCAGATAGGCAGCCAGCACAGTGATGGCGCCGACGAACCCCAGCTCTTCGCCGATGATCGCGAAAATGAAGTCGGTGTGTTGCTCGGGAAGGTAAAAGAACTTCTGTCTGCTCTGGCCTAGACCGAGGCCGAACACGCCGCCGGATCCGAGCGCATACAAGGCCTGGATGATGTGGAACCCCGCCCCCAAGGGGTCGGCCCACGGGTTCAGGAAGGCCAGGAAGCGCCTGCGGCGGTACTCCTCCCCGAAGATGGCCAAGGCCAGGGCTGGGGCAGCCGCGGCCCCGATGGCCAGCAGGTGCCCCAGACTCGCCCCGGCGGAAAACAACAGCAGCATGGCACTCCCGCCAATGGCGACAGCCGTGCCCAGATCAGGCTCGGCCAGGATCAGTGCGCAGACTACCCCCACCAGGATAAGGTAGGGCAGGATCCCCCGGGAGAAGTGCTTCAGCCGGGAGGGTGCTGCCGCCAGCCAGGCGGAGAAGTACACTACCATCACGACCTTGCTCAGCTCTGACGGCTGGAAGGCCTGATTGCCGATGCCGATCCACCGGCGGGCGCCGTGGGCCACCCGGCCAATTCCGGGTATTAGCACTAGGATCAGCAGGGCGAGGGTCGCGAGAAAGGCCGGCTTCGCCAACGGCTTAAGCCGCCAGTAGTCGAACCGGCTCATGGCGAGCATAGCCATGTAGCCCAGGGCGGCCCAGAGCACCTGCCGTTTCAGGTAGTAAAAGGCGTCCCCGTATAGGACATGCGTCTTGTAGTTGCTGGATGAGAAGACCATGATGACGCCGAGCCCCACCAGGGCCGTGACTGTGAGCAGCAGGATGAAGTCCGGGGCTTTCACGCCCTTGCGCACGCGCCGCATGTCCATCCCCCTACATCCCCAGACCCTTGAGCCCCACCAGTGCCAACAGGGCAAAGGCTACCCCCGCCAGGGCGAACCTGATGACGATGGTCCGCTCCGG
The DNA here is from genome assembly GCA_040755005.1 of Bacillota bacterium. Classification (GTDB taxonomy): domain Bacteria; phylum Bacillota; class Sulfobacillia; order JBFMBV01; family JBFMBV01; genus JBFMBV01. The sequence goes on from JBFMBV010000034.1 coordinate 20,944, forward strand.
CCAGCCCATGAGTTCGAAGTGGTGGTGGATGGGGGCCATCTTGAGCAAACGCCGTCCCGTGGACCTGAAGGACACCACTTGGATGATGACGGACAGCGTCACCAAGACGAACACGCCTCCGGCCACCGGCAGGAGCAGCTCCGTGCGGGTAAGCACCGCAGCGGCGCCCAAGGCGCCCCCGATGCCCAGGGAGCCTGTGTCGCCCATGAACACCCGCGCCGGATGCCAGTTGTAGAACAGGAAACCGGCCAGCCCCCCCGCCAGGGCCGTCAGGAACAGGGCCAGGCCGTACCGGCCCGCCGCGATGGCAACCAGGCTATAGAAGACCAGGGCGATGGCGCCGGTAGTGCCGAGCAGGCCGTCGACCCCGTCGGTGAAGTTGACGGCGTTGGTGGTCCCCAGCATGACCAGGATGACCAGAACTGGGTAGGAGGGCCCAAGGGGCAGGACCAAGTCGGTGAAGGGTACCCGCACACCAGTGCCCAACCCGAGATAGGCAGCCCCGGCCGCGAGCAGCGCAGCGAGGGCGACCTGGAACGCCAGTTTGTGGCGGGCCTTCAGGCCCAGCGGCCGCCGCTTGACCACCTTGAGGTAGTCGTCGGCGAAGCCCAGGAGGGCATTGCCTGCAGCCATCGCCGCGGCGAGGGACACTGTCATATCGATGCGACCGAAGGCGGCGGTAGTCAGGAGTGCCGCCGCCAGGAACAGGACGCCTCCCATGGTGGGAGTGCCGGCCTTCTTGAGGTGGGTGCCGGGCCCATCAGCGCGCACCACCTGCCCCAGCTTGAGGCGGCGCAGGTACGGCAAGGCAAAAGGGCCGGAAGCCACCACCAGCATCCCCGCTACGACCGCCGCCAGGGCAAGGTCTGTCATCCCCCTGTCCCCCCCCACACCTTCGCGCG
>JBFMBV010000035.1:0-20737 GCA_040755005.1 Bacillota bacterium
GGCGGTCTGCACCCCCAGGGCCAGCAGGATACCCACGCCCAGCGCCAGCGCGTGCGTAAGCAAGTGTTTCTGCATGGTGCCCTCCTTGTGCCGGGTTCCCTCCTGCACCTAAGCCCCTGGCCGACCGGCTGCGTTAAGGGAGCGGCCAGGATTGGCTGATGAGGATAAATTCTGACGCCGAGGGGTAGACTGCGCTGAAGCTGTTGTACTGGTAGCTTATGACGGGGAAGCTCTGCACCGTGGCGAGGTCTGCGTCACTCTGGCTCAGGCTGGGGTCATCGACACCCTGAACAAAGACGGGGTCCCCGGCCCCCGGGTAGTACTCCACCCGCACAACCTCGGTACCCTGAGTAGTTCCTTGCCCCAAGTAAGCACTAAGAGTCGCGCGAGTCCTGGGATGTACTTCAAACGTGCCGCCCTTTATGGTGCCTATCGTCCAGGTGGTGGCATTAGTGTAATGCCCGCCCAGCTGGGCGTTGAGCACCCCAAGCGCGTCATTCCTGACCTGGGCACCGAAGCGCACCTCCCCGGTGCGTGAGGATGTCTTGGTTGTAGTAATTTCCTGTTTGTATTTCTGGTAGATGATAGTTAGAATCCCTACGTCGGCGTTGTTTATGCCATGGACGTCCCCCATGTGGTAGCCCGCCGTCGTGGACGATGTGCGAGTGTCGCGGATGCCTCCATAGTAGTAGTACGTACCGGTGGTAGCATGCGCGGGGACGGCCGCAGCCAGCAGCAGCAGCGTCAGCAGACTGATCCATTTGCGCATGGGACACACTTCCTGCCTTACGTTTAGTTCTTGCGCTCCCCACCAGAGTTAGCGCCCTCTATTCCGGGCACCTGCTAAGGCGTGCCTAATCACAGGCACCAAACTACGCCTACAGTTTAGCCCGCAGCTAGCAGCGGGCGCCAAGCGGCCAGGTGCCAGTTCTCTGTTTTTAGACAGGGGCGAGGTCGAGGTATGTCCCCGGCGCTGCTGACCAGTGCTCGCTCGGTTTAGCGGGGGCGTCTAAGCCCGGCAGGACCAGGGCCTCGTCTTCACGACCACCTTTGGCACGCCGCTCGATCCGTCGCACCTGCGACAGCGTAGCTTCCATCCCCTGCTGGCCAAGGCCGGGCTGCCTCGTGTGCGGTTCCACGATCTCCGGCATACCTGCGCCACCCTCCTGCTCGGCCAAAGCGCTCATCCGAAGCTGGTCCAGGAGCAGCTTGGACATAGCCAGATCAGCGTGACCCTGGACACCTATAGCCACGTCACCGCCCTGATGATGAAAGACCTCGGGGCCAAGATGGACGGCATCCTCGCGCCGAAGTAGCGTGCCCACACAAGACGCCAAGACCGGCCGGAGGAGTTTCCAGCCGGTTTTGCTGTAGTAGGACCCCGGGCAGCGACAAGGTCCGGGGCGGTAGGCCCCCGGACCTTGTCTTTTCTTGTCGGAGCGGCGAGACTCGAACTCGCGGCCCCTTGTCAGTCAGTCACGCGCCGGCCCACGGCCGGCAATCGAAGCGACCCGCAGGCAGGCGCCGGCTGATCGCTCCTACATCGCTCAACCCCCGCCTTTGGGCGAGAACAGCACAAACCCCGTGAAGGTGCCCAGCAGGAACACCATCATCGCCAGCTGCGGGCTGAGCAGGAACAGGCCGCCACTCACGAGCAGAAGCATGGCCGCATAGAGGGCGAGGCTCTTCAGGTTTGCCTTGCCGCCGGTCGTGCCTTTGGCGAAGGAACCTTCCAGGCTCATGCGGCCGCTGTACATGCCAGTGAAGTCGGCACGGGTGCCCTGAGACAGCTTCTCGACTTCAGGCCGTGGGAGTTGTTCTTCGGTGGACATCCGGCAACCCTCCTCATTGTGCCGTAGTTTGTTCGCCGCGCACCGGCGCTCACCTGCTTTGCCTCAGGCATGCCAGACAGCGAGCATGTCTGCGTAGATGCGTTCCAGGGCTTGCGTGCACTTCTGGATCGAGAAGAGCTCCGCCCGGGCCCGGCCGCGCTCGCCCATCAGCCGGGCCAGATCCGGGTCTTCAAGGATCTGGGCGGCAGCCTCCGCCAGGTCACGAGCGTTCTTGCCGGTGAGGAAGCCTGCATTGCAGTCACCCATGGTCTCCCGGATGGCCGGCGAATCCACAGCCACCGCGGGCAGGCCGGCCGCCATGGCCTCCAACACGACCAGCCCTTGGGTCTCAATGGTCGAGGCGAACATGAACAGGTCCGCGGCTGTATAGCAGTCGATCAACCGCTCTTTGGGCAGCAGCCCGCCGAGGGTGACCCGGTCGCGCAGGCCGAGGTCAGCGACCATGGTGCGCAGGCGCGCTTCTTCGGGGCCGGCGCCCACCACGAGGAAATGGACGTTGCTGCCCCTCCTGACGAGGAGGGCAACTGCCTGGAGAAGCAGGTTGATGCTCTTCTCAGGGGCCAGGCGCCCGGCTGACAACAGCAGCTTGCGGCCGCGGGGCAGGTTGAAGTAGGTGTACGGCCACTCGGGATCAGCTGATGGATACAGCTCCAGCTCGACCCCGGTGGCCAGGACATCGATGGGGACCTGGACCCCGCAGGCCTCCAGTTGGTCCTTGACATAACCGGACGGCGCCAGGACGCGCTGGACCTGGTTGCAGTAGGCGACGGTGAACCGCCGCACCGCCTGCCGGAAGACCTTGGTGGTGATGTTGTAGAACGCCAGGTAGTCCTCGTACAAGCTGTGGATGGTGCACACCAGCGGGACGTTGCGGAGCCGGGCGAAGGCCACACCCGCCTGCCCCATGGTAAACGGCGAATGGGTGTGGACCAGGTCCAGAGGGACGTCCACTTCATCGGCCATGAAGGGGTGCGGCACGCCCAGGCGCAACCCGGGGTAGGCCAGCACGGGCAGGGAAGGTACCCTGACCACATAGGCGTCGTCATGGAAGTACCCAGGGTAGTTGGGGGCGAACACATAGACTTCGTGCCTGCGCCGCTTGAGTTCGCGGGCGAACAGCTCCATGGAACGTACAGCGCCGCTGGCGTACGGCAGGTACGTGTCGGAGAAGAAGGCGATGCGCACGGCGGACCTCCTTTGGCCTCTCACAGCTTCTGCGACCGGGCCGCATTCTCCTATCGGCCAGTCAGTGCGGCGCCCACAGGAGGGCAGGCCTGGTTCACCAAGCCCTGCGCAGGAACAGCCGGGTCAAGGCGGTCATCCAGCCCAGCGCGAACGCGATGCCTGCCAGGATGTGGACCACACCGGTCCCGCCGGCTGCTGCCGCGAGCAGGCCCTCGCCGATCCAGAAGCTCGGCAGCAGGCTGAACAGGTACTTGTGGGGTGCCTGCAGGAACCAGGCGGCAGGGAGTCCCAGGATGAACAGGTTGGTGAGTTTGCTGAGGGCGAGACCTTCCACCTTGTTGGCGGCCAGGGCGACCACCAGCATGCAGGCGGTGACCGCCTCGAGGGTGCTGGCCAGGGCAGCTCCCACCATCTCCGGCCTGGAGCCCACAGCCAAGCCGAAGGCACGGACGATCAGTGCTGTGGAGATGAAGCCCCAGAGCGCCGGCAGGCCTAGACGGGCGCTCAGGTAGGCTCCCCCACAGGCCGGTGTGACGCTGTAATACGCGCCCGTGCCCTCATCGCGTTCATCGAGGATCAGGAAGGCGCTTACCATGAGGGGGAAAATCGGTGTCAGTATCACCAGCAGGCTGTCGCCCAGGTCGTACCAGGGCCGCAACGTGAGCCCGCGGCTGCGGGCCAGCATGTCGCCGGCAGCCGGCAGCCCGAAGCGCAGGACGGCGCCCATCAGGATGGGGGCGGGTATCAGCGCCAGCAGCATGCCATCCCGGCGCACCTGGCGCCACCCGGCCAGGAACAGCTTCAGCGGCATTCGCATCCGCTAGTGCCCTCCCGTCTCCTGCAGGTAGTGGGCGAACCGCCCGGTGGCCAGCCGCAGTGACGCCAACAACCAGAGGACCAGACCCACACCGGGGACCGCGGTGCTATAGGGCATATCCAGTCCGACGGCGCCCTGCAGGGACCGGAGCAGCAGGGTGGAGGGTAGGGCCTCCAGCAGGGGGTTGGATGCGCCGAACAGAGTGAACAGGGCGGGGCCCATCAGCACGAAGCCAGCCAGGATGCTCAGGACGAGGTAGTGGTTCAGCGAGCGGGCCATAGTGCCAACGGCCAGCCCGAACAAGGTGAACACGCTCGACCCAAGCACGAGGGCTGTGGCCATGAGCGGGTAATCCACGCCGCCGTCCAGCCCCAGGGCCGCGATGGCCAGACCTGCCAGGGTGGAGACCAGTGAGAGCGACAGGGCCTTGGCCAAGACGTACTCTGCTGGAGTCACCGGTGTGACCGACAAGTAGCTGTGCAGCCCCTCGCCCCTCTCCAGCAGCACGATGCCGCCGATAAAGGCGAACCCCAATCCGGCCGGGTCGCTCCAGATGATCAGGGCGGCGGCGAAGGGCTTGGCCGGAGTAGGGATGAGCAGCAGGATGGCAAAGTACACGGCCACCATCACGGCGTACAGGAAGTAGAACCCATACTTGAACTGGTAGCGGACATCGCTGCACAGGACCCGTAGGAACTTCATTGCAGGCCCCTGCCGGTCAGCTCAATGAAGACGTCCTCCAGGGTGGGCTCCTTGGAGCGGATGCTGGTGAGCGCGCCCTGATGCAGCCGCCGCATGAACTCGGCGTCCAGGTGCAGCGCGGACAGCATGGCGCTGGCGGCCCCCGCCTGCCCGCCTTCCCTGAAGGTATAGGCCACCTCGATCCCGCCCTTGCTGACGCGCAGAGCGTGAGGTGTATCCAGGCCCCGGATGCGGCCATCCACGATGAAGGCTACCCGGTCGCAGAGCTCCTCGGCAGCATGCATGTTGTGCGTGGTAAGGAGGATCGTCGCGCCCGCCCGCTTTTGCTCGAGGACCATGTCCTTGATGATCCGGGCATGGCCCGGGTCCAGGCCGCCAGTGGGCTCGTCGAGGAACAGCAGGGCCGGTTGGTGCAGCAGAGCCCTGACAAAAGCCAACCGCAGCTTCATGCCCTTGGAGAAGCTGCCCACGGCCTTGTGGGCGTCCTGAGCCAGGCCGACGCGTTCCAACAACGTCAGAGGCTCGCTTCCGGGACGCGCATACAAGGACCCGAACAGGCGTAGGTTCTCGAGGGCCGTGAACTTGCCGTACAGGTTGGGCAGCTCGAAGGCCATGCCTATGCGTTCATAGAAAGCGCTGGTCCGATGCTTGACCTCTGTGCCGAGAACCCTCACGCTGCCCCGGTAGGCGCGTAGGATACCGCTGAGGATCTTCTGCAGCGTGCTCTTGCCTGCCCCGGAAGGGCCGAGGAAGCCAAAGACCTCCCCAGGGCCCACCGCGAAGGATAGGCCGTGGATGACATCCCTGCGCCGGGTGTAGGCGAAGCGCAGTTCCTTCACTTCGATCATCCGGCATCCACCTCGAAGATCCGTGCCGCCAACCCCTCCACCAGCAGGTGGAAGGCGGCAGGGAAGCGTTCGGGACCGATCTCAACCTGGTGCAGCAGGGTGCAGAAGAGGGCGCGGAGCGCGGCGGACACCGTGCGGGCGTCCACGCTGGCGCCCCGGAAGGCCGCGAGGAGCTGTGCAGTGTCGGCATCATCGCCCAAGATGTGCTGAGTGACGCTGGCCGTGGGCAAGCTGCGGAGGAGGTGCTCGTACTCCCCCGCTTCGCTCAGGAGCCTCATCAGCCACCCGTTGCCCTGGATCTCTGCATACAACTGCATGATGGCGGAGACAAAACGCTCCCGCGGAGGCCCCTCCTGGCTGGACAGCCCTGCCAGTAGGCGTCCCTTCAGCTCGGCATGGCCTCCCTCAAGGACGGCCATGAACAGCTGTTCCTTGCCCTCAAAGAACAGGTAGAAGGTCCCCTTGGCGATCCCTGCCCGCTTGGCAAGGTCGTCGACGGTGGTACGCCTGATGCCGTATTTCTCCCAACACTCCCGGCCGGCGGAGACGAGACGCTCTACAACACGAGCACGTTCAGCACTAGTCAGCGGTCGCGGCATCGGGGGCCTCCTGGTATGACTATATAGACGGAGCCGGTCATAGAGTCAGCATAGCACCCTGAGCTAGCACGGTCAAGCGGTGGCATCCTATACGGGTGAGCGTGCGGCCGGGCGGCGTCTGGGCAGGCTTGAGGCAGGGACGCGCTCTCGGGCCCGCGAATGCTAAGGTGACAGGACTGGGAGGTGTTGACTTGCCCGTGAGCATGGGCTGGCTGCGGGAGGCGTTCGCCGCCGACGGATACATCGCCGGGGACGAGTTGCTCGTCGCCGTCTACCTTGCTTTGAGGCTGGAGAAGCCGCTCCTGGTGGAGGGCGCCCCTGGGGTGGGCAAGACGGAGATCGCCAAGGCCCTGGCCAGAATCCACGGGTCCGAGCTGATCCGGCTGCAGTGCTACGAGGGGTTGGACGAGGCCAAGGCCTTGTACGAGTGGAACTACCAGCGGCAGCTCATCCACATCCAGGTGGCCAGGGAGCAAGGCCTGGCCGTGGTGGAGCGGGACCTGTTCAGCGAGGAGTACCTGCTGGAGCGCCCACTCCTGAAAGCCATCCGGGCTCGCGAGCGTCCGGTATTGCTCATCGACGAGTGCGACAAGACCGATGAGGAGTTCGAGGCTTTCCTGTTCGAGGTCTTGTCCGACTTCCAGGTGTCCATACCCGAGTTGGGGACGGTCCCCTGCCGCCAGGTGCCGGTGGTGGTGCTGACGTCCAACGCCGAACGAGAGTTGTCGGACGGGCTCAGGCGCCGCTGTATCTACCTGTACATCGACTTCCCTGATGTGGCCAAAGAGACCCGCATCATCCAGTCGCGCATCCCGGAGGCGGGGGAACGGCTCGCCGCCGAGGCCGCGGCCGTCATCGGCCTGCTCCGGGCAGAGCTCCAACTGAAGAAGCGCCCGTCCATCGCCGAGACGCTGGACTGGGTGCGGGCCCTGACCGCCCTCGACGTGGCCAAGCTCGACGACGTCACTGTGGCGCGCACCGCCAACGTCTTCCTCAAGAACCGCGACGACATCGACCAGGTCAGGGCCAAGGCTCCCGGCCTCGTGGCGAAGGCCCGGGAGCGCGCCAAACTCCCACGCGAATGACCGGCATCGGCACTTCCCTGACGTTGAACCTCACCCAGTTCGCCTCACTGCTTAGGCGCCTGGGGGTGCGCACCGGCACTGGCGAAGTCATCGACGCCCTGACCGCCCTCGCCGATGTCGGGTTGTCCGACCCCGCCCTGGCCCGGCTGGCGCTCAAGGCGACCTTGGCCAAGGGGAAGGAGGAACAGGAGGCCTTCGAGCGGCTGTTCGACTGCTACTTCGTCCCTCCCGAGGCCAAGGCCGGGCGTCAGGAGGAGCTTCGGGCCAGGGCCGCAGCGCAAGCCAAGCAGGCAGCCGCTGTCAGCCGGGACCTGGCTTTCCAGGGCGCCGGCCTAAACCTCACGGCCCAGCAGATCGAGGCCTACGCCAGGCTGAGCGAGGAGGAGCAGTCGCGCCTGCGCGACTTCGTCGCCGAGAGCGCGGCCGGCGCTAAGGTGGGCCCTTCCTTCCAGCCCCTGATCGAGCAGATCGTCAAGGGGCACCTTCGCCGGAAGATGCGGCAGAACGGGCGGGCGGAGCCGGTCCCCCTCGCCCCCAGCGGCGACCCCCTGCTCGACGACATCTTGTCCCAGGCCGCCGGGCGCGGATCCGCCAGCGAGGCCCTCATCCACCTGGACATAGCTGAGATCGGCCGGGCCGAGTTTGCCGAAGCAGCCCAACTCGTTCGGAGGCTGGCCAGACGCCTGGCTGGCCGGATCTCACGCCGCTACCGTCTCACCGCCCGCAGGGCCCAGCTCGACCTCAGGCGGACTATCCGCGGCAGCGTCAGCACCGGCGGGATCCCTTTCCGGCTGGCCTATCGCAGACAGCGTGCGGACAAGCCACGCCTGGTGGTCATCTGCGATGTGTCAGGCTCCATGGCTCGTTATCTCACTTTCATCCTGCTGTTCCTGTTCGGCCTCACCAGCGTGGTGCGGACCATCGCCATTTTCGCCTTTGGCGAGGAACTCGAGCGCCTCGACCTCCGCGCGGGGACGGAGCTGGAACTGCAGGTGGAGCGCGCCTTAGCCTCGTCGCGGGTGGCGGGCAAGGGGACAGACCTCGCCCAGGCCCTGGAGACCCTCCATGCCCAAGCGCGCGCGACGCTGACCCCCGGAACCTTCGTGCTCGTGGTCAGCGACACCAAGACCCTCCACGCGGAGCAGGCCGCTGCCCTGTTGGGGCGCGTCCTCAAGCGGGTGCGCGGGATGCTGTGGCTCTGCCCTCTGCCCGAGTCCGAGTGGCCCCCGGCAGCCAAGCTGTTCGCTGCCGTCTGCCCGCTGGTGGAATGTCGCACCATCGCCGACCTCGGCCGGGCGTTCGGCAAGAGACTTGGCCGGCTGTAAGCAGGGTCGTCACGCAGGGGCGCGGGTGGCCAGCAGGATCTCCAGGATGGCGGCATCCACATCCCGTGCGGCCTGGGCGGCGCGGGCGATGTTGGCGATGGTGGAGGCAGCGTCGAGCCCAACAATGCCGTTGCCTGCCGGGACCCGGAGCCCTTCCAGGGCCAACAGGGCCGCTTTCACGGCTGTGCCCGCGGCGGTGGCCAGCTTCAGGGCGCAGCCTGCTTTGGCGCCGTCACAGATGGCCCCTACCACATTGGCCGCCATGATCTTCACCGACTCCTCGATCTCCGCGGCCCTGCCGCCCAGCAGCCGGCAGACCCCGGCGGCCGCACCCAGCCCCGCCTTGGTGATGCAGCCGCACAGGGGCGTCAAGTAACCGGTGTGAGCCGTGACATAGCAGCACACCAGGTGCGACAGGGCTGTTGCCTGGGCAACGGCCACGTCGGGCGCCGGCCTGCCGGCGTCCCTGAGCCAGTCGGCGGCCGCGGCGATGGGCAGCGTGGCCACGATCCCCTGATTTCCGCTCCCGGCGCAGGACATCACCGGCACGTCTTCCCCGGCCATGCGGGCATCACAGGCTGCCGCAGTCAGGGTCTCGGCTAGGAAGGGCAGGTCTCGGCCGAGCCAACCGCAGGCTGACGCCCGCTCCAGGCGGCTGGATACGCCTAACCCTGGGCCTGCCTGCCTTCCGTGGGCGGCGGCGGCCCGGTTCAGTTCCACCCCCTCCAGCAGGAAGGCGACCATGGGTGGAGTCAGAGCGGTGACCGCTCCTATGAGGGCGCCGAGGCCCAAGGTCCCTGCCTCCCGCAGGTTCCGGTCGGGACAGGTCGCGGCGGTCGCAGGCTGAGTGAAGACCGGTGCACCGTCGCGGGTCACCAGTTCCACCTGGGCGTGCCCCCCGCAGATGAGCGCGCAGCCAGTGTGCCCGTCGCATTCGACCTCAGCCCGGATGTACGGGCTGCTGCCCCCGTCGGCGAGTGCCGCCGCCACATGGCCATCCGTCACCAGTCCCTCGGCCTGGCGAAAGTGTTCCGCCCTCAGGCCGGAGAACAGGTTCAGCCCAGGTTCCGGTGAGAGGAGCGCGCCCAGGGCGGCGGCCAGCTCGATGCCAGCCCGGCCGCTGCTCTTGGGCAGGCCCACGGCGAAGGCGTTCTTGTACACGTTGCCGTCGACCGCCACCCGGACCTTGAGCCCGGTGGACTCCGGGACGACGGCTGTCCCCGCTCCCCCTAACCAGACTGGTAGGGTCCCGGCGGCGGCGGCGCGGGCCAAGGCGGCGGCCAGCCCGATGGCGCCAGGCTCGGTGCAACCTAACACCGGTACGACTTGTTCCCGCAGGACACCCTCAAGGTCCATCGACAGGCCCCTTTCGCTGGCCAACAGGACTGGCCTTACCCGGATTCCAATTCGGACGTGGGCCCCCAACTCCTCTTACCAAGGGAAGCAGACGGTCACCGCCAGTGTGTTTACGTAACAGCCAAATTGGACCGTTACCGTCAGCCTAAGCCCTGCGTTCCCAGGCTGGCTCGGTCTAGCTGCAGTCGTGCATTGACCGATTTCGACGCCTTAATGTATAATCAAGACATAGTCGAGGTGTTATGTAACCAGAACATTCGGACAAATAAACGCGGCACTGATCAGGTGAGGCCGTCATTCCACCGGCAGGGGGCAGTGAGGACGCATGTCCAACTACCTGGTGGCCTTGGCCGAAGTGCGGAACCGGTTCGGAGCCAAGGACCCAGGCAGACTGGCCGAACTGAGTGATGCGCTGTGGCTTGGCCCAGCTGGCGAGAATCAGACAACAATCAAACTTCGTCTGCTGCACGAATGGTATCAGGTGTTTCATCCGTCCGGGGATGTGAGCTATGTCACCAAGACCGGTGAGGTCCCTTTAGCGGACAGAATCCTGATACTACATTATCTAACAACCGCCACAGGCGTCCCTGCTCGTAACGAGTGGATCTCGTTCAGGCAGGTGCCCGGTGGCGATGTCTATCTAGAGCCCTTTGCGGCCCGTACTGTGACCCCCTTCGTACGGTGCTTCGGGGCCCGGCCTGAGGCCCTGCTTCCCGCCGCGAAGGAGCTTGGGGGCGCAGAGGTCCCGATGGGGCACTGCGGAGTGGTGCTGCCTGTGTTTCCCCGGCTGCCGATGGCCTTCATCCTCTGGAGGGGCAGCGAGGAGTTTGACCCGGCCGGGAACATCCTCTTTGACGCCTCGGTCCCTGCCTATCTCGAGACCGAGGCCCTGGTCGTAGCGGCTGGCCGCGCTGTGCGGGCCCTGGCCGAGGCCCACACGCGCTTGGGTTGCGCGGGTGCGGCGGAGGTGCGCAGATGAAGCTCGCGGTGGCGGGCAAGGGCGGCGCCGGGAAGACGACGGTGGCTGCCGCTTTGACCCATTGCCTGTCTATGGACGCTGGCCGCCAGGTATGGGCAGTCGACGCCGACCCCGACGCCAGCCTGGGTGAACTGCTCGGTTTCCCGCGGGCGGACCTGGACGCCCAACCCCCCCTCATCGACCTGAAACAACTTATCGGCGACAAACTGGGCCAGGGCGCCTACTACCGGCTTAACCCGGACGTGGACGACATCCTGGATCGTTACGCCCTCGAGCGTGGACAAGTACGCCTCTTGCGCATGGGAGGGGTCAAGGGCGGCGGCAGCGAGTGCTACTGCAGGGAGAACTCCTTCCTCCGGGCCGTGCTGGCTGCCCTGTTGCTAGCCGAAGAGACCGACCTGGTCATGGACATGGGCGCCGGGATCGAACACCTGACCAGGGGTACCGCCCAGGGCGTCGACCTGCTGCTGGTGGTCGCGGAGCCGACCGCGCGTAGCGTGGACACCGCCCGCACAGTGCGCCGCCTGGCCGCCGACATCGGCATCGGACGGGTGCGCATCGTCGGCAACAAGGCACGCAGCGGTGCGGACGAGGCGATGCTCACGAGCAGCTTCGCTGCGGGCGAGTTGGTCGGGATGATACCCCACGCCCCTCAGGTCCTTGACTGGGCCAGACAGGGCCAGCCGGTCACCGGCTGGGATGGGGCAGCCTTAGGCCCCTATCGGGATGTCCTGCGGGCGCTCCGCAGTCTGCTTATCTGACTGAGTGATGCTATCCGTTGAAGGAGGTCTGACATGTCGGAGGAGGACAAGGCACGCAAGCCGGCACCTATGCGCTCCGTCGACCCTGCCGCCCTCGCCGTGCTCGAGCACGCCGCCCAAGACGGTGTGCTCACGGCCTGGGATCGCTACCAGGCCCAGCAGCCGCAATGCGGCTTCGGGAGCCAGGGCATCTGCTGCCGCATCTGCACCCAAGGGCCCTGCCGGCTGAACTTCCGCAAGGAGGCCCAGTCCAAGGGAGTCTGCGGCGCTACGGCCTACACCATCGTGGCCCGTAACGTCGCCCGCATGATCGGTGGCGGCACTGCCTGCCATTCGGACCACGGCCGCCATGTGGCCCACACCCTGCTGGCGGCGGCCGAGGGCAAGACCGCCGACTACGCTGTGAAAGACCCGGCCAAGCTGCGGGCTGTCGCACGGCGCATAGGTCTGGAGGTGGAGGGGAAGGACGACAAGGCCCTCGCCAGGGAAGTCGCCTTGGCAGCGCTGGAGGACTTCGGGCGCCACGATGACACGCCGCTGACCTGGTTGATGACGACTATCACCGAGGGCCGCAAGGCCAAGTTCCACAACTGCGACATCCTGCCCACCGCCATCGACCGGGCCGTGGTGGAGAACATGCACCGGACCGCCATGGGCATGGACAATGACCCAGTGGACATCATCTTCGGGGGCCTGAAGACGGCCCTGGCCGACTTTGCCGGCATGCACCTCAGTACCGATTTGTCGGACATCCTGTTCGGCACCCCGGTGCCCATTGTCAGCGAGGCCAACCTCGGCGTCATCGACCCAGCCAAGGTGAACATCGCTTGCCACGGTCACAACCCCACCCTGAGCGAACAGGTGGTGGCGGCAGCTCGCGCCCTGGATAGTGAGGCGAAAGCGGCCGGCGCCACGGGCATCAACGTGGTTGGCATCTGTTGCACTGGCAACGAGCTGTTGATGCGCCAGGGCATGCCCCTGGCTACCAACGCGGCCGCCCAGGAGCTGGTCATCCTCACCGGTGCGCTGGATGCCATGATCGCCGACGTGCAGTGCATCATGCCCTCGGTGAAGACCCTCAGCGAGTGTTTCCACACCCGCATCATCACCACCAGTCCCATCGCCAAGATCCCCGGCAGCTACCACTTTGATTTCCAGGAGGCTACGGCCATGGAGACCGCCAAGGCCATGGTACGGTTGGCCGTCGAAGCCTTCAAGCTTCGGCAGGGCCGGCCGGCCAGGGTGCCGGCGGACAAGCATAAGGTCATCGCGGGCTTCAGCACCGAGGCGATGCTCAAACTGCTCAGCGGTCTCAACCCCGACAGGCCGATCCGAGCGCTCAACGACGCCGTCCTGTCCGGGCAGCTGAAGGGAGTCTGTCTGTTTGCCGGGTGCAACAACGCCAAGCTCACCCATGACCTGGAGCACCTGACCATTGCCAGGAAACTGGCCGCCGAGGACGTCTTCCTCCTGGCGACGGGCTGCGCCGCGGGCGCCTTCGCCAAGGCCGGACTGATGGGTCCCGCCGCTGTGGATGCCTACGCAGGCCCTGGCCTCAAGCGGTTCATCAAGGACATGGAGGCCGCCGCCGGAACCGCCCACGGCCTGCCGCTAGTGTTCCACATGGGCAGCTGCGTGGACAACACCCGCGCCGCCGACTTCTGCAAGGAGATGGCTGATGACCTGAGGGTGGATGTGCCGAAGGTGCCTTTTGTGGCCAGCGCGCCCGAGAACATGCACGAGAAGGCGGTGTCCATCGGCTCGTGGTGTGTCGCCATGGGCCTGCCGGTGCACGTCGGCGTGAACCCCTACCTCGAGGGTAGCCCCCTGATTATGGGCATTGCCACCCAGATCGCCCATGACGTCTATGGCGGCTACTTCATGTTCGAGCCGGACCCGGACAAGGCGGCCGCGCGGCTGTTGGACGCCTTGAAGTACCGGACATGGAAGCTGGGTGTCCATCACGCCGCCGCGGCCAAGTTCGGCACGAGCCTGGCCGCAGGCTACTAGCGGGGAGGGAGGCAAAGCATTGAGCAAGACAGCCTTTGATGCCATTTACCAAGGGGCGGCGAAGGAAGGGCAGCCTCAGCCGAAGTCCCTGTTCGCCAAGGCCTATGACGGCACGATCACCGCGCTGGGTTATGCAGAGATCCTCTTGAGCAAGGCCCTGCGCGAGCACGGGCCCAACGCCCCGGTCGGGTATCCGGATACTGCCTACTACCTGCCGGTCATCACCGCTTTGTCGGGTGAGAAGATCTCCACCCTGGGCGAACTGGTGCCGGTATTGAACCGCATGCGCAACCAGGTGAAGGAAGAGCTCACCTTCGAGAACGCCAGGTTGTGCGGGGAAGCCACCCTGTATGCGGCTGAGATCATCGAGGCCCTGCACTATCTCGTCAAGGATGAGCCCAAGGTAGAGCCCTGGACCGGGTTCCTGCCGGACCCCGTCGTGCGCAAGTACGGCATCAAGCTGGTGGACTGGACCATCCCGGGCCAGGCCGTCATCTTCGGCAAGGCCCCGGATTCCAAGACCGCCAAGAAGATCGTCGACGACCTGATGGGCAAAGGCTTCATGATCTTCCTCTGCAACGAGATCATCGAGCAGCTGCTCGAGGAGAACGTCAAGCTTGGCGTGGATTACATCGCGTTCCCCTTGGGCAACTTCACCCAGGCCATCCACGCTGTCAACTACGCCCTCAGGGCCGGCCTAGCCTTCGGCGGCATCGCGCCGGGCTTGCGCGAGGAAGCCCGGGACTACCAGCGGCGTCGGGTGCGGGCCTTCGTCCTGCAGCTGGGAGAGATCGACCAGGTGCAGGTAGCGGCCGAGTTTGGCGCCATCTTCCTCGGGTTCCCCGTCATCACCGACCAGCCGCTGGCCGAGGAACTGCCCGAATGGTACGTGTCCCACCCGAATTACGACGACTTGGTGGCCTTCGCCCTTGAGCTCAGGGGCATCAAGCTCACCACCACCCGCATCGACATCCCGCTGAACTTCGGGCCCTCCTTCGAAGGCGAGACTATCCGCAAGGAAGACATGTACGTGGAGATGGGCGGCGGCAGGAGCACCGCCTTCGAGCTGGTCACGATGGTGGGCCCCAACGACATCCAGGACGGGCGCATCACCCTCGTGGGCCCGGACATCGACACCTTCAGCCAGGGGGCCCGGGTGCCCCTGGGGATCAAGGTCGAGATATACGGGCGCAAGATGCAGGAGGATTTCGAATCCGTGCTCGAGCGCCGGGTCCACTACTTCATCAACTACGCCGAGGGCCTCTGGCATGTGGCCCAGCGTGACCTGTGCTGGCTGCGGGTCTCCAAGGACGCCTTCGCTAAGGGCTTCCGCTTCCGCCACTACGGCGAGATCCTCATCGCCAAGTTCAAGTCGGAGTTCCCGGCCATCGTTGACCGGGTGCAGGTCACCATCATCACCGACCCCGACCTGGTGGCCGCTGAGCTAAAGGGCGCCAAGGCCAAGTACGCCCAGCGGGACGCCCGGATGCGGGGCCTCACCGACGACAAGGTGAGCGAGTTCTACTCCTGCCTGTTGTGCCAGTCCTTCGCCCCCAACCACGTCTGCATCGTCACCCCGGAGCGGGTGGGGCTGTGTGGGGCCGTATCCTGGCTCGACGGCAAGGCCTCCTTCGAGATCAACCCGACCGGGCCGAACCGTCCCATCCCTAAGGGCGAATGCCTGGACGAGGTCCGGGGCATGTGGAAGAGCTGCAACGCAGCCGTGTATGCCCACTCGAACCGCAACATCGAAGAAGTCAACCTCTATACGCTGATGGACAAGCCCATGACTTCCTGCGGTTGCTTCGAGGCCATCATCGCCATCCTGCCCGAGGCCAACGGGATCATGGTTACCACCCGCGACCACAAGGGGGAGACCCCGTGCGGCATGACCTTCTCCACCCTGGCGGGCATGGTCGGCGGCGGGGTGCAGACCCCAGGGTTCATGGGCATCGGGCGCAGCTACACGGTGTCCCGCAAGTTCATCGCGGCTGACGGCGGCGTCGGGCGGATCGTGTGGATGCCGAAGGAGCTGAAGGAGTTCCTCAAGGACGACTTCATCGCCCGGGCCAAGGAGGAAGGCTTCGGCGAGGACTTCCTCGACCGGGTCGCCGATGAGTCCGTGGGCACCACCGTGGCGGACATCCTCCCCTTCCTGGAGGAGAAAGGGCATCCGGCCCTGACCATGCCGTCGATCCTGTGACCGAAAGGGGCGAGTGGATTGGCTCTGACGGGTCTGGACATCTATAAGCAGCTCCCGAAGACGAACTGCGGGGAGTGTGGTCCCCCAACCTGCCTGGCCTTTGCCATGGCGCTGGCCTCGGGCAAGGCGTCACTGGAGGCTTGTCCCTACGTGAGCGATGCCGCCAAGGAGGCGCTGGGGGCGGCTTCGGCGCCCCCGATCAGACTGGTGAAGGTGGGCAGCGGGCCGCGGGTCCTCGAGCTGGGGGACGAGACGGTCATCTTCCGTCACGACAAGACCTTCTACCATCCCACAGGCGTAGGCATCATGGTGGGCGCCGACCTGGGGCCCCAGGGCGTTGCCGCGCGGGTGAAGGACGTAGTGGCTAAGCTGACTGCCCTCGAGCGGGTCGGCCAGAGCTACTCCGTCGACCTCATCGGTGTGCAGGGGACCGGGGACGCGGGGGCCTTCAGGGCCGCCGTGGAAGCGGCCGCAGCCCATGCCGGGGCGCTGGGCCTGGCCTTGCTGAGCGAAAGCGAGGCGGAACTGGCCGCGGCCCTGCCCGTAGTTGCCGCCAAGCGGCCGCTGGTGTACGCCGCCACCGCCTGTAATTATGCGAGCGTAGCCAAGCTGGCTTTGGAACACAACTGCCCGCTGGCGGTGAAGGGCGACGGGCTGGAGGCCCTGGCTGCCCTGGTGGACAAGGTCACAGCCCTTGGGGTCAAGGACATCGTGCTGGACAGCGGCCGCCGCGGTACGGGGGCAGTCCTGGCCGACCTCACCCACCTGCGCAGGTTGGCGATCAAGAAGAAGTTCCGCCCCTTCGGCTTCCCGACTATGGCCATCACCCAGCCGGCGGCTCCCGCGGCTGAGATCGTGCAGGCCGGCGTGTACATTGCGAAGTACGCCAGCCTCGTGTTCCTCAGGGCCCACGACCCCGCCCAGCTGCTGTCGTTGCTTAGCTGGCGGCAGAACCTGTACACCGACCCCCAGAAGCCGATCCAGGTGGAGCCCAGGCTGTACTCGGTCGGCAACGTGACCCCAGCCTCCCCGGTCTACCTGACCACCAACTTCTCGCTCACCTACTACACCGTCGAGGGCGAAGTGGCGGCCTCCAAGATCCCCGCCTACATCCTGCCTGTCAACACCGACGGCACGTCCGTGCTGACGGCGTGGGCGGCTGGCAAGTTCACCGCCGAGACGATAGCCGAGGCGATGCAGCGGGCGGCGCTGGCGGCGCAGGTGACCCACAAGCAGGTCATCCTGCCCGGGTACGTGGCTGTGCTCAGCGGGAAGCTCAAGGAAGCCTCGGGCTGGGACGTGATCGTCGGCCCCAGGGAGGCCGCCGGCATCCCCGCCTTCATTAAGGGGCGCGCCGCTTCCTGACGCACTGATCTCTGCTTACCCACACCGATGAGTCCGCTGCTGAAAGGACCCGGCCATGCAGACTGAATGCTCGGTGGCCTTCATCCCAGACAACCTCAGCGTGCACGTCCCAGTGGGCACCCCTCTGCTCAGGGCCGCTACCCTCGCCGGGCTGGAACTCACGAGCGCCTGCGGGGGGAAGGGTACCTGCGGCCGGTGCGTGTTGCGCATCGTCAAGGGGACAGCGGACCCTGGGGATGAGGCCTCCCTCCCCGCCAAGTACCGGGGGGACGGATATGTCTTGGCGTGCAAAGCCCGGGTGCAGGGCGACATCACCGTCGAAGTGCCGGGTGACTCGCGGCTGATCGAGCATCAGGTGCTGGTGGACAGCAGCCTGTTGGCGGAAGAGCTGGTCGGGCTCGGCGACGCATATCCCTTTGCGCCCATCTGCCGCAGCGTGGACCTGTCGCTGGACGAACCGACCCTGGTGGCCAACGCCAGTGACCTGACCCGCCTGCAGGCCGAACTTCGCCGCCGGGCCGGCCTCGAGGACCTGCGGACAAACCTCGCCGCCTTGAGGCAGCTGGGAGGCACCCTGCGGGCATGCGGGTGGAAGGTCAGCGCCCATGTGGCAGAGCACCACCCCGGCCAGGCGGAACTGATCGCGGTCAGTCCCGGCCACGGGGAGCGGAAGTACGGGCTCGCCGTCGATATCGGCACGACCACCGTCGTGGTGGACCTGGTGGACCTCGCCACCGGCCTGACCGTGGACAAACGCGGGACCTACAACAAGCAAGCGCGCTACGGCGACGATGTGATCGCCCGCATCATCCATGCGGCGGAGGACGCCACCGGCCTGAAGGACCTAACCGAGGCGGCGCGCGAGACCATCAACGAACTCATCGACAGGCTGCTCGGCAAGCACGGCTTGCGCCAGGATGACCTGCTGGCTGCGACCTGCGCCGGGAACACCACCATGACCCATCTCTTCCTGGGGGTCGACCCCAGGCACATCCGGGTGGAGCCCTATATCCCTACGGCCACCTGTTTTCCGGTGGTCAGGGCGGGCGAACTGGGGCTCAGGCTACATCCCGGGGCCCCGGTGGTGCCTTTGCCCGCGGTCGCCAGCTACGTAGGGGGAGATGTGGTCGCGGGCGTACTCGCCACGGGGCTGGCGCGCTCCGACAGTCTGCTCCTGTTCATCGACATCGGCACCAACGGCGAGATCGTCCTGGGCAACAAGGAGTTCATGGTGGCCTGTTCGTGTTCGGCTGGGCCGTGCTTCGAAGGCGGCGGCATCTCCAACGGGATGCGGGCCATGAAGGGCGCCATCCAGCGGCTGCACATCGACCCTGCCACCTATGCTGTCGAATATGACACCATCGCCGGTGCCAGGCCCATCGGCCTGTGTGGGTCGGGCCTGGTGGACGCCTTGGCCGAGCTGAGACGCGCTGGGATCATCGACCGCGCCGGCAAGTTTGTCGGGGAGCGCAAGTCCCCGAGCCTGCGGCGGACCGATGAGGACTGGGAGTTCGTGGTGGCCCCAGGTTCGGCCACCGAGTGCGGCCGGGACCTATGCATCACCGAGAGCGACGTCAAGAACCTGATCAGGGCCAAGGCTGCGGTGTATGCGGGCATTTCCACGCTGCTGCGCATGGTCGGCATGGACCTTGAGGCCGTGGAACGGATCTACATCGCGGGCGGGTTCGGCAGCTACCTGAACGTCAAGGACGCTGTGGGCATCGGCCTCCTGCCGGACGTGGACCCCGCGCGGTACCGGTTCATCGGCAACAGCTCCGTCAAGGGGGCGAAGCTCTGCCTGCTGTCCAAGGAGGCCAAGGCCGAGGCCGAGGAGATCGCCCGTAGGATGACCTATCTGGAGCTGTCCCTCGGCAACACCTTTATGGACGAGTTCGTCCAAGCGCTGTTCCTACCCCATACCAACCTCAAGCTGTTTCCCTCAGCAGCTGTGCAGGAGGCTATCCAGTGACCGTACGCATCGCCGTGGCGGGAAAGGGCGGTACGGGCAAGACCACCTTCGCCGCCCTCGCCATCCGCCATCTGACCGGCCTGGGCCAGGGCCCGGTGCTGGCCGTGGACGCCGACCCCAACTCCAATCTCCACGAGGCCTTGGGCCTGGAGGCCCGCGAGACCATCGCCGGCCTCCTGGAGGAGACCAAGCAGACGGGCCCGCTGCCGGCCGGGATGTCCAGGACGTCCTTCATCCAGTACCGGCTGCAGTCGGCCCTGGTCGAGGCGAAGGGCGTCGACCTGCTGGTGATGGGTACCCCCGAAGGGGCTGGCTGCTACTGCTATCCCAACAGCCTGCTCAGGGACCACCTGGCTGGACTGACCGCCAACTACGCGTATCTGGTGGTGGACAACGAAGCCGGGTTGGAGCATCTCAGCAGGCGCATCGCTCAGGAGATCGACATCCTGTTCGTGTTGAGCGATGCGTCTGTACGGGGCATCCGCACGGCCGGGCGCGTCCGCGGGCTCGTGGCTGACCTGGGCCTGAACGTGGCCGCGATGTACCTCGTGTTGACCAGGGCGGGAGCCCGAGAGGCTGGAGCGCTGGCTACAGAGATCGCGGGGACGGGGCTGCCGCTGCTCGGCACCGTACCCCTGGACCCGGCAGTGTCCCAGCATGACCTGAGTGGCCTGCCCATGACGGCATTGCCCGCCGGATCCCCGGCGGTCACGGCCGTGGCGGATATCCTCGCCAGGGCGGGCCAGGTCGGAGCCAGAAAGGAGTGAGTCGGCAAGTGCCTGTGGAGTTCATCAAGGAACGCTACGCCAGCAAGGTGGGCACGGTGACCATCGGGGCCACCGCCGCCCAGGGCGGGACCCGGTCGAAGGTGGTCGCTGTCGGCGGTGACAGCACCCTTCCCTTCCTCCACTTCGAGGGGGAGGTGCCGAACCGCCCGGTGATAGCGCTGGAGATCACGGACATAGAGCCGCCTTGGGACAGCGCGGTGAAGGGGCCCTACGGAGGGGCCGTGTCAGACCCGGCCGCCTGGGCCAAGCGCTGCGTCGAGGAGTTCGGCGCCGACCTCATCTACCTGCGGCTGATTGGCACCGACCCGGAGCTCGGCGGCAGGACGCCGGAACAGGCCGCGGCCACGCTGCGGAGCGTGCTGCAGGCCGTCAGCGTGCCCCTGATCGTGGTCGGCTGCGGGACTGAAGAGGTGGACAACGCCGTCCTGCCCGTGGTAGCTGAGGCGGGCGCCGGCGAGAACCTGCTCATGGGGACCGCGAAACAGGAGAACTACAAGACCCTTACCGCGGCGTGCATGGTGCACAAGCACAGTATCATCGCCCTCTCGCCCATCGACATCAACATCTGCAAACAGCTCAACATCCTCATTAACGAGATGAACCTCCCCCTCGACCGCATCGTCATCGACCCCTCCGTGGGGGCGCTGGGGTACGGCATCGAGTATACCTACTCCATCATGGAACGCATCCGCCTGGGCGCGCTGCAGGGCGACAGGATGTTGGCCATGCCGGTCATCTGTACGGTGGGCTATGAGGCGTGGCGCACCAAGGAAGCCACGGCCCCGGCCAGCGACTTCCCCGGTTGGGGCGAGCAGGCCGAGCGGGCCGTGCTGTGGGAAGCCATGACCGCCGCCTCGTTCCTGCAGGCGGGCGGGCACATCATGGTGATGCG
>JBFMBV010000036.1:0-20343 GCA_040755005.1 Bacillota bacterium
GGGGCTTGTTAGCCTTGGGGAGCGTTACGCCCGACTTCGTCACGCTTGATGAACCGCCGGATGCGGACCCGCATGTCCGGTGGTGTGAGAGGACGGGGGAGCTCACACTCCCCCTCCTACTCGCTTTGTGCGCTGTTGGAAGGAGTTGCCTCACAAGGAGAGAACTCCCTGACCGGGGGGGGCTGCCGCTGGTGGTCTGGCTGTACCGACGTGGCCTGGTCGCTTGTCTAGTGGCATGTTTCACGTACGCCGTGGTCTATGCCTTCAAGGAATGGCAGCATGATTGGGGCTGGATGATGGTGGGCCTGAGCATGGCTGCCATCTTCGTGCTGGGGGCCACCCTCGCCGTGCACCAGCACACAGCTACGGTTGAGGCAGCGGCCAAGGTCCGCGATGCAGTCCTCAAGGCCAGGGATGAGCAGATCATCGCCCTGAACCGCAAACAGCGTCACGACTTCCTCAACGACCTGCAGGTCATCACGGGCTGGCTACAGATGGGCAAAGTGGCGCGGGCCGAGGAATACCTCGAATATGTGCGGGAGAAGCTCGCCAGGGAGAGCAGGATCATGCGGGTCAAAGACCCTGGCCTGGCCCTGTTGCTACTGGACAAACACAGCCAAGCCGAGAGCCACGGGGTGATCCTCGATTTCCATATCCCCTCGGAACTGCCCCGCTGGAGCGTGGCCCACGCCAACGTGTTGCCAAGCCTGGGCGGACTCATCGGCTGGCTGGTTCAAGCAGCCGCAGGCAAGCAGGCAGGCCTGACCTTCGTGGCCGAGTATCATCGCGGGGGCTTCCTCATCTCCCTCACCGCCCCTACCCCTGCCGGCGCTGGGCTGGATCAGCACTGCGACGAACTGGGGACCGCGGGCTGGCGAGTGGGGACCTCCACCCAGGGCGGCGAGCTCAGGGTCAACCTCTGGTTGCCTGTCCCGGGACGCAAGGGGGCTGTGACAACTGACAGCGTTCATCGATGAGGCCAGGATCCATGTCAAGGGTGGGGATGGCGGTAACGGCATCGTCAGTTTCCGCCGCGAAAAATACGTGCCCGAAGGCGGTCCCAACGGCGGTGACGGCGGCCGCGGCGGCGACGTGACCCTCGTGGTGGACTCGGGGCTCACTACGTTGTTGGATTTTAGGTACAAGCGGCAGTTTATGGCGGAACGGGGCCGGCACGGCGAGGGGAAGAACCAGCATGGCCGCGGTGGCGAGAGCATCACCCTGCGTGTCCCTCCAGGCACCGTGGTGCGGGAGGCCGACTCCGGCCGCGTGCTTGGGGACTTGACGGTGCCCGGGCAGAGCCTGGTGGTGGCGGCCGGGGGCCGGGGGGGCCGGGGCAACGCTCGGTTCGCTACCCCCGTCAACCAGGCGCCGCAGCATGCGGAGCCCGGAGAGCCGGGCGAAGCGCGTTGGATCACCATGGAACTAAAGCTGCTGGCTGACGTCGGCATGGTGGGGTACCCCAACGCGGGCAAGTCCAGCTTGCTGGGCAGGTTGTCAGCAGCCAAGCCCAAGGTCGCCCCGTACCCCTTCACCACCTTGGTGCCTGCTTTGGGCGTGGTCCGCCTCCCCGAGGGGGGTGGCTTCGTCCTGGCCGACATCCCGGGGCTGATCGAAGGGGCCCATGCCGGCGCGGGCCTTGGGCTTGCGTTCCTGCGGCACATCGAGCGCACCCGGGTGCTGATCTACGTAATCGACGCCGCCGGCAGCGAAGGCCGCGACCCGGTGGCCGACTTCCACGCGGTCCGTCACGAACTGAGGGAGCATAACCCCGCCTTGGCCGAGCGTCCGTGCCTGGTCGCCGCCAACAAGCAAGACCTGGAGGGGGCGGAGGCAGGATACCGGCGGCTCGTCGAGACCCTGTCCGGCGAAGGCATCCGGGTATACCTGCTCTCGGCCGCCACCGGGGCCGGGCTGCGGGAACTGGTCTACGCCGTGGGGGAAACCCTGGCCCGCGCACCTGTCCCTGAGTGCCCCGGGGGCGCGGCTACGGTCTTCCGCCCGGTGGAGCGAGGGTTCACCCTCGCCCGGGACAAAGACGGGGTGCTGGTCCTCAGCGGTCGGGAGCTGGAGCGGGCTGCGGCCACGGCCGACTTCGACCGCGAGGAAGGCAGGCACCGCTTCAAGCGCTATCTGCACCGGCATGGAGTCGAGGCGGCCCTGAAGCAAGCAGGGGTTAAACCGGGAGAGAGCATCCGCATTGGCGGGCGGGTCTTCGAATGGTCGCCCGACGATTAGACAGCCTCGTAGGCCTGGGCTATAATGGGGGCTGGGAAGCGGGGGTGAGGGCTTGGGCGCCGTCGGCATCCTGGGCGGGACCTTTGACCCCGTCCATGTGGGCCACCTCGCCCTGGCCGAGGCAGCCCGGGAGGGGTTAGGGCTGGCCAGGGTCCACTTCGTGGTGGCAGCCCAGCCTCCCCACAAGTCCCGCCGCCCAATTACCGCCGCCGAGCATCGCTGGCGCATGGTGGCGCTGGCCACGCACGACACCCCTCACTTCCTTGCCTGCCGGTGCGAATTGGATAGGCAAGGGCCGTCGTATACCATCGACACGGTGAGAGACTTCACCCGACGCTACCCAGCGGCCCGGCTCCACCTCATCCTCGGTTCCGACGCCCTGCTCGAGTTGGACACCTGGCGCGAGCCCCAGGCGCTGCTGGGCCTGGTCACGGTGGTCGTCGCCGTTCGCCCCGGGACCGATCGGAGAGCCGTGTCCGCGCGGCTGCGGGCCGTCGACGGCGTCCTGCTAGAGCTGATGGCGCCTGATGTGTCTGCCACCGAGGTCAGGTCCAGGATCGCGGCGGGCCTCAGCGTGGATGGCCTCGTACCGCCCAGCGTCGTAGACTACATTGCGCGGCGGGGTCTGTACTCGGCCAGCCAGGCGCCCGGTTGAATCCTGACGGCAAGTTTGGTATCATGTCATGATGTAGACATAATCCGCCCTGCCTGCCATGCCGACTGGATGCGGTTGCTATGGTTTCCTTACAGTGGCAGGCGTGTTTCGACAGGAGGCTAGACCGGTGAACGGTCAGTGGGCTTCGCGGATCCGCAGGGGCGGGAGGGATGGCGGCGGCGCGAAAGTGGCCATCGCTTTGGCGGTGACCCTGGTCCTGTTCCTGGCTGTCGCCGGGTCCGGGCTGTTGGCCCTGCTGGGGAACCCCACGCTGCCCGGTGGCCCTGGCGCCAGGGCTGTGCCACAGGTCCGCCCGGCGGACCGGATCACCATCCTCGCGCTCGGCTTGGACGAGGTCATCACCAACGACGGCAGGCTGCTGAAGGATCGTCCCCTCGACACGTGGGGCAGGCGGGCGGACACTGTCATCCTCATTAGCGTCGATCCTGAGACCCGGCAGGTTGGGATAATCTCGTTGCCACGGGACATCAAGGTCGACATCCCCTGGCGGCCAGACCTCACCCGCATCTACCAGAACAAGCTCAACGCGGTCTATGCCTCGGTCAACCCCAAGGACGGCCCGCCGCAGAAGACCATGGAGGTAGTGGGCGCCCTCCTTGGCGTCCGCATCGACCACTACGTGCGCTTCAGCTATGACGCCCTGATCAGGCTGGTGGACGACCATCTCAGAGGGCTGCGCGTGGACGTCGAGAGGGATATGAAGTACACCGACCCCTACCAGGCCCTCTACATCAATCTCAAGCAGGGCGACCAGATCCTCACCGGCCAGCAGGTGCTGCACTATGCCCGCTACCGTGGGGACAACGACCTCTATCGGATCAAGCGGCAGCAAAAAGTGATCCGGCTGCTGACGGAAGAACTGACGAAGCTCGCGAACATCTGGAGGATCCCCCTCATCGCGGCTGATATGGTCAAGTACGTCGACTCCAGCCTTAACCTCACCCAGGCTGCGTCCCTGGCCCTGGACATCCTGCGCCGGCGCCAGGATTACAGCATGGAGATGGACACATTGCCGGGCGAGATCGTGAACACCTGGGACAACGGCTACCTGCAGTCCAGCTACTACGTGATGGACGAGGCCAAAGCGGGGGCGCTGGTACGCCGCCTCATCCATGGCATCGATGAGCAGGCTCACGCGCGTGTGACGGTGAAGGTGCTCAATGGCAGCGGCGTGCCCGGCAAGGAGGCGGCCATCGCCGACGCCCTGCGGGCAGAGGGGTTCCAGGTCGTCGCGACCGGCCAGACGCCGCGGCAGGACTACGCCGTCACGCAGGTGATCAGCCACACCGATAGCGACGAAGCCCTGCGGCTCACCGCCAGGGCTGTGTTCAGGGTCATCCCCGGGGCCGCGCTGTTCCGGCTGATCGAACTCGAACCGGTGGCCCAGGTGACGGTGATCGTTGGGACTGACTGACGTTGTGAAGGGGGCGTGTGGTTGACGAGCAAGGAACTCGCGTTAGTCATGGCAAGGCTGGCCGACGAGAAGCGAGCCCGGCACATCACCCTGCTCGAGATGGCCAAGGTGACCACCGTGACTGATTACTTCCTCATCTGTGGAGCGAGTTCGACCACTCAGGCCAGGGCGATCGCCGATCACATCCTCGAGGGGCTGAGGGAGGAAGGGGTCAGGCCGGACCACGTGGAAGGCTACACCTCGGCACGCTGGGTCCTGCTCGACTTCGGCGGCGTGGTCGTCCATGTGTTCGTCGACGAAGAGCGCCGCTTCTATGATCTGGAACGCTTGTGGGGCGATGCGGCCCCGGTGCCTACGGCGACCGTCAACGCTTGACTTGGACGAGCGCGGTCAGTTATAATCAGGTACGTAACTCGAATAGTTCAGGCGATGACGGGGAGTTCGGGCGCTAGTCCGACAGCCGCCGCAGCGAGCCGGGATAGTGGGAGCCGGCCGGCAGGACGCCCTTCTCGCCCCGGAGCTTCCCCGTGAAACGGCCTTAGGCCGCCAGCGGGCGACGCAGGCCGGCGTTAGCGGCAAGGAGCGGGCGCGGAAACACAATGGGGCTGTAGCTCAGCTGGGAGAGCGCATGAATGGCATTCATGAGGCCGTGGGTTCGATCCCCATCAGCTCCACATAGGTCTTCCCGCCAACCCAGGGTGGTACCGCGGGGCAAACCCCCCGTCCCTATAGGGACGGGGGGTTTTGTTATACACCGCAGGGGCTTGGCGCTATGCACAGGGAGAGGGGCACGAGCGTGAACGCAAAGTACCAGCCCGAACAGCTGGAGACCAAGTGGCAGGCCGTCTGGGCCGACCAAGGCCTCTACCGGACAGGGGGCCCGGGGGAGCGGAACAAGTACTACTGCCTGGTCATGTTCCCATACCCCTCAGGGGTGGCACACATGGGGCATGTCCGCAACTACACCATCGGTGACGTCGTGGCCCGGTGGCACCGCATGAACGGGTACAACGTGCTCCACCCCATGGGCTGGGATGCCTTCGGCATGCCGGCGGAGAACGCCGCCATCAAGGACCAGGTCCACCCTGCCGATTCCACCCGCAGGAACATCGACTTCATGCGGGCCCAGTTCAAGCGGATGGGCATCTCGTATGACTGGGACCGCGAACTTGCCACCAACCATCCCGGTTACTACCGCTGGACCCAGTGGCTGTTCCTGCTCCTCTATAAGCGCGGCCTCGCTTACCGTAAACGCGCGGCGGTTAACTGGTGCCCCGATTGCGCCACTGTCCTCGCCAATGAACAGGTCATTGACGGCCGCTGCTGGCGGTGCGAGACCGCTGTGACCGAACGGGAGCTGGAGCAGTGGTTCCTGAAGATCACCGACTACGCAGAGCGGCTGTTGGCCGACTTGTCCCTGCTCGAGGGCTGGCCTGAGCGGGTGCGGGTGATGCAGGAGCACTGGATCGGCAAGAGCGTAGGGGTCGAGGTGGAGTTCACCCTGGCTGGCGGCCGGCCAGCGCCGGTGTTCACCACCCGCCAGGACACGCTGTTCGGCGTCACCTACATCGTGGTCGCCCCGGAACACCCGCTCGTCGAGGAGCTCATCGCCGGCAGGCCCGCAGAGGCGGCCGTCCGGGCCTTCGTCCAGCGGGCCAAGGCTCAGTCGGACCTCTTTCGCAGCTCCGCCGAGACGGAGAAGGAGGGCATCTACACGGGGGTGGACGCCGTCCATCCCCTGACCGGCGAGCAAGTGCCCATCTGGGTGGCCAACTACGTGCTGATGGACTACGGCACCGGCATCGTCATGGGCGTTCCCGCCCATGACACGAGGGATTTCGCCTTCGCCCGCAAGTATGGGCTGAGGGTGCGGCCGGTGATCATGCCGCCTGGGGAGCGGCTGAACGGGGAGACCATGGCGGCGGCCTACACGGAGCCTGGGGTGATGGCCGACTCCGGCAGGTACGATGGCCTCGACTCGGTGCAGGCCTTGGACCGGATCGCCGCGGATGTGGAAGCGGCCAGACTGGGCAGGCGCAAGGTACACTACCGCTTGCGCGACTGGCTGATCTCCAGGCAGCGGTACTGGGGGGCCCCGATCCCGATGCTCCAGTGCGAGCGTTGCGGCTGGCACCCCGTCCCCGAGGACCAGCTCCCGGTGAAGCTGGTGCGGGACGTGGCCTTCACGGCCAAGGGGGCGTCCCCCCTCGCCCAGTCGGGTGAGTTCCTGGCGGCGGAGTGCCCGTCCTGTCGCGGGAAGGCCAGGCGGGAGACGGACACCATGGACACCTTCATCGACTCGTCCTGGTACTTCCTACGTTACGCCTCGCCCCGGCGGCAGGAAGCGCCCTTCGCCCGGGCCGAGGTCAATCACTGGCTGCCCGTGGACCAGTACATCGGCGGCATCGAGCACGCCGTCCTGCACCTCTTGTACTCCCGCTTCATCACCAAAGTGCTCTACGACGCCGGGATGGTGAACTTCACCGAGCCTTTCACCAGGCTGCTGACCCAGGGCATGGTCGTGATGGGCGGGGCCAAGATGTCCAAGTCGAAAGGGAACGTGGTCAGCCCCGATGAAATGATCAAGCGGTACGGGGCTGACGCGGTGCGGCTGTTCATCCTGTTCGCCTCCCCCCCGGAACGGGACCTGGAGTGGTCCAATCAGGGGGCGGAAGGCGCCTTCCGATTCCTGCAGCGCGTCTGGCGCCTGGTGTTGGAGAGCAGGGGCCTGCCCGGCAACCCCACGGTGGGGCCCCAGGAAGAGGACCTGATGCGACTGACCCACCAGACGATCAAGCGCATCACCACCGACATCAGGGAACGGATGAACTTCAACACCGCCATCGCGGCGGCCATGGAGCTGGTGAACGGGCTGTACGCCTACAAGGACCAGAATCCTGCAGCCAGGCAGAACGCTTCGGTTCTGGACTGGAGCCTACGGACCCTCGTCGTGCTGCTAGCCCCCTTCGCCCCGCATCTGTCGGAGGAGCTGTGGCACAGGCTGGGCGGGGAAGGCAGTGTCCATCTGCAGCGCTGGCCACAGTACGATGCCACGTTGCTCAAGGCAGCCGAGGTCACCGTCGTGGTCCAGGTTGACGGCCGGGTGCGGGATAAGCTGACGGTCCCGGCCGGGATGGAGGGGCCCCGTCTGGAGGAGCTTGTCCTGGGCTTGCCCAAGGTAGCCCAGCACCTGGACGGAGGCAGGCCGGTCCGAGTGGTCATCGTACCCGATAAGCTGGTCAACGTGGTTACCCGTTAGGGGCTCGCGCCGGGGCGCCCTGGGAGCGATAGGTCGAACGCTTAGCGAGAAAGCGCGCCGAAGGGCGCGCTTTCTGCGTCGACGAAACCGCCACGAGGCGGTAGACTAGGTAGGGAGGGAGGATGCGTTGGCAAGGTCCCGGGCTGAGCTGGTGGGGATCTGCATCGTGGCGGTCATCCTGGTCACCGGGGGGGTTGCCGCCTGGCGGCAGGCAGCCACGCTTGCCATCGTGCTGCCGAGGCAACCGGCGCCAGCGGCAGCAGCTGCCCCAGGCGCGGACAAGCCCGCCTCCCCGCCCTTGGTGGTGCATGTAGCGGGGGCAGTGGCCAAGCCGGGGGTGTACCGGCTGACTCCCGGCGCACGGGTCGCCGACGCGGTGGACGCAGCCGGCGGCCCCGCACCCGGGGCCGCAGTGCACGCCGTGAACCTGGCCGCACCGGTGTGGGACGGCGAACGGGTCTACCTGCCGACCGCAAGGGAGTTGGCCTCCGGGCAGGTCCACCCGGGCACTACCGTCCAGGGACAGGGCAAGGTCAACATCAACACCGCCGACGGAACCTTGCTGCAGGCCCTGCCGGGCATCGGTCCGGCCCTGTCCCAGCGCATCCTGAACTACCGCAAGGAGCACGGGCCGTTCCGGTCCGCCGAGGATCTGCTCAACGTGTCCGGCATCGGGGAGAAGAAACTCAACGACCTGCGCGCCTTCATCACCCTGCGTTAGTCCAGAGCTTCCCGAGGATGCCCGCCAGGGACGAACAGGCGAAGATGAAGGCGCCCGCGGCGAAAATCACCAGCTTGGCGCCGAAGCGGTCGATGAAGTAGCCGGCGCTGCCCATGGACAGCAGGTTAGTGACTTGCACGAGCATGGTGTAGGCTGCAAACACCTTGCCGAGCATGGCGTCGGGCACCAGCCGCTGGACGGTGCTCTCGAAGGTGATGCTGATGGCCGTGTTGCCCAGGCCGAACATGGCGACCAGGATGGCTACGCAGCCGACGACCCGCAGGTAGGGGATGGCCATGGCCAACACGCCCAGGCAGGCGAGGATGACTACCGCCACCCGCCTCGGCTCGAACCGCGCCCCATAGCGCGCGCTCAGGGCCGAGCCCACGAACGCCCCTGCCCCCATGGCCGCCATGATGCTGCCCAGGGATCCAGCGCCTGCGCCGAGCTCGTCGCGGATGAGGACCGGAAACCCGATGGTGCCTGCGCCCGCGGCCATCAGGGCCAGCCCGATGAGCATGGCCAGGAACAGCACGACAGGGGAGTCCTTGATGTATGCATAGCCGCTGATGAGATCACGCCACAGCTCCTTAGAGCGCACGGCTGAGCTGTGACCGTTATTGGCCGGGATGGCCGTGCAGGCAATCAGGCAGGCCGAGCAGAGGAAGGTGCCGCTATTGACCAGGAAGGCGGTGTGCGGCCCCCGCAGGCCGATGAGGATGCCGCCCAGGGCCGACCCCAGCACCCGTGCCACCCCAAGGGTCAGCGCGCTCAAGGAGTTGGCGGCGAACAAGGCCTCAGGGGGCACGAGCTTTGGGACCACGGCGCCCCTGGCTGCACTGTAGAACACCCCAAGCGCCGCCAAGCCCATGGTGAGCACGTAAATCTGCCCGATAGAGACAGTGTAGGGGACCAGGGCCACTAGCGCCGCTCTGGCGACATCCACGGTCACCATAATGTACTTCCGGTTGACGCGGTCCACCAGCACCCCGGCCAGAGGGCTACAGACAGCCACCGGCAGCGCGCTGAAGATCAGTAGTTTGCCGAGGGTGAAGGCCGAACCGGTCAGCTTCAGCACATGCAAGATCAAGGCGACGTAGTAGATCCAGTCGCCGGTAAGCGAGACGGCCTGTGACGCCCATACCTTGCCGAATTCCCCGCAGATGAGGGACTTTGGCCACGCTGGTTGCGTGTGTCCGGACATACTTCGCCCTATTCGGCCGCAACCGCGCAAATCCTGCTGATGGAAGGAGAACCCCAGTGCAGGGGAGAATGCTCGTCCGGGAAGGGTGAGCAGCTTGTCGTATCACTACACTGGCGCCATCCATGTCCATTCTACCCATTCCGATGGGTTTGCCGGTCCCGAGGAGCTCATCGCCGTCGCCCGCTCCCTAGGGCTTCATTTCCTGATCCTAACGGACCACGATACCATGGTGGCCAGCCCCCTGGACGGGTGGCACGGTAACCTGCTGTTCGTGACGGGTGTAGAGGTAAGCCCGCCTCACAACCACTATCTGGCCGTCGGCCTTCCCTCCCCGGCCCCGCGCGCCCTGCCGCCCAGGGAGTATGTGGACTGGGTGCGGCAGGCCGGGGGGGTGGGGTTCCTCGCCCATCCCCATGACCGGGGCAACCGCATGCTCAACGTACCCAGCTACAGTTGGACCGACTGGGACGTGACCGGCTACGACGGCCTCGAGGTATGGAACTACCTGTCCCAATGGCTCGGGAAGGCCCGCACCGTGCCGCGGGCTGTCTGGGGGCTGCTCCGGCCGTCAGCGCTGGTGACCGGCCCTGAACCCGCCGACCTGGCCCTGTGGGACAGGGTGGCGGCCGTGAGGCCGGTCGTGGGCATCGCTGGGAGCGACGCCCACGGGTACAGGCACGCCCTGGGCCCATTCGTCCTGCGGTTCTGGGACTATAAGCGGGCCCTCGCCTCAGTGACCACCACCGTCGTGCTCGACCAGCCCCTGCCGGACGGGCCCCGTGCCGCTGTCAGCGCCCTCCTCGAGGCCCTCCGGCGGGGCAGCTGTTACTTCGGTTCTGGCCTGGCGAAGGGGCTCACCTTTCGCCTGGTGACGGGGAGCGGGCGCGCCGTCCCCATGGGGGGCACCGTCGTAGGCGACGGCCCGTGGACCTTCCTGGGAGCCCTGGACTTCCCGGGCGAACTGGCTTTGCTGCGGGGGGGCGAGGTTGTGTGTCGCGCCAGCGGAAAGGCCCTCCTACATGTGGCGGCCTGGCCCGGCGCGTACCGGCTGGAGGCCCGGGGCAGCCGGGGCAAGCGCCTGTTTTCCAACCATATCTATGTCCGTGAGGGAGGCGGCCAGTGAGGCGGCTGATCATCAATGCCGACGACTATGGCCTTACCCCCGGGGTATCGGCGGGCATCAGACAGGCCCACCTACGCGGTGTCGTCACCTCCACCACCGCCATGGCCAACCTGCCCGGCCTCGAGGCGGACCTACGGGAACTCGACGCGTGCCCCGGCCTGGGTGTGGGGCTGCATCTGGTACTCACCCGCGGCCCTGCGGTTCTGCCCCCGGAGGAAGTCCCCTCGTTGTTGGGCCCGAACGGGCTTTTGCGCAAGAGCATCTCCCACCTGGCCAGGGTGAAGGAGGATGAGGTCAGGCGCGAGTGGCTGGCCCAGCTCAAGCGGTTCACGCTCCAGCGGGGGCGCCCGACGCACCTGGACAGCCACCACAACGTCCACCTACTACCCAATCTGGTGGACGTCTTCGTCGACGTCGCCCGGGCGGCGGGCTGCGGCCGCGTCCGCCTGATCAGCCCGGCTGACCTGGGCTGGGCGGCGGGGCCGGCCACGCCGGTGTACCGGCTTTACGCCCGCCATGCCCAGCGTAAGTTCACGGCCGCCGGGTTGTCCGGGCCCAGCCGCACCTTCGGCTGGCTGCCGTCCGGACAGGAGCTGTCCCTGGCGCTGGTCGAGGGCTGGCTGAGGCGGTTGGGGGACAGCGTCTCCGAGCTTGTGTGTCACCCCGGCGTCCCTGACCTGCTGTTGCTGGAACGAAGCGGCCTGCGGGAAGCGCGGGGGCGGGAGCTCGAGCTGCTGACCTGCGGCGACCTGAAGGCGCTTCTGGCCCGTCATGAGCTGCAACTGGTATCCTATGCCTGGAGTGAGTGAGTGAGGAGGGATTGTGTGGACCTGCGCCGTGGTCTTCAGCGGCTCTCCGGCGCCCTGATGGTACCCATCGTCGTCTTGCCGGCGGCCGCCATCTACCTCGCCATCGGTTCCCAGACCGGCCTGGCCCCCATCCGGGCGGCGGGCGCGGCCATCCTCATCGAGCACTTGCCCTTGCTGTTCGCGGTGGGGGTAGCCATCGGTTTCACCCGCCAGGACGGCATGGCGGCGCTGGCGGCGGTGGTCGGCTACCAAGTGCTGAATGCCGTCGTGTTGTCCATCGCCCCGGTGGTGTCCCTGGGCGGGGGGGTCGAGGTCGTCACCTCCACCGGCGTGCTTGGCGGTATCCTGGTGGGCGCCTACACCGCCTACTTGTACCACCGGTTCCACACCGTCCAGTTCCCTGAGTGGCTGGGCCTCTTCTCAGGCAAACGGTTCATCCCGATCGTCACGTCCCTCGTCTCCCTGGTCACGGGCGTGGTGCTCGGGTTCGCCTGGCCCCCCATCCAGCAGGCCATCACCCGCCTGGGGGAGTGGGTGCATGGGGCAGGGGCGGCGGGTGTGTTCGTGTACGGCGCCCTGAATCGGCTGCTGATCCCCACCGGCCTCCATCACATCCTCCAGAACCTCATCCTGTATGTCTTCGGGAGCTTCGCCGATCCCGTCTCGGGGCGGGTGTTGTTCGGCGAAGAGCCCAGGTTCTACGCGGGGGACCCCGCAGCGGGTTTCCTGGCCGCAGGGTGGTTCCTGGTGATGGTGTTCGCCATCCCTGCCATCTGTCTGGCCATCACCCATGAGGCCAAGCCCCAGCGCAGGCGGCAGGTGGCCGGCATCATGCTGACCGGCGCCCTCACCGCCATCGTCACCGGCATCACCGAGCCCATCGAGTTCGCCTTCCTGTTCGCCTCGCCCCTGCTGTACGTGTTGCACAGCCTGCTCTCGGGCCTCGCCTTGCTGAGCACCTGGCTGCTGGGGGTGAGGCACTACGGCTTTGCCCTGCCAATGTTCTTCATCAACCTAGGCCTCTCCACCCGGCCCTGGCTCATCTTCCCCCTGGGCGCCGTCTGCAGCGTCCTGTACTACTTCCTGTTCCGCTTCCTCATCCGCTCCCTGAACATCCCCACGCCGGGAAGGGAAGCCCTCGACACCGAAGCGGATCTTGTTCCCGGCGACGGGTTGCAGGCCAGGGCCGTGCTCGAGGCGTGTGGAGGCCCCGCCAACGTGCTGGCTGTGGAGAGCTGCCTGACCAGGCTGCGCCTGCTGGTCATCGACGCCGCGCTGGTCGATGCTGAGCGGCTGAAGGGATGCGGAGCCAAGGCTGTCTCCAGGCTCGGCGGAGGGAACCTGCAGGTCATCCTGGGCACCGGTGCCGAGCAGGTCAGGGACAGCATGCGCCCCCTGCTGCAGGGTCCGACCCTGGTGGTGGGGGCCCCGGTGGACGGGAAGGTGCTCCCGCTGGCGGAGGTGCCCGACGCGGCCTTCCAGAGCGGCGCCCTGGGCCAGGGGGCGGCCCTCCTGCCGACAGGCCTCAAGGCTGTCGCCCCGGCCGCCGGCGTGCTGGGCAGCCTGTTCCCCGGTGGCCATGCCTTCGCCGTGAAGACCCCCGCAGGAGTGGAGATCATCGTCCACATCGGCCTCGACACCGTCTCCCTCAAGGGTGAGGGCTTCCAGCCAGCCGCCGCCAAGGGCGACCGGGTCCGGGCGGGCCAGGTCATCGTCGAGTTCGACCCGGCCCGCATCCAGGCCAAGGGGTTGTCTAGCGCGACCCCCGTGGTGGTGGGGCCTGCCGCCAAGGTGGCACGGGTGGCGGTCACCGGCGAGCCTTCCGTGAAAGCGGGGGACCCCTTCCTCTACGTCTGGGTGTCCTGAGCTGACGCAGGTTTACGCAATGAGCGGACCCATCGTGCATGTGGACATGGACGCCTTCTTCGCCGCGGTGGAACAGCGGGACAACCCCGCCTACCGGGGCCAGCCGGTCATCGTCGGCGGCCTTGGCCCGCGCGGGGTCGTCTCCACCTGTTCCTATGAGGCCCGGCATTTTGGCGTGCGCTCTGCCATGCCTATGCGGCAGGCCCGCCGGCTCTGCCCGCAGGGCGTTTTCCTGCCCGGGGACTTCGCGCGCTATGTAGCGGTCTCCCGCCAGCTCCACGCCATCCTCGGTCAGGCCTCGGCGGTGGTCGAGCCCCTGTCCATCGATGAGGCCTTCCTCGACTTGACGGGGCAGGAGGCGGTGCCTGCCGCCCGCAGGCTCAAGGCGGACATCCGGGAGGCCTTGGGGCTCACCGCTTCCATCGGCGTGTCCTACTGCAAGTTCCTCGCCAAGCTCGCGTCGGACATGGAGAAGCCCGACGGTTTCACCGTCATCGACCAGGACCGGGCCGCGCAGCTCCTGCCAGCCCTGCCTGTACGGGCCCTGTGGGGTATCGGCGAGAAGACCGAGGGCCACCTAGCCCGTCTCGGCATCCACACCGTGGCTGACCTGCGCCGGGCGGACCGGCTCCTCCTCAGGCAGGTCTTCGGCAAGCGGGCGGGCGAACTCATCGACCTGGCCTACGGGCTCGACCCCAGGCCGGTTTCGCCCCCCGCCCCCGCCAAGTCCATCAGCGAGGAGACCACCTTCCCCCAGGACGTCACCGACTGGGCCGTGCTCGAGGACAGGATGCGGGAGTTCGCGGCGGGCCTCAGCGCCCAGTTGGAGCGGACTGGTATGCGCGCGCGTACCGTCACCCTGAAGCTCCGGTACGCTGACTTCAGCGATGTGACGCGCAGCCTCACCCTGGCGGCGCCGACCGCGGCAGCCGGCCCCATCGGGGACGCCGGCATGCTGCTGCTCGCACGCCTGCCCCTCACCGGGCGCAAGGTGCGGCTGATCGGCCTGGGCGTGAGCAAGCTGACCGACCGCAACGAGCCTACCCAGCTGCTGCTGCCCTTTGGATGACGTGGCCGCCGCCAAGCTTGGTCCGGGACGGGGGAGATACCGTTGAAGCAGTGTCGAGGGGTTTTCCTGTTTTCGTGAGAGGAGGGAGGTTGGCCTGCGGTCAACCTCCCTCCCATGGTCAGGCATCTGCTCGCGGCCACCGCCGCTTACGTAGCCGGGGTGGCCCTGGCCATGCGCCTGGTGTCGGCCGGGGGCGGACACCTGCCAGCGGCCCTCCTGTCCGTGCTGTCCCTCCTGTGCCTGCCCATGGCGGTACGCCGCCGCGGCGCCTGGCTGCTGGTCCTGTGGGCTCTGGCCGGGGCGGCCAACCTGTGCTGGCGGGTGGGGCCGCCCGATGCGGTCCTGGCCGGGCACAGGGGTGTGACGGTTACCCTCGTCGGCCGGGCCACTGGCATGCCGCGGCTCACCGGCACCGGCTCCAAGTGGATCATGGCGACTGCCGCCTTGATCGTCCCGGGTGAAGGCCCCAGGCCCGTCGCCGGGCCAATCTTAGTCCGGCAGGCCGCAGGCGGCGGGCCTCCCCGGGGTGCAGACGTGCGCGTCCGCGGGAAGCTGGTGGAGGCGCCGCAGGCGCTGAACCCGGGCCAGTGGGACGGGGGCTACGCCTATAGGGGGATCCACTACCAGCTCATCGTCAGGTTCGAGGGCGCCGTGGAGGTCCTACGCCCGGGCCCTGCCGCGTGGCGGTGGCTGGCTGGCACCAGGGAGCGGCTGGGGGCCGCCCTGGAGTCGTGCTTGCCCGAACGCGAGGCGTCGCTGGCCAGGGGGTTGGCGCTGGGGGAGGCCAGCCTGGTCCCCCAAGACCTGCGCGAGGACATGTCCGAAGCAGGGTTAGCCCACATTCTGGCCGTCAGCGGGTTGCACACGGGGTTGGTAGCTGCCGCGGTGACCTGGTGCCTCTCGTGGGCTGGCTACCCCCGGGCCCGGTTAGCAGCCATCCCCTGCGTCTTCGCCTACGCTTGCCTGGTCGGCGCCGCTGCCCCGGTGGTGAGGGCCGCGGTCATGCTGGCCCTGCAGGGCCTGGCCGCGGTGACGGCCCGCCGGGGGGACGCCCGCACTGCCTTGGCAGCAGCGGCGCTAGTCATCCTCGTCCCTGACCCGGCTGCCCTGGGTGAGGCGTCCTTTCAGCTCTCCTGGTCAGCGGTGGCGGGCCTGGTGGCACTGGCGCCGCTGCTGGACTCGGCCTTGCGCCCGCTGCCCCGGATGCTGCGGACTGCGGTCTGCGTCACCCTGGCCGCCCAGGCCGGCTCCCTGCCGGTAATGCTACACTACTTCGGCCGGGTGTCCGCCCTGTCACCGCTCGCCAATGCCGTCGGCGTACCCCTGGCAGGGATCGCGGTGCCGTCGGCCTTGCTCACCGCCATCCTCGGGGCGTACCACCCCGCCTTCGGGGCACTCCCGGCCCTCGCCGCCCGGGTTGCGCTTTGCGCCCTGGACAAGGCAGCGGCCCTGGTAGGCAACATGCACTGGGCCGTCCTGTGGCTGCGTCCACTCCCTTGGCCTGTCTCTATTGCCTGGCTGTCGGCGCTGCTGTGGACCGATTGGTGGCGTGAACGTCTGCGTGATAGGCGGGCACAGGCCGTCGGCTTAGTTGTGCTGGCCATCTGCCTCAGCCCCAGCCCGAGGCCTCCGCTCACCGCTACCTTTCTCGCCGTAGGCCAGGGCGACAGCCTGCTGGTCCGCTCGGGCAGGGCGGCCATCCTGATCGATGGAGGCGGGGCCAGCGCCGGGAGTTTCGTCCTGCTGCCTTACCTCAGGCGGCAAGGGGTGAGGCGGATAGACCTGGTCATCCTGACCCACGCCCACGCCGACCATGCTGAGGGACTCGCCGCGGTGCTGGCCCAGGCCAACGTCGGGGCGGTGGCCGCCCCGGGGGATCCGTGGGCTACCCTGGCCGCGGCCGGCCTGGCCGAGACCGTGCGCGAGCGGGGGATACCCTGTGTTGCCCTGGGTCAGGGCGACACCATCGCCGCCGGGAGGCTGCGCCTCGAGGTGCTGCACCCACCCCAGGCCGAGGGGGGCCTGGACAACGACGGATCGTTGGTGCTGCTAATCAGCCAGGGCGGCTTCCGTCTGCTGTGCATGGGGGATGCCGGGCATGGTGTCGAGGGGGCCCTGCCCCTGACCGGCACAGTGACTGCCCTGAAGGTGGGCCACCATGGGGCCGGTGACGCCTCGGGGACCAAGTTCCTGGAGCGGCTCCGCCCCCTGGTGTGCGTCATCTCCACGGGCCCCAACAGCTTTGGCCATCCCGACCCGGACACCCTCAGCAGACTGGAGAGGACTGGGGCCCTGCTCTACCGCACCGACCAGTATGGTGCCATCTCTCTGTTCAGCGATGGGAGGAGGCTCTGGGTGGGGACCTACCTGGACAGGAAGGCCGGTCCATGAGGTCTAGCAGGGGATTTGCCTCCCCTGGAGAAGACCTCCGTCGGTGGGGACGGAGGGACGCACGTGCTCAAGTACTGCGCTGCGCTGTGCCTGGTCGTGCTGGCGGTGGGTTGCAGCTCCGGGCAGGGCGGCCTGCGCGTGGACACGACCCCTGCCGGGGCGGAGCTCCTGATTGACGGGCGGCGCGCCGGGGTGACCCCCCACCTCGAAACGGGCTTGGTTCCGGGCGAATATGCGGTGGAGGTCCGGCTGCACGGCTACGAGCCGTGGCAGGGGCAGGCGACGGTGGCCGCGGGCAGGATCGAGCTGCTGAAGGTGGGGCTGTCGCGGTTGGGCAGGCTGCACCTCACCCTGATACCCTCAGCGGCGACGGCGGCCATAGATGGGGTCGCGGTCACGGGCCTCGAAGTGCCTCTGTCGCAAGGCCCCCATGTCCTGGAGGTCACCGCAGGGAAGCGCGCTTGGAAAGGCACCTGCTGGGTCTTCAAGCCCAGGGGCCAGGGGGCAGGCATCCTGCCTGACGGCGTGTCCATGGCCGTGGTCAACCTCACTGAGGGGTATACGGTTCTGGGTTACCCCTTCACCGGGTACCTGTCAGCGGCCTATGGCATCCCCGCAGGCTGGGTCCCCGACGGCCGCGCCTGCTTACTGGGGGACGAGGTCGTCCTGCTCGATCTGGACAAGCTGACCGCGGACCGGCTGCCCCTGACCGCCGGGGATCTCAGCTGGTCCCCGGACGGGAAACACCTGGCGGCCATCACCAGCGAAGGGGTCATGCTGTACGCCGCCGATGGCTCCAGCACGCGCCTGGTCCTGTCCAGGCAGCAGGCTATGGTCAGGTTGGACGGGACCATCAGCGGCCTGATCTGGAGCCCTGACTCCACCCGCGTTGCTTGCACCGTCGGGCAATGGTACGATCGCATCTTCATCTGCCCCGTGGCTGGGAACCCCTACCCGGTGGCCCTGGAGCTGCCTTATGACACGCGTGGCTTCCCCGTCGCCTGGTCGCGGGCGGGGCGCCTCATCCTACAGGTGGTGAATCTGCGGGGCCCGGCAGGGGAGATGGAGGTCAGCGAGGAAGGGCTTTCGTGGGACCTGGCCTCGGTGCGGACGGACGGGACGGGGTTCCTCCTCCTGACCGCGGCCGTCCCCGGCGAACACTACACGTTCAGCGCCCTGGCGCCGTCCGGCAACCGGGTGGCCTTCACCCTCCGCCGCCGGGATCGCCGCTGGGGCCACGCCGGCGATCCCGAGCGCTGGGACGCAGGCAGCGTGCGGACCGACGCCGGGGGCCTGGTCGTGTACACCGACAACGGGTCATCCGGTGGGGGGGTCTTCACCAAGGACGAGCGGCATGTCCTCGGCGTTAGCCTGACCGGGGACTGGCTGGAGTTGAGGCTCTGGCCGACGGCCGGCGGCGCCAGCAGATTGGTGGCGCAGTTGCCGAGCCTATCTGGGCACGACCGTCCCGATGCGGTCCTGTTGGCCAACGGCGACGCGAGCCGGATCTGGGTGTTGGCCCCCGACTGCCACTGGCTGGTCCTCAAGCATTGAAAGGGGGGGGTGGGGCATGACCCACGGGCAGGCCTTGGCTGAACTGGAACGGGGCCAGCTCCGTACCCTCTATGTCCTCGTGGGCGAAGAGGGCTTCCTCATCCGGCAGTTCGTGGCGAAGTTGAAGGAGCTGTGCCTGGCCCCCGGCGCCGAGGACGTGGACATGGCCAGGCGCGACGGGGCCTCGCCAGCGGAACTCATCGGCCTCGCCTCAACGCCCCCCTTCCTGTCCGAGCGGCGCCTGGTCCTGTCGACAGACCCCCAGGGGTTCGGGACACAGGACGCGGGCGAGCAGGACGCCGGGGTGGCCATCTGGCAAGCCTACCTCGCCGACCCACCGCCCGCCGCCTGCCTGGTCCTGGTGACAGTCTCCCTGGACAGGCGGAAACGTTTGACCAAGCTGTTCGAGGCAGCCGGTGTGGCCGTGGAGTGTGCGCCCCTGCGCGGCGCCGACCTGGACGCGTGGGTCAGCCGGGAGGCGGGCGGGATGCTCAGCCCTGCCGGACGCTGGCAGCTGATTGCCAGGGCGGGCAGCGACCTGACCAGGCTAACCCACGAACTGGACAAGCTGCGCACCTACGCGCAGGGCAAGAAGCTTACCGAAGCCGAGGTCCAGGACCTGGTGGGGCAGAGCGTCGAGGCCAACGTGTTTGCCCTGGTCGAGGCGGTCGGATCAGGCAAGACGGCAGAGGCCTACGCCCTGCTCAACCGCATGCTGTCGGCCGGGGAGGCGCCCCTCGCCATCCTGGGCATGCTCGCTCGCCAGGTGCGGCTGATCTTCCAATGCCTGCTCCTGTCCAGGGAGGGCCGGTCCGAAGCGCAGCTCGCTTCGGCCCTGGCGGTTCCGCCCTATGTGGCCGGGCGGCTTAGGACCCAGGCGAGGCGGTTCGAGCCGGCCGGACTGGAGGCGGCCCTGGCCAAGCTGCTCCAGGCTGACCTGGCCATCAAGAGCGGCCGCGATCCTGCCTATACCCTGCAGTTGGTGGTGCTCGACCTCGCTGGCAAGGGCGCTCGGTAGGACACCGACGCGGCCGCGCGGGAGCCCGCAGCCGGAGTGTAAACCAAAAAGGACCCTCCGTGAGGAGGGTCCTTGCCTTGTCTGACTGGTTACTTCCCGCGGACCGCCGCCCGGGCGAGCTTCGACTTGAGCCGGGCCGCTGTGTTGCGGTGCACCACACCCTTGGCAGCCGTCTGGTCGATGATGCGCTGGGTCTTCGACCACAGCTCACCTATGGCCGCAGGGTCCTTGCCCGCGGCTTCTGTTTCGTACCGCTTGACTGCCGTCCTCAGGGCGGATTTAGCTGACTTGTTCCGGGCCTGCTTGCGCTCGGACACGCGGGCCCTCTTCTCAGCGGATTTGTTGTTAGCCATGGGTTATCACCTCCGGACCCCGCAACCCAGCCAATTCTACCATGCGGCTACCTGGTTTGCAAGTGCGCATATTTCGGGTGAAAAGCGGTCAGCCTAGGACCAAGACGACTTGACTGCGGGAGGTAATCGCCTTGTTGGGCTTGATCGTTCGGTTCATCATCTCAGCCTTGGTGCTGCTGGTGCTCGGGTTTATCCTGCCCGGCTTCGACATCGCCGGCTTCGGCAACGCCATTCTAGCGGCTATCGCTATCGCGGTCATCGGCTGGCTGCTGGCGCAGGTGTTCGGCCGCAGGGTGAGCCCCCAGAGCCGCGGCCTGATGGGCTTCATCGCCGCCGCGGTGGTCATCTACTTCGCCCAGTTCATCGTCCCGGCCATGCAGGTGACCGTCCTCGGGGCGATCCTCGCGGCGGTCGCCATCGGCATCGCGGACGCCTTCGTGCCGACGGAACTCAGGTGAGTCTGAGCCACCGGCGCGCCTGACCGCGCGCCCGGGCAGGACCCCGCCAGCAGGCGGGGTCCTGCCGCTGTACGCCCGGCATGGGCGTCGTTTTGGGGGTGAAAGTCCCCTGTAGGAGTGGGCAGCGACAACTGCTAGCCAAAGGCAACGGTGTCAGCGGCGACGCTGAATCGGAAGGAAGCCGGAGGCA
>JBFMBV010000037.1:0-19546 GCA_040755005.1 Bacillota bacterium
CGGGGCAGTCCACATGGGCGTAGTGGCGCTTTACCGTCTGGTACTCCACATGGGCCGTGGCGATGGTGATGCCGCGGGCCTTCTCTTCCGGGGCCTTGTCGATCTGGTCGAACGGCACGAACTCGGACAGGCCGGCATTGGCCAGCACCTTCGTGATGGCTGCCGTCAGGGTGGTCTTGCCATGGTCCACATGACCGATGGTGCCCACGTTAACGTGCGGCTTCGTGCGCTCAAACTTCTTCTTCGCCAACTGAACCAGCCTCCTTGAACTTGGGGTTC
Organism: Bacillota bacterium; assembly: GCA_040755005.1. GTDB lineage: Bacteria > Bacillota > Sulfobacillia > JBFMBV01 > JBFMBV01 > JBFMBV01. The sequence goes on from JBFMBV010000037.1 coordinate 280, forward strand.
GTGTCGGACAACCGGGGGCCTAGCGTGCCAGCACCCGCCCGGTGACCCGGGCGATGACCTCCTCCGCGATCCCCCGGGGCATCTCCTGATAGCAGTCAAACTCCATGTTGAAAGTCCCGCGCCCCTGGGTCTTGGACCTGAGGTCGGTGGCATACCCGAACATGGTCGCCAAAGGGACCCTGGCCCTGACCACCCTGGCCCCAGCCCGCTCCGTCATCCCCATGATCTGCCCGCGCCGGCCGGTGATATCGCCCATCACCTCGCCGAGGTAAGCCTCGGGCACAGTGACTTCTACCTTCATCAAGGGCTCCAACAGCTCGGGCCTCGCCCGTTCGGCCGCTTCTCTGAAGGCCATGGAACCGGCAATCTTGAAGGCTAGCTCCGACGAATCCACTTCGTGGTACGCCCCGTCCAACAAGACCACCTTCAGGTCGGTCATCGGGAACCCGCCCATGACCCCGCTCTCAGCCGCCTCGCGGGCGCCCGCCTCCACGGCGGGGATGAACTCCTTGGGCACGGCCCCCCCGACGACCTTGTTGTCGAACACGATCCCGGAGCCCCGGGGGAGGGGTTCCAGGCCCATGACCACGTAGCCGTACTGGCCGCGGCCGCCGGTCTGCTTGATGAACCTGCCCTCGGCCTTGCCCCCGGTGGAAAGGGTCTCCTTGTAGGCCACCTGAGGCTTGCCCACGTTGGCCTCGACTCTGAACTCCCGCACCATCCGGTCCACGATGATCTCCAGGTGCAGCTCACCCATGCCGGAGATGATGGTCTGCCCCGTCTCCGGGTCCGTGTGGGTATGGAAGGTAGGGTCCTCCTCCGCCAGTTTCGCCAGGGACAGGGCCAGCTTATCCTGGTCCGCCTTGGTCTTGGGCTCGATGGCAATGCCTATCACCGGCTCGGGGAAGTGCATGGTCTCGAGGACCACAGCGTGCTTCTCCGCGCACAGGGTATCGCCGGTGGTGACCTCCCTGAGGCCCACCGCCGCGGCGATATCGCCGGTATGGGCGGAAGGGATGTCCTCGCGGTGGTTGGCATGCATCCTGAGGATGCGGCCGATCCGGTCCTTGCGTCCGCGCCGGGGGTTGTAGACCTGGGAGCCCGCGGTGAGGATCCCGGAGTACACCCTGAAGTAGGTCAGCTTGCCGACGTAGGGATCGGTGACGATCTTGAACGCCAGCGCCGCGAAGGGCTCCGTGTCCTGGGGCGCCCTGACCTCCCGCGCCTCAGTGTCCGGGTGGAACCCTTCCACCGGAGGGCAGTCCAGGGGAGATGGCAGATAGTCTACCACCGCGTCTAGGAGCAGCTGCACGCCTTTGTTCCGGTACGAGGAACCGCACAGCACCGGCACGCACTTGGCGGCCAGGGTGCCCTTGCGGATGGCGGCACGGATGTCCTCAGGGGAGATCGCCTCCCCCTCCAGGTAGCAAAGCATCAGCCTGTCATCGAACTCAGCCGCCGTTTCCACGAGCCGGTCATGCCAGCGCTTGAGCTCCGGGCGAAGTTCCGGTGGGCACTCCCTGGCCTCGCTCCTGGTGCCCAGATCGTCGAGCCAGTACACGGCCTGTTGCGTGACCAAGTCGATCACGCCGCAAAAGGTGTCCTCTCCCCCAATGGGAACCTGCATGGCTACGGAGCGCGCTCCGAGCCGCTCGCTGATCTCTTGGACGACCCCGAAATAATCGGCCCCGGTGATGTCCATCTTGTTGACATAGGCCAAACGGGGCACATGGTACCTGTCGGCCTGGCGCCAGACGGTCTCGGACTGGGGCTCGACGCCGCCCTTGGCACAAAAGATGGCCACCGCGCCGTCAAGCACGCGCAGGGAACGCTCGACCTCAGCCGTAAAATCCACGTGGCCTGGTGTGTCTATAATGTTGATATTGTGATCCCGCCAATGACAGGTGGTAGCGGCCGACGTGATGGTGATGCCCCGCTCCTGCTCCTGCGGCATCCAATCCATGGTCGCGGCCCCGTCATGGACTTCGCCCATGCGGTGCAGCCGGCCAGTGTAGAACAGGATGCGCTCAGTAGTCGTGGTCTTGCCGGCGTCGATGTGCGCCATGATACCGATGTTGCGGACTGTCTCGAGGGGCACCTGCCTCGGCACGCTGCCACCTCCTCTCTCACGGGCATGAGGGACTTTTCCTACCAGCGGTAATGGGCGAAGGCCTTGTTGGCCTCGGCCATGCGGTGGGTGTCTTCCTTCTTCTTGATGGTGGCGCCGGTGTTGTTGGCAGCATCCATCAACTCGCCTGCCAGCTTCTCTTCCATCGTCCGTTCACCACGCGCCCGGGCGTACGAGATAAGCCAACGCAAGCCCAAGGACAACCTGCGCTGCGTGCGGACTTCGACGGGAACCTGATAGGTCGCGCCGCCGACCCGCCGGGCCTTGACTTCCAGCACGGGCATGGCGTTCTTGATCGCTGTCTCGAGGACATCCAGCCCGTTCTTGCCGGTTTTCGCCTCTATGCGCTGCAGCGCTCCGTGGACGATGCTCTCGGCCACGCCCTTCTTGCCGGAGAGCATGATCTTGTTGATCAACCGCGACACCAGCTCGCTGTCGTACACTGGGTCCGCGATGACTTCGCGCTTCTCGACGTAAGCTCGTCTGGGCACGACCCCGAACCCCCTTACTTCTTCGGACGCTTGGCGCCGTATTTGGAACGGCCCTGCATGCGCTTCTGCACGCCGGCAGTGTCCAGCGTACCGCGGACGATATGATACCTAACGCCCGGCAGGTCCTTCACCCTGCCGCCGCGGACCAATACGACGGAGTGCTCCTGGAGGTTGTGCCCGATGCCCGGGATGTAGGCCGTGACCTCGATGCCGTTGGTGAGCCTCACCCTGGCGATCTTGCGCAGGGCGGAATTGGGCTTCTTGGGAGTGGTGGTCTTGACCTGGGTGCATACCCCGCGACGCTGCGGGCATTCCTGCAGGTGAGGGGCTGAGGACTTCTTGGCAAGCTGCTCGCGCCCCTTGCGGATCAACTGACTGATGGTTGGCAACACCGCACCTCCTTCCCCTAGGTACCGCTAAGCTTTGAGCGTGGCTGCGGCCGCGGCGCCGACATCGATGCCGCACGCCTTGCCGAGTTCACGCATGGACGGGACGACGACCCGGTCGACCCCGGCTTCCGCCGCCAGGCGGGTCAGTTCCGCCGTAACCCGCTCATCGGCGTCATGGGCCACGAACAGCACCATGACTCGCCCTGTCTGCAACGCCTTCAAGGTCTGTTTTGCCCCTACGGTCTTCAGCGTGGCTTCGCGCAGCCTCGTCTCTGGCAAACCAGTTCCTCCCCATGGCCGCACGTCGTTCCGTGCGCTACCCTGCACGGGGCACCCCTGCCGTCCTCGCGTCACCGCGATACGCTTCAGCCGCCCGCGCGCAGACTTCTACATTTTAGCACTGCGGCGAAAACCATGTCAAGGTGACATTTCGCCATCAACGGGCGTCGGCCGGGAGCGGCTCGCAGCCGCCAGCCTGCTGATCGAGGGGGGCTGCTTCCGCTTCGACGTAAAGGTCTGCCTCGCTGTAGACCTTGATGTTGCGGTAGCGGGACATACCGGTGCCGGCAGGCACCAGCTTGCCGATGATCACGTTCTCCTTCAGACCCAGCAGCGGGTCATGCTTGCCCTTGATGGCCGCCTCGGTCAGCACCCGGGTGGTCTCCTGGAAGGAGGCCGCCGAGAGGAAGGAGTCGGTCGCCAAGGAGGCCTTGGTGATGCCCAGCAGGACCGGCCTGGCCACGGCGGGCTCGCCGCCGGCCGCCATCACGGCGCCGTTCTCCTCCTCGAAGTTGAATACGTCCACGAGCCCGCCGGGAAGCATGCTGGTATCCCCGGGCTCGTCTACCTTCACCTTGCGCAGCATCTGCCTGACCATGACCTCGATGTGCTTGTCGTTGATGTCCACGCCCTGCAGCCGGTACACCCGCTGCACCTCGTGGAGGAGGTACACCTGGACGCCCCGCAGCCCCCGCACGCGCAACATGTCGTGGGGGTTGACCGAACCCTCGGTGAGTTCTTCCCCCACCAGCACCCGCGTGCCGTCGCGGACGTTGATCCTGGCCCCGTAGGGCACCGGGTAGGTGGCGATCTCGCCGCCGTCGGTGATGACCTCGATCTCGCGGCGACCCCGGTTCTCGGTGACCCGCACTGCCCCGTCAACCTCGGTGATGATGGCCTGCCCCTTGGGCTTGCGGGCTTCGAACAACTCCTCCACCCGTGGCAGGCCCTGGGTGATGTCGTCGCCGGCCACGCCGCCGGTGTGGAACGTGCGCATGGTGAGCTGGGTGCCGGGCTCGCCGATGGACTGGGCCGCGATGATGCCCACCGCTTCGCCCACATCCACCAAGTGGCCGGTGGCCAGGTTCCGTCCGTAGCAGAGACGGCACACGCCATACCGGGACTTGCAGGTCAGGACCGAGCGGATCTTCACGTCCTCGGGCTGCAGGGCGATGATGGCCTCGGCGGCTTCTTCGTTGATCTCCTCGTCGTAGTCGACGATGAGGTTGCCGGCGGCGTCGGGGATAGGCTCCAAGGCCATCCGGCCCACGATGCGGTCCAGCAGGGACTCGATGACCTGGCTGCCCTCGCGGATCTCGCTGACGGCGATGCCCGACAGGGTGCCGCAATCATCCTCGCGCACGATAACGTCCTGGGCCACATCCACCAAGCGGCGGGTCAGGTAGCCGGAGTCGGCCGTGCGCAAAGCCGTGTCGGCCAGGCCCTTGCGGGTGCCGTGGGTCGAGGTGAAGTACTCCAGCACCGTGAGGCCTTCCCGGAAGTTGGCCTTCACCGGCAACTCGATGATCCGGCCCGAGGGGTCGGCCATCATCCCGCGCATGCCAGCCAACTGGGTGATCTGCCCGACGTTGCCGCGGGCGCCGGATACGGTGATCATGTAGATGGGATTGAAGGGATCAAGGTTGGCCAACAGCGCGTCGGACACCCGCTCCTTGGCGCGTTCCCAGACGGAGATGATCTTCTGGTAGCGCTCGTCCCAGGTGATCAAGCCCCGCTTGTATTGACCCTCGATCTCATCCACCTCGGCGTCGGCTGCGGCGAGGATCTGTTCCTTCTGGGTGGGCACCTTCATGTCGGTGACCGCCATGGTGATGCCAGCCTTAGTGGCGAATCTGAACCCGAGGCGCTTGATGCCGTCCAGCACCCGGGCGGTCTCGGTGCTGCCGAACCTCCGGTAGCACCTGGCGACAATGTCGCCGAGCACCTTGCGGTCAACCACGGCCTCGATATACCTGAGCTCAGGCGGTAGCTGCTCGTTGAAGAGCAGCCGGCCCAGGGTGGTCATGCGCCGGATGCCCTGGTCGCTCACGGTGACGCGTGCGTGCAGGGACAACTCACCGTTGTCGTAAGCCATGCGTGCCTCGTTCAGGCTCGAGAACAGGCGGCCCTCTCCTTCGCTGCCATCGCGGACGAGGGTCAGGTAGTAGCAGCCCAGGACCATGTCCTGGGTAGGGGTCACCACCGGCCGGCCATCCTTGGGGTTCAGGATGTTATGGGCGGACAGCATGAGGATACGGGCTTCGGCCTGCGCCTCAGCCGACAGGGGCACGTGCACGGCCATCTGGTCGCCGTCGAAGTCGGCGTTGTAGGCGGTACACACCAGCGGGTGGATCTGGATAGCCCTGCCCTCGACGAGTACCGGCTCGAAGGCCTGGATACCTAGGCGGTGCAGGGTCGGGGCACGGTTGAGCAGGACAGGGTGCTCCTTGATCACGTCCTCGAGGACGTCCCAGACCTCAGTGCGGGCCCGCTCGACCATGCGCCTGGCGCTCTTGATGTTATGGGCGTAACCGCCCTCGACCAGCCGCTTCATCACAAAGGGCTTGAACAGCTCCAGGGCCATCTCCTTGGGCAGGCCGCACTGGTGCAGGGCCAGCTCGGGCCCGACCACGATGACGGAACGCCCCGAGTAGTCGACGCGCTTGCCCAGGAGGTTCTGACGAAAGCGCCCCTGCTTCCCCTTGAGCATGTCGCTGAGGGACTTGAGCGCACGGTTGCCCGGTCCCGTGACGGGGCGGCCCCGCCGCCCGTTGTCAATCAGGGCATCGACGGCCTCCTGGAGCATCCGCTTCTCGTTGCGGACGATGATGTCCGGGGCCCCCAGGTCGAGCAGGCGCTTGAGCCTGTTGTTCCGGTTGATGACCCTGCGGTACAGGTCGTTCAGGTCCGAGGTGGCGAACCGGCCGCCGTCCAACTGAACCATAGGCCTCAGTTCCGGCGGGATGACCGGGACGACGCTGAGCACCATCCACTCGGGCCTGTTGCCCGACTGGCGGAATGCTTCGGCGACCTCCAGGCGCCTGATGGCGCGCACCCGGCGCTGGCCGCTGACTTGCTTGAGCTCGGCCCTGAGCTCGCGGGCCATCCTGTCCAGATCGAGCTCCCTCAGGAGTTCGCCGATGGCCTCCGCGCCCATCCCCGCCCGGAAGGCGTTGGCGCCGTACTTCTCGACGGCCTCCCGGTACTCGCTCTCGGTGAGGATCTGCTTCTTGGACAACGGAGTGTTGCCTGGGTTGATGATAATGTAGGCGACGAAATATAGGACCTTCTCCAGGGCCCGGGGGGACATGTCGAGCAAGAGTCCCATCCGGCTGGGGATGCCCTTGAAGTACCAGATGTGGGACACCGGCGCGGCCAGCACGATGTGGCCCATGCGCTCGCGGCGCACCTTGGCCCGGGTGACCTCCACGCCGCAACGGTCACAGATCACGCCCCGGTACCTGACGCGCTTGTACTTGCCGCAATGGCACTCCCAGTCCCGGGTGGGGCCGAAGATACGCTCGCAGAAGAGGCCGTCCCGCTCCGGTTTGAGGGTCCGGTAGTTGATGGTCTCGGGCTTCTTGACCTCGCCCCTAGACCAGGCGCGGATCTGTTCCGGTGACGCCAGGCCGATGCGCATGGAGTCAAAGTAGTTGACGTCCACTAAGAAGGATCCCTCCTGGCAAGTTACTCGTGGTCGCTGTCTGGTGCTCGTTCCGCTTCGGTGTCCGGTGCGCCAGAGCCCCTAAGCAGCCGCTTGGCTTCGGGCTCTGCGACCGCCTCGGCCTCGCTAGGTTCTCCTTCCAGTTCTTCCTCGAACTCCTCGTCCAACTCCCCCGGAGCCAGGGCATCTTCCTGGCCTTCCAGGTTCAACTCCAGGTCCTTGGCTGTCTCGCTCACGTCCTCATCGGTCTCGCGGATCTCGATCTCCCGCTTGTCCTCGCTGAGGACCTTAACGTCCAGGCCGAGGCTCTGGAGTTCCTTGATCAACACCTTGAACGACTCGGGCACGCCCGGCTCGGGCACGTTCTCGCCCTTGACGATGGCCTCGTAGGTCTTCACCCGGCCGATGACGTCGTCGGACTTTACCGTCAGCAGTTCCTGCAGGGTGTAGGCAGCCCCGTAGGCCTCCAGGGCCCAGACCTCCATCTCCCCGAACCGCTGCCCGCCGAACTGGGCCTTGCCGCCCAAGGGCTGCTGGGTGACGAGGGAGTATGGGCCGGTGGAGCGGGCATGGATCTTGTCGTCCACCAGGTGTACTAGCTTCATCATGTAGACGAAGCCCACCGTGATCTCGTTGTCGAAGCACTCGCCGGTACGGCCGTCATAGAGCGGGGTCTTGCCCGACTCGGGCAAGCCGGCCCGTACCAGTTCGTTCCTGACGTCTTCTTCGGTAGCGCCGTCGAACACGGGGCTCGCCACCATCAGGCCCATGGTGCGCGCCGCCCAGCCGAGGTGCGTTTCCAGCACCTGGCCGATGTTCATGCGGCTGGGCACCCCTAGCGGGTTGAGCACGATCTCGATGGGGGTGCCGTCCGGGAGGAAGGGCATGTCCTCCTCGGGCAGGATGCGGGCGATGACACCCTTGTTCCCGTGCCGCCCGGCCACCTTGTCGCCTTCGGAGATCTTCCGCTTCTGGGCGATATACACCCGCACCAGCTGGTTCACGCCCGGGGACAGCTCATCGCCGTTCTCCCGGGAGAACACCCGCACGTCCACGACGATGCCGCTCTCACCATGGGGGACCCTCAGGGACGTGTCCCGCACCTCGCGGGCCTTCTCACCGAAGATCGCCCTGAGCAGCCGCTCCTCGGCGGTGAGCTCGGTCTCGCCCTTGGGGGTCACTTTGCCCACCAGGATGTCCCCGGCCTGCACCTCGGCGCCGATGCTGATGACACCCCGTTCGTCGAGGTCCTTGAGGACGTCCTCGCCCACGTTGGGGATGTCCCGAGTGATCTCCTCGGGCCCCAGCTTGGTGTCGCGGGCCTCAGACTCGTACTCCTCAATGTGGATGGATGTGAAGATGTCTTCCTTCACCAGCTTCTCGCTGATGAGGATGGCGTCTTCGTAGTTGTACCCCTCCCAGGGCATAAAGGCAACGAGGACGTTCCGGCCGAGGGCCAGCTCCCCCCTGTCGGTGGATGGACCGTCCGCCACCACATCGCCGGGGGCGATCCGGCGCCCCTTGCTCACCAGGGGGCGTTGGTTCACGCAGGTGCCCTGATTGGAGCGCCTGAACTTGACGAGCTTGTACTCATCGGAGTCGCCGTCGTCATAGACCAGCTTAATATGCCTGGCATCCACCGACTCCACTATGCCGGCTTTGCGGGCGAACAGCACCACGCCGCTGTCCTGGGCCGCCTTGAACTCCATGCCTGTCCCCACCAGGGGGGCCTCGGGCACGAGCAGGGGCACAGCCTGGCGCTGCATGTTGGAGCCCATCAAAGCCCTGCTGGCGTCATCGTTCTCCAGGAAGGGGATCAAGGCGGTGGCGATGGACACGACCTGTTTCGGCGACACGTCCATGTAGTCGACCTGTTCGGCCGGCACCTGGAGGATCTCATGCCGGTGCCGTACCGTGGCCCTGGGGTTCACGAAGCGGCCGTGTTCGTCTAGGAGTGCGTTGGCCTGGGCGATGGCCACCTCGTCCTCGTCGTCGGCGGTGAGGTAGTCGATCTGGTTGGTGACGACCCCTTGCCCCTTGTCCACCCGGCGGTAGGGGGTTTCCACGAACCCGTACTCGTTGATTCGGGCATAGGTCGACAGGGACCCGATGAGTCCGATGTTGGGACCTTCCGGGGTCTCGATGGGGCACATGCGCCCGTAGTGGCTGTGGTGGACATCGCGGACCTCGAACCCCGCCCGGTCCCGGGACAGGCCGCCGGGGCCGAGGGCGCTGAGGCGCCGCTTGTGGGTGAGTTCAGCCAACGGGTTGGGCTGGTCCATGAACTGGGACAGCTGGCTGGAGCCGAAGAACTCCTTCACCGCCGCCACCACTGGGCGGATGTTGATCAACGCCTGGGGCGTGATGATGTCCACGTCCTGGATGGTCATGCGTTCTCGGACCACCCGCTCCATCCGGGCCAGGCCGATACGGAACTGGTTCTGCAGCAGCTCCCCGACGGACCGCAGGCGCCGGTTGCCTAGATGGTCGATGTCGTCCACGGTGCCCAGACCCCGGCCGAGGGTGACGATGTAGTTGAAGGCAGCCAGCACGTCCGCGCGGACGAGGGTCTTGATGTCTTTGGCCGGCTGGCTGTTGCCGATGAGCCGGACGATGGACCCGTCCTGGGCCCGGATGTCGATGATGCTGATCCCGCTGGCCTCAATGGCTTCCGCCGACCGCCGGTCGAAGGGCTGGCCGGACTGGACCAGGACCTCGCCGGTGGCCGGCGAGATGACGTCGGCGATGGCGCTGTTGCCTAGCAAGGGCAGCCGGCGGCATAGGGACAACTTCTTGTTGAGCTTGTATCGGCCCACGCTGGCCAAGTCATAGCGCCGACCGTCAAAGAACAGGGTCTCCAGCAGGGTGCGCGCGCTGTCCACAGTGGGCGGCTCGCCCGGGCGCAAACGCTTGTAGATCTCCACCAAAGCCTCTTCCTCGGAGTCGGTCCCGTCCTTGTCCAGGGTGTTGAGGACATAGGTGCTCTCCCCGAGCAGCTCAAGCAGTTGGGCACGGTTCCCCAGGCCGAGGGCCTTCAGCAGGACCGTGGCTGGGAGCTTGCGGGTGCGGTCCACCCGCACATAGATGATGTCGTTGGCGTCGGTCTCAAACTCAAGCCAGGCCCCGCGGTTGGGGATGACTGTGGCCTGCAGCAGCCTCTTGCCGCTGGGGTCGATCTGCTCGTGATAGTAGACGCCCGGCGAGCGCACCAACTGGCTGACGATGACCCGCTCGGCCCCGTTGATGATGAAGGTGCCGTGGATGGTCATCAGGGGGAAATCCCCCATGAAGACCTCCTGCTCCTTGACCTCGCCCGTCTCCTTGTTGATCAGTTGGACCTTGACCCGCAAGGGGGCAGCATAGGTCACATCCCGTTCCTTGCACTCGTCCACCGAGTACTTGGGGTCTCCCAGGCCGTGGCTGATGAACTCCAGCACCAGGTTGCCCGTGAAGTCCTGGATGGGGGAGACGTCACGGAACATCTCCCGCAGGCCGTCATGCAGGAACCACTGGTATGATTTCTGTTGGATCTCGATGAGATTGGGCATGTCGAGGACTTCATGGATGCGGGCGAAACTCAACCGTTCCCTGTCGCCTATCCTGAGGACCTGAGCCAAGCGCTAGCCCCCTTACCCCATAATGAAAGAATCAAAATAGCCAAAAGCAAAGTCTATAAGGGGCTTTGCTTATAGACTTCGCTCTTGGGTATTCTTGCCGCTGTTAACAGCCCTTATGCGACTGATGCGCACGGAGCCACCCCCGGCGTGGTACGACTTATAATGATACCACCCGCGGCTGGGCCTGTCAAACACTAGTTACGGGCCAAGAGGCCGCCCCTACGGACAGCATCCAGGCCCAAGCTGCAACTCCAGTTTGACCAGGGCAGGCGACTGAGGACAGCAGCCGGACAGGGCGAGGCAGACCAGGCTGAAGGCAATGCTGATGGCCGTGCGCACTGCTGCCATCCGGTTCTTCCTCAATCAGTCCTCTTAATCCGCACTCAGTCCTCAGGGACGTCTGACCGTCGGCGGCGCCGGGCTACCTGTCACCCATGGGCCCGACCCACAGCTTCACATAGGAGGAGATCTCCTCCTCCGAGGTCGTCCATTCGGCGAAGACGGCCGCCCCAAACCCCGGGCGCAGGGCCGGCTCCAGGGCCGCCAGCCCGTGCTTGAGGCCCCGCAAAGCCGTGGTCACGTTCTCAGCCCACGGCCAGTGTCCCCCAGTGAACCCCCCATAGGTGGGAATGCCGATGAGGACATCGCGGACACCGGCGGCGGCGCACCAGCGTACGGTCCGGGCGACCAGGCGGCCGTAGATGAACGGCACGGGGATGGCCGTGTCGTAGGTCATCACGGCGACCTGGTCCACGCAGGCCGCCACCGCGAGGAAGTAGCGCTCCGTCCAGCACCCGGGATGCTTCACGAACCGGCGTAGGAACCGTTCCAGCCCCGGCAGCCATTCCGGCATGGAGGCGGCGACCGACAGCTCCGCCCCTGCCGCCGACGTGTGCAGCCTGGTGGTCGTCAGGAGATCCAGAAAGTCCTGGTCGCCGCTGTAGATGGGCTCGATGTCGTAGTGCACGCCGTCATAGTCCAGGTTGAGGAACCAGCGGGCGGTCTCGACCATCCGCGCCCGGTTGTCCGCGGCGGTGATGTCCAGGATCCCCCCGGCCCGCGCCTCGATCTGGCCCAGCCAGGCGATGACCTTGACCTCTGGGCAGCCCTGCCCCATCGCCGCGACCAGGCCCGCGGCGGCGGCCACCCGGTCGGGCATGACTGTGCCTTCACCCGTGAATGGGCCGGCATGGAAGTAGGCGTGGGTGATCTTCATGGTCCTGAGCTTGTCGGCGAGGGCGGCGTAGTCCTGCGGCCCCTTCGCCTCCCCGACCCACGCGTGCCGCAGCCAAATGGCGTTGGCTCCTGCCGAGTAGATGGCCGGGGTGGATAGCCGGAAGTGGACCTCCCCGAGCAGGAGGGCCGCGGCGAGGACCGCCAGGAGGGCCCCAGCGACGCGCCGACAGTGCCTGGGCTTGCGGCCGCCCGCCCTACCTGCCATCACCGCCACCCCCTGTCACGTCCGAGTGGGGTCTCGTATGTTCCGCACAGCCCCCTCACTGGCCGGCCAAGAAGGGGACCCGCCAGATGCCTTCGTGGCGTTCCACACGGAGATTGACCCAGTACAGCCCGTCGCGATGATGGAGGCGGCTAACAGCCCCGTAGGCCTTGTCGCCGCAGATGACGTAATGGGGGGAAACGGACACAATTCCACCCGACGGTTCTCCGTGCTCTGTGATCCGGGCGATCAGTTCCAGCGGCCCCTCACGGGAACACCGCTGCCACAGGGACAGCACCTGGGCAGGTGTCAGGCCGCCGCGAAGGGTGTCCTCGTCGATGTAGTCGGGCAGCGCGATGGGCGTGGGGTTGTCCCGGCGGTCGGACATGTCGAGCAAGAAACCGTACCGCGTGAGCGGAACGAAGTAGACCCCGGCGATGTCAACACGGCGCCAGGTCAGCCACGAGCCGTGAATGGCGTTCATGTGGGCCCTAGCGAAATCGATGGGCTGGTTGTGGTATGTGGAACCAGGGTGAAAACAGTAGACAGGGACCTGATTGCTGGGCAGGTTGGTCTTCCAGGTCACCAATCCGAACGCCGCCGTCGGGTGCCAGTACTCCCTAAAGTTTGCGGGCGTCGCGTCAGTGATCATCCGGGGCAGGTCTTCATGTATGTTCCACAGCATGATATTCTTCGTTTCCGGGCGGGCGGTCTCATACTGCACCCAGACGATGTGGTTGTTGGACACCATCGGGCTCAGCATGGCGACTCCGTCCGCTTTGGGCAGCGCGGTCGTCGTCCCTGCCTCAAGGTCGTGCAGGAAGACGGTGGCCCGCATGCTGGCCGCCCGCTCACCCTGATGCCACACCAGCCGGTTCCCTGAGAGCGACGGGGGACCAAGATAGGCATCGGCGGCGGTCAGGGAGCTCACGGTCCGCTCGATCCCGGTGGCCAGGTCGATGAGGATGATGCGGGAGTCCATGGTCTGCCCGGAGTCCCGGGAGATGTCGTAGGCGAGGCGGCCGGAATCGAGGCAGGGCGTGGGGAAGTCCGGCCCCGTACGCGCCGTATACCTGCCGCTGTTGATGATAAGCGCCTGGTCGGGAAACTGGTCGAACCTCCTGGCCTTGAGCGTCCAATCATTCCCGGCCCGCTCGACCCAGGCCAGCCACTCCCTGTCCAAGGCCACTTTGCCGATGGTCGCGCCGGGGGTGGGCGAAATCCTGGTTCGCACCTCGTTGGCGACCGGCTCCAGGATGCAGACGTCAGTGCCCGGGACGCCAGGGGCTGCCCACAGCCTGACCGCCACCAGCCCATCGTAGCTGCCGGCCAGAACCCCCTCCACCTCCGCCCGGTAGAACGCCTGCCGGGGCACTTCGTCGTTCCCATCAGTGGTCCCCTTCGGGTCTGGGACCGGTTTCGGCGCCGGCGCCTTCGGCTCTTGCCCGGCCTGCGGCTCCTGCGCTACCGGCGGAACCGTGCCCGCTCCACGGCAGCCAGCCATGGCGACCGCCAAGACGCTGAGCATGATGACAGCCCAGATTCCCGGCCTGACCCTGCTCACAACGATCACCCCCACTTCCTCGCACTCACCCCTGCAAGGTTCTACGCTCCAATCATACCAGATTGTGACGGGTTGAGGTAGGCCCTGTCAGGGCGAGAGCACAAGACAAGACACCCCCACGGGCTAAGCCCTGCGGGGGTGCCTTCGCGAACAGGGTCGTTACTTGATCTCGACGGTGGCGCCGACTTCGGCCAGTTTCGCCTTGATGGCGGCGGCCTCTTCCTTACTGACCTTCTCCTTGACGGGATGCGGCGGGGCGTCCACTACGGCCTTGGCTTCCTTCAGGCCGAGCCCGGTGATCTCGCGCACGACCTTCAGGGCCTGGAGCTTCTGCTCGCCAGGGTTGGTCAGGATGACGTCGAACTCGGTCTGCTCCTCCACGGCGGCCGCGGGGGCGGCGGCGGGGGCGGCGACCGCCATCATCGGGGCTGCGGCGGTCACACCGAACTCCTCTTCGAAGCTCTTTACCAGTTCGGCCAACTCGAGGACGGTCATACCCTTGATGATCTCAAGGACATCAGTCACTTTAGACACTTCACGTTACCTCCCAGCAAACCTGTAAGATGAGGGGGCTTGGGTACGGGGCCCTGCTTAGGCCGTGCCCTCGAGCTTCCGCCGGTGGGCGTCCAGACCGTAGGCCAAGTTGCGCATGGGCGCCTGCAGCAGCGAGGCCATCCCGGTGAGGGGCGACTGGAACGCGGCGAGGACCTGCGCCAGCAGCACTTCCCTGGGCGGGATCGCCGCCAGCCGCTTTGCCCCTTCGGGCCCGACCACCTTGCCCTCCAGGATGGCGCCCTTGAGCTCCAGGACTTTGTGCTCCCTCGCGAAGTCCGCCAGGACCTTCGCCGGGGCTACGGGGTCAGCGTAGCCGAAAGCGAAGGCCGTGGGGCCGGTCAGATAGGTCGCCAGGCCCTCTACGCCCGCGTCCTGCGCGGCCCGTTCCACGAGGGTGTTCTTGGCCACCCGGTACTCCACGCCGACGGCGCGCAGTTTGCTGCGGAGGGCGGTGTCCTGCTTGACGGTAAGCCCGCGGTAGTCTGTCAGCACCACCGACTTGGCCTTGCGCAGCTTCCCGGCGAGTTCCTCGACCAGCTTGGCTTTCTCCTTCTGTGCCATCTCCTGATACCACCTCCTTCTCCACAAGCTTAAGCCGATTGTCCAAACAGCAGCGGCCCCCGCCGGTTGACGAGGGCCGCACGACTATCCCGCAGCCGCCCGATATCCAGGCGGCGGGCTGTCACACGTCTGCCTCGGCAGGCGGTCTTGTGGCCATTACGCCCCATGGGGGCACCGGCTGTCTCGGGCGGGTCCACGATCGGTTGTGCGTGGCAATCATACCATCCTAAGGTGTAAGGGTCAAGCGCGCTCAGTGGTCTGTCCGGCCCGGAGCGGGTTGATCTTCACGCCGGGGCCCATGGTGGAAGCCACGGCGATCCCCTTCACATACTGGCCCTTGGCGGCGGCAGGCTTGGCCTTGATGAGGGCGTCCAAGACCGCGTTGAAATTGTCCAAGAGCTTGGCGGCCTCGAAGGATACCTTGCCGATGGGGGCATGGACGATGCCGGATTTGTCCGTGCGGTACTCGACTTTACCGGCTTTGATCTCCCGCACGGCGTTCTTGACGTCCATGGTGACCGTGCCCGTCTTGGGGTTGGGCATCAGGCCCCGGGGGCCGAGGATGCGCCCAATCTTGCCGACGGCGCCCATCAGGTCGGGGGTGGCCACCGCCACATCGAACTCCATCCAGCCCCCCTGAATCTTCTCGATGATGTCCTCGGCGCCGACCACGTCCGCCCCTGCTTCCTGGGCTTCCTTGGCCTTGTCGCCCTTGGCGAACACCAACACCTTAGCGGTCTTGCCCGTACCATGGGGCAGAACCACGGCGCCGCGGACCATCTGGTCCGCGTGCTTGACATCGACGCCCAGCCTGACGGCTACATCCACCGTCTCGTCGAACTTGGCCCGGACGGACTGCTTGATCAGGTCGATGGCGTCGAGGGGTTCATACAACTTGGTCGGGTCGATGGTCTTCGCCGCATCCCGGAAACGCTTGCCGTGTTTAGGCATCCTGGTTGACCTCCTTGTGGTCCAGCGGCCCAGTTGGGGGCCTCCCACATCGTTAATGGTACCCTAGTCGACGATATCCACACCCATGCTGCGGGCGGTGCCTTCGATCATGGCCATGGCCGCTTCAATGGACGCAGCGTTCAGGTCAGGCAGCTTGGTCTGGGCGATCTCGCGCACCCTGGCGCGGGTCAGCTTACCGACCTTCTTGCGGTTGGGCTCGCCCGAGGCGGTCTCCAGCCCGAGGGCCTTCTTGATCAGGATGGCCGCGGGCGGGGTCTTCAGGATGAAAGTGAAGCTCCCGTCGTCCATGACGGTGACTTCGACGGGGATGATCATGCCCGGCTGCGAGGCCGTACGCTCGTTGAACTCCTTGCAGAAGGCGCCGATGTTCACCCGGTGCTGGGCAAGGGCCGGGCCGACCGGGGGGGCCGGCGTCGCCTTGCCGGCGGGCAGTTGCAGCTTGACCAATGCGATGACTTTCCTCGCCATGAACGGATGCCTCCCGCAGGGAACCTTAGAGTTTCTCGACCTGACCGTAGTCCAGCTCCACCGGGGTCTCCCGGCCGAACATCGACACCAGCACCCTCAGCTTGCCCTTCTCCGCGTCCACGCTCTCCACAGCGCCGATGAACCCTTCGAAGGGGCCCGCGACCACCTTGACGCTCTCCTTCACCTCGAAGGAGATCTTGTGGCGGGGCTCGTCGATGCCCATCTGCCGCAGGATAGTCCGCACTTCATAGGGCTGCAGGGGGATGGGTTTGGCGCCTGAGCCCACAAACCCGGTCACGCCCGGCGTGTTGCGCACCACATACCAGCTGTCGTCGTCCATGACCATCTCGACCAGCACATAGCCGGGGAAGACCTTCTTCTTGGTGAGCTTGCGCTTACCATCCTTGATCTCCAGTTCCTCTTCCATGGGCACGAGCACGCGGAAGATCTTGTCCTCCATGACCATGGACTGCACACGCTTCTCCAGATTAGCCTTGACCTTGTTCTCGTAACCTGAATAGGTGTGGATGACGTACCAGTGCTTCTCCTTCAGCATAGTCACGCCAAAGGCCCCCACGGCGTGGGGGCTTCCTCCTTAGCTCTACCTTACTCGCAGTATGAGGGTCAGGGACTGGCTGAAGACGGTGTCGGCGACCCAGATGAGCAGGGCCACGATCACCACTGACGCGATGACCACCATGGTGAACACCGTCGTCTGCTGCCGGGTGGGCCAGATGACCTTCTTGAGTTCGAGTCTCACCTCGCGGAAGAATCGTCCCGTCTTGACGAAAGGCTGCGCGATCCGTTTGGCCAGGCTCACTACCGACACTTCCGACACCTCTTCCCGGATGTCCCTAAAAGAAAAAAGAAACTGTGCAGGCCCGGAGGGATTCGAACCCCCAACCCGCGGTTTTGGAGACCGCTGCTCTACCAGTTGGAGCTACGGGCCTAAAGCTGCTGAGGAGAACCCTACCGGGTCTCCTTGTGCACGGTGCTGGCCTGGCACGTCGGGCAGTACTTGTTGAGCTCAATGCGGTTGGGGTCGCTCTTCTTGTTCTTGGTGGTGGTATAATTGCGGCGCTTGCAGTCAGTGCACGCCATAGTGATGATAACCCGCATCGTTCGTGCCTCCTTGCGCCGCGACACCGTGCCGGGGCTGATAGCCTTATAGAATCTATCACACTGCCTGTGGAGTGTCAAGCTATGCAGCGGCGGCGTCTTGGCAGCACAGGCAAAAACAAGCTCGTCCGGCCCCTTGACGCTCATCAGTGGGATACCGTACCATTAACATAATGGGCTGCCACCCCCTGTGTCAAGATGTGTGGATGGTTGCCTACGAGAACATCGGCCCGCTGCCCGCACGGAGGGCCGACCGGAGGTGCCCCCGCGTGAAAGTCCTGTTCGTTTATCCGGACTACGACGTCGTGCTCGAACCGAAGACCGGACGAGTGCTCCGCGTCGAGCCGGGCGGCTGGTACAGCGAGGGCCTGGCCTGTCTGTCCGCCATCCTCAAGGCCGACGGCCACCAGGTGTCCCTGTATCACCTCGTGCGCCCCGCCTCCCGCGAGGAGTTCATGGCGCGGGTCAAGGCGGAGGCCCCTGCCCTCATCGGTTTCTCCACCGCCACCCGGGCCTTCTCAGCCTCCTGCCAGCTGGCCGAGTGGATCAAAGCCGAGCTCGACGTGCCCATTGTGGTGGGCAGCTACCACGCCATTTACGTGCCCGAACAGACCAGCTCCATCCCGTACTTCGACGCCGTGTGCACCGGCGAAGGCGAGCACCCCCTGCGGGAGCTGGCCGCCAGGGTCGCGCAGGGCTTACCGTACCATGACATCCCGGGCCTGTGGGTGCGCACCGCCGACGGCGTCGTCAGGAATGGCCCCGGCCGCTACGTTGAGGACCTGGACGAAGTCCCCATCCCCGATTACGGCCTGTTCGACTTCGGCAAGCTGCTGTCCAGCCAGATCAGGACGGCCATCGTCATCCTCTCCCGGGGCTGCCCGTATGCTTGCACGTACTGCTGGAACAACTCCCTCAAGAACAGCGGGCGCAAGCCCCCGGTCAGGTTCATGAGCCCTAAGCGCTGCATCGAACGGATCGAGCGGTTGCGCGAGGTCTACCCGGACGTCCGCTACCTCAGCTTCCGCGATGACGTTTTGCCCTGGAAGGAGGGGTGGCTCGAGGAGTTCGCCCAGCTGTACATCGAGCGGATCAACCTGCCCTTCAGCTGTAACTTCCGCGCCAACTTCGTCACCCACACCATCATGAAGATTCTGCGCCGGATGGGCTGCTACCAGGTGTTTTTCGGGGTGGAGAGCGGCAACGACTACATTCGCAACGACGTGCTCAAGCGCCGCATGTCGCGGGAAGAGATCATCACGGCCTTCGCCGCCTGCAGGGCCGAAGGTATCGGCACGGTGTCCTACAACATGATTGGGCTGCCCTTCGAAGATATGCCCAAGGTGCTGGACACCATCAAGCTGAACGCCGAGATCAAGGCCGACATCCCCTTGAACCCCAGGTACCACCCGTTCCCGGGGACGGAGCTGTTTGACCTGTCGGTGCAGAGCGGGTTCTTGCCGGTGGACTTTGACTACCAGGAAGAGTTGTTCCTCGAGCAGCCTGGGCTGACCAACGCGGACTTGAGCTTCCTCCTGCGCTACTTCAAGCGGTTCGTGGGCCTGTACCGCTGGGCTTACAGCTTGCGCCCCTCCTTGCGCGGCCGGGCCGAGCGGATGCTGGACCGCATCTTCCTCAGCCGCTGGCTGCCCAGACGGTTCCTGACCTGGCTGGCCGACCGCAGCGACCGGGGCATGGAGCGCGCCAAGTCGGTGATGCGGCGGCGTTCGCCCCGCGTGTACCTGTGGCTGCGCGACCGGGTGCGCCGGGTGCCAGTGAGCAAGACCCCGGCAGCGGCGGCGTAAGTCAAGGCGGCGGCCGGTGACGGCCGCTGCCCCTGCTCGCTCTAGGGATGCTGAGCGCAGTGCTACCCCAGGATGCCCGTGACCACGCCGGCGCCGACGGTGCGGCCGCCCTCGCGGATGGCGAAACGCAGCCCTTCCTCAATGGCGATGGGCGTGATCAGCTCGATGTCCATGCGGATGTTGTCGCCGGGCAGCACCATCTCCACACCCTCGGGCA
>JBFMBV010000038.1:0-19361 GCA_040755005.1 Bacillota bacterium
CTGGTTCTGTGCTGAGTACGGGCACGGACGTATTCCTGATTGCCAGATGGCGGCTTGGCTGATGGCTGTGTTCTTTCAGGGCCTGTCCAAGGCCGAGACGGTCAGGCTGACCCAGCTGATGGCCGCGTCCGGGAGGCGCTTGGATCTTCGCTCCCTGGACGGCGTCACTGTGGACAAGCACAGCACCGGCGGCGTGGGCGACACGGTGACGCTGGTGGCCGGCCCGCTCATCGCCGCCGCGGGACTGATCGTGGCCAAGCTGGCGGGCAGGGGCCTGGGACACACCGGGGGCACCATCGATAAGCTGGAGTCCATCCCTGGCTTCAGGGCCGACTTGCCAGTCGAGGTCTGGCTCCAGGCCGCCAAGCGGGTAGGGGTGGCCATCTCGGCAACCCTACCAGACCTCGTGCCCCTAGACGGCAGGCTCTATGCGCTGCGCGACGCGACCGCCACCGTGGACAGCCTGCCGCTGATCGCCGCCAGCGTGATGTCGAAGAAGCTGGCCGTGGGCGCGGACTGCCTGGTGCTGGACGTGAAGACGGGGCTGGGCGCCTTCCTGCCGGATCGGGCCAGGGCGGCGGCCCTGGCCGCGCTCATGGTGGAGCTGGGCCGGGCCTCGGGCATCAAGGTGTCCGCCTTGCTCACTTCCATGGACCAGCCCCTCGGCGGTTCCGCCGGGAACAGCCTGGAAGTGGCCGGGGCCATCAGGGCCCTGCAGGGCGAGGGGGCGCCGGATCTGACGGAGCTCAGCCTGGCGGTGGCGGCCGAGGCATACTTGCTGGCGGGACTGGATGGCGGCCTGGAGCAGGCCTATGCGCGCGCCCGCAGGTTGCTGGCCGGGGGCGAGGCCCTCGTCCGCTTCCAGCGGATGGTCGAGGCCCAGGGGGGCGACCCGCGGGTCATCGATGATCCCAGACGGCTCCCCACGGCCCGTTGCAGCGAGCCCTTGGTGACCCTAGCGGGCGGTACGGTGGCCTCCCTTGACGCCAAGGGCGTGGGGCTGGCGGCTATAGCCCTTGGAGCAGGACGCCGACACATGGGCGAAACCATCGACCCTGCCGCCGGCATCGAGTTCAGGGCCAAGGTAGGCGACAGGGTCGCAGCTGGGGAGGCCCTGGCCATCCTCCATCACGCCGGTGGAGCTGGCGTGGGCGAAGCCCGCCGGCTGTTGTCAGCCGCCTACAGCATCTCTGAGTCTGACCGGCCTGTAGCAGCTTGCGCTCAGCTCGTGACGAGGGTCGAAGCGTAGTGTATCGAGGGCCTCGCTTGGGCAGTCTACGCCTCGAGGGGGGCTCGTCTTGATCAAGAAACTGGTGTTGACCGCCCTGGCCTGTGCGGCCGTTCTGGCCAGCCTCGGCGCGGCCAAGCAGGAGGCCAAGCCGCACGACTGGCAGAGCGCTTCGCTGCTCTTAATGGAATGCCACACAAGCCAGATCCTGTTTGAGCAGAACCCTGATGAACGGCGTGCACCCGCCAGCCTCACGAAGATCATGACCCTGGCGCTAATTTGTGAGGCTGTGGCTGAGGGGCGGCTGTCACTGGACGACAGGGTGACAGCCACGGAGAACGCTGCCCGCATGGGCGGGTCGCAGGTCTGGCTGTACCCTGGGGAGGAGCTGTCCCTGCACGACATGCTCAGGGCCATCGCCGCGGGGAGCGCCAATGATGCTTGTGTGGCCGTGGCCGAGCATATGTCCGGCAGCGTGGGCAAGTTCGTCGACCTGATGAACAGCAAGGCCCAAGCCCTGGGCATGACCAACACCCATTACAGGAACGTCCACGGCATGGACGAAGAAGGGCACTACACCAGCGCCCGGGATGTCGGTACCCTGTCCAGGTTCGCTGCCAGCCTGCCGAGACTCCTGGAATATACGTCCATCTGGGTTGAGCCGTTCCGCGGCGGCAAACTGGAGCTAGTCAACACCAACAGCTTGGTGCGCCGTTACCGCGGGTGTGACGGGCTGAAGACCGGCTGGACCATCCAGTCCGGCTTCTGCGTCTCCGCCACCGCCAAGCGCAACGACCTGCGCCTCATGGCCGTCGTTATGGGTGGACCATCGTCCACGGTGAGATTCAGCGAGGCTACCCGCATGCTCAACATGGGCTTCTCGTCCTTCTCCGCTGTCCCCGTCGCACCGGCCCGGGAAGAGGCGGGCGTGGTAGCGGTCAAAGGCGGCAAGGACGAGGCAGTGAAGGCCGTGGTGAAGGATGAGTTCGTGGTGGTCGTGCGCAGGGGTGCGGAGCAGAACCTGGAGAAAGAGATCTATCTCCCGGCCAGGGTCAAGGCGCCGGTGGCCGCGGGGCAGAAGCTGGGCGCCATCGTAATCCGCCGCGACGGGGAGTTGGTGGCCGAGATGGACCTAGTGGCCCAGCATGCAGTAGCCAAAGCCCCCATCTGGATGCTCTTTGTCAGGAACCTAGGCAGGGTCGCCCGCTACTAAGGCCGTGAGCCATCTGCAGCCAGGCCTTGAGGAGCCGGCTGCCGTCGGCTGCTCACTTTTCGGGCCTCATCGGTTGGTAGTAGGCAGGAAATTCCTACCTGCCTACAGAATTGGCCCGTGAGGTGGTGGATGACCATGCCCGTGCACTTGACCCATCAGCTGATGACCAACTACTTGATCATCCGAGTGTCCGGAGAGCTCGACCTGCATGCCGCACTGGAGTTTAGGCATAAGGTCGAGGACGAACTGGCCAGGACCTCCAGCAAGCATCTGCTGCTGGATTTCACGGCCCTGACCTTCATCGACAGCTCGGGTCTCGGCGCGATCCTGGGACGTTACAGGACCATCAGACAGCTCCCCGGCAAGATGTCCATCTTCGGCGCTGGTGGGACTGTGCGGCGTATCCTGGAACTCGCGGGGATCAGTAAACTCATCCCCTTGTGCGAGACTGAGCGCCAGGCTGCGAGCTGCTGAGGGGGTCAAGGACCAGTGGCCAACCGCATGGGTTTGACCTTACTGAGCCGCAGCGACAATGTGGGCGTCGCCCGGGTGGCGCTGGCGGCCTTTGCCGCCCAACTCTCCTTCACCTTGAGCGACCTCGAAGAGATCAAAGTGGCGGTGTCTGAGGCGGTCACCAACGCTGTCAGCCATGCTTACCCTGGCGCCGAGGGTGAGGTGGCGGTGTCAGCTACCGCCGACGGCGACCTGCTGACAGTGGAGGTGCGCGATGCCGGGGTCGGCATCCCTGATGTGGCGGCCGCCCGGGCGCCTTCCTTCACCACGGTCCCCGACCGCATGGGCCTCGGCTTCGTCTTCATGGAGTCCTTTATGGACGAGTTGGAGGTGTCGTCGGCCCCCGGCCAGGGTACCACAGTCACCATGCGCAAGCGGTGTAGGCCGCAAGCAGGGTAAGGTGCCCGGCGGAGGCCGGAGCCACGAGGGTTTCCTGGGGTTGCTCGCCCAAGCCCGGGATGGGGATGGGGAAGCCCGCCGTACCCTGGTTGAGGAGAACCTGGGCCTGGTGAAGAGCGTCGTCGTCAGGTTCGTCGGCAGGGGCGAGGAGCTGGACGACCTCATCCAGCTGGGCTGCGTTGGCTTGCTCAAGGCCCTGGACCGCTTCGATCCCGGCTATGGGGTCCAGTTCTCGACCTATGCTGTGCCGTCCATCCTCGGAGAGGTGAGGCGGCATTTTCGTGACACCGGTCCGGTGCATCTGGGGCGCCGCCTGAAGGAACTGGCGAGGAAGGCCGGACAGGCAGAGGAGGCCCTCTGCCAGGAACTGGGCAGGCACCCCACCGTCGCTGAACTGGCCGAGCGCATGGGGGTGCCGGCGGCCGACATCGTCGCGGCACTGGAGGGCCAGCGGCCCCCGGTTCCCTTGGACTCCCCCCTGCCGGGCAGGGATGAAGACAGCCTGTCAGCCGGGGAGCGGCTGGTGTCCCCGGGCCGCGGCGAGACCGGCTGGCTGGACAGCTTGAGCCTCAGGGGCGCCCTCAAGTCCCTGTCCCAGCGGGAGCGGGAGCTTATCTACCTTCGCTACTACCGCGACCTTACCCAGGAGGAGGTGGCGTCGAGGCTGGGCCTGTCGCAGGTCCAGGTGTCACGGCTGGAACGCAAGTGCCTGTTGGCAGTGCGGGAGCGCCTGGCCGCATCGGGCAGGTGAGTCTCCCAGGGGACGCTGCCAGCGCATGATTGCCCACCGCCGCGCGCATACTAGCGCGTGAAAGGGAGCGGTGGGCCTTGCTCAAATCGGGGCCGGCCAAGGCCGCGATGGTGGTGGCCATGCTCATCATCATCGCCGGGATCCTGTGGCTTTTTGTTTTCCGGGTAGACAGGCCACCTGCCCGGTCGATCGTGGTCGGGGTCCCCGGGGGTGTCGCCCATGCAGGAGCTTTACATCCGGCTGAAGCGTAGGGCCCGGAGCGGGCCGGGACCCATCCGTGCCAGTCAGGTCGCTGAGTTCTGGCCCCCCTGCGAGGAGCTGGCGGCGTTGGTGGTGGGGCACAAGCCTACGGAGTCCGCCGTCCAGGTAAGCGCCCTGAGGGTGGTCGCCGCCGCCAGGGACCATAGGCCACAGTGGCGCCCTGTCCTGATCGGCCCCGCCGAGTGTGTCGTCGCCGACCCCATGCCGACACGGGTCCCCTGGGCCCTCGCCCTGATGGTCAGCGTGGTGCTGTTCGTCGGCGCGGGGGCGGCCATGATGAACTTCCAGGCGGACGTGAACATGGCCATAGCCCATCAGCGCCTGCACTGGCTGCTGACGGGCATACACAGCCCGAGGCCGTTGATCATCGAGTTACCTTACGCGCTCGGGGTGGCGCTGGGTATTGCGGTCTTCTTCAACCACCTCGCCCTGACCAACCGCCGGGAGCCTAGCCCCCTGGACCTCGAGGCCACGGCCTATGCGGACGAGGTCGCGGACCACATGGCCGAGCCCGGTGGTGACACGTGATGTGGGGCGCATGGCTGATCATGGCAGGGTTCGGCTTCGCTGAAGGGTTGGCGGTGGGCACCGCGGTGGTGGGCTTCCTGACCGTGCTCAACATCGTGCCCAGGCTTGCCCGGGCCACAGGCACCATTGCGGGCAGGCGCTGGTTTGAGGCGGCCATCACCCTGGGGGCCTTCACCGGAGCGCTGACGCTGGCGCTGGTGACCCCGGCCCGCTGGCCGGTGTGGGCCCTTGCCCCTATAGGTGCCCTGTCAGGTGTGTTCTTCGGAGTCTTCGCGGCGGCGCTGGCCGAGACCTTGGATGTGCTGCCGGTGCTGGAACGCAGGTTTGGGTTGATGGCGGCCCGGAGCCTGTTCACCATCGCGGTGGTCCTGGGCAAGTCTCTGGGGTCACTGGCCTACTGGTTGTGGATCGCGGAATGAACGGTGCGGCGGGAGGAAAGGCTCATGCCTGGGAACCAAGAACCCGTGCTCATCTATGACGAAGGACGCTTCCAGGGCGTGGTGGTGCCCGATCCCGCCGGACTGGGCCCGATCTGGGAACCGGCGGGGAGGCTGGGCCCTGCGGCGGCAGGTCCCAGTACGGCCGTACAACGGCCGGGGCTTGACCCGCAGCGAAAGGAGGTGCAGGGGGATGACGGTAGTCAAAGTGCTGGAGCTGGTCGGTGAGTCCAAGCACAGCTGGCAGGAGGCAGCGGAGAACGCCGTGGCCGAAGCGGCCAAGACCGTGCACAACATCACCGGCGTTGAGATCTACAATCTCACCGCCAACGTTGACGGTAGCAGCATCGTGGAGTACAAGGCCAACGTTAAGGTGGCCTTTGCCGTAGACGAGCGCCGCTAGACTGCATGGTCGGAGGGGAGACCTTGGGTAAGGCGTCCCAGAAGGCTACGCAGAAGTACAAGCAGCTGCTGAAGCAGAAGACCCCAGCCAAACCCCTGTTGAGGAACGCCCTGGCGGCCTTCTTCGTCGGGGGCCTGATCGCAGCGGTCGGCCAGGTCTTCCTCGAGTATTACCTCTCCCGGGGGATGCCGCGCGTGGACGCCGTATCCCTGACCGCCGGCACGATGGTGGCCATCGGCGCTTTCCTTACCGGCATCGGGGTCTACGACAAGCTCGGACAGTTCGGCGGGATGGGGGCGGCGCTCCCCATCACGGGGTTCGCCAACTCCATCACCGCCCCCGCCATGGAGTTCAAGCGGGAAGGCTGGGTCATGGGGGTAGGGACGCGCATGTTCGTCATTGCCGGCCCGGTGATCGTGTTTGGAACAGTGACCGCCTTCCTCGTAGCCCTGATGCGTATGGCCGTGCGGGGGGGGATGCAGTGAGTGGCTGAGAACAGGCTTGGCCAACAGACCTTGGTGTTCAGGTCGGAGCCTGCGCTGCTGGCTTCCGCTGCCATCGTTGGCCCCAAGGAAGGACAGGGGCCCTTGGCTGAGTTCTACGATGTGGTCACTGAAGACAGCCTGCTCGGTGAAAAGAGCTGGGAACTGGCCGAGGCGAGGATGCTGCGTGAGGCCGCTGAGCTGGCAGTGAAGAAGGCGGACCTTAGACTCAGCGACATCGACCTGTTCCTGGCCGGGGACCTCCTGAACCAGATCACCTCCGCTGGTTTCGTGGCCCGGGACGTCAATATCCCGTTCCTGGGCCTGTACGGCGCGTGCAGCACCATGGCTGAGTCCCTGACCCTGGCCGCGACCCTGGTAGATGGCGGCTTCGCCGACAGGGCCCTGGCTGCAGCCTCGAGCCACTTCGACACGGCGGAGCGGCAATACCGCTTCCCGTTGGAGTTCGGCGCCCAGCGCAACCCCAGCGCCCAGCGGACAGCGACGGGGGCTGGTGCGGCGGTGGTCGCGGCAGGAGGCAAAGGACCCACCATCACCCATGCCACCGTCGGCCGTGTGGTGGACATGGGCCTCAAGGACCCCAACGACCTTGGTGGGGCCATGGCGCCCGCGGCTGTAGACACTATTTCGCAGCACTTCCGCGACACGGGGTTCAAGCCGGAGGACTACGACCTCATCCTTACCGGGGACCTCGCCAAGGTGGGCAAGGCGGTGTGCGAGGAACTGCTGAAGCGGGCCGGCCTGGACATCGCTGACCGCTATAACGACTGCGGGTTGATGCTGTACGACCACGGCCAGGACACCCATGCCGGCGGCAGCGGCTGCGCCTGTTCGGGGGTGGTGCTCTGCGGCTACCTGCTCAGGGAGATGCTGGCCGGCAAGTACCGGCGGCTGCTGCTGGTCGGCACCGGGGCCCTGTTCAGCCCCGGCACCTACCAGCAGAACCGCACGATACCCTGCATCGCCCACGCGGTTTCGATCATGGCGCCTGACGTGGTGGAGGAGGCCTGAGCCGATGCCCATCAACCTTAACAACATCACCATCGCCTTCGTGGTCGGCGGCCTCATCTGCGTCGTCGCCCAACTCGTCCTGGACCTGACCAGGCTGACGCCGGCCCACATCATGGTCTATTCGGTGTCCTTTGGCGCCATCCTTAGCGGCCTGGGGATCTACCAACCTCTGGCCGACTTCGCCGGGGCGGGGGCCACCATCCCACTCCCGGGGTTCGGTCATGCCCTGGTGCAGGGCATCACCAAGGCGACAGTTGAGCATGGGGTCGTGGGCCTCCTGACAGGAGGCCTGACGGCAACGGCCCTGGGTGTCACCGCAGCCATCATCTTCGGGACGCTGATGGCCATCCTGTTCAACTCCCGCGGGAAGTGACGGGGTGCTCAGGGTAGATTTGGTGGGCCTCAGCCTCACTGTGCTCTGCGTTGCCCCGAGGCACCCGTTGGCTTGCTCCGTTTTGGCCTTGTCCCTCGACCTCATCCGCGCGGCTGTGGCCTATGCGGTGGGACGGGGGACGGCGGCCGTTGCGGTCGGAGGGTTCCTGGCCCCCAGGGCCCCAGCCATCGCCGAGCTCTTCGCGCCCGCCGCGCTGCTAGTCCTGGGGATTGCTGGGATGGGCCCGTGCAGACTGCGGCGGGAGTTGAGGGATCTGCTGGAACCCTGGGCGAGATTGCGCCGTCCCTGGGCTGGAGTAGCGGTCAGGCTGGCCGTCGCCAGTCTGTTGATCTGGATGGGGCGCAGCATAGGGGGATAAAGGTGAGGCGACGGGTGATCATCGTGACCGACGGCGATGAAGTGGCGAGAAAAGCCGTGGAACACTGCGGGTACAAGCTGGGCCTAAGGTGTATCAGCGCCTCGGCCGGCAACCCCACGCCCCTCACGGGCAGCGACATCGCCGAGTTGGCGCTGCAGGCGCCGTACGACCCGGTGCTGGTGATGGTGGACGACAAGGGGTGGGCAGGCAAGGGTGAGGGGGAGCGGGCGCTGGAGGCGTTGGCCGGGGACGACCGCCTGGAGATCATCGGGGCCATCGCAGTCGCTTCCCACACGGAGCATGGGCCCTCCACGGCGGTGGACTCCTCGGTCGCCGGGAACGGCAAGATCGTGGATGGAGCGGTGGACAAGGCAGGACGGGAGCTGCCTGACACCAGGGAGATCACCGGCGACACAGTGAGCATCCTGTCCCAGCTGCACTTGCCGGTGGTAATCGGCCTGGGGGACGTGGGCAAGATGGCAGGCAAGGACTGCATTGAGCGGGGCGCGCCGAGGACCCTGGCAGCCATCGCCGAGATCATGCGGAGGAGTGGCATCGGTGTCGGAGACCGTGGACGGGACTAAGCTGTCACGACGGTTGGAGGACAATCAGGCTAAGCTCGCGGCCGAGCTTGGCATCGGCACGAGCTTCGATGTGCTTTGGCGGGACCTCGCCGTGGGCGGAAAGGACGCTGCCCTAGTGTTCATCGATGGCTTCGCCAACAGCCTGGTTCTGACCCCTGTGCTGGCCCGGTTGACCGCGGCGGAACGGCCGGACCTGTCCGTGGATGCGGTGCAGAAGGTGCTCCGCGCCCACCTCCCCCATGTTGAGGTGGACGCAGTCACCACTTTCGAAGAACTCGTGGCTGAGGTGTTGGCTGGCCCCCAAGCGCTGCTCATCGACGGCTGCGACCAGGCCCTGATCATCGATGCTAGGGAGTACCCCGTCCGGTCGCCGGAGGAGCCTGACCTGGAACGGGTGGTACGGGGCTCCCGGGACGGCTTCGTGGAGACATTGATCTTCAACGTCACGCTGGTCAGGCGCAGGGTGCGCGACCCCCGCCTGCGCGTGGAGCTGGTCACCGTAGGCCGACGCAGCCGTACCGACGTGGCCGTCCTCTACCTGCAGGATGTAGTCCAGCCCAGTCTGCCGCGGGAAGTCAAGCAGCGGATCCAGGACATCGCCGTGGACGGCATCCCCATGGGCGAGAAGGCCCTGGAGGAGTTCATCACCAGGAAGGACAAGGCGTTCTGGAACCCCTTCCCCACGGTGCGCTACACCGAACGGCCCGATGTGGCGGCGGTGCATCTGTTCGAGGGGCATGTGGTGGTCATCGTGGACACCTCCCCTAGCGCCATCATCCTTCCGGCCACGGCCTTCCACCACCTGCAGCACGCTGAGGAGTTCAGGCAGGACCCGGTGGTCGGGGCGTATCTGCGCTGGGTCCGCCTGCTGGGCCAGTTCCTCGCCTGGCTATTGCCGCCCTTGTGGTTGGCGGCGGCCATCGACCCGCACATCCTCCCGGAGTTCCTGGAGTTCATCGGCCCTCAGGAGCCAGGCCGGATACCCATCGGCATCCAGTTCATCTTCGCCGACATGGGCGTGGACCTGATCAGGCTGGCCCTCATCCATACCCCCGACGCCCTGGCGACGGCCCTCGGGTTCATCGGGGCCATCCTCCTGGGGGACATGGCGGCCCGCATCGGCCTGCTGGCGCCAGAGACGATCATCTACGTCGCCCTGTCGGCCGTGGGGACCTTCGCCACCCCCAGCATGGAGTTCGGCCTGTCCATCCGACTGGTCCGGTTGAGCTTGATCGTGGCGGTGGCTATCTTCGGGGCCTGGGGGTTGCTGCTTTTCCCCCTACAGCTGCTGCTGCTGGTGTTCATGCGGTCTTTCGGGGTGCCGTACCTGTACCCGCTCATCCCCTTCAAGCCCAGGGAGCTGTGGGGGGTGTTGTGGCGCAGCCCGGTGCCTGCCCGCAAGCTGCGGCCTTCCCTGCTGCATCCCCAAGACCCGGACAAGGCGCCCCGAGGGGAGGCGAAGTGAGGTGCGGGTAGGCATACCGAAGGCCCTGCTCTATCACGAGCACGGCGCTCAGTGGGAGCGCTTCCTGGCCGGGTTAGGGGTCGAGACCGTGACCTCCGCGCCCACCAACCGCGAGACGCTGGATGCGGGCGTGCGGGCCGCGGTGGATGAGGCCTGCCTGCCGGTCAAGGTGTACCTGGGCCACTGCATGATGCTCCTGCGGGAAGTGAAGACCCTGTTCATCCCGCGCGTGGTGAGCACCGCCGCCGGGGCCTATCACTGCCCGAAGCTCATCGGCCTGCCCGACGTGGTGCGGGCCTGTTGTCCGGGCGCCCAGGTGATCGCGCCCACGGTCAATGTCAGCCGGGGGTTCGCTGGCGTGACCAGGGCAGCGCTGGCCACGGGCGCCGCCTTTGGGCGGAAGCCACTGACCACCTGGCGCGCCTGGACGGTAGCCGTCCAAGCCACGGGTCAGCCGCGCCCCGCCCTGCCGCCGGGCAACGGCCTGACCCTCGGCCTGCTCGGTCACAGTTACATGCGGCACGACCGCCAGGTGAGCCTGGACGTAGCTGCCAAGCTGCAAGGGCTGGGAGTCAGGCTGGTGGAGGCCGGTATGCTGTCGCCCGCCTGCATCACGGGGGGTGCCTCGCGCCAGGGCAAGCCCACTTTCTGGGTGCTGGAACGGGAGGTCATCGGCGCCGGGTACCACCTGATCCATGGGGGGGAGCCGCGGGTCGACGGCCTGGTGCACCTCACCTCCTTCGGCTGCGGCCCTGACTCCCTGGTGGCGGAGATGGTGGAACGGGAAGCCAGGCGCAGCCGTGTGCCCTTCCTGCTCCTGACCTTCGACGAGCACACGGGGGAAGCCGGGCTGACCACCCGGCTGGAAGCCTTCGTAGACTTGGTGCGCTGGAGGAAGAGACGATGCGAGTGACCTTCCCTCGCATGGGCCACATCCACCTGCCCATGCGCGCGATCATGGAGCGGCTCGGCGCCGAAGTCATTGTGCCGCCTCCCATCACCGGCCACACCATCGCGCTGGGGGCTCGGCACTCCCCCGAGTTCGCCTGTTTCCCCCTCAAGCTCAACCTGGGCAACTTCCTGGAGGCGGCCGCCCTGGGGGCGGACACGGCCATCATGGGCGGTGGGATCGGGCCGTGCCGCTTCGGCTACTATGCCGAGGTGGAACGCCGCATCCTCGCGGATCTGGGCGTGGATCTCACCATGGTGGTGCTGGAGCCCCCCCGGGGCCACCTAAAACAACTCCTCGGGGAACTCAAGCGCGTGGCGCCAAGGCATAGTTTCAGGGACATCTGGGAGGCGCTCCACCTTGGCCTGAGCATGTTCTCGGCTATCGACGCCCTTGAGGAAGCGTCCCTAATGGCTAGGCCCGTGGAACGCAGCCGGGGGGACACCACCCGGGCCCTGGCTGGGGCCCTGGAGCGGCTGGGGCAGGCCACCACCGCCAAGCAGGTGCGCAAGGCCACCCTGGAGGGCCTGGAAGAGCTGAGGGGCATCGAACGGGATGTCGGCGCCAGCCCGCCGCTCAGGGTCGGGCTGGTGGGGGAGATCTACATGGTCACCGAACCGGCGGCCAACCAGTACCTCGAGCGGCAGCTGGGCGAGCTGGGGGTGGAGGTGGTGCGGGGGGTCGCGGTCGGGCAGTGGATCCGAGAGAACATCATCATGGATGTGCTCAGGCTCCGCCGGGGCGACAGGGTGAAGCAGGCCGCCAAGCCCTACCTTGGCCATCCTGTCGGCGGCGAGGGGCTGGAATCGGTCGGGCGCAGCGTGCTGTTCGCCGCGGACGGGCTCGACGGCGTCATCCAGGTGGGGCCCCTGACCTGCATGCCCGAGATCGTAGCCCAGAGCATCCTGCCCAGGGTGTCGGCGGACACCGGGCTGCCCATCATCACCCTATACTTCGATGAGCACTCGGCCGAGGCGGGCGTGGCCACCCGGCTGGAAGCCTTTGTGGATCTGCTCAGGCAGCGCCGCAGGGAACTGCTGGCGGTGGGAGGGGAGTAAGTGAAGGTCTACCTAGGTATCGACGTGGGTTCGGTGAGCACCAACGTGGTGTCGGTGGACACCGGAGGCAGGGTCGTCACCTCGGCCTACCTGGAGACGAAGGGCCGCCCCATCCTGGCCGTCCAGGAGGGCCTGGGCAGGGCCAGGGCTGAACTGGGCGGGGCCGTGGTAGCGGGGCTCGGGGCTACCGGCAGCGGTCGCCGCCTTGCGGCGGTGGTGGCTGGGGCCGACGTGGTCAAGAACGAGATCACCGCCCACGCCTTCGCCGCCCTGCACCTGGTGCCGGGAGTAAAGACGGTGTTGGAGATCGGCGGGCAAGACTCCAAGCTCATCATCATCAGGGACGGCGTGGTGGTGGATTTCGCCATGAACACGGTCTGCGCCGCAGGCACCGGTTCGTTCCTGGACCGACAGGCCCACCGCCTTGGCATCCCCATCGCCGAGTTCGGGCGCCTGGCCCTGTGCTCGCAAAGCCCGGTGCGCATCGCTGGACGGTGCGCCGTGTTCGCCGAGTCCGACATGATCCACAAACAGCAGATGGGGTACAGCTTGGCCGACATCACCCACGGCCTGTGCCAGGCGCTGGTGCGCAACTACCTGAACAACGTGGGCAAAGGCAAGGAGATCCTCCCGCCTGTGGTCTTCCAGGGCGGGGTGGCAGCCAACGCCGGTATTCGGCGGGCCTTCGCTGAGGCCCTGAACCTGGAGGTGAGCGTCCCGGAACACCACGGCGTGATGGGGGCCATCGGCTCCGCGCTGCTGGCCCGGGAGGCCGACCTTGGGCGCACGGCCTTCCGCGGCTTTGACGGGGCGCTGCGCACCTTCCGCACCGGCGGCTTCGCGTGCGAACACTGCGGCAATGCCTGTGAGGTCATGGAGGTCTTCTGCGGGGACGAGCTGGCGGCCCGCTGGGGTGACCGGTGCGGGCGTTGGAGCACCGAGAGCAGGCCCCTGGCCGGCAGCTAAGGGCAGGCTGCGGTGGCCTGCAGGATGGACCGCTGGCAAGCTCCGGTCCATGGGTGACCGCGAAGCCGTGAGCTGATCGAGCGCGGATAGCTGCAGTCTGCAGCGCTTATGTGATTGACACCGCTGTTCTACGGTGTTATCATGGCGTCAAAAGTTGAATAAGGTTCAAGTACCTCATCCCGACGGGGTGAGGTAGAGGCGCGGTTGACATGAGTACGTGGCCAGAGCCGGGCAGGCTGGGACGGCTGCCGAAAGGGTCCACCGCCGAAGCCCCCTCCAGCCCATGGGGGGGAGCTGGGGTTGCGCCAAACAGGTGCAGCACTGTCACTGCGGGGTACCCTGGCAACGCAGTGGAGAGCTATCTCACAGGCGGGGGATGGGGTGCCCGGTCACCGGGATACTCCTGGTGGCTCTTTCGTTTGCCACTCCCGCCAGAGACCCCAGGGAGACCACGAGGGGGAGGCATCTTCGACCAGTGCAGACACGTTGGGGTTACCCAGTCAACGACCGCGGGCACTTAGAGATCGGTGGGTGCGACATGGTGCGGCTGGCCGGCCAGTTCGGCACACCGCTGTACGTAGTGGATGAGGCCAGGGTCCGCGCCAACTGCCGCGAGTACAAGGCGGCGCTACAGGACACCCTGCCGGGGGCGCAGGCCCTCTATGCCGGCAAAACCATGCTCAACCTGGCCATGGCCCGGCTCATCGACGAGGAAGGGCTTGGCCTGGACGTGGTGTCCGGCGGCGAGCTCTACACCGCCTTGCGGGCCAGGTTCCCGGCCGGGCGTATCCACTTCCACGGCAACAACAAGTCCCTGGCAGAGCTGACCATGGCCCTGGAGGCCCGGGTCGGTCGCATCGTCGTGGACAACGAGGATGAGCTGGCCTTGCTGGGCATCCTATGTCGGCGGCTCAAGGTCCACCAGGACATCAGCCTGCGCATCACGCCGGGCATCGAGGCCCACACCCATGAGTACATCGAGACGGGCCTGCTGGACTCCAAGTTCGGCTTCGGCATCGGCGACGGCCGGGCGAAGGCTGCGGTGCGCAAGGCGCTGGGGCAACGGGAACTGAACCTCAAGGGGCTCCACTGCCACATCGGCTCGCAGCTCTTCGACCTGGCGCCGGTGCGCCGGGCTGTTGAGGTGATGCTGGCCTTCGCCGACCAGATCCGCCGCGAGACCGGCTGGACGGCGCCCGAGCTCAACCTGGGCGGGGGCCTGGGCATCCGCTACACGGCGGAGGACGCTCCCCCCACGGTGGCCGCGTTTGTCGGGGCCATCACCGAAGCCCTGCGCGACGGCGCCAAGCGCCGCGGTTTCCCCCTGCCGGCGCTGGTGCTGGAACCTGGCCGGTCCATCGTCGGCCCTGCCGGCGTAACCCTCTACGACGTGGGCAACGTCAAGCGCATCAAGGGCGTGCGGACCTACGTGTCTGTGGACGGGGGCATGGCTGAAAACCCGCGCCCGGCCCTGTACAGCGCCAAGTACGACGTGGCCGTAGCCAACAAGGCGGGCCATCCGCCTGAGGAAGTCGTGTCGGTAGCTGGGCGGTTCTGCGAGTCCGGCGACATGCTCGCCTGGGACGTGAGCATACCTAAGGTCGAGCGCGGTGACGTCATCGTCATCTTCGCCACGGGCGCCTACCACTACAGCATGGCCAGCAACTACAACCGCTGGCCGCGTCCGGCCATGGTCTTCGTCAGGGACGGCCAGGCCGAGCTGGTCGTGCGCCGTGAAACTTACGAGGACATCGTCGCCAATGACGTACTGCCCGTCGCCATGCGCGAGCAAAGGGCCATCGTCAACGCGTAGGCGCCAGTGGACTTGGCTTGCGGACGTGGCTGTGGTATAATGAGCGTTGCACCGGGCGATTAGCTCAGCGGTGGAGCGCACGGTTCACATCCGTGAGGCCGCAGGTTCAAATCCTGCATCGCCCACACCGCAACGAAGCCCGAGGGGAGACCCTCGGGCCTGCTCTTGACGCTAGATCAGAGCGGGCACCGACTGGCACAAGCTGAAGGTTTCCCTGCTGCCGCTACGCTGGACTTCAGCCACAAACTCGTACTTGTCGGCCCGGTAGAAGAAACTGATCTTCTCGACGGGCTGGCCCTGCTCATCCCTGGCGACCCACTCTGCGTGCAGGGTCGGGTCGCCTTCCCTGATACCCAGGGACCGGGCCACTGGCCGGCTGGCCGAGACAGCCCGGATGCGCTGCTTGGCGCTGCCCAGGCGGATGCCCAGCTTTTGCTCGTACAAGGTGTAGACCGGATAGCGCTCCAAATCGTCGCGGGTCAGGAAGGCGGCGATGCGCTCGGGAATATAGATGAGGGCACAGGCAATGGCCTCATCCTCGACGAGGTGGCGCCGTTTCACCGCCAGCACCTTGTCGTCCGGGCCCAGGTGCAGTTCATCGCGGACGTGGTCGGGCGGCATGCCGATGGCAAACTCGTCGATGACCACCTCGGGGCGCAGGCCGCTGGCCTCGAGAACTTCAGTCAGGCTCTGCAGGCCCCGCAGGGAGTGGGTCACCTGCCCGTCCCTGACAAAGGTTCCCTTGCCCTGTTTGCGCACCAACAGGCCGGCGTCCTCCAACTGGCTGACGGCCTGCCGCACGGTGATGACGCTGATGGAGAACTCGTCGGCGAGCTCCTTCTGAGAGGGGAGCCTGTAGCCCGGGGGGTACTCCCCGGACTCGACGCGGGCACGCAGGCTGTCCGCCAGCTGCTCATATAGGGGGATGGGGCCAGCCTTGCAGATACTCACGGGGTGCCTCCTTCCCATCAGGACATACCGTCTTCATTCAGCAAAGCGCCGCCACTTCCTGCCTTAAGCCGGGGCATTTCGACGGCAGCGGGCCTGCGGCGGACCGCAGACCCGTCAACCGTAGCAGTGGGGGTGGGAGTTACGCTTCGTTTCCGAACAGCTTGTTGATGACCATAGCCACGGCCCCGTCACCGACGATGTTGGTGGCGGTGCCGAAGGAGTCCTGAATCATGAACAAGGTGAGCATCAGGCCGAGGGCGGCCTCACCGAAGCCCAGGGTGGAGGCGAGGATGCCCAGCGCTGCCATCACCGACCCGCCGGGCACGCCGACCGCGCCGACCTCAATCACGCCCAGCAGGATGATGAAGGTGATCATCGTCCCGATGGGGGGCACGGCGCCGGTGGTGATGAGCGACACAGTGACCGCGCTGATAGTGATGGTCATGGCCGCGCCGGACAGGTGCACCGTCGAGCACAGCGGCATGACGAAGTCGGCGACCTTCGACCGGATAAAGGGCACGCGTCTGGCGCATTCCAGGGATACCGGCATGGTGGCGGCGCTGGACATGGTGCCCATGGCCGTGAGGTAGGCCGGCATCATCTCCTTCAGCACGACGAAGGGGTTCTGCTTGGCGTAGGCGCCGGCGCTGAGATACTGGATGAGCAGCCAGATCCACTGCAGGACCACGATCAGCAGCAGCATCTTGCCGAAAATCAGGGCGGTGGCGAAGAGGTCGCCCTTCGCGGCCAGCTGGACGAAGATGGACCCGACGAACCAGGGCACGAGGGGGATCATCAGCCGCTTGATGATGAGGGCCACGATGTCGCGGCCCTCGTTCAGTACGTTCCGCAGACTGGGGGACTTCGTCCAGGTGACGCCAAGGCCCACTAGGAAGGCCAGGATGAGCGCGCTCATCACCGCCATCACCGGCGGCATGTCGATCTGGATGTATGCCTTGCCGATGGAGGCTGCCTTGGCGACCGATGCCGCTTCCGGCGCCATCAAGGGGATGACGGCGTAGGCCACGACTGCGCCGAGGACGCAGGCGATGATGGTGGACACGTAGGAGATGCCTACGGTCCAGGTCAGCATCCTACCGGCCTTTTCCCCAAACTCGGCAATGGCGGCGGAGACGAACGCTACGATGATGAGCGGGATGATGAACTTGATGAGGTTGCCAAGGAAGATCCTGACCGTCTCACTCAGGCGGATGACGGCATCCGGGGCGTACGAGCCGATGAGGACACCGATGACGATGCCGATGAGCAGTTTCGGGATCAGCCCCAGTTTCACTGGTTAGGCCTCCTATCCTGTGCTGGCACTCCAGACATCACGGACCGCAGTCAGCACGGGGTCGAGCTCGGCTTTGCCTACATCCTTGTGGGTCACCATCCGTACAGCCATGGGGCCGACGGGCTTCACCAGGACGCCTGCAGCCTTCATGGCGTCGGCGAAGGGCTGCGAACTGAGGCGCCGCGCCGAGAGGTCCAGGGTAAGAATATTGGTGTGTACGGGGGAGGGGTCTACGGCGATGCCCAGTTCCATCAGTCCTGCGGCCAGGTCGCGGGCCAGCTGGTGGTCCTCGGTCAGACGCTCGAGCATGGTCGTAACGGCCACCAGGCCCGCCGCGGCGATGACCCCAGCCTGCCTCCAGCCGCCCCCTACACGTTGGCGCATCCGGCGCGCCGTGGCGATGAACTCCCGGTCGCCGGCCAGGATTGAACCCACCGGGGCGGCCAACCCCTTGCACAGGCAGACGGCCACTGCCACCGCCGGTTCGGCCAGGGTCTTGGCCGGGACGCCTAGGGCGGCAGCGGAGTTGAAGATGCGGGCGCCGTCCAGGTAGATGGGCAGTCCGTGTTCCCGGCACACCCGCACCACGGGGCTCAGCTGGTCCGTAGAGACAGCAAACCCGCGGTTTAAGTCCGCGGAGTTCTCGGTGCAGACGAGGGTGGTAGGGGCGGTCTGGATGGCGGCGGTTCTGATGGCCCTCGCCAGGGCTTCCGGGTCGTAGACGCCGCCCGGGGCGGACAGGGGCCTGACCTGGACGCCGCTGAGCGCCGCCAGCCCCCCGACCTCCAGGTTGAAGATGTGGGAGGTCTCGGGCACGATGACCTCGTCGCCCCGCTGGCACAGGCACATGACGGCGATCTGGTTGCTCATGGTCCCCGAGGTGGTGAACAGGCCCGCCTCTTTGCCCAGCAGGTCTGCGACCGTCTCCTCCAGGAGGCGTACCGTGGGGTCTTCGCCGAGCACATCATCGCCGACGACGGCCTCGGCCATGGCCGCACGCATGGCGGGAGTGGGGGCGGTAACGGTATCGCTGCGCAGGTCGATCAACTTCGGCATTGCGAGAACCTCTCCTCAGGCACGGTGATGGTGGCTGACGCTATGTCGCAGGGGCCGGTGGGTCACCTCCCTCCAGTACGAAGACTCCATGCGGAACTGCGGTTGTAGCAAGGCACTTCGCTACGAAAGTCGTAACTCCTGCTATAACCTTATAAAACCTCCTAAAAGTCACAGGGAGATGCCGAGGCCCGAGGGAATGCCCCTCGGGCCTGCGTAGTTTCCTGGCGCCCGGTGTGCGGCGTGCCCGGAGCCGAGTGGGGGCCCGGCCCTCGGCTAGGGGCCCGGCCGGCGGCCGCCGGTGCTCACGATGCGCTCTAGCCGCTCTTCGGTCAACAAGGGGAAGTACGCCGCTTGGGGGAGGATGACTGCGCTTTCAACCCCGCCCGCTTCCACCAGCAAGAGTGGCTTTATGACAAAGAACTTGGTCCGGGTGGGCAAAGTGTCGCAGCACCAGTCTGTTCCCCCCTAACGACCTGCAGGTACAACCACTGCCAGCTCATGGACCTTTGTGTTGTCAGACTGGGGCGAGCCTTCAGGTAACTCCTCGCGTATCGCTCGACGCAGGATAGCTTGGCCTCGCTCTATCCCCCCCGAAGCGAAAGCTGGGCCCGGCTGCATGCTTCCAGGGGTCACGGGCAACCCTATGATGGAGACACGGCCCCCAACAAGGAGGTGAGACCTTGCCCAACCTGACTTCCAAGGAACTCAGCCGCATCGATGACCAGCTCGGGATCGAGAAGATGCTGGTCGAGAAGTTCGCCCGGTGCGCCAACATGTGCACCGACCAGACCATCAAGCAGCGGCTCTCCCAGATCCAGCAGATGCACCAGAGGCACTACGACACCTTGCTGTCTCACGTCACCGGCGGCGGCACCCTTCAGTAACAGGAGGTGAATCCATGACCAGTCACAACCCGGATAAGTCCATGCTGATGGACATCCTGAACACCGAGAAGTACGTTGTGAGCACCTACGCCATGTCCGTGTGCGAGTGCGTGAACCAGAACATCCGGCGGGACTTCCAACGGATCGAGAACGAGGAGCACGACATCCAGTACACCATCGCCCAGGAGCTGACGAACCGAGGCTGGTACCAGACCCAGCCTGCGGATCAGCAGCAGATCAAGCAAGTCACTAACTCGTACACCAACCCGCAGTTCCCGCCCCCGGGGTTCACTGGCCCAGAGACCAGGGCGACCTTCTAGGATGGGTTCTGGCTCGACGCCG
>JBFMBV010000039.1:0-14164 GCA_040755005.1 Bacillota bacterium
GTGCGCCGGCCCGCACTGCCACCTACTTGGGGGACCAGGCTGCGTCCCAGATGTTCCCTTTGCGCGGCAGCCGGCGGGGCAGGGCCCCAGCCTTGGCCTCGATGACCCAGGCATCGGTGACGCCGTCGTAGTCTTCTTGGAGATAGACCAGGTAGCCTCCGCACGGCGACCAGCTCGCGCCGCGGAGCATCCCCGGAGGCACCAAGGTGATGGACTTGCGGCCGTCGAGGAAGGCGAGGCACAGGCTGGAAGGACCGCCGGAGTCCGCAGGATGTGCCAGGTAGGCGACGGCGGTGCCGTCCGGGGACCAGGCCGGGTCCACCTCATCGGTAGGCTCGCCGGTTAGGGGCCGCACCGTGCCGGCTGCCGGGTCCAGGAGGCCGATGTCGAAGTGGGGCTTGCTGCCTGTCCGGCCGACCTGGAGGGCCAGGAGCCGGTCCGTCGGCGACCAGCGCTGAGACCAGACCACATTGTCGAACATGACCGGGCAGGCCGGGGCTGTCGATGGTTGGAGCGTGTACACCTGCCATGTCCCGGCCACCAGGGCGAGGACAGCGATGGTGTCCTCCAGGGGTGACATGCTGGGGAGGGCTAGGCCTGGGCCGGAGCAGATGGACACTGGGGTGCCTGTCAGGGGGTGTAGGATGAGTTCCTCCACCGGCCCCTGGGCAGTGGCGCGCTCGGCGACGTACAGCAGGGCGTCACCCTGCCTGCTCCAGGCCAAGTCGCGCTTGTTGTAGTCGCTGGTGGTCAGGCGGTGTTCCGCATTGCCCTTGCGGTCGATCACATAGGCCTCGGCGTAACCTCCCTGCCGCAGGGACCAGAAGGCCAGCCGTTCCCCCCCACGGGACCACACCGGGCCATAGTCGTCCCCGGGGCCTGCGGTGAGTTGGCGCCAACGCCCGGTGCGGGGGTCGATCAGGTAGATGTGGGCGCCGCTGTCGCCGGTCAGCGGGGTGGCAGCAACGGCGATGACCCCGCCCGGTCGGTGCCCGGTATGCAGACGGGAGCAGGTGACGGCTGCGCCTCCTGCCAGCACCAGCGCTGCCAGGCAGCAAATCGGTATGAGACGGGCATGGATGCGGAAGACCTTCACCGAAATGACTCCCCCCAGGCAAAGATACGCCGGAAAATTGGCAAATAGTTCCCGGCCAGTACGCCTTGACGCTGGAGGAAGGGGAAGCGTATAATTCTTTTACCGAACATATGTTCGCTTAACCAGAGGAGATAGGGCTGTGCTACGCTGGGTGCTGTGCCTCGAACTGGAAGGGATGCATCTCGCCGCCGCTCCTGGCACGGAACCCTGCGCCTTGACTAGAGGCGCGGTCATCGCCGATGCCTCTGCCGAGGCGTGGGCGCGGGGCGTCAGACGGGGGCAGTCGGTGCGGGAAGCGCGGTCCCTTTGTCCGGGGTTGGCTGTGGCCCCGCTGGACCCCGCGCGGGCGGAGGGACTGCAGGGCCGGCTGCTGGCGCACTGCGCCACCCTCTCGCCTGTGGTAGAGCCGACAGGCACCGGCATGGCCCTGATTGAACTGGCCGGGGGACCCAACCCTCCCACAGCGAGCGTAACGGCCTTGACCCGGCTGTGCCTGCCTACCCTCGGCCACACCCTGCGCGCCGGGCTTGCCTCTTCTCCCCTGGTGGCCCGGGCCGCAGTCTGGGCCGGGGTGAGCGTCGTGCCACCCGGTGGCGAAGCCGCCTTCTTGGCGCCCTTGCCCTTGGCCCGCTTGGGATACGGGGACATGACCGAACGCCTGCAGGCGCTTGGGCTGCGTACCGCAGGCGAGGTCGCGGCCGTGCCTGAACGGGAGCTGTTCCGGCTGTTCGGGGCCAAGGGCCCGCGCCTGGCCGCCCATTGCCGGGGCGAAGACGCCACGCCTGTGGCCGCCCTCTACCCTCCCCCTTCCCTGACTGTGCGCCGGACTTCCCTGGCCATCACCGGCACCATGCAGCTCAAAGCCCTCCTGGCTG
This sequence comes from Bacillota bacterium, assembly GCA_040755005.1. GTDB lineage: Bacteria > Bacillota > Sulfobacillia > JBFMBV01 > JBFMBV01 > JBFMBV01. Next base: position 1,972 of record JBFMBV010000039.1, read on the forward strand.
AGGTCGCGGCGGACCTCTCCGCTTCCCTGGCCAGGCAGTGCTTGGCCTGCGGACGGTTGGCGTTGGCCCTGGAGTGCGCAGGGGACCCCAGCCCCGCAGCGGGCGGAGAGTGTGCCGCCTATGCCCCTCCCCGGGCTGAACCGGCTTCCCTGAGGGGCGCCTTGGAGAGTTTGCTGACCCGTTGCCGTCCGGCCTCGCCGCTGGTGGCTCTAACTGTGACTGCCGACCGCTTGGTACCTGCCCCCTTCACCCAGCTCGACCTGTTCAAGGCATCCGCCTATGTGGACGGGCCTGCGGCCGAGACGGCACTGGCGATACGTTACGGGGCGACGCAGGTCTGCAGGGGCAAGTCCTTCCCTGCCTTCAGGCGTGAAGCCATGCTGGCCCTGTATGATCCCTTCAGGCGACGCCGGAGCGGCCGTTGACGTGGGCAAACTCGTAGAGGCGCAGGTCAGCGTGGAAGCCAACGGCCACGGCCCCGCCCGCTTCTGGTGGCGGCAGCGCTGGGTGAAGGTCGACAGGGTGGTCGAGGAGTGGACCGATGCCGGGGCCTGGTGGGACGGGGAGCGGGAGAAGACCTTCTACCGGGTCCTGTCCGCGCGGGGCGGGGTGTACGAGCTCTACCGCGAGGAACCGGGCAGGTGGGTGCTGTACAAAGTGTACGACTGACCCTGCGGCTTCAACACATGCCGGCTGCCTGGAGCCAACGCACGGTGTCCGCGATGCTTTCCCGCAACGGCCGCGGGCGGTAGCCCAATTCCCGGGAGGCCTTGGCGTGGCTGACCAGGGAGTTGCTTCGCAGGGTGTAGAGGGCATCCCAGGACAACAGCGTAGCGGTGCCGGTAAGGCGGCTGTAGCCTGTGGCCAGGGCGGCGGCCGCGCTCGCGGCCCACCAGGGCAGGCGCAGGCGGGGGGCCGGCCGGCCGGTCACCTCTGCCAGCTGGGCCAAGAGTTGGCGTACGGTGACCAGTTCCCCGGACAGGATGTAGTTCTCCCCAGTCCGCCCTCTGGCCGCAGCCGCGATATGCCCCGCCACCACGTCGCGGCAGTCGACGAAGTCGTAGGCGCCGTCAACGTATGCCCGCATCCTCCCTTGGCTGAAGCTGACGAACAGCCGTCCCATCTCGGACGGCCGGAAATCGTACGGGCCGATGATGCCGGTCGGGCTGAGGATGACGGCGTCGAGGCCCCGCCTGACCCCTGCCAGCACCGCGAGGGTGGCTGCGGCTTTACTCTTGCTATATTCCAAGGGGATCCTGGCGGGGTCGCAAGGCATGGTCTCGTCGATGACTGTCCCCGGCGCTGGTTCGACCAGAGCATGGATGGAACTGGTATAGACCAGCCTGCGGACGTTGCAGCGCAGGCACGCCTCTACTACGTTGCGGGTGCCGTCCACGTTGACTGCCTGGAGCAGCTTGGTCCGGCCCGGGATGAGGGCGATGACCGAGGCCATGTGGTAGGCCACGTCGGCGCCGGCGAAGGCCCGGAGCAGCGAGTCCAGATCCCGGACGTCGCCCTCGACCCGCTGCACCTCCAGGCCGTCCAGGGAACGCAGGTCTTCGCCGGGCAGGACCAGGCAACGGACAGTTTCGCCCTGGGCGAGCAAGCGCCGGATCAGGTTGTTGCCCAGGTGGCCGGCGCCACCCGTCACCACGATCATGACATCAACTCCTCCTGCCCAGTATTCGCGACTGCGGCCGCTTCACCTACGCTGTCCGCATTGACAGGGCAGGTTTGGCAGTGGTACTATGTGACCGAATGGTCATATGACCACTTGGTCATCCCCCCAGCCCTCCCACACAAGGATGGTGACGCCATGTTCGTCGTCAAGGACCTGCGCTTCAGGTACCCGAAGAACACAGCGGATACGCTCAAAGGCATTTCGTTCACCTTCGGCCAAGGCGAGGTTTTTGGGCTGCTCGGCCCTTCGGGCGCGGGCAAGTCCACCACCCAGAAGACCTTGATCCGCATCCTCAAGGGATACCAGGGTGAGGTCCTGTACCGGGGCAGAGACCTCAGGACCTACGGCAAAGAGTACTTTGCGGAAGTGGGCGTCGGCTTTGAGGTGCCCGTGCACTTTTCCAAACTCACCGCCATGGAGAACATCCGCTTCGCCACCAAGCTCTACGGACGCCACGGCGATGTGGATGCCTTGCTCAAGCGCGTAGGGCTGTGGGAGGACAGGAACAAGAGGGTCGGTGAGTTCTCTAAGGGCATGAAGGTCCGCCTGAACTTCGTCCGGGCCATGCTCAACGACCCCAAGATGCTCTTCTTGGACGAGCCCACCAACGGTCTTGACCCACGCAACGCCCGCATCGTCAAGGACATCATCCTGGAGTTCAAGCAGGCCGGTGGCACTGTCTGCCTGACGACCCATCTCATGCACGACGCTGAGGAGCTCTGCGACCGTGTGGCCTTCATCGCCCAGGGGGAGATCAGGGAGATCGACTCGCCCCGTAACCTCAAGCTGCGGTTTGGCCAAAGGACGGTGACGGTGGAGTATGACGACGGCGAGGTGAAGCAGGAGACCTTCGACATGGACACCCTCGCCGCCAACGAGCGGTTCTTCGCCATCCTCCGGCACAAGCCGCTCATCACCATCCACAGCGGTGAGACAACCCTGGACGACATCTTCATCAAGGTGACCGGGGTGAAACTGCAATGACCAAACTGCGGCTACTGTATGCCGGTGAACTGGCCAGGCTGTGGAAGTACGGCATTGCCGCGGCCGGCCTGGTGGTAGCCTTGATCTGGGTGGGCGTGCTGCACTACGTCGAGCCAGCGGCCGTGAGGGCTATCCTGCCCCTGGTGCTGTTCGTCGACGCCACCTTGATGGCAATCCTCTACGCCGGGGTGACCCTGGTGTATGAAAGCCAGGAGCACACGCTGAAGTCCATGTTGGTCATGCCCATCTCGCGCTGGGAGTATCTGTTCAGCAAGTCGCTGGCCACGGTGACCACATCCCTGACCACGCTGGCGCTCGTGCTGACCTATGTCAGCCTGGTGAAGGGGCTCAACGTCGGCATTCTCGGGCTACTCGGCGCCGTCGCCCTGCTCTCCTTCACCTTCGCCCAGCTCGGCATCGTCATGACCTACCGCGCCAGGGACTTCACCGATCTGTTGATGAGCATGTTCGTCTTCAGTTTTGCCTTTGCCATCCCGACCATGCTGGAGTTCGCAGGGATCCTCCAGGGCCGGTGGGTGGAACTGGTGCAGTACTTGAACCCCACCAAGAACGCGTTGGTGCTCCTGCAAGCCCCCGTCGCGCCGGTGCCTGGCCGCGACTTGGCCATCGCCGTGGCCTACATCCTGGCCTTGGGCGCCAGCCTGCACCTGCTGACGCTCCGGTGGTTCGACAGGTACGCCATGAGGGGAGATGCGTGATGCTCTACCTTACCTACGCCGGCTACGAGGTGCGGAAGTGGTGGCGTGACGCCATGACCCGCTTCATGCTCATCTATCCTGTGATGATGGGGCTGATCGGCCGTGTCCTCATACCACTTGCTGAGCGGCAGGCTGGACAGAGTTTTGCCCCCTATTACCACATCATTTTGGTGGGGCTTGGCCTGGTGGTGGCGAGGATAGCCGGCGCCGTGGTCGCCTTCTCGATCCTCGATGACCGGGACGACAACGTGCTGTATTCAGTGAAGGTGGCGCCACTGAGCCTGGAGGTCTTCATCGGCATCAAGCTGGCTTTGGTGTTCATCCTCGGTTTCTTCGGCGCGGCCTTCGTGCTCTGGTTCGCCGACCTGATGCCGTTGAAGGCGGGCACCATCTTCGCCATCGCCTTCCTCGCGGCGTTCAACGGGCCGATCACCGCCCTCCTGCTCAATGTGTTGGCCACGAACAAAGTCGAGGGCTTTGCCGTGATGAAGGGCCTGGGGGCCTTCATCTTCTTTCCCATCGCTTCCCTCTTCTTTCATGACGCCAAGGAGTTCATCTTCGCCGTGGAGCCTGGCTTCTGGCCTGCCAAGGCCTTTGCCGCGCAAGTGACCGGCGGTGTGTTCCAGCTCAGCTCCCTTGCGTACTATCTCATCGGGCTGGCCTACGCGGTGGTCCTGCTGTTCGGCGTATACGGTCTGTTCAAGCGGCGGGTGGAATGACCGGCGCACGCTTGCGCGACCGGGCGCAGCTCTTCTGTCTCACCGTGGAGCGGACGGTGCTCTTGCCTGTCTTGGCCAGCCTGGGCATCACCCCCACGCAGTTCGCCGCCATGCGCTATCTGAAGCTGAATCCGGGACGGTGCGTGAGCGACCTGGCTGAGGCCCTGCACAGCAGCAGGCCCGCCGCGGCCAACCTGTCCGACCGGTTGGTGCGGCAAGGTCTCGCTTGCCGCCACGAAGACGCGGGCGATAGGCGGCGGGTCAAGCTGCAACTTACTCCAGAGGGGCTGGAAGCCTACGCGCGCGTCGTCCAGGGAACGGACGGGTGGTTCGCGGCCATCGCCCAAGCCATGGGCCCTGATGAACTGGGGCTGTTGGTGAGGGGAGTGGATGCCTTCGTCGCTGCCGCATTGGCGACGGGGGAGGCGCCGGATGTATGCCGGCGGTGCGGCCTGGAGCATGACAGCGCCTGCCCGGCGGCGGGATCCGATCCGCCAGCAGTTCCCTAGGCTGGGGCATGGACTTCGTTCATCTGCATGTCCACTCGCCCTTCTCGTTCCTCGACGGCGGCAGTTCCTTGGCGGACTTGGTGGGCCAGGCCGCGGCCCTGGGGCAGCCGGCCCTGGCCATCACCGACCACAACGGCCTGAGCGGCGCCGTCGCCTTTCACCGGCAGGCCGCAGCCGCCGGGCTCAAGCCCATCCTGGGCGCCGAAGTGACCATGGCTGGCGGTTATCACCTCACGATCCTGGCCCCGGACCGGGCGGGCTACGCCGCTCTCTGCCGCCTGCTCACCGGGGCCCATCTGTCCAGCCCCCGCGGCGAGCCCCAGGCGACCTATGCCCAGCTAACCGAAGGGGCCGCGCAGTTGCTCGTGCTGTCAGGCTGCCGCCGCGGGGAGATACCCGGGGCGATCTTGGCAGGGGACTACGGCCGCGCCTACCACGCCGCCCGCCGCCTCCGCAGCCTGCTGGGCCCAGACCGTTTCTACCTTGAGCTGGAGGGATGCGCCCTCCCCGGCACCCGGACCCTGAACGCGGCCTTGACTGAGCTCGGCGACAGACTGGGTATCCCCTTGACGATCACCGCCAACGCGCACTATGCCAGCAAGGAAGCCTTCCCCGTCCATGACCTGCTCACGTGCGTGCGCACCCTCACCCGACTGGACGAGGTGCATCCAGACAGGCGCCTGAACGCGGAGAACTGGCTTCGCCCAGCCGCCGACATGGGCAGGCTGGCCTTGGGCCGGAGAGATGCACTAGCCAACACCGTGGCCATCGCTGAGCGCTGCGCCGCCAAGCCCTTGCCCGGGGGGGAAACCAGGTTTCCGGCTTTCATGGACCTGCCCCCCGGTACGAGTATCGGCGCCTACCTGCGCGAGCTGGTCCGGGCGGGCGCCCGCTGGCGTTACGGCAAGATCACCAGGCGCGTGGCGGACCGGCTCGAGCACGAACTGGACATCATCATGAAACTGGGGTATGCGGACTACTTCCTGCTGGTCTGGGACGTGGCCCGGCACGCCAGGGGACTGGGCATACGGCTGGGCGGGAGGGGTTCGGCGGCGGACTCGGCCGTGTCCTATTGCCTCGGCCTGACGGAAGTGGACGCCGTCGGGCGGGGGCTCCTGTTCGAGCGGTTCCTGAGTCTGGAGCGGGCGCAGAAGCCAGACATTGATCTGGACTTCGACGCCAGGCGCCGGGACGAGGTCAGCGCCTATGTCTACGCCAAGTACGGGGAAGAACGGGTCGCCACCGTCTGCACCTACAACACCTTCCAGGCCCGCTCCGCCCTGCGGGATTTCGGCAAGGCCCTAGGTGTCCCTGCGGCGGACCTGGACCGGCTGGCCAAGCGCTTCCCCCACCTGCGGGCCGATGCCATTCCTGCCGCCCTGGAGCGATACCCCGAACTCCGTCAGGGGGGCCTGCCCCTCGAACGCTATCAGGGGCTGTTCCAGGCCTGCGCCGCTGTGGCCGGGTTCCCCCGGTTCCTTGGCACCCATCTGGGCGGTCTGGTCATCAGCCGCGACCCCCTCACGGACCTCACCCCTCTGCAGCAGGCGGCCAAGGGGGTAATCATTACCCAGTTTGACAAAGCCGACGTCGAGGAACTGGGGCTGGTGAAACTCGACCTGCTCTGCCTGCGCACCCTCGGCGCCGTGTCCGATACCCTGGAAGGTCTGGCCGGCGACGGAACCCCCATTGACTATGACAACTTGTCCCTGGCCGACCGGCCGACCTTTGCCCGGCTGAACTCCGGCGAGACCATCGGCGTGTTCCAGCTGGAGAGCCCGGCCCAGCGGTCGCTCCAGGCGGTGCTGGGGGCGGAGCACATGGAGGACGTCATCGCCAGCGTCGCCCTGATCCGGCCGGGCCCCATCAAGGGGAACATGGTCTCGCCTTTCATCGCCCGGCGCAAGGGCGAGGAGCCCGTGACCCACCTACACCCCAAACTCGCGCCCATCCTGGGCAAGACCTATGGGGTGGTGCTCTTCCAGGAGCAGGTCATCGAAGTGGCCATGGCTGTGGCTGGTTTCACCCCCGGTGACGCCGACCGCCTGCGCCGGGTAATGACCCACGGCCGCTCCCAACGGGAGATGGACGCCATCGGCGAGGAGTTCGTGGAACGCGCGGCGGCGCGTGGGGTCAAGCGGGAGGTCGCGGTCGATATCTTCGCTATGCTGGCGGGGTACGCCAGCTACGGGTTCTGTGAGGCCCATGCCGCCGCCTTCGCCACCACCGCTTACAAGACGGCGTACCTCGTCGAGCACCACCCGGCGCATTTCTTCGCCGCCATCCTGTCCAGCCAGCCCATGGGGTATTACCCGCCCAATACGATTTGCACGGAGGCGCGCCGCCGGGGGGTGGCCATCCTCCCGCTGGACATCAACCGGAGCCAGGTCGCCTTCAGCGTGGAGCAGGCAGGGGACAGGCAGGGTATCAGGGTGGGACTGAAAGCGGTGAAGGGGCTGGGGCCGGAGCCGGCCGCCGCCGTCGTGGCTGAACGCGAGGCGGCAGGCCCCTTCACTTCCTTGGGCGATTGCTGCCGCCGCCTGCCGTCCCTCTCCCGGGACGCCCTCACCGCTTTGATCATGGGGGGCGCCTTCGCCCAGGTCGCAGCAAACCGGCGCTTTCTCCTCTGGCGGTTGGATGATTGCATTGGCCGCCGGGGCGGGGGCGGCTTGCTCGAGCAGGAGGAACCGGCCCCCGGCCCGGACTTCCCTGACTTCTCGGAGGCCGAGCAATTCCTGCAGGAGTACGACAGTTTGGGCCTTCAGGTGCGGCGGCACGCCATGGCCTACCTGAGGCCACGCCTGACGGAACGGGGTTGGGTCACCAGCGCCGACCTCAAGCGGGTCGCTGCCGGGCGGCGGGTGACCGTGGCGGGGCTGGTGATCAGGCCCCACCGCCCCCCTACCCGCAGTGGCCGTACTGTGGTGTTCTTCAGCCTCGAGGACGAGTTCGGCCTGACCGACGTCACCATGTTCGAGCACACCTATCAGGCCTATGGCCAGCTCATCTTCACTTCGCCGCGCCCGCCCCTGGCGGTGACGGGCCTCGTCCAGCGGCGGGGGCGGGGGGTGTCGGTGCTGGCGGAGGAGGTGGCAGGGGTGGGGGATAGGCCGGCGGCGGTCCGGGAAACCTAGGCCGTGAGGCGATAAGATGCACAAGACCACAGCCGCCCTGTTCTGGAAGCTGGCCATGACTTTCGGTTCCGGCCTGGCCACCTTAGGCTTGTTGGAACGCAACCCCACCGGCTGGGTTCTGCTCAGCGCCATCATCATCGCAGCCGTCAATTACCTCGTGGGGGACCTGATGCTCTTCCCGTCCTTCGGCAACCTCATCGCCGCCATCGGCGAAGGGTTTCTGGCAGTGGCCGTGGCCTACGTAGTCGCCCTGTTCAACCCCCCGTTGCAGACGAGCGCGATCTCCCTGGCCATCTTCGGCGCCCTCATCGCCATGGGCGAGGGCATCCTCCACGGCTCCCTCCTGGGTACTCCCAGGGCCGCGCTCTGAGCGCGGCGGGCGCAGTAGGGGAGGCGGCCCCTAGCCGGGCCGCCGCCAGTTTTTCCTGGACGCAGGGTGTCTGCCTAGCGCCTAAGGACGCATAGTCATTGACAGCGATGAGGCTTTCCAGTTACAATGCATAATGAGAAATCTTATCAATAAGGGGTGACTGGACGTGCACAGGTTGCAGCAGTTCTATGAGCGGCTAGCCACCTCCGGACAGCACCGCCTCACCCCCCAGCGGGCCGACATCTTGCAGGTCCTACTCCAGCACAGCGAGGAGCACTTGAGCGCCGAGGAGATCCATGCCTTGGTGAGCGAGACCAACCCTGGCATCGGCCTGGCCACCGTCTACCGCACCCTGGACCTGTTGGAGCAGCTGAACCTGGTGCTCAAGGTGAACTTCGGCGATGGGAAGTCCCGCTATGACCTGCGCGAGGACGACGAGCCCCATCACCACCATCACCTCATTTGCCTCAGCTGCGGACGCATCGCCGAAGTGCGGCAGGACCTCCTCCACAACCTGGAGGAGACCGTCGGCCGTGAACATGGCTTCACCGTCGTCGACCACCGCCTGCAGTTTTTCGGCTATTGCGCCGACTGCTCCAGCCCTACCGAAAACTGAGGCGCCACAGGCCTGCGAAACATTGAGAACTATTCCCAACAAGGGAGGAAACAGCCGTGCTGCATTGCGCCAAGAGGGGGCACGCCAAACGGACTGGAGGCAGACGACTCTATGCCCTGGTCGGCAACCCGAACGTGGGCAAGAGCGTCATTTTCGCCAGGCTCACCGGGCGCTATGCCACGGTGTCCAACTACCCCGGCACCACCGTGGAGCTGACCCGCGGGATGACGCGGGACGGGGCCGCCGAGGTCCTGGACACCCCGGGGGTCAACGGGCTGCTGCCCGTGAGCGACGACGAGCGCGTCACCCGCAACGTCCTCCTGGAACACGCCCCTGACCTCGTGGTGCAGGTAGCGGACACCAAGAACCTCGTGCGCACCCTGCTGCTCACTGTACCCTTGGCTGAACTGGGCCTCCCCTTCGTGCTGGCCCTCAACATGGCGGATGAGGCAGCGGCCGCAGGGATGCGGGTCGACCACGCCAAGCTGGCGGACCTCATCGGCGCCCCGGTGGTCAGCACCACAGCCGTCCGCGGCCGCGGGCTGGTCGACCTGGAGCGGGCGCTGGCCTCTGCGGTGCCGCCGACCCTCGCGGTGGATTACCCCCAGGCGGTCGAGGAGGCCGCCGCAGCTGTGGCGGCGCATCTTGCTGACGTGTCGGTGTCCCCGCGCGGGCTGGCCCTGATGCTGCTGGCCGGGGACAGCGACCTGGTCAACTGGTTGCAGAACCAGAGCAACAAGGCGGCCCTGGCCGCCCTGGACACAGCGAACCAGATGGTGAGGCGGCAATTGGGGACGTCCGCCGCCGCCGCCATCGCCGCCACCCGGCGCCGCTGGGTGCTCCAGACCGCCGAAGGGATCTGCAGCGCCTCGCCGCGCATCAGCCGTAACATCCTCGAGACCATCGGCCACGTCACCATGCGCCCGCTGACGGGGATACCCATCTTCATCGGGGTGCTGTGGCTGGTCTACCTGTTCGTCGGCGTCTTCGGCGCGGGCACCCTCGTGGACTATCTGGAAACGGTCATCTTCGGCCAGTTCATCAACCCTTGGGCCGAGGGATTGGTGCGCCGACACATCCCCATCCCGCTCATCCAGGACCTGATCGTAGGGGACTACGGCATCCTCACCATGGGCATCACCTACGCCATCGCCATCGTCCTGCCCATCGTCGGCACCTTCTTCCTCATCTTCGGCGTCCTGGAAGATTCGGGCTACATCCCGCGTCTGGCGGTGATGGGGAACCGCATCTTCCGGGTCATCGGCCTGAACGGCAAGGCGGTGCTCCCGATGGTGCTGGGTCTGGGCTGCGGCACCATGGCCACCCTCACCACCCGCATCCTCGAGACCAGGCGCGAGCGCATCATCGCCACCCTCCTGCTGGCCCTGGGCATACCTTGCTCGGCCCAGCTCGGCGTCATCTTCGGCCTGGTCAGCGCGGCTTCCCCCGGTGCCCTCCTGCTCGTGTACGGGGCCGTCGCCCTGCACCTGCTGCTCGTGGGCTACCTGGCGGGGAAGCTCATGCCAGGCGAAGGGTCCGACTTCGTGCTGGAGATACCCCCTATCCGCCTCCCCCAGCCCATCAACTTGCTGCGCAAGACCTACCTGCGCGTGGAGTGGTTCCTGATGGAGGCAGTGCCGCTGTTCGTCATCGGGACCTTGATCGTGTTCGCCATGGACAGGACCGGGCTGCTGGCGGCCCTGACCCGCGCCCTGGAGCCCGTTGTCATCGGGCTGCTGGGGCTGCCCAAGGAGGCCACCGTCGCCTTCCTCCTGGGGTTCCTCCGGCGGGATTACGGCGCCGTGGGCCTATACGAGCTGGCGAAGGAGGGGCTGCTGAGCCCCTCCCAGATAGTCGTGGCCGCCACCACCATCACCCTGTTCGTGCCCTGCATCGCCGCTTTCCTGGTGATGATCAAGGAACGGGGCCACAAGGTGGCCCTGGCCACCTTCGGGTTCGTCATCGTCTACGCCGTGCTGGCCGGGTCGGCCATGCGCTGGGTGCTGACCGCCGTGGGCTACTAGGACACACCGTAGACATCGCCGCATAGACCAGGGAATCAGAGGAGGGGCCAGAGCATGAGGGGACAACACCGCCACGGCCATGGGGGCGGCCGCCGTCTGCACCAGCTGCAAGTAGGCCAGGAGGGTCAAGTCCTGGCCGTGGACCGCACGCGGCCAGGCCGGTACCAGCGCCTGGCCGCCTATGGCCTATTCCCCGGCGCTAGGGTCCGGGTGGAACAGCGCTTCCCCGTACTGGTGGTGGAGGTGGGCCACACCCACCTGGCCATGGAGCCTGAAGTGGCAGCGGACGTCACTGTGGAGGCCGACGCCCCGGGCGCCGCAGGCAACCCGGGGACTAGAACGTAGCCGTTCACATAAGACAGCGCCGCCCCAGTAGCGGGGGCGGCGCTTGCGCGCTCTTGAGCTTCAGCCGGGTCCCTAGAGGTTCTCGCCGAACCGCAGGATGGTCTGGCGCATCTTCACCACTACGTGCAGGGTGAGGGGGAAGAAGATGAGGATGAACAGGGCGTAGTGGGCGATGTCGAACAGCCCGCCGAGGACGAAGGCCAGGGCCGTGAAGACCGCCGCCAGGACCCACAGGATGGTGGTATAGACCTTCAGCCTTGGGAGGAAGTCCAGGTTCGTTTCTTGTTTGCGGGCAGAGTGCGCCAGGACCATGAAGAAGGCGGCGAAGGCCGGGTAGTCCATGGCCCCGAGCAGGTTGGACAGCCAGCGCGGGGGGTGGAACCATGTCCAGAGGTTGATGGTGCTGGGGACGCCGAAGAAGCCGAGGGGCCAGAGGAAATCGATGCCGCTGAACCATGTGAGCACATCCATGGACATGTGCAGGGCCACGCCAGCGAGGATGCCCTTGCCGAAGGCCACCCACGTGTCCCCCCGCTTGGCGGTGAGACCAAAGAACGCCCACACCAGCACCAAAGCCAGCAGGCTGTGGGTGAAGGTCCGGTGCATCATCAGGCCGAGCTTGGTGCTGAACAGGTACAGGGGGCCGAGTAAGAAGAAGTCCGCGTCGGGCAACAACGATCCGAGTACGAGACCGTAGACCAGCCAACCCCGGTTCGCTTGCTTGCACAGCTTGCCCGCGTACAGCCCGGCGATGCCGTGCAGTCCTGCCTGGGACAATTTGTCCACCTCCGCACGACCGCATTCGCGGTGCAAGTGCCAAAATCCTCCTCACGGGGCTGTCAGCGCGGGGGATACACTAGCGGGGCAAGCGTCTGGAGGAGGTCGGACTGTGTCCTTTCCGTTGCTGGCCCTCGTCATCGCCGCCGCTGCGGGCATGACCATGGCGTTCCAGGGCGCCCTCAACGGCCTGCTGGGGCGGGAGATAGGGCTGATCGAGACCACCCTGGCCGTGCATGTGATCGGCGGCGCCGTCGCGGCCCTGCTGCTCATCGTCCCGGTCCTCAACGCAGGGGGGCTGGCCCGCTTGGGCCA
>JBFMBV010000040.1:0-13683 GCA_040755005.1 Bacillota bacterium
GAACACGGCGGTGCGTACGGCCTCGGTCTTGTCCCCTAGGAGGTCGGCGAACCAGGCCGCGACCAGCTCTGCGCCCACGCGGGCGTGGTCTTTGGTCACGCCGTCCTTGCCGATGTCGTGGAGGCGCGCGGCGGCCTCCAGCACCTCATGATCCACGCCGTCGGCCACGCCGGCTTCCCTGGCCAGGGTGGCGGCGATGCGGGCCACCCGCACCCCATGGTGGTAGCGGTAGCCCCGCTCCCGTCCCCGTTCCTTCACGTGCAGCATGTGTGCCCGGGCGCGCCTGTCCAGCTCCACCATATCCACCGCAGACCGCCCCCTTGGCTCCGCCGCGTGTCCCTGTCCATGTTCTTTCCACACCCGGCAGCCGCAAACCTGCCGGGTGTCGGTCTCCCTAGCCCAGCATCTTCAGGGCCTTGGCCATGCGCTCCAGGGCCTTGGTGAGGTTCTCGCGGGAGTTGGCGTAGGAGAGCCGCAGGTGCCCCTCCCCGTAAGAGCCGAAGGCCGTGCCGCCGAGGACGGCCACGCCGGCGTGCTCCAAGAGGAAGTCGGCGATCTCCTTGGCCGGGCGGCCGAAGGACGCGACGTTGGGGAAGGCGTAGAAGGCCCCGCGCGGCAGACGGCACTGCACGCCGGGGATGGCGTTGAGGCCCTGCACCACCAGGTCGCGGCGGGCCTTGAACTCGGCCACCATCTTCACCACTTCGTCCTGGGGCCCGGTAAGGGCCTCTATGCCGGCCATCTGCGTGAAGGCGGCGGTGCAGGAGTTGGAGTTCACCATCAGCTGGGTCACCCGGGCGGCCAGGGAGGGGTGCATCACGCCGTAGCCGATACGCCAGCCCGTCATGGCGTAGGTCTTGGAGAAGCCGTCCAGGATGACGGTGCGGTCCTTCATGCCGGGCTGGGTGGCGATGGACACCGGTTCCCCTTCATAGAGCATCCGGTCGTAGATCTCGTCGGACAGGACGATGATGTCCCTGCCGCGCACCACGTCGGCGATGCGGCAGATGTCGTCGGCGGTGAGTACCCCACCGGTGGGGTTGGCCGGGGAGTTGAGGATGAGCAGCTTGGTGCGGTCGGTGACCCTGGCGGCAAGGTCGTCGATGTCCAGCCTGAAATCGTTCACGTCCAATAGGGGGAGGGGCACCGGTTTGCCGCCGGCGAACTTGATGCAGGACTCGTAGATGGGGAAGCCGGGGTTGGGATAGAGCACTTCGTCCCCTTCGTCGACGAGGGCCAGGATGATGTAGAACATGATGGGCTTGCCCCCGGGGACGATGACCACCTCTTCCGGCGTGGCGGGCACCCGCTTCCATCTGGTGATGTACTCGGCGATCGTCTCCCTGGCCTTGGGCAGGCCCGAGGCGGGGGTGTAGTGGGTGTAGCCGCTCTCCAGCGCCCGGGTGGCCGCCGCCCGGATATTGGCGGGGGTGTCGAAGTCGGGTTCGCCGATTTCCAGGTGGATAATGTCGCGGCCCTGGGCCTCGAGCCGCTTGGCCCTCGCCAGGACGTCGAAGGCCGTTTCCGTGCCTAGCCGTGACATGCGTTTCGCCAGTAAGTGTTCGAACATGGCGCTCCCCCTCATTCAGTATACCTTAACCCCATAGGGCAGGAATTAGTCCAGGTGTATTCGGGTTCCGTTGGTGTAGTCCTGCCTGCGACGGAGGAAATTGCGCTGTTCTCTCCAGGAGTTCAGTCCCATACAGTGGCATGGGGCCAACGCTGACACCGGGGGGATGGCGTTGATCTGCGTACACAGGCGCCGCGCGCTGGCGGCCGGATGTTGCGTTTTGCTGCCGGCGCTGTTCTGGTTCGGCCGTAGCGCCACGCTGGAGCGCATGGTGGTCCCACCGAAGGCCCTGGTGATCTACAGCTTCATCACCGAGCAGCCGCTCCTGGCCCTAACCTTCGATGACGGCCCGGAGCTCCACACGCCCCTGGTGTTGGACCTGCTCGCCCGCTACAATGCCAAGGCCACCTTCTTCGTCCTCGGCTTGAACGTGGAGAGGCGCCCGGAGACGGTTAAGGCCATCGTCGACCAGGGCCATCAGCTGGGGGTGCACACCTACAGCCATAGGCAGCTGCCCAAGATCCCTGTGACCGAGCTGAGATCAGAGCTGAGCCGGTCGGCTGACCTCATCCTGTGGGCGTCAGGCGTTATCCCCACCTGTTTCAGGCCACCCTATGGCGAACTGAATCCTGCGGTGAGCCGGGTGGTGAGGGAGCACGGCTACAGTATCGTCATGTGGACCGTCGACAGCAGCGACTGGCGCCGGGGCACGGCCCTGACCATCAGTTCCCATGTGACCAGCACCGCCCGGCCCGGCGACATCATCCTGATGCATGACGGCCTTACTGAGATGAGTGAGCGCCTAGCAGCCCTGGAGATGATCTTGGAGAAGCTGACCGCCCAGGGCTACCGCTTCCTGACCATCGCCCAGATGCTCAAGGAGTGCGATGGGGTGCGGCCGCAATGGGAGCAGGGGCCGTAGGAGGGAGTCAGCGGCCTCGGCGAGAAAGACAGGCCCATGGAATCGATGGCGCCGGTCGACACCTCAGCATCGTCGGCGGGGGTGCGCCGGGGCCAGGGTTCTGGATTTCGACATCCTGGCGGGCTCAGTCAGGGCCACAGCGGGTAGAGCGTGGCCAGGAGCCACACGCCATGGTAGACCATCAGCGTGGCGTAGGCTGCGACGATGGCGTCTAGGCCCGGACCGGCGATCCGGCTGCCCCGGCGCCGCCCCCAGACCAGGATGGTGACGCCGACTGCCGTGAGGCCCAGCTTCAGGCTGAGGCCGCCCGGGATGGGCCAAGCCATAACGGAGACCATCACAGGGTTGGCCTCGCTGATGACTCCCTGCGCCAGGCCCCACCGGGTGGCGGCGTAGTCGGCTAGGGAACAGGCCAGGATGAGGGCGGTTCTACGGTGCTCCCACTGGGACATGCTGCGTATCCCTCTGGCATGATGTGTATGTGTCATCAGTGGTAGCATGCCCCAAACTTGCCTAGATATCCCTGCAGGGGGTTGACGTAGTGGACTGGGCGCGTGCCTGTCTCGAATTGCCGCCTTACCTCATGTCCGGCGCCAACCCCCACCTGGCAGACCTGGTAAGGCCCGGCCCGGCCGCTGAACGGGGTGCCTTCACCGGTGATGTCATGGGGAGCAAGGGCAGCGCGATCTACCGGGCGCACAGCTACGCCACCAAGGTGCCTGCAGAGGCCATCCAGCCCTTCATCGAGCACTACACCAGGCCGGGCGGCCTGGTGCTGGACCCGTTCTGCGGTTCGGGGATGACCGGGGTGGCGGCGCTGATGTCGGGCAGGGCGGCCGTGCTCGCGGACATCTCGCCGGCGGCCACGTTCCTGGCGGCCAACTATTGCCTGCCCGTGGAACCCGGGGAGTTCGGCCGGGGGGCAGCCATTATCCAGGCGGCCCTGGCTGAGGCCGTCGCGCCCCTCTACCTCACAACCTGCCCGGCCTGCGCCGGCGAGGCGACCCTAGCCCATGCCTTGTGGAGCGAGGTGGTGGCCTGCCCAGACTGCGGCAGGCGTTTCGCCCAGTTCGAGGCCGGAGGGGGACATGGCAGCGGCCGGTTCAGCTGCCCGGCCTGTGCTGCGCCGCTGCGGCGCGGACAGGCGCCGAGGCTGGGCGAGACTATAGTGCGGGTGGCCGTAGACTGCCCCTGTTGCGGGCGGGTGGAGGCTGCGGCCAAGCAGGCCGATGCCGAACTGGCACGGCAGGCGGACGCAGCGCCCTGGCCGCAAGGCCTCTGGCACCCTACCGACCGCATGCTGCATTCTGCAGAGCTGCGCTGGGGGGAGCTCTGGCGCAGCGGCTACCACCGGGGGATGGATACGGTAGACGCCTTCTTCTGCCGCCGCAGCCTTCGCGCCCTAAGCGAGCTGTACAGGCTGGTCGGGACGGCCCCGATCTCAGTGAGGGGTCAGCTACTCCAGGCCTTCCTGGACATCATCCGCCTGGCCTCGCGGCTGCGCAGGCCCGGGGCAGGCCAGCCCACCCACAGCCTCTACGTCCCCGGCGTGCGCAAGGAGGCCAATGTGGCCCGGCTGTTTGCCGCGAAGTGCCGCGCCGTGGGCCGTGCCCTCAGCCTGCTGCAGGGTTCATCGCAGGATGTGCGCATCGCCACGGCAACAGCTGCTGACCTGAGGCCCTTGCCGTCCGCCTCCGTCGACTACTGTTTCACCGACCCGCCCTTCGGCGGGAGCTTGATCTACTCCGAGCTTAACTTCCTGGCCGAGGCCTGGCTGAGCGCGTTCACCCCCCGGCGGGATGAGGCGATCATCGCCCCGGCCCACGGCAAGGAGCTGACCGACTACGGCGCGCTGATGACCGCCTCCCTGGCGGAGATCGGCCGCGTGCTGAAACCAGGCGCCTGGCTGACCCTGGTGTTCCATCATGCCGACGCCTCGGTCTGGAACGAACTGGCCCGCGCCTTGGCGGCGTGTGGGTTCAGCGTGGGCGGCGCGAGCCTGGTGGACAAAGGCCAGGAATCCTTCAAGGCCACGACCGCCCCTGGCGCCGTCCACTACGACGTCGCCCTGCACTGCCAGCAAGGCGGCCGGCGGCTGGAACCGCAAGCCGTGGCTGCCGCTGAGTGGCTCAAAGCGCGCCTGGCCGCCCTGGCCGCCGAGGGGTACCCGGACGGCCCCGAACGGGAGGCGCGCATGCTCCACGCGCGGCTGGTCCAGCACGCCATCGGCCGAGGCGCGCTCGTGCCGCTCGACTTCCGTAGCCTGCGGGCGTCGCTGGCTGCCTGCGCGCAGTTGATCGACGGGTACTGGTATCTAGCGTGAGGACGGCACGGCGCGTCGCCGACGAGCTTGCTGGCTTGCTTGCATTCCGGCGGAGCGTATGCTATCATTCAGAGTGCTGGTTGCATGCCAGTCTTTTCGCATGGAGAGGTTCCCGAGTCTGGCTAAAGGGGGCAGACTGTAAATCTGCTGGCTGACGCCTTCGGTGGTTCAAATCCACCCCTCTCCACACACAGCAGACAAATTTGACGCGGGGTAGAGCAGTCAGGTAGCTCGTCGGGCTCATAACCCGGAGGTCGTAGGTTCAAATCCTACCCCCGCAACCAATTCCATATATTGGCGCTCACATAGCTCAGTCGGTAGAGCGCGTCCTTGGTAAGGACGAGGTCACCGGTTCAACCCCGGTTGTGAGCTCCAGGACTATGACAGGAGGGCATCCAGCGGATGCCCTCCTGTCACTGCATGGAGGAGGAGCTTGTGACCGGAGGGGAGCACTACTTCGCGCCGAGGGATGGGCTCGGCCACGAGTACCGGGAGGTCAAGGCGCACCTGCGTGGTCGTGAGTTCAGCTTCCTGACCGACGCAGGGGTGTTCGCGAAGACGGGCCTCGACCCGGGCTCGCGCCTGCTCATCGAGGCCATGGCCGTAGCCGAGGCCGACATGGTCCTCGACCTGGGCTGTGGGTGGGGGGCGATGGGCCTCGCCGCCGCGGCCCTGGCATCCCGCGGCAGGGCCTACCTCGTGGACATCAACCCCCGCGCCGTCGAACTGGCCAGGGAGAACGCCAGGCGCAACCGTCTCACCAACGTGGACGTCCGGCAAGGGGACGGCACCGCCCCGCTGGAGGGCCAACGCTTCGATGTCGTCCTGCTCAATCCCCCGGTGCGGGCGGGTAAGGACGTCGTCCACCGGCTCATCGCCGAGGCCTGGGCGGCCCTCGTCCCTGGGGGGTCCCTGTGGCTGGTGATCAGGAAGCAGCAGGGGGCCGAAAGCCTGCGCCGCCACCTGGAGACGCTGTTTGTGGTAGAGCGGAGGGCCCGGGACCAGGGGTACCATGTGCTGCAGGCCGTCAGGGGGAGCGGGGGCGTATAGGTTTTCCATCCTGGTGGGAAGGAATCTGGAGGGATTTGGAGAAAATCCTCAAGTCACATCAGACCCCTGGAGTACCCCCTAGGGAGGCGAACAGGCATGGCGAAGAAGAAGTTCGAGCGCACGAAGCCGCATGTTAACGTGGGCACCATCGGTCATGTGGACCATGGCAAGACCACCCTGACGGCAGCCATCACGAAGGTGCTGGCCAATGCCGGCCTATCCGAGTTCGTGCCGTTCGACCAGATCGACAAGGCCCCGGAAGAGAAGGCCCGCGGCATCACCATCGCCACGGCCCATGTGGAGTACCAGACGGTAAAGCGCCACTACGCCCATGTGGACTGCCCCGGCCACGCCGACTACATCAAGAACATGATCACCGGCGCGGCCCAGATGGACGGCGCCATCCTGGTGGTGTCGGCGGCCGACGGCCCCATGCCCCAGACCCGCGAGCACATCCTGTTGGCCCGTCAGGTGGGCGTGCCCAACATCGTCGTGTTCTTGAACAAGGCCGACATGGTGGACGACCCCGAGCTGCTGCAACTGGTGGAGCTGGAAGTGCGGGAACTGCTGAGTAAGTACGAGTTCCCCGGCGACGACATCCCCGTCATCCCCGGTTCGGCCCTGCATGCCCTCAACTGCGGCTGCGGGTCTAGGGAGTGCCCGAACTGCAAGTCCATCTGGGAACTGATGGACGCCGTGGACCAGTACGTGCCCACCCCACAGCGGGATGTCGACAAGCCGTTCCTGATGCCGGTCGAGGACGTGTTCACCATCACCGGCCGCGGCACTGTGGTGACGGGCAGGGTGGACCGCGGGCAGGTCAAGGTCCAGGACGAGGTGGAGATCGTGGGCCTCGCCGACAAGCCGCGCAAGACCGTGGCCACCGGCGTGGAGATGTTCCGGAAGCTGCTGGACTTCGCCCAGGCCGGCGACAACGTGGGTGTGCTCCTGCGCGGCGTGGACAAGAAGGATGTGGAGCGCGGCCAGGTGCTGGCCAAGCCCGGCAGCATCAAGCCGCACACCAAGTTCAAGAGCGAGGTGTACGTGCTGTCCAAGGACGAAGGCGGGCGGCACACGCCTTTCTTCAACGGCTACCGGCCGCAGTTCTACTTCCGGACCACCGACGTGACGGGCGTGACCAAGCTGCCCGAGGGTGTGGAGATGGTGCTGCCCGGCGACAACATCCGCATGGACATCGAGCTGATCACGCCCATCGCCATTGAGGAAGGGCTGCGTTTCGCCATCCGCGAGGGCGGCCGCACCGTCGGCGCTGGCGTGGTCACGGGCATCCTGGGGTAGCACTGCGCTCAGACCCATGCACCAGAGAGGGAGGTTTTTAGGTGGCCCAGCAAAAGATCCGCATTCGCCTGCGGGCCTTTGACCACAAGGTGCTCGACCAGTCAGCGGAACGCATCGTCCAGACCGCGAAGCGCACCGGCGCCAGCGTGTCCGGCCCGGTCCCGCTGCCTACGGAGAAGAGCATCTTTACGGTGCTCACCGCTCCCAACGGCGAGAAGGATATCCGGGAGCAGTTCGAGATGAGGACGCACAAGCGCCTAATCGACATCGTCGAGCCCACGCCCAAGACGGTTGATGCCTTGATGCGCCTCGACCTCCCCGCAGGGGTCGACATCGAGATCAAGTTGTAGGGGGTGCGGGCGATGACCAAGGGCATACTCGGCAGGAAGCTCGGGATGACCCAAGTCTTCGATGACAAGGGCCGCGTCGTCCCCGTCACGGTGGTGGAAGCGGGTCCCTGCACCGTGGTCCAGAAGAAGACCGTGGACAGCGATGGTTAC
Source organism: Bacillota bacterium (assembly GCA_040755005.1). Taxonomy (GTDB): domain Bacteria; phylum Bacillota; class Sulfobacillia; order JBFMBV01; family JBFMBV01; genus JBFMBV01. The sequence continues at coordinate 7,665 of JBFMBV010000040.1, forward strand.
AGCGCTATCCAGGTCGGCTTCGGGGACATCCAGGAGCGCAAAGTGACGAAACCCCGCCAAGGGCACTTCGCCCGCGGTAAGGTGAAACCTGCCCGCTGGCTGCGGGAACTCAGGCTCGACGACGTCACCGCCTATGAGGTCGGCCAGCAGCTCGGCGCTGGATTGTTCGCCCCAGGCGAGCGTGTGGACGTCACGGGCATCTCCCGCGGCAAGGGGTTCGCTGGCGGCATCCGCAGGCACGGATTCAAGCGGGGCCCCATGGCCCATGGTTCGAAGTACCATCGGGGGCCCGGGTCGCTGCAGTCCCGTGACGCCTCGCGGGTGTTCAAGGGGCGCAAGCTCCCTGGCCACCTGGGCGCGGTGCGGCGCACGGCCCTAAACCTGAGCGTGGTAGCGGTAGACACCGACAAGAACCTAATCCTGATCCGCGGCGCGGTCCCTGGTGTGCACGGAGGCCTCGTGACCATCCGCGACTCGGTGAAGGCTTGAGCTTGAAGCTTAAGTTTGGAAGGGGGATGGGCCGTGCCCAAGGCTAATGTCTACAATGCCGGCGGCCAGCGGGTAGGCGAGTTGGAGCTCGACGAGGCCATCTTCGGAGCTGAAGTCAACGCGAGCCTGCTCCATTCCGTGGTGGTGATGCAGCTGGCCAACCGCAGACTCGGCACCGCCGATACGAAGACGAGGGCCGAAGTGGCCGGCGGCGGCAGGAAGCCGTGGCGGCAGAAGGGCACCGGCCGCGCGCGCGCCGGCACCATCCGTTCGCCGCTCTGGCGGCACGGGGGCATCGTGTTTGGACCCCACCCGCGCGACTACAGCTACACCATGCCTAAGAAGGCCCGGCGTCAAGCCATGCGGTCTGCGCTGTCGTCCAAGGTCTTGGGGGAGAAGCTGATACTCCTCGAGGGTCTGGAACTGCCTGAGGCGAAGACCCGGTTCGTCGCGGAGATCCTGGCCAACCTGAACGTCAGGGGCTCGGCCCTGATCGTGACCGGGGAGGCCGACGAGAAGGTGGCCAAGGCAGCCCGCAACATCGCTGGGGTCAAGTCCAGCATGGCCGATTCCATTAACGTCTACGACGTCCTCGCCCACGACAGCCTGGTGATGACCAAGGCTGCGGTGGCCAGGGTCCAGGAGGTGCTGGGGTGATGGAACAGAACCCACGGGACATCATCTACCAGCCGATAATTTCGGAGAAGACGACCCGGGAGATGGCCACAGGCAAGTACTCGTTCTGGGTCGACACCAGGGCCACCAAGACGGAGGTCAAGCACGCCATCGAGAGCATCTTCAAGGTCAAGGTCATCGACGTGAACACCCTCCGGCTGGAGGGCAAGGTCAAGCGCATGGGCCGGTCCGAAGGGCGCCGCCCCGAGCGCAAGAAGGCCGTGGTGACCCTGAGGCCAGGCGACAAGATCGCCGCCCTCGAAGGCCTGCAGTAAAGGGGGTAGCATCGTGGGCATCAAGAAGTTTAAGCCGACCTCACCGGCGGTCCGGGAGATGACCGTCTCCACCTTCGAGGAGGTTACCCGCGCGCGCCCCGAAAAGGCCTTGGTCAGAGAACTGAAGCGCAATGCGGGCCGTAACAACACCGGGCGCATCACCGTCCGCCACCGCGGTGGCGGGGCCAAGCGCGCCTACCGGGTGATTGACTTCAAGCGGGATAAGGACGGCGTGCCGGCGAAGGTCGCAGCCATCGAGTATGACCCTAACCGCACCTCCCGCATCGCCTTGTTGCACTACGCCGACGGGGAGAAACGCTACATCATCGCCCCCGAAGGCATCGTGATGGGGCAGGAGATCGTGTCCGGCCCCACAGCCGACATCAAGGTAGGCAATGCGTTGCCGCTGAAGAACATCCCCCTGGGCACGGTCATTCATAACATCGAGCTGAAGCCGAGCAAGGGGGGCCAAATGGCCCGCGCCGCCGGGGCATCGGCCCAGCTGATGGCCAAGGAAGGCGCCTTCGCCCACCTGAGGCTCCCGTCAGGAGAGGTCCGCCTCGTCAGCGTGGACTGCAGGGCCACCATCGGCCAGGCTGGCAACCTCGAGCATGAGAACATCACCATCGGCAAGGCCGGCCGCACCCGCCGCATGGGTTTCCGCCCGACGGTGCGCGGCTCGGTCATGAACCCCGTCGACCACCCCCACGGAGGCGGCGAGGGACGGTCCCCGATCGGCAGGCACCCCACCACTCCGTGGGGCAAGCCCGCTTTGGGCGCTAAGACGCGGAAGCGCAACCTCCCTTCCGACAAGTACATCGTCAAGCGGCGCACCAAGTAGGTTAAGGAGGGTCACTGGTGGGTAGGTCTGTCAAGAAGGGGCCTTACGTGGCGTCCGAGCTGCTGGAGCGGATCGAGGCCATGAACGCCAAAGGCGAGAAACGTGTCGTGAAGACCTGGGCCCGGGATTGCACCGTGCTCCCGGTCATGGTCGGACACACCATCGCGGTCCATGACGGGCGTAAGCACGTGCCTGTGTATATCACCGAGGAAATGGTAGGCCACAGACTTGGGGAGTTCGCGCCGACCCGCACCTTCAGGGGCCACGGCGCACACACCGAGCGGTCGACCGCCCTCAAGTAGGGAAGGAGGACACCAAGCCGTGGGAGCTAAGGTAGCCGAGGCGGCTGACCGCAGGGCGCGGGCGAGCGCGCGTCACATCCTAATCGCCCCCCGCAAGGCGCGTATCGTCATCGACCTCATCCGGGGCAAGCCGGTGCCTGAGGCTTTGGCGATCCTCGCCCACATGCCGAAGAAGGCTTCACCAATCATCGCCAAGGTGATCAAGTCCGCAGCTGCCAACGCTGCAAACAACGCGGACATGGAAGGTGACTTGTACGTGGCCGAGGCCTTCGTCGACCAAGGCGCGACGTTGAAGCGCATCCAGCCTCGCCAGCGGGGACAGGCATTCCCGATCAAGAAGCGGACCAGTCACATCACGATCGTTGTCCGCCAGCGGAAGGAGGTCTGACCGTGGGTCAGAAGGTCCACCCCAAGGGGCTCCGCCTCGGTATCATCAAGGACTGGGACGCCAGGTGGTTCGCCCGTAAGAAGGATTATGTGGAGCTGGTCCACGAGGACATCAAGCTGCGCAACTTCATTGACAGGCAGCTCAGGGGCGCCAGCATCAGCCGGGTGGAGATCGAACGGGCCGCCAACCGCATCAAGGTGACGGTGCACACGGCGAAGCCGGGCATGGTCATAGGCAAGGGCGGCGCAGGCATCGAAGGCCTCCGGCGGCAGCTGGAGAAGCTCACCGGCAAGCAGGCCGCCATTAACATCGTTGAGGTGAAGACCCCCGAACTCGACGCCAAATTGGTGGCCGAAAGCATCGCCGCTTCGCTGGTGAAGCGGGTGGCCTTCCGCCGCGCCATGCGCCAAGCTGTCCAGCGGGCCATGCGCCTCGGCGCGCGGGGCATCCGCGTAGCCATCGCCGGCCGGCTGGGCGGAGCCGAAATGGCGCGCCGGGAACGGGCCAACGAAGGAACCGTGCCCTTGCACACGTTGCGGGCTGACATCGACTACGGCACCGCCGAGGCCAAGACGACTTACGGCCAGATCGGCGTAAAGGTTTGGATCTACCGCGGCGAGGTCTTGCCCGACGCGCCACGGCCCCGCCGTGACAGAAGGGAGCGGACTAGGCATGCTCCATCCTAAGCGAGTCATTCACCGCAAGGTGCAGCGTGGGCGCATGAAGGGCCGTGCCACCCGCGGCGACGTCCTGATCTACGGCGACTATGGCCTGCAGGCCGTCGAACCGGCCTGGGTGACTGATCGGCAGATCGAGGCGGCTCGTGTGGCCCTGACCAGGTACATCAAGCGTGGCGGCAAGGTGTGGATCAAGATCTTCCCTGACAAGCCCATCACCGCCAAGCCGGCCGAGACCCGCATGGGGAGCGGCAAGGGTGCGCCTGAGTATTGGGTGGCTGTGGTCAAGCCCGGCCGGATCCTGTTTGAACTGGCTGGGGTCACAGAGGAACTGGCCAAGGAAGCCATGCGGCTGGCCGCCCACAAGCTGCCCATGGAGACCAAGTTCATCAGGCGCGAAGGAACTGGTGGTGAAGCCAATGAAGGCTAGGGCTCTGAAGGAACTCAAGGAGCTCACCGACGAGGAACTCCGCCGCAAACTGAGGTCCCTGAAGGAAGAGCTCTTCAACCTGCGCTTCCAGCACGCCACGGGCCAACTGGACAACCCGTTGCGCCTCCGCGAGGTCAAGCGCAGTATCGCCAGGGTTCAGACCCTCGTGCGCCAGCGCGAGCTGGCCGCGGGTCTTGTGTAAGGGGGGCTGACGCATGCAGGAGCGAGGGATGCCCAAGGTTCGCCTCGGGCGCGTCACATCGGATAAGATGGACAAGACCGTTGTAGTCGCAGTTGAGACCCTGGTCAGCCATCGGCTGTATGGGCGCAGGCTCAAGCGAACCAAGAAGCTCAAGGCCCACAATGAAGACAACGCGGCCCGCGTCGGCGACCTGGTACGGGTGGCCGAGACGCGCCGCCTGTCCCACGACAAGCACTGGCGGGTCGTGGAGATAGTCGAGAAGGCCAAGTAGGAGGTGCCGGCGTGATCCAGGCTCAAACGAGAGTCAGCGTTGCGGATAACACCGGCGCGAAGGAACTGATGTGCATTCGGGTCCTCGGCGGCAGCATGCGTAGATATGCCCATGTCGGCGACATCATCGTCGCTTCGGTCAAGGAAGCCGCCCCCGGCGGCATGGTCAAGAAGGGCGAAGTCGTCAAGGCCGTGGTGGTCCGCACCTCAAAGGGCTTGAGGCGGCCTGACGGTTCCTACATCAAGTTCGACGAGAACGCCGCCGTCATCCTGAAGGATGATCGCGAGCCCCGGGGCACGCGCATCTTCGGTCCAGTCGCCCGGGAACTCAGGGAGAAGGAGTTTATGAAGATCATCTCCCTGGCGCCTGAAGTGCTGTAAGGAGGATTTCGACTATGGCCGGCACTCACGTTCGTAAGGGCGACAACGTCCTGGTGATCAGCGGGAAGGCCAAGGGCAAGAAGGGCAAGGTGCTCAGGACCATCCCTGAGACGGACCGTGTGATGGTCGAAGGGACCAACATGGTCAAGAAGCACCAGCGGGCGACCCGCAAGGTCATGCAGGGCGGCGTCATCGAGAAGGAAGCGCCTATGGCGGCCAGCAACGTCATGTTGCTGTGCCGGAACTGCCACCGCCCGGCCCGTACGGGCAGACGTCTCCTGGCTGATGGCAGGTCCGTGCGGGTCTGCCGCCGGTGCGATGAGGTCATCGACAAGTAGCGGCCACTGCGCAAGGGGGGAAACCAGTGTCCAGGCTCAAGGAAAAGTATGACAAGGAAGTGGTCCCCGCCCTGCAGCGGGAGTTCAAGTTCACCAACCCCATGGAGATTCCGCGGTTGGAGAAGGTCGTGGTCAATATGGGCGTGGGGGACGCAGTGCAAAACCCCAAGGCTATGGACGCCGCTGTCAGTGACCTGGCGCTGATCACTGGACAGAAGCCTGTCATCACTAAGGCCAAGCGGTCGATCGCGGCCTTCAAGATCCGTTCCGGGATGCCTATCGGCTGCAAGGTCACGCTGCGCGGGGCCAGGATGTACGACTTCCTGGACAAGCTGCTCAACGTTACCCTGCCGCGGGTCCGCGACTTCAGGGGCGTGTCCGACAAGGCGTTCGACGGCAGGGGCAACTACACCCTGGGCCTCAAGGAGCAGATCATCTTCCCCGAGGTGGAGTACGACAAGGTTGAGAAGGTCAGGGGCATGGACATCATCATCGTCACCACGGCTAAGACGGACGAACACGCCAAGGGGTTGCTGGCTCAGCTCGGTATGCCGTTTAAGCAGTAAGGCAGAGGAGGGACAAGAGCGTGGCTAAGAAAGCACTGGTGGAGAAATGGAAACAAGAGCCCAAGTTCGCCGTGCGTAGGTACAACCGGTGTCGCGTCTGCGGCCGCCCGCGAGGGTATCTCCGCCGGTTTGGCATGTGCCGCCTCTGCTTCCGCGAGCGGGCGCACCGGGGAGAACTGCCCGGT
>JBFMBV010000041.1:0-11823 GCA_040755005.1 Bacillota bacterium
GTCCTTGATCTTCATCAGCCGAATGATGTTGCCCCGTTCCTGCTCGCCCAGCTTCATGGCGATGTCTTTGGCGGCGGTCTCCAGCTGGGGGATGAGCACGTACTCCAGGGCGTTCACACGGCGCCTGGTCTTCTCGATCTCGTCGGCCATGAGTTCGATGGCCTTTTCCAGTTCAGCCAGGCGGACCAGCCAGGGCAGCACCTCTGCGTACAGGCCGAGGGCGGTGTCGAGTTCGGCGGAGGTCCCCGCGAACCCGTAGCCGTAGACCTCACCCTCTTGCTGCACGGTGAAGGTGGGCACCACGACGTTCATGATCTGGCGTTTGCCTTGGCTGAGGGTAACCCGCTGGGACGGGTGGCGGATGGCATCCTCGAGCACCGGGGCGGACATGACCGCCCGGGCCACCATGAAGCTTTCCCCTGCCCGGGCCAGGCCTGCTTCTACCCGCTCCCGAACCTGCCTGGTCTCGCGCACCAGGCGCAGGAACTCCTTCATCAGTTCGTCGCGCTTGTCCTTGAGCAGTTTGTGCCCGCGACGGGCCATCTTGACCCGCTTCCTGAGCTTCAGCAGCTCCATGCGGGTGGGGTTGACGTTGACCAGCACCCTCGTCCCTCCTTCCCTCGGGCGCTAGGCAGGCATCAGGAGACTGCCTTGGGCAGATACTTGTCGATGAGCGACTGGCGCACCCGCTTCAGTTCAGCCCTGGGCAACAGGGCCATGAGCCTCCAGCCGATGTCCAGGGTCTGTTCGATCGTCCGGTCGTCGTGCTCGCCTTGGCCCACATACTCGCGCTCGAAGGCCCGGGCGAAGGCCAGGAAGTCCTTGTCCACATCGGACAGGGCCGCCTCGCCCAACACCACCGCGAGTTCCCGGGCTTCCTTGCCGCGGGTGTAGGCGGCGGCGAGCTGGTTCATGTTGCCGGCGTGATCCTCGCGGGTCTTGCCCTCGCCGATACCCTTGTCCCGGAGGCGCGACAGGGACACCTCGACGGCCACCGGCGGGTACACGCCCGCCCGGTGCAGTTCGCGGCTGAGCACGATCTGCCCCTCGGTGATGTAGCCCGTGAGGTCAGGCACTGGGTGGGTCTTGTCGTCCTCGGGCATCGTCAGGATGGGGATCTGGGTGATGGACCCCTTGCGCCCGTGGATGCGCCCCGCCCGTTCGTAGATGGTGGAGAGGTCCGTGTACAGGTAGCCTGGGTAGCCCCTCCTGCCGGGGACCTCCTTGCGGGCGGCGGACACCTCCCGCAGGGCTTCGCAGTAGTTGGTCAGGTCGGTCAGGATGACCAGGACATGCATGTCCTTCTCATAGGCCAGGTACTCGGCGCAGGTCAAGGCCATGCGCGGGGTGGCGATGCGTTCGATGGTCGGGTCGTTGGCCAGGTTCATGAACAGCACCGCGCGCTCGATGGCGCCGGTGCTCCTGAAGTCGCTAATGAAGTAATCGGCTTCCTCGAAGGTGATGCCCATGGCGGCGAACACGACAGCGAACTTCTCACCGGTGCCCCGCACCTTGGCCTGACGGGCGATCTGCGCCGCCATGCGGGCATGGGGTAGGCCGGCCCCCGAGAAGATGGGCAGTTTCTGGCCGCGCACCAGCGTGTTCATGCCGTCGATGGTGGAGATGCCGGTCTGGATGAACTCGCTAGGATAGTCCCGGGAATAGGGGTTGATGGGGTTGCCCGAGATGTCCAGCCGGCGTTCGGGGATGATGGCAGGGCCGCCGTCGATGGGGTCGCCGAAGCCGCTGAACACCCGGCCTAGCATGTCCATGGACACGGGCAGCTCGATGGTCTTGCCCAGGAAACGCACGCGGCTGCCGGCGATGTCCATACCCGCCGTCCCTTCGAACAGCTGCAAGAGTGCGCGATCCTTGTGGGTCTCCAGGACTTTGCCGCGCCGGATCTCGCCGGTGGGCAGTTCCACCTCGACCAGTTCATCGAAGAGGGCCTCGCTGACCTTCTCCACCAGGAGCAGGGGGCCGGTCACCTCGGTGATGGTCTTGTACTCCTTAAGCACTGACTAGCACCCCCTTCTCCACGCGCGCCAGCAGGTCGTCCAGCTTGGACAGATCGGCCTCCGGGGTGAACTTGGCCCGGCCGATCTCCTCGCGCACGCCGGCGGCCAGGAGGTCCTCCAGGGTTGTCCCTGCCTTGACTGCTTCCAGGCTGCGCCGGTGCAACGACAGGATCGTCCGCAGCAGCCGGTACTGCTTCGGGAAAGACGCGTAGGTGTCGATGTCGTCGAAGGCGTTCTGCTGTAGGAAGTCTTCCCGCAGGGACTTGGCCGTCTCCAGGGCCATCCGATCCTCGGGGCCAAGGGCGTCCACGCCGACCAGGCGCACGATTTCCTCCAACTCGGACTCCTTCTGGAGCAGGGCCATGGCCTCGGCGCGAAGCTCCGGCCAGTCGGCGGCGACCTCACGACGGTAGAAGTCGTTCAGGCGTTCCAGGTACAGGCTGTAGCTCAGCAGCCAGTTGATGGCCGGGTAGTGCCGCCGGCCGGCCAGGCGGTCGTCCAAGCCCCAGAACACCTTGACCAGGCGTAGGGTGGCCTGGGTGACGGGTTCGGACAGGTCCCCGCCCGGGGGCGACACCGCGCCGATGACCGATAGGGTGCCTTGCCGCGCTTCCGCAGCCAGGCAGCGGACCCTGCCCGCCCGCTCGTAGAACTCGGCGGTCCGGGAACCCAGGTAGGCCGGGTAGCCTTCTTCGCCGGGCATCTCCTCCAGGCGGCCGGAGATCTCGCGCAAGGCCTCCGCCCAGCGGGAGGTGGAGTCGGCCATCAGGGCCACATTGTACCCCATGTCCCGGTAGTACTCGGCAATGGTGATGCCGGTGTAGATGGATGCCTCCCTGGCCGCCACCGGCATGTTGGAGGTGTTGGCCACCAACACGGTACGGGCCATCAAGGGCTCCCCGGTGGCCGGGTCTTTGAGCTCGGGGAACTCGAGCAACACGTCGGTCATCTCGTTGCCCCGCTCGCCGCAGCCGATGAACACGATGATCTCAGCGTCAGCCCACTTGGCCAGCTGGTGCTGGACCACGGTCTTGCCTGAGCCGAAAGGCCCCGGGATACAGGCGGTGCCGCCCTTGGCGATGGGGAAGAAGGCGTCGATGACCCGCTGCCCAGTGATGAGCGGGACCTCGGGGGCCAGTTTCTCCTTGAAGGGGCGGCCACGCCGCACGGGCCAGCGCTGCAGCATGGTGACCTGGTGGGTGGACTCACCGTCCACAAGCACCGCGATGATGTCCTCCACCCGGGCCGGCCCTGACTTGATCTCCTTGACGACGCCCTTGACGCCGGGGGGCACCATGACCTTGTGGGTGACGATGACGGTCTCCTGGACCGTCCCGAGAATGTCCCCGGCCACGACCGTGTCGCCGCCCTTGACGGTCGGGACGAAATCCCAGACCCGCTCGCGGCTTACGGCGGGCACGTCGATGCCGCGGCCGATGAAGCTGCCCGAAGCGTCCTGGAGCAGGTCCAACGGCCGCTGGATGCCGTCATAGATCGCACTCATCAGGCCGGGCGCCAGCTCCACGCTCAAGGGGGCGCCGGTGCTGACCACGGACTCGCCAGGGCCGACCCCGCCCGTCTCCTCGTAGACCTGGATGGACGCCTTGTCCCCGCGTATCTCGATGATCTCCCCGATGAGCCTGCGCTTGCCCACTCGCACCACATCGTACATGCGCGAGCCCCGCATACCCTCGGCGATCACGAGGGGGCCCGACACCTTGATAATCTTGCCTTCGAGCATGGGTTACTTCCCCTCTCCCTTGAAGAGGATGTCCGCGCCCACGGCCTGTTCGACCATGTGGCGCAAGCGGGCCAGCCCCTGACCCTTCGCCGTGCCGGTGGTGGGAACCACCAGCACCACGGGCAGGGTCCGGTGCCTGAGCTTGGCCAGTTCGGGGCCAAGCCCGCCAGCCAGTTCCTCAGCGACAAAGATGACAGCGTAGTCTGTGGATTCGCCCAAATCCCGTAGGGTCGCGGCGGCGACCCGGGGATCGTTGGTCGCCTTGACCTCCACGCCCAAGGCCCTGAGGCCGGACACGGCGTCACCGGGCCCAATCATGACCAGCTTAGGCATGGTCATCACGCAGCCTTTCCCGGATGACGTCCGCGGGCACGCCATTGAGTTTGCCCGTCATCGTGATGCGGACGTTCCTGAGTTCGTTCTCCCGGGCCAGGGCATAGCCGACCACAGGCTCCGGGCCCATGGCCAGGATCCGGGCCCGCCCGGCCACGCGCAGGTAGTGCTCGTCCGCGGCCTTCTCCATGGCGGTGAGGCTGCCGGCGGCCAGGCCCCGCACCCCCGCCTCGACGACGCGCGCGTAGGCGGAGGTCGCGAAGGCCGCGCCGATGGCCTCGAGGTCTGCGGCCAGCAGTGCCAACAGGCGCGTCGTGGGGATGTTGCCTCCCGGCAGGAGCACGCTGTCGAGGAAACGCCTGTCTTTGCCCAAGACCTTGACCCGCATCAGGGACTTGAGGTTGGTCAGGTCGAGCTGGGCGGCGGTGAGCTCCCGCAGGTACTTCAGGCCGCTGGCGGCGGCCAGGGTTGTCAGGGTGGTGGCCAAGGCCCGGTCGATGGCCGTGTCGATGGCGAAGGCGGCCGGCTGCGCTCCGTGGGCGGCCTTGGCCGCAGCCATGGCCTCGACCAGATCGCCGGGGACTTCCCGCGCCGGCTGGCCCCTGACCAGGCGGCGGAGGCTGTCTACGGAAGTGCGCCCGCCGGGGACCAAGGGGTCGACCTCAGCCATCCCGAGCAGGGAATCTTTGAGCAGGACCTTGAGGTTGTGGTAGTCCTGCCTGGCGCCCAGGTAGTCCAGGATGACCTTGTCCTTCACGAGCTTGCTTACCAAGGCAGCGGTGCCCCTTGCCTCCGCGGCCAGCACCCGCTCGAAGTCGGCGGGATGGGCTAGGTCAGCCAGGGCTTCGCCGCCGAAACCCGACTCGCCCAGCAAGCGTAACGTGTCTGCGGCGTCCCTGGCGTCAGCCAGCCTCTGCAGGCGGGCATAGTCGAGCAGCCGGGTCTCCAGGGCGCGCACGCGACCGACGGCATACGCGTAACGGGTCCGGTCACCGGTGCGACGCGCAGTCACGCCCTCAGCCCCCTTCCCTGGAACCGAACAGGGCCTCTGCCACGAGGGGCTCGAGTTCCGCGCGGATGGTCTTCAGTTCAGAGGCCAGGGTATGGTTGATCTCGATATCTGGACCGACCAGGATGAAGCCGGCCCAGGTCTCCCTGGTGTCAGGGTCCAGGGTAAGCGGGCCACGCCCGGTCCGTTCCAGCTCTCTGTTCACCTCCGCCAGGTCGGCGGCGGTGAAGCGCACCTTGTCCCGGGGGGACAACACCAGACGCATGGGCCCGACCATAGCCGCCTTGAGCAGCCAGCGCTTCAGGAAGGCCCGGTACGCAGGGTCGGGCAGCCCCGCCACGGCGGCGGCCGCCCGGTCAAAGGCCGCAGTGACGGCCTCCTGCTTGTGCTGGAGCACGCGCTTGCGCGTCTCGAGCTTGGCGAGGCTCAGTGCCCGGCGCGCCTCTTCCTCGGCGGCTGCCTTGGCCTGGGCCACCAGACGCGCCTTCAGGGCGGCAGCTTGCTCCCGGCCCTCGGCCAGGATGGCTGCCACCTCCGCGGCCCCCTCGGCCCGGATGGCCTGCGCCTCTGCCCCCGCCTCGGCCTCGATGCGGGCAAGGATACGGTCTGCGCTCATGGGCCTAGACCCGGCCGAGCAGGAAGATGGTGGTCAGCAGGCCGATGACGGCGTAGGTCTCCACCATGCCCGGGATGATGAGGGCCTTGCCGGATTCGTCGGGTTGCTTGGCCACAAAGTTGATACACGCAGCCGAGGCGCGGCCCTGGTAGATGCCTGACACCAGGCCCGCGATGCCCACGGGCAGGCAGGAAAAGAGGATGCCCCAGCCCTGGGCCACGGTGAGCGTGGCGTCGAGCCGCAGAATGACCAGGAAGGCGGCCAGGAAGCCGTAGATGCCCTGGGTGCCCGGGAGCGCCTGCAGCAGGAGCATCTTGCCGAACTTGTCGGGGTCCTCGGAGAGGACGCCCGCGCTGGCTTCGCCAGCAATGCCGACGCCAATCGACGAACCGATGCCACCGAGGAACGCCGCCAGGGCGGCGCCTACCAGAGCGAGGACCTGACCATTCTCGAACATGGTTCCTACCTCCCACTCACATAAGTGCTGGTGCGTCTATTCCACGAGCAGGGTGTAGCGGGTCTGCCGCTGATAAGGCTTAAACGGTTTGCCGCCCCCCTCGAAGAACTTGGTGAAGAACTCGACGAACTGCAGGCGTGCCGAGTGGATGAACCCTCCGAACACGCTGAGCACCAAGTTGAACACGTGGCCGCCCGCCATGATAACCAGGACGAAGACCGGCCCGAGCAGGGGCACGCCCCCCGCCATCAGCGCGATGTCGTTGATGGCCTGTCCGATGACGCCCCCCGCCATGCCGAGGGCCAGGAGGCGCGAGTAGGACAGCACGTCGCTCAGGTACCCGATGCTGCCATACAGCGCGTAGGCGCCGGCGCCGAGCTTGGCCAGGGGGTTACGGGCTGCCCGGCCCTGGGTCGCCACAACGGCGAGGGCGCCGCCGATGGCCATGTACTTGAAGGCTGGGGCGGCTCCCGCCAGCACCCCTTGGGTGGACACGCCGAACAGCACACCGCTGATCAGGAAGAACATCCAGGGGACTTGGTCCAGCAGGGCGGTCCTGGCGTCGCCGGCCCTGATGTTGCCGTACGCCTTGACGCCGATGCCCGTGACGACCTGGATGAAGCCCAGGCCCAAGGAGATCAAGAGCATCGTGGTCGGGTCTACCTGCGGGTTGAGCAGGGTGATGGCATCCTTGGCCGCCACTACCGGCGCGAAGGCCGGGGGTAGCTTGTCCACCAGGTTGCCGAACCAGCTGCCCATTAGCGCGCCGACGACGATGCTGGACAGCCCGCAGTAGGCCAGCAGCCGAAAGAACTTGCGGGCCCCGTCCGACAGCTGCCACCGCTTCAGGGCGAAGGCGCTCAGGGCTAGGAGCAGCAGCCCGTAGCCCGCGTCCCCCAGGGCCATCCCGAAGAACAGGATGAAGAAAGGTCCCAGCACCGGCGTGGGGTCGACTTCCGAGTACTTGGGGTACCCGTACATTTTGGTGACCACTTCCACCGGCGCGGCCGCCCGGGTGTTCTCCATCGCCACCGGCGGGGTCTCCCCGTGCTCAGGGGCGCGCTCGACGAAAGCAATGTCGGGGTCCAGGGCGGACACGGCGCACTTGAGCGCAGGCACGTCCTTGGCCCGGGCCCAGCCCTCCAGGAAGAAGGCCTGGCGGGTCTCGGCGGCACAGCGGCCCATGTCGGCGCGACTCGCCAGGGCCAGGTAGTGATCGTACACCACCATCAGGCTCGTCTTGTAGGCGGTGAGTTCCTGTCCCCTGCCGTACCAGTCGGCGAGGGCCGCCCCGTTGGCTGCCTCTAGCTGCCCTGCCTGCCGCACGGCCTCGTCCACGCGGCCCACCAGGCCGGTGAAGTCCTGGGGGCTGAAGTCGCTGTCGCGCAGGACGTCGGAACAAGCCTCGGCGTCGGCTGCGGTGCAGGCCACCACCACATAGTCACGCTTGGGGGTAGCGTTCACCACCAGCACAGACGCGTCGGGCACCTTGGCGGCCAAGGCCTCGCGCAGGGCCGTCGCCGACCCCGTGGTGCCAGCGCGTAGGCGGGCACGGGCGGCGCGCCGCAGTACCTCCACAGGCACGCCCAAGCTGGCCCAGGGGCCATACTCGGCCAACTCAGCCTGAAGCCTGGCCGCCTCCTGGCGAAGGGCGTTACCCTGGCTGTCGTGGGCGCGGCACGCTTCCACGACCTTCACAAAGTCACAAGTGGAGAGCACGGCGTCGCGCTCGGCGCTGGTGAGACCAAGTTTGACGCCGAGAAAACTGTCCAACATGGACACATTCTCCCGGCGGAGCCTGTTGAGGTAGTCAACGGCATATTTCACCAACGCCAGGGTCTCGTGAGCCGTCTGGTCGCCGGCGGCGCCGGTCCCCAACTTGAGGCCCAGCCCAGCGGCCTTGCCGTGCACGTCTGTCAGTTCGAGGGCTCCTGCCCGTTCGAGGGCCGCCATCACGTCGTCCAGCTTGCCCCTGGGGCCGGCGACGGCGATGCGGCGCATGGCGCTAACTGCCATCTGTACCCTCGATGCGCCGGACGATCAGCGCCACTGCTTGCTCCATCCGGCCCGCCGACCTGAGGCTGAGGGCCTTGGCTTCCGCCAGGGAGCCGGTCTGCACTTCGACCTCGGCGCCCGCCGCGGCGGCCTCGACTTCCGACCGCACCCGGCGGCCTGCGGTGGCCGCTTCCTGCCTGGCTGCCTCCAGCATGGCCGCAACCTGGCCCCGCGCCTCGGCCACGGCTCGCGCCTTCGCCTCCTTGACCTCGGCCACGAGGGCTTCCCCGGCCTGTTCGGCTGCGGCAATGGCCCGGAGCATGTCCTGCGCCATGGGGGTTTCACCTTCCTTTCCACAGGGGACACACAGCAATAACAATAGCACAGCGCCCGTCTTGCGACAAGAGCGCTTGCTTCCATGGGACCATAGCTAAACACAGGCAGCTACGCCGAAGTAATGTCGGCGCCCAGTTTGGCCAGCTTCTCCGGCATTTGGTCATAGCCGCGGAACACGTGCTCCATGCCGCTGACTTCGGTGAGTCCCTCAGCGGCCAGCCCGGCCAGGACCAGCGCGGCGCCGGCGCGCAGATCGGTGGCCCGGACGGGGGCTCCGCTCAGCCCCTTGACCCCCTCGATGATGGCAGTGCGGCCTTCGACCCGCACGTTGGCTCCCATGCGCGTGAGCTCTTCTAGGTGCTTATGGCGGCCGTCATGGGCCCACTCCGTCACCACGCTGGTCCCTTCCGCCAAGCTGAGCAGGACAGACATGGGGGGGCCGGCATCCGTGGGGAAGCCCGGATAGGGCAGGGTCTTCAGGTGCAGGGCCCTGGGCCGCGCTACCCCCCGCACGCGTATCCAGTCGCCGTTCTCCTCCACCTCGAGCCCAGCTTCCCTGAGCTTGGCGGAGATCGGGTCGAGGTGCTTGGGGATGATGTTCTCGATCTGCACATCCCCGCGGGTGATGCCCGCGGCCATCATGTAGGTGGCCGCCTCGATGTCGTCCGGGATGATGGCGTGGGTACACCCGGGGAGGCTGGTAACCCCTTTGATCCTGATTACGTCGGTGCCTGCGCCCTGCACCCGAGCGCCGGCGGCATTCAGGTAACTGGCCACGTCGACGACGTGAGGTTCTTTGGCAGCGTTCTCGATGATGGTTGTGCCGTCAGCGTACACGGCGGCCAGCATGATGTTGATGGTGGCCCCAACGCTGGCCACGTCCAGGTAGATGTCGGCCCCGGTGAGGCCCCCGCTGGCCTTGAGTTTGACCACGCCGTGCTCCTGCGAAACCTCCGCCCCGAGCGCCCTGAAGCCCTTCAGGTGCTGGTCGATGGGACGCGAGCCGATGTCGCACCCGCCGGGCAGGCACACCTCAGCCTGCCCGAAGCGGCCCAGGAGTACGCCGAGTAAGTAATAGGACGCCCGCATCCGCTTGACCAGGTCCTGGGGAGCCGCGATCCCGGCCGACAGGCTGCTGGGGTCCAGTCCAAACGTGCCGTTGCCCGTGCGGTGCTGGGTGATCTTCACGCCCATAGCGCGAAGGATGTCGAGGTACACGGCGACATCGTCTATATGCGGCAGATTCTCAATGATGCTCTCACTTTGCGCGAGGAGAGCGGCGGGCAGGACAGCGACCGCTGAGTTCTTCCGCCCACCTACCCGGACGGCGCCACGTAGCGGCCGGCCACCCCTGATGAGGAGGTTAGGCACGGCTGCACCCTCCATCTGTTTTAGCAGGGACAATACACGATGCTCGCTCATTCGTCAGGCTTCAACTCAATTCCTGCTATGATTGAGGTTCAGCGGAACCGCCAGGCGTTGTCCCCCACCCACTCCAGCCACTGCGGCTCAAGTTCACGCAGGGTGAACCCCGCGGACTGCCGGAGCGCGGCCGCGAAGGGCCGTCCGGCCGCCAGCAGCCGGTTGAGGCCCCGCAGGCTGCCTGCGCCCGCCTTGTCCACGAGGTAAGCCACGACCAGGAAGGATTGACGATAGGCCCGTGCCTGGTCTGGCAGTCTGGCAAAGCTATGCGCCAGGTCCCCAAGAGGGTACATATACGCCGGGTCATCGGCCCCTTCGACCCACAGGTAGCCTGTGAGCTCGTACTCGATCCACTGGGCCAGGCCCTCGGTGTACCAGCGGGGGTAGTTGCCGGCGGTGTAGAGGTCCAGGACGTAGTGGGCCAGTTCGTGGGCCAAGGGCCCTTCCCGCCGGAAGACCTCCGCCATGTCGCCTTGGGCCCAGACCCTCGGCGACAGCAAGCGGACCACCCCTGTCCAGTAGGCCCCAACTGCGTCGGGTCCTTGGGCCCACCCCAGGCGCGACCTCAGGGAGGCGCGGTCGGGATGGATGATGATCAGTGGACCGCGGCGGGGCTCATGGCCGACCAGGCGGGTGACCTCACCGTACAACTCCTCGGCCACGTTCAGCACCAGGTCGGCCACGGCGGCGTCCTGGGCCGCGTAGGCGATAGTCACGTTGGGGCCGTCAAGCCTGGAGAGACCCCTGGCCTCGGCCACTGCCGCCGCTGACCCATAGGCGCGGAACAGGACATAAGCAGTCGTCCGCACCGGCGCCACCGCAAGGACAACGGCGATGGCGAGGACGGCGAGGCCTCCCGTCCAACGTCTGGTCTGCCTGCCCTGTGCTGGTTGCATGGCATTGACACCCGTGGATTTGCGCCCGTCTGACGCAGATTATGTCGCCCAATTATAGCATAGCCCGGCGAGGCAGGTTTACTGGAAAATCTCGTTTAGCGGGCCAGTCGCAGCTCGGCACGTTCGCCCACGAGCGTCAACTCCGTGCCCAGGGGCCTACTCAGGGAAGCGAGGTACTGCAACAGCCGGACCGCCTCCTGCCCGGTGGCCACCCGGGGCTGCCCCTCGACGATCAGCGCCGGGATGATCGACAGGCGCACGCTGCCGTCGGCGGCGTACACGCACTCGGCGAGCATGCTCTCGACGTTGCGCGGGCGGCGCTGGTCGAAGACGAAGTTCCCCAGGCTGTACAAGATGGGTTTGCCGCGATACGCCTCGATGCCTTGCAGCACATGGACATGGCTGGTGATGAGCAGGTCGGCCCCGGCAGCGACGATGGCCCGGGCCAGAACGCGCTGTTCGGGGAGGGGATGGGGCTGGTCTTCCTCCCCCCAGTGCAAGTACACCACAACCAGGTCGGCCTGGCCGCGGGCGCTGGCGACGGCAGGCAGGATGCGTTCCTTGAGCATGGGCACGTTCCCGGGAAGGGTGTCGGTGGCTGCGAAGGTGCGCCGGTAGGTCCAGTTCCAGAAGATCTCGGCAAACTGGTTGTAGGCGAGGAAGGCGAGGCGCCTGCCCTTGACCTCGACGAAGGTCGGCAACTCCGCTTCGGCCCTGTTCCGCCCGGCACCCACGCTGGGCACGCCGGCTGCGTCCAGCACCGCGAAGGTCTCCAGCAACCCGGGCGAGTCGTAGTCGAGGATGTGATTGTTGCTCAGGGACACCACGTCGAACCGGCCGTCCTGGAGCACCTGGACCGTGGTGGGGTCGCCCTGGAACCAGATCTGCTTGTTGGGGATGGGCGTCCCCTTGGTCGTCAAGGGGTTCTCCAGGTTGCAGAAGGCGATGTCCGCCCGGTGCAGGGCAGCGCGGGTCCCGTCCAGGGCGTAGTCCATCCCTG
>JBFMBV010000042.1:0-11590 GCA_040755005.1 Bacillota bacterium
TGGTATTCTAGTCATAAGGTCTGGGCTCTCCCTTCAGCCCCCTGGCAGGGGCGTAGTGTGGTGTCATTCAACCACTAGGGTAGCTCAGACCGATTCACTTTTACAGATATTCTAGGACATCACCCCCTGGGGGACACCTTAAGGTTCTCCTGCACCGCCCTGCTGACGCAGGCAGAGCCCAGCTTCCTGCGGCGATACTGCGGCTTGGTAGCGATGTTGCCCAGGACCACCTGTTCCGGGTGAGCTGCCCGCGTGCCGGCCATCGCGACAAGACGGTCCCCAGAGAAGATGCCGAAGTGGGGGCCGTGAACGAGATCAGTCGGTGAGAAGCTGGCTATGTCCGCAAAGGCAGCTAGGCTGTTCAGATCGCTCAAGTGCTGCGGGCCCAGAGGTAGTGCTTTGAAGCACTCGCAAGGCTTGAAGGTCTCGGGGGTGACAAGTAGCTGGACGAACTCCCTTACGGCTACCACACGAGCCGCTTGCCGCAGGATGCCTAGATCCGTCTGGTTCACAAGGGAGAAGAAGGCCTCGCCCCTGGTCATGGGGTAAGGGGTGAGTTCGCTTTCCTCACACAGGGCGATGAGCATGTCTTTCAGTACAGTGGCCGAGGGAGAGTGGAAAGCAACCGATGGCCAGGTCACGCTTCGGTAGTGGCTCACGACTGATGTGCACCCGGCAGGCGCATCGGCCAGAATCGTGGTACACTCGGAAGCCAAGCACGTCAGGTTCGCGAACAACTCAGGACGTTCTGCGACCCGGTGCTGGTGGACTGCTGCCACCGCCAGCAAGTCATCTGGCGAAGGACGTCTGAGCTCAGGGAACAGGAGCTGTGATAGTTCCACGGGTCTCACCTCAGTCCGTTAAGATGATGTCATACTCGCTCGAACCGGTCTGTACCTGGAGGGTTAGGCTGGCCCGCGCCTGTTTGCCTGCATGGGAAGAGGCGTCGATGGTCACTATGACCTGTCCAGGCGACATATCAGCAGGCAGGACAAACCACCCAGACCAAGCGGTCGCCCCCCCGTCTAGCGCCGCCGTACCGGCAGGCGTGCTGGCGCTGACTAGCTTGGCCGTTGGTGCGGTAAAGGCCTCGATCAGGACGCTGCCTCCGGGCGCGCACTGGGCCGGGATGAGGCGTCCGGACACTGTGAACGGATCATGGACCGTGAGCGCCACGGTGTCTGTGAGCTCGGCCTGGGCTGGTGACTGCAGCGAGGCAACGAAGTGCACCCAGTAGCGCCCATCAGCGAGGTCGACGGGAATAGCGGTAGGAACCTGCCAGACTTCCACCGGACCCCGGTGGAAGCACGTGAGTGCCAGTGGCGCTGTGAGCCACGGCACCCGCACGGACACGCGTGCGGCGGTGCCGGAGACATCTGCCCTTAGCGTAATCGTGCCTAGTGGTGCGGTGGCCGACGGGATGACGTTCCCTACTATGCTCCCTGCCGGCTGCAGTGGGGGAGTGGGAGGGCCAGGGCTTGCAGGGGGAGTCGAACGGCCGGCTGGCTCTGGATTGGCTGCCGATATTGTTCTGATTGAGACGGCCTTCCCTCGTGACAGTCCATGGGGGAGGTCGAACACAGGCAGGCCTGCGACTGCGTCCTCCACCACCACCAGCCGGGACTTGCTCGGGAGAGAGACTACCTGGTGGGCCAGTTGGGAGAGCTGGGCTTCTGTAAGCAGACTGGCCAGGCTGCCGCTGGGCATGGAGACCCCCTTGCCAGCTAGGTACTGTACTGCATCGGTCCCTTGGGTCATCGGATCCGCCCCTGCATTCCTCGCCAAGATGTTGACCATCTCGCCCAGGGCGATCGCCTCGTCGGGGGCATAGTACCTGCTGGTATCGCTGGACTTGCCCACGATGAGTCCGTTCTCGAGCCCGGCCACGATGTCGGTGAAGTACTTGCTGGTGGCAATGGCGCCGTAATCGTCGAAATCAGCTGCCGTATTGATGATGCGAAGCGCGCCATGGGAGAGGGGCAGGCCGGGGAAGACCACCGCTATGGCAGCGAGGGGGAGGCTCCTCACGTAGGCGGGAAGGGCCTCCATCCCGACGGCGAACTGCCCGTAGACGTGGTTCCTGTGGTATATCGCCCGACCGAACTGCAGGCGAAGGACTCCCGTGGCGCTGTCCGGGGCGCAGCCGGTGACCACCGGCTCGCTGTAGACCACCTGATCGATGTCGACCCATTCGCGCAGATCGTCTCGCACGATTGTGTGGTGGGGCTGTCCGCGGTACCGTACCTGCTGAGTGTACTGCCGAACCTCAAACAGGTGTGGCGCACGGGCATGGGTCACTGTCACACTGGACAGCTTCGGAGGGTCATGGGTCCAGACGGAGCCGTGTTCTATGACCTCTGCGCGGACGAACTCACTGAACTGAAAGACGCCATCAAGGTAGGCCCGCCGCCAGTATGTGATGGTCTCCACCCATACGCTTCCTTGGATGCTAGAGGTACGCGAAGCGACGAACTCCGGTCCAAAGGTCCACGCTTCTCCCACGTAAGTTACGCTTGTGCCCACATGTTCGTGGCATTTGAACTGACCGCAGTAGAAGGCTTTGCGCCAGATGACCTCTTCCCGGTAGCGGCCCGTGCCCCGGATGAACGTTCGCGATGATGCCACGAACTCCGGTCCAAAGGTCCAGACCGGTCCGTGGTCGAGCAGGTCCGTCCTTACGAACTCCTCGAACTGCCTGACTCCATTGAAGTAGGCGGTCCTCCAATAGGTGACGGCGGTGCAATGACGGCCCCCATCAACGCGGAGTTCACGCTTGGCCTCATAGAGCGGGCCGAAGGTCCACCCAGTCGAAGCAGTCGCGGCTGGAACAGCATTGGCGATCAGGACCAGGAGCATCGCAGCGGCCGCCACCTTGGCTACTTGAACACGCGCCATGTGCTACGGTCCCTTCGGAGGTAGTAGAGTCCCGAACCATGGCGGCGCTGGGTGATCCCTCGCCAAGTCTCATCTACGGTCTCAGCCGATGCCACCATAGCCAGCCAGGCGGTCTTGAACACCACGTACGCCTCGACACTCACCACCGCTACCATGTCAGGCTGCTGGCCAGGAGTGGCCAAGTTGCGCTCCGCATTGGAGCGGGCCAGGCCGCACATGGTCTCCAGGAACGGGCCGAAGTCCCTTCCCCCAGCCGCGAAAGCTGCAGCATAGCTGTCCACATGTCTCCTGACTACGGCAATGAGCTCACCGTCCTCAGGCAGATAGCGCGGGTCGGTGGCGTTGTACAGTAGGTAGTGGATGAGATAGGCGCACTCCCCGGCCGTGAGTGGTTGTGATAGCGTTGCGGTGTCCAATAACCACGCTAGCCCTCCCAGCGTAGAGGAGGCTTCCGCATAGGCCTCAGTGAGCCAGCGGGGCAGGAGGTCGGCGTGCGGGATCGGCCCTGGCGACTTGGGCAGACCCAGCGGCAGGCGGATGAGAAAGGCAATGGCCTCGCTTCGTCTCACCGGCTGTGCTAGACGACAAGTCCCATCCGCGTACCCACGAAGGATGCCGAGCTGAATAGCCCTGGCTGCCCACCCTTCCATCCGGTCTTGCGCAGCAAGATCCGGGAAGGGTGGCGCCAGTGTCCTTAAGGGTTGATATCCGAGGGCTAGCAGCAGAGTCCTGATGAACTCGCCCCGTGAGAAGTGTACATCAGGGTCAGCAAAGGGGCCATCGATGCCCATTTCGGAAGTGGCTTGAATGAACTGGGCAGTCCAATGCTCCTGAGTTGTTGCGTTGGCTACGGACATGGTCACTAGGAGAGACATCAGCACAGGCCACGCAATTCGACCAGATTGCCGCCACTGCACATTCAGGGTCATCGCCTCCCTTTCTCTTGTACTCCGTCCTACACTAGCTCTCTGATGCTGGTTAGGGAGCTTGGGGCACAGGGCACTCCCCCTTCTCGGGTGCCGTATCGTCTGCAACTGGGACGCGTTCTCATGTTCAACCCATAACCAGGAACTCCTCCCAACAGATGCCTGTCGTTAAACATAATCAATTCGACAGACCGTTGGGCTGAGGCGGCCGTTTGCCGAAAGTGAGTCGAGCCGAAAAGTTTGACAGAGCCGGTGGTGCGCCCATAAACTGGAAACAACCGGCATGACGTTTGCCGGGCTAGCCTGGAGGTGAGGGCGTTGTGGCGATCGCTGCACTTATGGATGGCTGTCGGCTGCGCACTCCTGGCGGGGGTACTTACGCTCGGCGTCATCTCCGACCGACAGGGTACTGAGCCCGTCGCTGTGCTCAATAAGGATCTGCCCCCGTTCACTGTCATCGCCGATGCGGATCTGGCAGTGATCAGCATGGCCCGCGTGGCCATCCATCCGGCGGCGGTCCGCTCGCCTTCGGCCCTTAGCGGCCGACTTAGTGCCTATCCCCTCTATGCTGGGGAACAGGTACTGGTTGGCCGCCTGCTGGAGCAAGATCAAGGCGTGGACTTCCTCGCCGCGCTGCTTCCAGGTGAGCGGGCCATGGCCGTCCCCTTGGCACTTGGGGCCGCTATTGCCGGCGCTGTCAAGCCCTACGATCATGTTGACCTCGTGTATGTGGCGAGCCACTCAAAGACAGGAACCAGCACGGCCAAACTGCTCCTCAAAGGGGGGCTGGTGCTGGCGGTGTGGGCGCCCCGTCAGCCCG
The DNA here is from genome assembly GCA_040755005.1 of Bacillota bacterium. Classification (GTDB taxonomy): domain Bacteria; phylum Bacillota; class Sulfobacillia; order JBFMBV01; family JBFMBV01; genus JBFMBV01. The sequence goes on from JBFMBV010000042.1 coordinate 4,642, forward strand.
CCGCGAGGGGCACCGGCACGGACGACTTCAAGGGACTGGTCGTTGCTGTGTCCCAGGCCCAGGCTGAGGCACTGGCGCATGCGCTGGAGTATGGCCGTATCTACGCGCTGCTCGTTCCCCCTTCCGAAGCGCCCAAGCGACTGCGAGGTGAAAGTAGTGCCACAAGATAGTGCCCTTGACCAGGCTTGGGCGGCATTCCGGCGAGGACCCACCGGCCAGCCGCACGGAGCAGATGAGGCCGCCAGCGGCGGGGCGCCAACGGCGCCCGCTGTCTTGCCCCAACAGCTCATAGCGGTGGTTGGCCCCAAGGGCGGAGTAGGCAGGACCTTCATCGCCTGCAACCTGGCGCTGTCCCTGCAGGTGAGGACGGGCCTCAAAGTCGCGCTACTCGACTGCGACTGGCAGGCCGGAGACGTGGCAGTCCATCTGGACCTAGTCGGACATGATGGCATCGAGATGCTCCTGCCTTACATCGATGACCTTGTCAAGGGTGGACTCGACGGGAGGCTAGTCCAGCACGGATCCGGTCTCAGAGTGCTCCTGGCGCCTGCGAAGCCTGAGATCGCCGGGCTGATCAAGCGCGATCAGCTCAGGCAAGTACTCCTGGCAGTCCGGTCGGTCTTTGACCTGGCGGTGGTCGATACTCCTGCAGGTCTGGACAACTGGGTGACCGATGAGGTCACCAACCATGCCACCAAGGTACTCGTGGTTGCCACACCCGGGCCGTGCGCCCTGCGCCGCACTAAGCAGTTCCTACAGCGCTTTCAACCAGGCGAGCAGCGCTTGCTGCTCGTCGTCAACCAAGCCACAGGACGGCTGCTGCCTGTGTCACGCGTGGCTTCGTTCCTGGGTGATCTGCGGACGCTGTCTGTTCCAGCCTTGGCCGCGCGGGTGGACGAGTCGGAGCTGTACGGCCGGCCCGTATCTACCCAGCCTGGCGAGATTGGGCTTGCACTGAGGCAGTTGGTCGATTTTGTTTGCCCGGGCCTGTCGGCCCAGCAGGCCGGCCCTGGCTGGCTGGCGCGGGCGTGGGGATGGGTGAGCGCACGGTATGGGCGACAGGTGGCATAGTCGAGTGCACGACGGGAAGCTGGCTGTCGTGCGGGAGTTGCAGGACGCCTTGTTGGGCGCCCATTGGGACCTCGTTGAGGCTGCCCGCCTGACAGCTGGCGACAGGGACAGGCTCACCCAGCTGATTGAGACGCTGCTCCTGAGCAGAGGTTGGATCGCAAACGGCCAGAGCCCGCGCGGGCTGGCCATGGAGCTCGCCAACGAGGTTGCTGGCTATGGTCCCTTGGAGGAACTCCTCAGCGACCCGACCGTGACCGACATCATGGTTATAGGGCCTCAGGCGGTCTGGGTGGAGCGGGAAGGACGCGTCTGTCCAACCACCGTCTGCTTCGCAGATGAGCAGCATCTGCTATCAGTCATCGACCGGATCATCGCCCCCCTAGGGCGGCGCATCGACAATGCCTCCCCATACGTCGATGGGCGCCTCCCCAACGGCTCCAGGATCAATGCTGTGATATCACCCATCTGCCTAAAGGGTCCTGTTCTGACCATCCGCAAGTTCAGATCAGGTGGCTTCACTATCGAGGATCTTGTCCAGACCGGCACCATCTCCGGCCACACCCGTGAGCTGCTGATAGCCACGGTACGCAGCAGATGCAACATCCTTGTGTCCGGGGGCTCTGGGTCAGGGAAGACGACAACCCTCAATGCCTTGTCAGGTCTGATCCATGACCCTGCCGAACGGATCATCACCATCGAGGACGCGGCCGAACTCCAGCTGAGACATGCGCATGTGGTCGCCCTGGAGGCGCGCCCCCCCAACATTGAAGGCAGAGGCGAGATCACCATCCGGCAGTTGGTGCGCAATGCGCTACGGATGCGGCCCGATCGGATCATCGTCGGGGAATGCAGGGGCGCTGAGGCTTTCGATATGCTCCAGGCCATGAATTCTGGCCACGGGGGCTCGATGACTACGCTCCATGCCAACAGCGCTTCCGACGCGCTGTTGAGGCTGGAGAATATGATCCTCATGGCCAACGAGGGCCTGCCGCTGACAGCAGTGAGGCAATGGGTCGACGCCGGGATTGACGCGGTCGTGCACCAAAGGCGCTTCCCAGATGGGATCCGGAGGGTCACAGAACTAGCGCTGCTGACCAAGACCGGCAGGGCTGCCCGGGCCATGCCATTGCCCTTGGACATCCCGCCAGCCCAGAGTGAACTGCCCCGTTGGTTCGTCAGGAAAATGCAGGAGTTGGCCCCCTCCATGCCATGGCTGGACTGACATTGCCCGCTGCGGGACTGACAGCATTGGCAGCCGGCCTGCTGATGTCGGGCCTGTTCAAGGGAGCTTGCGCGCGGCTGGCTTCACGGAGGCTTCAACGGCTTGTTTCGGGGCAAGGCGCCCAGCGCGGAAAGCGTTACAGCACCCGTAGGCGCAGCCTCGATGACGAGCACCTGCTTCAGGCGGTTGAGAGCATCGCCGCTGGCTTAAAGAGCGGACTGAGTGTCCCGGACAGCCTGAACCGCTCAGCAGAGGGGGCCGACCCAAGCATGCAGGCCAGGCTCAAGGAAGCATGGCGGCTGCATTGCACAGGGATGCCGCTGGCTGAGGCCTTTGACACAGCCTTCGGCAGCGTGGTGAGCGCAGATCTCAAGCTCCTGACTGATGCCATCGCCGTGCAGCAGGCTTCAGGCGGCAGCCTGCTAGCCATCCTCTCCGGCCTGGGTTTGACCATCCGCACGCGCCAGGCACTGCGCTCGTCGCTGCGGGCGAAGGCGGCTGAGGCCAGGTTTACCGCGACAGTGCTTGCCTGGACGCCAGTCGTTCTGGGCGCGGGCCTGGCGTGGCGCAGCCCATCGATCCTAACGCCCCTGATCAGCAGTAGCTACGGCAGGCTATGTCTGGGCGTCTCCCTCGCCCTGTGGTGCCTCGGAGTCGTCGTCTCGCGCAGACTAACAGACCTTCCACTGGAGTGAAAGCGGTGCCCATCCTGCTTTGGAGCCTGGTCGCGTCGGCGCTGTATTGCTTTGGGGTGGTGCTGCTGAGGCCAGAACCGGCAACAGCCGGCCTGCGTCTGTCTCGCCTCCTCCCCGAGGCTGGTGGCCAGACCTCCGCGTTCCGGCTCAGCTTGCAGGACCCCCTGACGCGCCATACCATCGCTGGGCTGGCCGCCGGATCCATGGCCGGGCTGTCTCTCGCCTTGGGACGGTGGCCGCGTGTCTTGCCGGTGCTGTGTATGTACTTCGCCCTCGAACGGGGGCTGGCGATGGCCCAGTCAGCAGCAGCTACCCGAGCCAACCGTGAAGTCAGGAGGCAGCTGCCCGGAGTGATCGAGTTGCTGGCTGTCTGTGCCGACGCAGGCCTGAGCCCAGCTGTGTCGATGGAGCTGGTCGGGAAGAGGGTAGGCGGCCTGCTAGGCACGCTGTTCATCGAGGCTCACCGCCGCTCAAAGAGCGGTGACAGGCTGTTTGCCACCTTGCGGTACCTCTCGGTCCGGGAGAACGTGGCGGGCTTGCTGCCTCTCGTGGCAGCCCTTCACACTGCCGATGAACTCGGCGTGCCCATCGTGGACACCCTTAGGCAGCAGGCAGCCACCGCGCGTCACCAGCGGACCTGCGAGTTGGAGCGGGCAGTGACCCTTGTACCGCCCAAGCTTATGGTCTGTGCGGTAGTGCTCTTTTTCCCCCTGCTCATCACCGTGACGCTCATTCCCAATGTGCTCACGTTCCTAATGTCCGGGTGGTAGCCAACGAAGGGAGGTGAAGCTCATGAAGACGTGGTTGACAAGACTACTGAACCGCTCTCATGGCGCCACAACTGCCGAGTACGCGCTCCTGCTGGCCTTGGTGGTGATCGTACTGATATCTACCCTGACGGAACTAGGTGCAGCGCTTAGGGACAAGCTGCAACAGATTATCTTGAGTCTTGGGGGAGCTCAGTGATGAGGATCGTGCGCAGCCAGCGTGGCTCGGTCATGGCGGAATTCATCATGACAGCGGGGATAACCGTACTGATCCTACTGGCCACCATCGAGTTGGGTCTGATGTTTCATACCAGGCTAATCCTCGTTTCCGCCGCCCGGGAAGGAGCCCGGCGGGCTGCCATCGAGGGGGGCAACACCGAGGGCACTCGCCGGGCGATCCGCGACCAACTCAGCCTGGCACCGCTGGACCTCAATCTGGCGTCGGTATCGATCACTCCTAATACGGCTTCGTATGGAACCCTGATCACTGTTACCATCTCTTACCCCTATCGGTTCACCACTCCGGCCATGCAGGCGCTCGCCGGAAGCGAGGTCCGGCTGCGAAGCACCGTCATCACCCGTAGCGAGAAGGTGAGGTAGCATGCGCAGCCAGACTGGCGCCGTGTCCGCGCTCCTGCTCCTGTCACTCCCCGCCTTGCTGGCCGCCCTCAGTCTGGTCGTGGACGTGGCCGTCATGGTATCCACGCACGGAGCAGCGAGGGCCGCGGCGGACATGGCTGCCCTGGCCGCCTGCCAGGAGCTGGACCTGGAGGCCCTGGCAGGGGGGAATTGCCGGCTTGATGCCGGGCGCGCCGTGCAAGTCGCCCGTGAGCTGGCGCTACGGAACCTCTCAGCTAGTCTCGGTGAAGAGGCAGCTCTGAGCGCAGCCATCACTGCGGAAGCGCACAACCCCAGCTCCGACAGCCCGGTCAGGGACAGAGTGACAGGACGGGAACTGACCGTACCGACCGTGTGTGTCACGGTTGCTGTCAGGACCCCTGCCCTGTTCCTGGCTGCCGTTCTCGGCCGTCCTGAAGTGAGGGTCCACGCTGACGCCAGCGTGGTCGCGAGGGGGCGGTGACAGGCCCCTCTGACTCTCTCTCCCGACATCCCATGCTCAGAAGAACGTTAGCGTACCGGTCTTCCTCGCTCTATGAAACCCCCAGGTGAACGTGGCTATTCCTGCTGGGATGCTGACTGCGGCGAAGGCTACTAGAACCGCGAGCGAGTGACTGACACCCGGCGCCGCAAGTGACTCTCCTGAGAGGAACACCCTTCGCGAGGCATCAAGCGCATGAGTCAGTGGGAAGACCTTCCCAACTGCCTGTAGCCATGTGGGGAGGACCGATAGCGGGTAGTATAATCCAGTGAAGAGGTAGTTGAGCGTCTCTATGGTGAAGGTCACTGGGTCTCCCTGCTTGGTGACCATAACTACGCCTGCAGCCATGAGCCCAAACCCTAGCATCGCCAGCGCAGCTGCCAGAGTCACCACCAGTCCGCTCACTACAGTCGCGGCAGTCACTACGAATACTCCTCCAAGGCAGATGCCCCATACGATGGCTGCTGAGGTGAGAAGAGCTGTCTTGGCATATCCGACAAAACCTTGATAGACAATGACTTTCCATGGCTGTGCTGCCTGGAAAAGCGATATCTCAAGAGTTCCTTGGGTCTGCTCCTGCCTTACCACTTGACGTAGTTGTAGACACTCACATGCAGGAAGCGCTGAAACACGATCCCCAGGAGAAGGAACGAGAAGTAACTGTCGTAGGGGGAATCCGCAGGTAGCCTTACTACCGTTGACAGGTAGTATCCCCAAGTGACCGTAACCAGCTGATTCAGGATCCCGAGGATGAACGCCGTACGGTAGCCAAACCACTCTTTCAGGCCCCTGGCGAGAACATACCTGATCATGCCGCACCATCCTCTTGGGCAGCAATGACCAGCCTGAACAGCTCATCCAGCGTTGCCTCACGGTTGAAGGCCCCAGTGAGGAAGCCTTCGCTAGCCTGTGCTGCCAGGTTGGCCACCGTAACTAGAGGCAGCTCGGTTAAGACGGTAGCCATGGTCGGAGTGACCATAACGACGCTATCCGGGAACACCGCAGCTAGCCGTGAGCGGTCAACTGACTTGCTGAATCTTAACTCCACCAAAGGTCTAGCGTACTTGCGCCTGAGGTCATCTAGCGACTCGTGGGTAAGGACCGACCCCTGATGGAGGATGATCACTTCGCTGCAGAGCCTCTCCACTTCCTGAAGATCGTGGCTGCTTATCAGTACAGTGGTCCCTTTCTGGGCGATTCCTCGGAGATAGTTGTGCACAGCTTCCGAGTTGTACACATCCAGGTTCGCAGTTGGCTCGTCGCAGAGGAGAATCTCGGGCATGGTCAACAATGCTCGAGCCAGGTTAAGGCGTTGGCGCTCGCCTGAGGAGTAGGTCATGACCGGCTTCGCCGCCATCCCTTCTAGACCGAACTCGTGAAGGAGGAGTTCCACCCTAGCATGTAACCGAGGTGGGCGGAGTGCCCTAAGTGCCCCGAAGAAAAGGAGGTTGTCTAGGCCGGTGTTTCGCAAGTAGAAGCATCGCTCACCGAAGGGTACGTACCCAAGATTAGTTGCCCCCCCAAAGTGAACCTCACCAGTCCTAGGCACGACCAGACCAGCCAGGATCCTGATGAGCGTTGTCTTGCCAGCGCCGTTGGGGCCAAGAAGCCCAACTAGGCGGCCCCTCTCAACCTCAAAGGTCACTCCTTCAAGGGCCTTCTTCGTCCCGTAGTGCATCGAGACATTGTGGACTCTAAGCAACTGCTCCACTCCTTGTGAGTCGCTGAAGTTGCCCCTCTACCGTGGACAGAGGCCGTTCGTCTGGTTAAGGACAGCGGCAAGTCAAAGCGTCAGATTGCGGTCGACCTAGGACTCAGCTATGAGACACTGCGTAAGTGGGTAGAGCAGGCCGAGATCGATGCGGGCCTGACCTGACGAGTACGACAGGAAAGCGGCTGGCTTACATCCAACTCTTAGATCACAGGTAGCCAGCTGACTTCATAGTCCACGGTAGCGGGTCAACTCCACTCTCCACCAGCGCGTTATCCAGCGCGTCCCCGACTGATCCCATCGAACCGACCAGCCCAGTCTGCTCAAGCCGCTTGGTGAACGCCAACGAGGTGTACTGGGCCCCGTGGTCGGAATGGTGGATTA
>JBFMBV010000043.1:0-11539 GCA_040755005.1 Bacillota bacterium
GAGCGCCGGCGGACCAAGGTGCTGCCGCAGTTCTTCGATGAGAAGAGCTGTCTGAAGCTCGTCTTTGCCACCCTGAGCCGTGCCAGCCAGCGCTGGCAGCGGGTCCGCTTCTCCGAGCTGGAGCGCAGGCAGCGCGCCCTGCTCCGGTCCCGTCTGTTCCCGGAACCAACCCCGGAGGCAGGTCGGCAACCGGGTCTCAGGACCACCGTGGCGTAGTCAGGCCGTGTTCAATTTTACAATGCCCATTCCGATAGCCGCGGTGAGGCTGCTCCTCCTCACGGTGCTCGTAGTGGCCCCTGCCCAGGAAGTCGGTAACTTCTTGCTCCAGGAGCTCCTGGACAAGCCGCTGGGCCCCCAACCGGAGCAACGTGCTGGTGACGTCCTCGTCGCCCGTGATTCCACCACTGAACAACTGCTTGACCGCTTCCCGGAGCTTGTGGCTAGGTGGTATTCTAGTCATAAGGTCTGGGCTCTCCCTTCAGCCCCCTGGCAGGGGCGTAGTGTGGTGTCGTTCAACCACTAGGGTAGCTCAGACCGTTTCACTTTCACAGATACTTTAGGACATCACCGCGCAGTGGACCGACCGGAGCGCCGCAAGTTCCTGGGCTTTAGCTATTACAAGTTTAACCGCCAGGTGCGCATCAGGTGTCAACCGGACCAGGCAGCGCCTCCGTGTCGCACTCGTAGGCTGCGATCTCGAGCGGCCCCTCGAGGACCAGCTTCCGGACGGTGGCGTAGGGGATGACCTGCTCCAGGTCGGGGACTTCGATGCCATCGGCGAGACTGACCAGTGCGTGGGCGTGAGCGTGGGTTAGGACCTTTCCGTAATAGTGCTCGGCCACCGACCTTTGGCCCACAGGCACCCGCAGGCGTCTCAGGCCCAGGCGGACGTAGGACTTGGTCCACCGGGCATAGACGTAGATGCTGACGGTGTCAGCCGAGAGCAGGCGCCTGAGGCCCCCTGCCTTCACCAGCCGGACGGTGGAAGGCAGGCACAGCTTTCCCCGCGCCCCCATCAGCCAGAGGGCGAGGACGACCGCCAGGCAGACCCCGGCCACTGCTCCAGCAATTGCCGGCCACCTCCCGCCTCCAGCGGAGGCACGGGCACCCGCGGTCTTTGTCAGGCCGCGGGTGCCACGCGCCCCTCCCAGTATGGCCGGCAGCCGAGCCGCCGTCAATCAGGGCCTGCGCTTATCGGCGATGGCCGTCCAGACGCCTGGCTCATCCAGACCCAGGCGCCAGATGGCGATCCCGCCAAGGCGGTACTCCTTGACCAGATCCAGCTTGTGCCCGAGGCTCTCCCCGTTTTCGAAATAGACTACCCGGTTGGCGGAACCGTCCCGGTAGTAGAAGAAGGGTACCCTGTCCTGGGCATGCCACTGGATGGCAGCGCCCCGCTCGGCTGCGGTGGTGTAGGCGCGGTTGCCGGACAGGGCCCGCGCGCTGTTCACCCCCACCGGCCAGTCGTAGCCGTACACCGCCACGCCGAGATACACCTTATGGCGTGGGATGACCGACACCGCGTACTCGATGACCCGTTGCACCCACGGGAAGCTCGCTACCGGTCCGGCAGGCCCCCGGGAGTAGTGTTCGTCGTAAGCCATGAGCATGACCTGGTCGGCCACGGCGCCGACCGCCCTGTAGTCGAAGGCCCCGGACCAGCCTGCGGCTGGGTTGTCATGGGTCTTCGCGGGTATCGAAACCGTAACCAGGTACCCGTGGGGCCTGAGCTTAGCAGCCAGCTCGGCGAGGAAGCGGGTGTAGAACGGCCTGTCCCTTGCCATGACGTCTTCGAAATCGATATTGACCCCAGTGAAACCGCCCTCATCCACCAGGTTGAAGAGGTTGGTGACAGCCCTTGCCCGGGCCGCAGCGCTGGTGAGCAGGTAGTGGACCTCGGCCCGGTTGAACTTGCCACCCACAATGTTATGGATCAGGGCCAGCATCGGCTTGCGGTAGCCTGAGGTGAGCTCGCGGGCCCTGAGCATGGCGGGGCCGCGAACGCTGCCGTGCCTGTCCACGGAGTACTGGAAGGTGGCCACGGCATCGAGGGTGTCGATATTACGGGCGAGGGATGCGTAGCCCAGATTGTCGTCGACGTAATACCCAACCACGTGGAAGGGCTTGAGGCTGCCGGTGCTGCTGGCGATCATCCAGGCGGGCGGGGTCGACCCCCGGTAGGTCGGCACGGCGATGACCTGGCCAGGAACGGGTTCCTGCCCAGGGGCCAGCGAGTTGACCATGACGATGCTCTCCGGGGTCACGCGGAACAGCCCCGCCACCCGCTCCAGGGTGTCGCCGGGGCGCACCACATGCATGATCACGGGCGGGCGAACAGCGTGGGGGGACTGGCCCTGGGCGGAGAGGCTGAGGGGTGGCAGGTTGGGCAAGGCGCGGACGGCCTTGATGTCGTGGTTGAGGGCGGCCCAGGTCAGGGAAGCCACCACGCCGGTCTGAGGCAGCCCATGGTCCCGTTGGAAGGCCTTGACGGCGCTTAGGGTGCCAGTGCCGTAGTACGAGTCCACTGCTCCCGTGACATAGCCCAGTTCAGTCAGCCAGCGTTCCATCGTTAGCACTGCTGCGTGTGTCGTGCCCAGCTGTAGCACGGGCTGGGATGCTCGCGCGGGGGCGGCGGTGAGAACGGTGCATGCCAGGGTGAGTAAGATCGCCGTGACCGTCGTCCGGGTGTGCCTGCTCACTTCGTACCTCCTCAAGTCCAAGTCTCTTTGGTCCGTTTGGGCAGTCAGGCAATCCCCGCCAACCGCTTGGCCGCTGCTCTGCACTCCTCCAGCGGCGCCTCGCGAGCGATCATGATGCGCTGGGCCTGGGGCGAGCCTGCCCCATGCAGGGACTCGGTCAGGTAGGCCGTCGCCCCCCGGCCTAAGGTCAGGTGCTCGATCAGGCGCAGGATCCGCATGCGCGTCTCCGCGTCGATGCCCCCGGCTCCCCGCAGGTACTTCCGGAGCAAGTCCCCGGTGACGGGGTTGTCCAGATCCTTGGCCGCCGGCAGGGTGCACACCAGGCCCCCCGCCAGGTCCTGGGCCAGGCGGGCCAGCTCGTACGGAAAGCGGGTGACGTTCTGCTTGCACACATTGGCCAGGAGGTTGTCGATGACATACGAACCGGCGGCTGTCCGCCGTCCTTCGGCCGAGCAGGCAATCCCGCAGGAGTAGATGGTCTCGTTGAGGTGGATCATCTCCACCAGCTTGTCCCTGACGTGGGAGGCGCCCGCCACACCAGCGTAGTCAGCTGCCAGGGCGGCAGCGCCGATGAGCACGTCGCCCACCCCGGCCTTGCAGCCGCCGTAGCTTTGCCGGTGGAACCCGGCGAACCGCTCCACCAACCTGCCGGTATGGCCCACCTCGCCGAGGAGGAACACCCTGTCCATGGGCACCTGCACGTTGTCGAAGACCGTCAGGGCCTCGTGTCCTCCGTAAGCCGCATTCCCCTGGTCGAGGGCGGGGTCGTCGAAACAGCGGCTGTCCGAGGGCTGCCTGCCCACGATGAAGGTGATGCCGGGCGTGGTGGTAGGCACAGCAAAGGCGACGGCGTAGTCCGCCTCGCCCTGCCTCAGGGCGAGGGTGGGCATGACGATGATCTCGTGGGCGCTAAGGGCCCCCGTCTGGTGAGCCTTGGCGCCCCGCACCACGATGTGGTCCTCAGCCCTGCTGACCAACCTCAGGTACAGGTCGGGATCGGCCTGGGCGGTGGGGCGGGCCCCGCGATCGCCCTTCACATCGGTCATGGCGCCCTGGCAGACCAGGTCGAGCTCCTGCACGTGCCGCAAGAACCGCTGCAGCCGGTCGTGGTAGTCCGTACCTAAGTCCGCATCGAGCTCATGGGTCGTGATGTACAGGGCGTTGAGGGCGTCCCAGCCGACACAGCGTTGGAAACAGGCCCCGGTAAGGCGCCCTAGGACCCGCTGGAGTTTCACCTTGCGGATCAGGTCGTCGGCAGAACGGTGGATATGGGTGAAGCGGTTGACCCGCTGGCCGGCGGGCGACTCGGCGGACGCAAGCTCGCGGTAGGCAGGGTCATGGGCCAGATCGTAGGTGGCTGCCACCGCCCGGATGGCTGGACCGACCAGCGGGTGGTCCACCGGTTCAGCGACCCGTTCCCCCAGGCAATAGGCTTCAAGTTTGCGCCCACGTAGGCTGTGCAAGTAGCTGTCGGCAGTGTGCAGTGGCATGGTGCGGGCGGCTCCTCCCTCGCAGTTGATCATGCTGCTACGCAAGGGTTTCGTCCTCGACGGGCGAAACCCTGCTGGCATCATGACCGGGACCAGGCGGCGACGATGCGCCCGGCGACGTCTGTGATGCTGGAGACGCCGCCCACCGCCGCAGGGGCCTCCCTGCCGTATCCGATGACGGGGACGGGGTTCGTGGTGTGGGTGGACACGCTCAAATCCTCGACGTTGCCGTGGTCGGAGGAGATGAGGAGCAGTTGCGTCCGCGCGTCCATGGCCTCCACTAGTCCGCCGAGGAAAGCGTCGAGGCGTTCCAGGAGGGCCACGGCCCTATCCATGTCCTGGGCGTGCCCGGCCGCGTCGGTGAGGAAGTGTTCGAAGTAGGTGAAATGGTGCTGGGCAGCCAGCCTGGCCAGGCGCTTCCCGGCCTCGGCCGGGGCTGTGGGCTGCAGGTCATAGCCGCGTTCGACCAGCGCTTCGCCGGTGATGTCGTGGTACACGGCCTCTCCCCGCTCAAGGTCGTGGATGTCCCGGAGCCTGAGGCCGGCGCTGAGGGCCATCAGGGTGGAGGCGGTGTGCTTCAGCAGCCGCGCCTGGACGAGGTCGCAGTACTCGGCGGTGAAGGTGTTGGCGAAGGTGGCCTGGAGGCCCTGCGCCACGGCCCGGACGCACACGCTGTGTGCCTCGATGAGCCGTGCCAAACTCGGGGTGGGATAGGCGCGCTGGTGCCTGCCGACCAAAGCCGCGGCGTTATGGCCGGTGAACAGGGCTGTCTGGCCGGTGGCGCTTTGGGGCAGTCCTGGCAGGCCCAGGGTAGCGTCGGCCAGGGCGAAGGCCCCGGTCCCGCCCCCGGCGGGGGGGCCGGTCAGGAGGGGCATGCGGCCGCACAGCTGCGTCCACACCGGCATCCGTGCCTGCAGGAAGGGGTTGCTGCGGCTGTCGGGACCGACGCCGCAGCCGTCCAGGAACACCAACAGGACGCGGGCCACCAGCAACCCTCCCTTCCTTCAGGTCCCGTAGCGTCAAGGGCTGCAGTTCCTGCCGCTTGATCACGCTGAAGTGGCCGGTCGGCTCCAGCCTGGCCTCGGCCACATCGCCTACACCCAGGACTTCGTTCTCCCTGAGTATGATAATGAGGTCCGCGAAGCTCATGCGTTCCTTTCGCAGCCCTGCCCAGTTCACCTTTCCGTCCTTGATGATGATGGTGGAGACCCCTTGGGTGACGCGCTCGACCGCCCTGAACTTGAGGTTAAGCCAGGTCAGGGTGCGATAGAGGATGCTGATCACCACCAGGGGCACGAGCCCGTGAATGAGCTTGATCCTCTCGTCCTCGATGGGCAGGGCGACGGTGGCGCCAATGAGGATGATAACGGCCAGGTCGAAGGGGGCCATGTGGGACACCGACCGCTTGCCGATAAACCGCACGGCCAGCACCATGGCGGTGGCAAGGACCGCTGTCCGCAGGGCTATGCCCAGGCTCTCCCGCGCAAGCTGTCCCACAGGCCTACTCCTCCCGGCCCTATTATTGGCGGGAGCAGCGCCGGATATGGGCTAGCCTCTGCCGGAGTTCCGACAGGGGCAGGGCGTTCAGGATGCCGGCGGAGGATGCCCAGGCCCGGCGCGCCACATCGATCCCCCAGCCCATATCAGCCAGGGCCACGGCTGCGTGGGCGTCGGTGTCCACAGCCAGCAGGCCCCCCCGGTCCAACCACTGCCTGGCCGGGGGGCTCGGCAGGTCGAGCCGATCCGGGTGGGCATTGATCTCCAAGACCTTGCCCCCGCGGGCCGCCTCATCCAGCACCCGGGGGAGGTCGATGTCCGTCCCATCGCGGCGGCCGAGGATCCGACCGGTGGGGTGGGCGATGATGTGGACGAGGGGGTGCCTGATGGCAGCCGACAGGCGTTCGGTCACCCGGACCCCATCGGCTAGGCCGCTGTGGACAGCGGCCACCACCACGTCCAGTCCCGCCAGGACCTCATCGGCCAGATCCAGGGACCCGTCGGCCATGATGTTGGCTTCGACCCCCTTGAGCAGTGTGATGCCTGCGAGGGCCGCATTGAGGCGGTCGATCTCCGCCCCCTGCCGTGACAACTTCTCGGCGTCCAGTCCCCGGGTGAAACCCAGGGCCCTGGCGTGGTCGCAGATGGCCAGGTACTCATAGCCCAGTTCCCGGGCCGCCCTGGCCATCCGCTCCAGGGTGTCGATGCCGTCGGACCAGTCGGTGTGCACATGCAGGTCGCCACGCACCTGTCCGAGGGAGACCAGTTCAGGTAAGGTGCCCGCCGCGGCTGCCTCGATCTCGCCCTGGTCCTCCCTCAGTTCGGGCGGGACCCAGCTCAGGCCCACCAGGGCGTAGACGGCGGCCTCGTCGGGAGGCACGGTCCGCCCGCCGTCTGCGGACATGGCCCCATATTCGCTCAGGGTCAGCCCCCGCGCTTTGGCGAGGTGGCGGAGCCTGACGTGGTGTTCCTTGGAACCCGTGAAGTGGTGCAGGGCCGCGTAAAACTCCGGGGGCGACACTACACGCAGATCTGCACTGAAGCCTGCTGCAAGCCTTACGCTGCAGCGGGCTGTGCCACAGGCCAGCACCTCCGCGACGAGGGGGTGCGAGCTGAACGCCTTGACCAGCCCTTGGGGGTCGGTGGTCCCAGCGACCAGGTCCAAGTCCTTGACCATGTCCACCCTGCGCCGCACGCTGCCTGCCACCGCGGCTGCGGTCACGCCGCTGACGCCGGCGAGGAAGCGCGCCAGGGCTTCGCCGTAGGGAAGCACCGCCCCCAGGGGGAACCGGCCAGCCCGCTGGCGCAGCCTGGCGATGGCGGTGAGGATCTGTCCCTCCTGCTTCTCGCCCAGACGGGGTAGGGCCTGCAGGCGCCCAGCCCTGGCCGCCGCTTCCAACTCGGCCAGGCTGGCGATCCCGGCTTCCCGGTAGAGCATGGCCGCAGTCCGGGTGCCGATCCCCGGCACCTCCAGGACCTCCCGCAGCCCGGCGGGGACTTTGCCGCGCAGTTCCTCCAGGACCTTGCAGGTGCCCGCCTCGAGCAGCTCACCGATCTTCCCTGCCAGTCCGGGCCCGACGCCGGGTATGTCCTGCAGCTTGCCTCCGGCCTTGAGGGCCGCCACCTCACCATCGAGGGCCTGGATGTTGCGGGCGGCCCGGCGGTAGGCAACGGCCTTAAAGCCCTCCGCCCCCTCCAGCTCGAGCAAGTCAGCGATCTCGGCCAACAGGGCGGCGACCCTGAGGTTAGTCTCCATAGGCAGGCACCCTCCTCCGGGTGGGGTTCGAGGGCCGGGGGGTGTCCTCCCCCCGGCCCTCAGTTCAAGCCTTGTCCATCTTCCGGTGCCGGTCTTCCCACTCCGCGTCGAGCACCGCAGCCAGCCTATCCAGTTGCTCCTGCAGCCGGAGCAGCTCCTCGGCCAGCATCAGGGCAGTCAACACTGCTACTTTGCCCTGGCCCAGCTTGGGATTATGCTCGGCCACCTGGCGCATGCGGGAGTCCACCAGGCTCGCCAGCCCCTCGATGTGCTCGGCAGAGGCCGAGCCCTTGATGGGATAGGTCTCCCCCATGATCCTCACGCTAACGCGGGTCTTCCCGTCATCGGCCAACATCGGTCAGGCCCCCTGACAGAAAGCTATTTCGGTCCCGGTCACCTGATTCCTCCACCTGGCTCGTCCCCATGCAAGGCTGCCCATTCCCCATAGAGCCGCTCGGTCTCGGCCACAACCTCCCGGTAGCGGGCATAAAGCCCCTTAGCCTGGCCCAGGCGGTGGGTGTCCGGCTCGGCCAGGCGTGACTCGAGCGCCATTTTCTCGGCTTCCAGGGCTTCGATCCGCCGTTCCACCGCCTGCAGGTCCCGGCGTTCCGCCTTCCGGCCCCTCTGCGGCTGGCCCTGAGCGGCCCTAGCCGGGGGAGGTTGGGGCGCCTCCCTCCGCCGGAGGAGGTCTTGCCTATAGGATGAGTAGTTGCCCTGGTGGTCATGTACCCCGCCGTCTGCGAAGACCCACAGTCTGGTCGCGAGGCGGTCCAGGAAATAGCGATCATGGGTCACCATGATCAGGGTGCCCGGGTAACCAGCCAACGCCTCCTCCAGCGCCTCCCTGGCCGGCAGGTCCAGATGGTTGGTGGGCTCGTCCAACACCAGCGTGTTAGCCTCGCTGAGCACTAACCTAGCCAAGGCCAGCCTGGTCCGCTCGCCTCCGCTCAAAGCGCCCACCGGCGTTAGCACATGCTCCCCAATGAACAGGAAACGCGCCAGCCATGACCTGGCTTCCGCCGGCAGCGTCCCGGTGGCCTCCATGAAGGTATCCAGAACTGAAGCCTCCGGCCGGTCGAAGGGGACGTCCTCCTGGGGGAGGTAGCCGACCTTGACGCCTCCACCCCACTCCGCTCCGCCCTCACTGGGGACCTCTTCCCCGAGCAGCAGCCTGAGCAGCGTAGTCTTGCCGGATCCGTTGGGGCCGACCAGGCCGAGCCGGTCCCCGCGAAAGATGGTGGCCATAAAGCCGCTGAACAGGACCCGTCCGGGGTAGGCCTTGCCGAGCCCCTTGAGCCTGGCGACCTCCCTCCCCCCGAGTTCGGCCTGGGTGAGTCTGAGCTTCATAGCCGGGCCCTGGCGGGGTTTGGGGATGAAGACCATCCGGGACAAGGCCTTCAGCCGGCTCTTGGCCATGGTGGACCGGTTGCCAGCCATGTACCGGGCGATGTAGTCCTTAAGCTTGGCGGCCTCGGTCTGTTGCCGGGCGTAGGTCTCGGCCTCCCTGGCCTGGCGCTCGGTCTTCTGGCGTACGAAGGCCGAGTAGTTGCCCCGGTAGTGGCAGGCCGTTCCGGAGTCCAGCTCCAGAATGCCGGTGCTGACCTGGTCCAGGAAGTACCGGTCATGAGCCACCAACACGACTGCGCCCCGAAAGACTTTGAGGAACTGGGAGAGCCACTCGGCGCCCTGGATGTCCAAGTGATTGGTGGGCTCGTCCAGCAGCAGCAGGTCTGGCTCGGACAGCAGCAGTTTTGCCAGCGCCAGACGCACCCGTTGGCCGCCGCTGAGGCGCGCGACCGGAGTGTCCAGGTCCCTGTCCCGGAAACCGAGCCCAAACAGGGTCTGGCGCAGCCTGGTCTCGGCTGCGTACCCTCCGGCCGACTCAAAGCTTGCGGCCAGCCTCCCATACTCCTCGAGCAGCTCCGGGTCCACCTCGTCGGACATCCGCGCAGCCACATCCGCCAGGCGCGTCCTGTGGGCGATGAGCCCGGCCAGTGCCGTCTCGGCCTCGGCGAGCACAGTCTGGCCTGCACACAGCTCAGGCACCTGCTCGAGGAAGGCGCAGCGTGCGCCCCGCGCCAGCTGCACTGAGCCCTCTTCTGGGGCCAACTGGCCGGCGATGGCCCTGAACAGGGTCGTCTTGCCCTCGCCGTTGCGGCCCACTATCCCCAGGCAATCGCCTCGGGCGACGGCGAAGGATACGCCTCCGAACACCCGCTTGTCCCCGTACAGGACGCCTAGTCCTCTTACCTGCAGAACCGGCATGGTCTATCCTCTCACCTTCGCCCCGAAGGATGCGGTCAAGGCTGCCGTCACGGCGGTGTGCGCCACCTCCACCTCGGCATCGGTGAGGGTGCGATCCTCGGCCTGATAGGTGCACGCGATAGCCAGGCTCCGGTGGCCTTGGGGCACATGGGGGCCAGCGTACACGTCAAACAGCTCTGCCGCCGCCAGCAGCCCGCCTCCGGCCCGTCTGGCCGCAGCGAGCACGGCATCCGCGGGTATGGCGGCCGATACTACCACAGCCAGGTCCCGGCTGGAGGCAGGGTAACGGGGAAGCGGACGATAGGCTGGGGTCCTGGTCGATTCCATCAGGACACTGGCCTCCAACTCCACCAGGCTCACCGGCGCGGGCAACCTGTATGCCTTGAGCAGATCCGGGTGGGCCTCCCCAAGCCAGCCGATGGTAGCGTTCCGATGCTGGATTTCGGCCGCACGGCCAGGCCTTAGCCACGGTCGGTCGGCGGCCACAAAGGTCAGTTCGCCCAGGCCCAGCCTGCCGGCCAAGGCCTCGATGACTCCTTTCAGCCAGTAGAAGCCGGCCTCAGGCTGGCGCCCATGCCAGCTATGCCCGCCCGGGCGGCCACAAGCCCCGCAAGCGAGGGTCTGCCGCTCCGCAGGGAGCTCCGTCAAGGGCAGGGCCTGGGGGATGTAGACGGGCCCCAGCTCGAACAAGGCCAGGTCCTCCGTCTGCCGGGCCACGTTGTACTCCAGCGTCTCCAGCATGCTCGGGAAAAGCAGGGTGCGCATGAGGGATCGCTCCTGGGACAAGGGGTTGGCCAGCGCGATGGCGTGCCGCTCCCCTGCGCCGACGGGCACCAGGGCCCGGTCGAAGGCCGCAGGACTGACGAAAGCCGACGTGACTATCTCCCTCAGCCCGCAAGCGGTCAGGAGCTCCCTGAGCGCCCTGGCGGATGCCCGGCTAGGGCTCAAGGCCGCCGCGCCGACCCTCGCCTTCGGCATCGTGGCCGGGACTTGAGCGTAGCCGTGCAGGCGGCCGACCTCCTCGACGAGGTCGACCTCCTCCTCCAGGTCAGGCCTGCGTGACGGCACGATCACCTCCAGGCCGTCGCCGGTGCCGGACACCTCCAGGCCCAGGGACGTGAGGATTTCGGCCATGCGGCCCGTGGACAGTGCCAGGCCTAGCAGCGCGTTGGTTCTGGCGGTCCTAAGCCGGATGACGCGGGGGGCTGCCGCCCTGGCCACTGCCTCCACCACTCCCGGGGCAGGTATGCAGGCCCCTTGCCGCTGGAGCAGCTCGGCCGCGCGGTCGAGGGCCCGAACAGTCCCCTCCGGGTCGACCCGCCTGACGAAGCGCTGGGACGCTTCAGACACCAGCCCGAGCCGCCTTGATGTCCGCCGCACACCCACCGGGTCAAACACGGCGGACTCCAACAGGATGGTACGGGTCGCCGCGGTCACCTCGCTGTCCCGGCCGCCCATCACCCCGGCGAGGGCGATGGCCCCTGAGTCGTCGGCGATGACCAGGTCATCCTCGGCCAGGACCCTCAGCTGCCCGTCCAGGGTCCGCAACTGCTCGCCGCAGCCCGCCCTGCGCACCCTGATACCTCCCCTCAACTTGTCGTAGTCGAAGGCATGCAGGGGCTGGCCCAGCTCAAGCATGACATAGTTAGCCGTGTCCACCACATTGCTGATGGGCCTCAGCCCAGCAGCGAGGAGCCGCCGCTGCATCCAGTCGGGAGAGGCGCCCATGCGTATCGAGGTGAGAAGCCGGCAGGAGTAGCGCGGGCAGAGGTCAGCGGCCTCGATGACCACCTCGGTGTAGCTCGCGGCGGGTCTGCCTTCGCCAGGCGCCT
>JBFMBV010000044.1:0-11219 GCA_040755005.1 Bacillota bacterium
CTGGACGGTTGGGAGGTACTGCGCCGGCTCAGGCGCACCGGCCGGGTGCCGGTGATCATGCTGACAGCTAGGTCGGAGGAGAGCGAGCGGGTCGCGGGCCTGGAGCTTGGGGCCGATGACTACCTGACGAAGCCGTTCAGTCCGCGCGAATTGGTGGCCCGGGTGAACGCTGTGCTGCGGCGGGTTGCCCCGGCAGCGGCTTCAGGCCGTGAGATCCTCGTTTTCCCCGATTTCGCCATCGATGCTACCGGGCGTGAGGTGACCCGGGCGGGGACGGCGGTGCCGTTCACCATCAAGGAGTTCGACCTCCTTTGGCTGCTGGCGTCCAATCCCGGCAGGGCCTTCAGCCGGGAGCAACTGCTGGAACAGGTATGGGACTATGCCTATGCGGGTGACCTGCGCACGGTGGATGTGCATGTGAGCCGGGTGCGGGACAAGCTCGGCGACACGACGTCCAACCCCCGGTACCTCAGGACGGTCTGGGGCTTCGGCTATAAGTTCGAGGCGGACAAGCAATGACTAGGATCCAGACCAGGCTCGTCCTGGCCTTTATGCTGGTCATCCTGCTGACCCTGGCCAGCGTTGGCGTCTCTGTCTATGGTCTTGCCCGCGTGGTCATGCTGGCTGGTGCGCAGCGCGCCCTCCTCACCCAGGCGAGAGAGGTGGCGGTCCTGCTCGCCGATTACCCCCTGGGGCGCAGCACTGAACTTCGGCGGGAGTTGATGGGGAGGCTAATGCCGAAGCTCACTGAGGCAAGGCTCATCCTCCTATCAGCCAGGGGAGAGGCGTTGTTCGAGACCCAGCGCCCTCCCGCTGGGCTCCTGCAGTCGCCTGTGGTGCGCAGGGCGCTGTCGGAGAAGGTCCCCTCGACGGGGAGGGTCAGGGGGGCGGACGGCAGGGCGATGCTGGCTGCCTGTGCGCCGGTGTTGAGCGGGGGGAACCTGACCGGCGCAGTGCTGCTGTACAGCCCGGTCTCGGCGGTCTCCGCCGGCCAGCGGCAGGTTACTGCTGCTTTGCTTAGGGCCGCCCTGCTTGCCACCGTGGTGGCGGCCGTGGCCAGTTACTTGTTGGCCCGTGGGATCGCCAGGCCTGTCCAGGCCCTCGAGGCTGCGGCCCGTTCCCTGGCTCGCGGGGAATACGTCGGACCGGTCGCGGTCGAGTCCAGGGACGAGATCGGACAGCTAGTGCACACCTTTAACTCCATGGCAGCAAGGCTCTTTGCCCTGGTCGCGGAGACGGCCCGGGAGCGTGCCAAGCTCGAGGCCATTCTGGGTAGCATGGGCGATGGGCTGCTGGCCTTCGATGAAGAAGGCCGGTTCCTGTTGGCCAATCCGGTCGCTCGCCAGCTGCTGGACAGGACCGAAACCGAGCTGACCGGTCGCCGCTTCGGTGAAGTCCTCCCGCCCCAGGCCAGCACGGCAGTCAAGGAAGCCCTGCTCTGGGCCGGCGGGGAGAGCGGCGAGGTCAGGCGCGACGTGTCTTGGGGGGAGAGGGCATTCACCCTCAGGGCGACGCCCATCGACGCATCGGGGCGTCCCATGGGTGTAGTGCTGTTGCTGCAGGATGTGACCGCCTCGCGCGACCTCGAACGGCTCCGCCGGGATTTCATTGCCAGCGTGTCCCACGAGCTTCGCACCCCAGTCACGTCGATCACTGGGTTCGTGGAAGCGCTGGCCGATGGTCTGGCCGCGGACCCTGAAGCGAGGGCGCGCCACCTGCGCATCATTGCCGAGGAGACGCGGCGGCTGAACCGTCTGATTGCAGACCTGTTCGACGTGGCCAGGCTCGACGCGGGCCAGCTGGAGCTCAACCTGACCCCCCAGCACATCGACGGCCTCGTAGAGCGGAGCGTGGGCAAGATCGTGCCTCTCGCCGACAAAGCAGGAGTGTCCCTGTGTGTTCGGCCGGGGGCCCAGGGCGGGAAGGTCCTGGCTGATGGGGACAGGATCGCCCAGGTGCTGCTCAACCTGCTCGACAACGGTCTGCGCTACTCCCCTTCGGGGGGGGCCCTGACGGTGCTGACCGAGGCCAGCAAGGGAGAGGTCACGGTGAGCGTCGCGGACACCGGCCCGGGCATCGCCCCAGGCGAGTTGACGCGGGTGTTTGAGCGCTTCTACCGGGTGGACAAGGCGCGGACACGCAGCCAGGGCGGGACCGGCCTCGGCCTCGCTATCGTCAAACGCCTGGTGGAAGCCCACGGCGGGCGCGTCTGGGTCGAGAGCGCAGAGGGGCATGGCAGCGTGTTTCGGTTCACCTTGCCACTATTGCCTGCAGAATGAGCGATGTATGTTGTGGAACATGAGAAATTGGGATATAATCGAATTGTCGCGAGTACATGGAGCCGTGGTCACTCTGTACACAGAATGTGGTCTTCGTGCCCGTGGAAGCGATAAACCAGTCTAAAGGAGCACGAAGAGCGATGACGAAGACCCTGTACTTTGGCAACCTTCCTTGGAGCGTCACCAGTGAAGACCTCAGCGATGCCGTCGCAAGGCACGCCGAGGTCATTGCTTCTCGGGTGGCCACCGACCGCGAGACCGGCCGGTCGCGCGGGTTCGGCTTCGTAGAGGTCCCGGCCGACGGCGCTCAAGCGGTGATCGACGCCCTCAACGGCGCTGAGTGGGAAGGCCGCGCCCTGACCGTGAACGAGGCCCGGCCCCGTGAGGAGCGTCCGCGTGGCGGCAACGGCTTCGGCGGCGGCGGTGGCGGCGGCGGCCGTAGGCGCTTCTAAGTAGCGGCGAGAACGACTCAGGCGGGAACCCGGTGCCAGGCACCGGGTTCCCGTTTGTCCAGGCCATTCGACTTCATCCACGCCACCACCACGGCGGACCCGGTGGTCCAGATCAGCGGCAGCGACGAACCGCATTGGGCCGAACGCCGGGACGAGGCCCGGCGGTTCCTGACTTCATAGTTTGTTAAGGTTTTGGCAAACTGGGGGCAATCTCCCCGTGGCATAATAGGCTCAGACCCAACTGGAAGGAGGGACCAGTTCCGTGAAGGGACTCGCAAAGGGGATCATCCTAGCGCTCATCATCACGCTGGCCGTTCCCAGTGCTGTGGCCTTGGCCGAGGGGGAGGGATCGCGGCCGCTGTCAGGCGCGGCTGAGGGGCGGCCTGCCCCACTCAAGCTGAGTGAGGAGCTTCGGCTGCTGCTGGAAGCACTGCGGGCAGCGGAGACCCAGGCGTTCGAAAGGCTGCGGGCCTCCGCTCCCGACAGCCTCGGGGAAGCAGAGGCGATGGCCTACCTAGGCCTCCTCGACGGGGTGGAGTCCGCCCTGCTGAAGCTGGAGGCCCACTTTCAGGCCAACCCTGGGACCCGTCAGCCGGCCATGACCTCCCATCAGCTGATAGCACGGTTCATTGCCCGTCACGTCAAACTGCTGGTTCGGGTGTACCTCAACCTCCCCCCGGCTGCCCAGGCCCGCTTCAGGGAGGCCGTGGAGGTCCGCCTGGCCCGCAGCCCACGGCATGAGCAGCTCTGGCAGCTGATCTTGGCTGCCTTGGACAAGGCTGGCCCAGACCGCCCAGACCGCCCAGGCGGTGACCGGCAGGCACTGGAACGGAGGCTGGAAGAGGCCAGGGCCCGGTTGGCCAAGTCCAGGGAACACCTGGCTGCCGTCGAGCGGCGCTACGCTGAGTTGGAGGCGCGGTTGGAGGGCATCACCGACCCGACCCGCAAAGCCTTCGCTGAGCGGTGGCTGGCCATCGAAGGCCAGACCCTGCAGATCGCCCGGCTGCGGGTGGCCAGGAACGAGTCCGTCGTGACCCTGCTGGAGGATATCCTCAAGACCCTTAGCTCGTGATTGCCGGCGACCAGCCCAGTCGCACCCCGAGGCTTGAAGGGCCTCGGGGTGCGTGATTCCGGAAGGATTAGCCAGCGCTGCGGCGAAGCTCCCACTGGGCCGGCGAAAGTGGGCATACTCGTTCCCGCCGGTCACTTCACGCCGGTCGGGAGGGGCAGCTGTGCGTGGGAAGATGCGGGCGGTAGCGAAGCTAAGGCCTGAACCAGGTGCACAACTCGTAGAGGTGGATATCCCCGCGCCAGGCCCCCGGGATGTCCTGGTCAAGGTGAAGGCCACCTCGATCTGCGGCACCGACGTACATATCTACAAGTGGGACGAGTGGTCGCAGAACCGCATCCGCACACCGCGCATCATTGGGCACGAGTTCGCTGGCGAAGTGGTCGAGGTAGGGGCCGAGGTGACAGGCGTCAACCCCGGGGACCTGGTGTCCGCGGAGACCCACATCGTCTGTGGGCGCTGCTATCAGTGCCTGACCGGGGCCGGTCACATCTGCAAGCTGTGCTCGATCATCGGCGTGGACCGGGATGGGGCGTTCGCGGAGTATGTGGCCCTGCCCGCGGAGAATGCCTGGCTGAACCCGCCTGGGCTGGCCCCCGAGCTGGCGTCGATCCAAGAACCCCTCGGCAACGCCGTACACACGGTCCTGTCAGGCGAGATCGCCGCGCTGAACGTAGCCATCATCGGCTGCGGCCCCATCGGACTTGCAGCCATCGCAGTGGCAAAAGCCTGCGGCGCTGCCCGGGTGGTAGCCACCGACGTCAACCTGTACAGGCTCGGCCTGGCCGTCAAGCTGGGAGCCGACCGGGCCGTGAACGCCGCCCAGGAGGATGCAGTCTGTGTCATCCTGGAGGAGACCGGCGGCGAGGGCGCCGATGTGGTCCTGGAGATGTCAGGCCATCCCGGCGCGATCCGGGATGGTTTCCGGGCGCTGCGGAACGGCGGCAGGGTGGCCCTGCTGGGCATCCCCGCACGGCCGGTCGAGCTGGATCTGACGAACGACATCGTGTTCAAAGGCGCGCACGTGATCGGCATAACCGGGCGCCTGATGTACAAGACCTGGTACCAGACCAGGGCCTTATTGGCCTCTGGACGGGTGAACGTAGCGCCCATCATCACGCACCGATTCCCTCTGGCCGAGTTCCGTCAGGCGATCGAACTCGTGGCCTCGGGGGATTCCGGCAAGGTCATCATGTGCCCATGACCAGGCCGCAAGGAGGTACGCTGCATGACCGATAGGCTGGCTTTCCTTGAGGAGGAGCTCGGGGCCCTGAAAGGGCAGGGTGTCCACCGGAAGCTGAGCGTGCTCGGGAGCGCCCAGGGTCCCCGCGCGGTCATCAACGGCCGCAAGGTCATCAACCTGTCATCCAATAACTATCTGGGCCTGAACACCCACCCCAGGCTGGTCAAGGCTACCCTGGAGGCGACTGAGCGGTACGGTGCCGGGTCGGGAGCGGTGCGGACCATCATCGGCACCATGGACCTCCACCTGGAACTCGAACGCAAGCTGGCGGCCTTCAAGCACACCGAGGCCACGCTGGTGTTCCAATCGGGGTTCACCGCCAATAGCGGGGTCATCCCCGCCATCATGGGCCAGGAGGATGTGATCATCTCCGACGCCCTGAACCATGCCAGCATCATCGACGGGGTCCGGCTAAGCCCGGCCAGGCGGAAAGTATACCCCCACAGCGACATGCCCGGACTCGAGCAGGCGCTGGCTGAGGCCAGGCGGGAAGGGGCCCGCCGCATCCTAGTGATCACCGACGGTGTGTTCTCCATGGACGGTGACATTGCACCCCTTGACAAGATCGCCGACCTGGCCGAAGCTTACGGCGCCATTACCATGGTGGACGATGCCCATGCCAGTGGCGTCCTGGGACGCAACGGGCGGGGCACCGTCGACCACTTCCGGCTGCACGGCCGCATCGACATCCAGGTGGGTACCCTGTCCAAGGCCATGGGGGTGCTGGGCGGCTATGTTGCCGGTCCCGCGGCGCTGATCGAGTGGCTCATCCACCGCGCCCGCCCGTTCCTGTTCTCTACCTCGCACCCGCCAGGGGTCACCGCCGCCTGCATAGCCGCGGTCGATGTCCTGCTGGAAGAGCCCGCGCTGATCGAGACCCTCTGGTCCAACACGACCTACTTCAAGACGGGCCTCACCGCCCTTGGCTTCAACACCGGCCAGAGCCAGACGCCGATCACCCCGGTTATCGTCGGGGAAGGTGGATTGGCGATGCGGCTGTCGGACAGGTTGATGGCGGAGGGCGTCTTCGCCCAGGGCCTGGCGTTCCCGACGGTGGCTAGGGACAAGGCCAGGGTGCGCACGATCGTCACCGCGACCCATACGCAGGAAGACCTGGACGAGGCACTGGCTGCCTTCGCCCGGGTCGGCAAGGAGCTGGGGCTGGTCCGTTAAACCCCCAAAGTGCGGGCGGTTCAGTCAGTGTAACCCACCCATAGGCGGGTTACACTCTTTGGCGTGGAACTGCTGGTCATTGTGCTCAACCGTGTGGAGAAGCTGGGACGGGTGCTGGGCGCCCTCACGCAAGCAGGCGTCTCCGGAGCCACGGTGTTCGAGAGCGTCGGCACCGGCCGGGCCAGGCCCACCGGCCACCTGCCCCTGATCTCCGGGCTGAGGCGGATGGTGGAGGGTGACAAGCAGCACAGCGACACCATCTTCTGCCTGGTGCCCGATCCTGCGGCACTCACGACCGCCGTAGCAGCTGTGCGGGCTGTGATGGCCTTGGGCGAGCCAGGCGAAGGGCTGATGTTCACCCTCCCTGTGGGCTCCGTGTTCGACCGGGAAGGCCTGTAGCCGTGAGCGTCCTCGTGGACCTCGGCCTAGTCCTGCTGCTTGGCCTCGTGGGCGGCCAGCTCACGGCGCGGGTGCGCGTACCGGCCGTGAGCGGCTACCTGCTCATGGGGCTGGTCGCAGGCCCCGCTGCGCTTGGGCTAGTATCGAGCCAAGGTCTAAGCCGGCTGGCGCCGGTGAGTGGCTTCGCTCTAGGCCTCATCGCCTTCCTCATCGGGAGCGAGTTCGACCTAGGCTATCTGCTCCAGGTGGGACGGCGTGTGACCGTGATCACGCTCGTCCAGGGCACCGCCTCAGCGGTGTCAGTCACCCTGGCTGTGGTGGCCGCCGGCTTTCCGCTGTCCCTTGGCATCCTACTCGGGGGGATAGCCATCACCACCGCCCACGCCGCGACCCTGGCGGTGGCCCACGAGTACGGCGCCAGGGGCGAACTAACCCACACCCTCCATCTGGTGGTGGCCCTGGACGACATCCTGGCCGTGCTGGCCTTCGCCTTGCTGGTGCCCCTGGCAGAGGTGACGCGGGGCCGGGGAGTAGTGTTCGTCGAGGAGCTCGCGGCGCCTGCCTGGGAGCTCTTGGGTTCCCTGGCCGCGGGCAGCAGCTTGGGCATCGGCCTGGCTGTGCTGGTGACGCGGCTGCGACGGGCCAGCGCCCTGCTGATATCCGTCACCGCGGTCATCAGCTTGGCGGTCGGCCTGGCGGGAGTGCTCAGGGTTTCGCCCTTGCTCACCCCCTTGATCGCCGGCTTCGTGGTGGGCAACCGCCGTGGGAGACGCCGTAGGCTACCCAGGGTGCTCGTCCCCTTCGAAGGATTGGTGCTCGCCGCCTTTTTCGTCCTGGTCGGCGCCAGCCTGGATGTCCGGGCCCTCGGGGGTCTGGGGCTCCTGGGACTGGTATACCTTGTCGCCCGGACGTTCGGCAAGCTGGGAGGGGCCTACCTTGGCGCCCAGCTGGTGAGCGCGGGCCCTAACGCCAGGCGGTATCTGGGCCTGGGGCTGCTGCCCCAGGCGGGGGTCGCCGTCGGCATGCTTACGGTGGCCCAGGCCCGCTTCCCTGAGTTCCGCGCGGCTTTAGGAGCGGTGGTGCTCGGCGCGGTGGTCGTGTACGAACTGGCAGGCCCGGTCTTGGCCAAGTTGGCGCTGGGGCGCGCCGGTGAACTGGCTCGTACCCGAATGTGACAGAGCTTAACGCGCCGGCCTGGAACCGGCTGGCGAACAGGAGCGTCTATAGAGGCGAAAGCGAAGGGAGGAATGCACCGTGAAGAAAGCAGTGGTTGCGTGCCTGATCGCCCTCGTCGCTGTCCTGATGGCTGCGCCAGCCTGGGCAGTCTACGACGTCACCGCACAGTTCGGGTTCGAGGTCGTGCTGACCAAGAACGGCACCGCGATCGACCTGTCCAAGCTCGAGGGCCGTGAGGGTGTGGGGCGCCTTGAGGGCTATCTGGTCTACCGTTCGAGCTTTGACCCCAACTTGGCAGTCTACATCAAGGCCACCGACGCCGGCGCCAGGGTGCGCTGGCAGGTGCCCATCGTCGAACAGGCCAGCGAGTTTGTGGCTTGGAAGGGCATCGACCTGAAGGACGTCGCCCTGAAGAAGGCAGTCGAGGGAGAGCTCAAGGGTCTGGTGGCGGCAGGCATCGTCAAGGGCCTTGCCGAGGCCGACGTGAAGACCATCGTGGGCCTGGCCGAGTTCGGTCGGGCCGGGTTCGACGCCATCCAGTATGAAGAGGGCAAGTGGACGACCATGGACCACATGTTCAGGATCATGCTCGATGGCGCCCCTGGCGAGTTGACCAGCGTGTTCGCGCCCGAGGTCGTTCCCGACAAGGCTCTGCGGCTCGGCGGCGGCATCTCGTTGCTGTGGCCCATCCTGGGCGCCGCGGTTGTCGGAGTGGTTGGATTCGGCATCTTGCTGAAGCGCAGGAGCTAGTGGCAGACAACGTATCTGACCCACTCTAAGATATCGAGACAAGCCAGGGGCGGGGCGGCAGCGCCTTGTCCCCTGGCCCGGTGAGGGAGAACATGCCGCCGTGTTCAACCTGACCAGCGCGACGGCGCCATGAGCGAAGCATCCACAGCAGGCCATAACAAGGGGAACTCACCTACGCATCCTTGACACGCACCGAGGGAATGCAGCGCTTGACTTGGCCAAGTCGAATCGATATACTTTCTTCAGACTCTCCGAACGTTGGGCGAATAGCTCAGTTGGTAGAGCACCTGCTTTACACGCAGGGGGCCACAGGTTCGAGTCCTGTTTCGCCCACCAACGGGGCGTGCCTGCGTTCCTGAGGGAGCTCGGAGGCGTGGTGTAGCTGGCCTAACATACGTGCCTGTCACGCACGAGATCGCGGGTTCGAATCCCGTCGCCTCCGCATCTGGACAACATCTGAGCCGCGGTAGCTCAGTTGGTAGAGCAGCGGACTGAAAATCCGCGTGTCGCCAGTTCGACTCTGGCCTGCGGCACCATTCGCGGAAGTAGCTCAGCGGTAGAGCATCGCCTTGCCAAGGCGAGGGTCGCGGGTTCAAATCCCGTCTTCCGCTCAGCAGCGGGAGACCACAGCGGTCTCCCGCTTGTCTGGCGACATAGCCAAGTGGTAAGGCAGAGGTCTGCAAAACCTCTATTCCCCGGTTCGAATCCGGGTGTCGCCTCAAGGGAGGGCCTGACGGCCCTTTCGCTGTTTGTGCTGTCTGGATTGGCCCTGGCAGGGCAAGAATCAGAAAGGGGACATGTCGTGTACGCTCGCTTGGCGCCGTACTACGACCGGTTCTTCAGCTTTGGCGACGCCGCCCGGGCGTTCTTTAAGCATCTGGTCGCCGCGCTGGGGGCCCGGAGGCTGCTCGATGTGGCATCAGGCTCCGGCTTCCACGCGGCCGAGTTCGCCTCTTCGGGCCTGGATGTCCTGGCAGTGGACCTGGAGCCCGCGATGATCCGGCTGGCCGAAGCCAGGGCTCGGGCCGGCAGCCCCTTCGCTGCGAGGGTTGCGGACATGCGGGAGCTCACGCCTGTCGCCGGGATGGGACGGTGGGACATCCTCACGTGTCTGGGCAACTCCTTGCCGCACCTGCTCACTGACCAGGACCTGAGGACCTTTTGCGGTGAGGCCCGGGCCGTCCTGGCGGAACCAGGGGTGGCCGTCATCCAGACCCTCAACTACGACCGGATCGTGGCCGAAGCTGTCCGGGCCCTGCCGGTCATTGTCAGGCCCGAGGCCGGGCTGAGGCTCGAGCGGACCTATGAACCGCTGGAGGATGGCCTGCTGCGGTTCACCACCGTCCTGACTGTCGCCAGCGGCCCGGACGCGGGTGAACACAGACAGGACGTGACGCTACGCCCACTGCTAAGCACCCAACTGGAAGGCTTCCTGGCCCAGGCCGGGTTCGACGAAGTCCGTATGCTGGGCGGGTTCGACGGCACCCCCGCTAACGCCGGTAGCGTCCACACAGTCGCTGTAGCAAGGCGCGGCGGTTCGCGAAGATTGTCTGAACTGTGCCTTCGTGCTAGAATATGAGCGTCAGAACGGGTCGAACAAGCCTGCCGGAGTGGCGAAACTGGCATACGCAGGGGACTTAAAATCCCCCGCCCCCACTGGCTTGCGGGTTCAAGTCCCGCCTCCGGCACCGCGCGAGGGCCGGGCTGTCCAGCCCGCCCTCGTCTGCATCAAGGGAGGCTCCTATGCGCCTGGTCCTCGTCAGGCATGGGGTGACCGAGTGGAATGCCGCCGGGCGTCTGCAGGGTCAACTTGACGTACCATTGAGCCCTGCTGGCCTCCGTCAGGCCGCTGCTATCGCGCTGTCCATCCCGCGGCATGCTGTTGGAGCTGCAGCCGTATACTCGAGCGACTTGTCGCGGGCGGCCCACACCGCGGAGGCTGTCGCCGGGGCCCTTGGCGTCAGAGTGTACCTGGATTGCCGCTGGAGAGAGATCCACGGCGGGGAGCTGCAGGGCCTGGACAGGGATGAGATTTTCAGCCGGTACCCCGGGTACTCAGCCCAGTTCCGGGCCGATCCCTACGCCACCCATTGTCCTGGCGACGGTGGCGAGAGCTACGGTGATGTCGAAGCGCGGGTCGTCGCCGCCTGCCTCGAGCTGGCTGAACGCCACGCCGGAGGCTGTACGGTGGTGGTCAGCCACGGCGGCGCCTTGCGCAGGCTGGCCGGGGCCTTGCTCGAACTGCCGCGGGGCAGGCGGTCAGGCTTGCAGCTGGATAACGCCTCCATCTCTGTCCTCGAGCTGTCCGGCGATGGCAACAGATTGCTCTTGTGGAATGACTGCTGTCACCTGGGGGGCAGCGGCCACGCCACGGCTGCAGGCGGCGATGTCCTGGAGGTCCAGTAACCTTGACCTGCTTCGGTCCTATGGTATAATGAGAGTCGCTCGGGCGATTAGCTCAGTTGGTTAGAGCGCATGCTTGACATGCATGAGGTCAGTGGTTCAACTCCACTATCGCCCACACGCGACCGGCGCTCAAGGCGCCGGTCGCCTGCTGTACGCCCGGCATGGGCGTCGTTTTGGGGGTGAAAGTCCCCTGTAGGAGTGGGCAGCGACAACTGCTAGCCAAAGGCAACGGTGTCAGCGGCGACGCTGAATCGGAAGGAAGCCGGAGGCAA
>JBFMBV010000045.1:0-10966 GCA_040755005.1 Bacillota bacterium
CAGCAAGCCACCGAGGGAGTGACCATCGGTGACCTCATCAAGAAGCAGGAGGACAAGCGCAAGGACGAGCAACGCTAGGTAAGACAGCGGCTGCAGCGCGGGCAGGACCCCCAAGGGGGCCTGCCCGCTTCACTCCGGCTGGCATATTCGGCCTTGCCCGAGGACACGCTAAGCTGGCAAAGGAGGGCGACGAGAGTGCAACTACCCATCGGCTCCATCCTCCTGGTCGTCGTGGCTGTCCTGATCTACTTCGGCTTGGCCGAACGGGTCCTGGACCGCATGCGGTTGACCGACCGGACTGCCCTGGGCTTCTTGCTCCTGATCATCCTGGGGAGCTTCCTCAACATCCCGGTGGCGAGGAACCCGGAGCTCATCGTCAACGTGGGCGGAGCCGTTGTGCCTTTGGCATTGGTCATCTACCTGATTGTCGGGGCCGACACCTCCCGGGAGCGCGGCAGGGCGGTCCTGGGGGCCTTCACCACAGGGGCGGCGGTCTACGGCCTGGGCAAGCTGATGACCGCCGGTCCTGAGGCCGTGTCGTACATCGATCCCACCTACGTGTTCGGTATCGTAGCGGCGGTCGTGGCCTACCTGTCGGGGCGGTCCCGGCGGGGCGCCTTCGTGGCCGGGACGATGGGCATCATCATCGCGGACCTGGCTACCCATGGGGAGATGCTCATCCGGAGGGTCCCGGGGCGGACCTGGCTGGGAGGCGCCGGCGCCTTCGATGCGACCATTGTGGCCGGTGTCCTGGCGGTCCTCCTCGCCGAGATCGTGGGCGAGACCAGGGAACGGCTGCAGGGCGGCCCGCAGGGCGGGGAACACCGGGAGCGGCGCCTCGGTACGCCCGGCAAGGACGGTGACAGCCATGACTAGGCTGGCCCTCGCCCTGCTCATCCTCGTGGTTCTGGTTGCGCCCGCTGCCGCCCTGGAGGCCTTCCCCGGCGAGACTGAACTGGACAACGAGTGGTTCACGATCGTGGACGAGACCGGCGATCCCCTAGTCGCAACAGGCATCTCCTTATCCCCAGGCGATCGTTACATCACGGCCGACGACCGCGAGTATGAGGTCACCCGCCTCGAGGGACGGGTGGCCTACACCCGGTTTGTGGCTGCCTTGCCGCCTTGGCGGGAGGCGACCGGGCTCTGGGTCTGGCTGACCGGGCCATCGGTACCTGCCCAGGGAGGCGAGCGGCCTCTCGTGGCTATCTACCACAGCCACAGCGACGAGTCGTACCTTCCGTCCGATGGCGTTTCCAGCACTGACGGCAACGGGGGTATCTACCAGGTAGGCGCCGCGCTGCGCAGGGCCATGGAGGCCAAGGGTCTGCGGGTGGAACACGAACAGGCCAATCACAACCCACGTGACGCGAGGGCCTATGAGCGTTCGCGGCGTACCGCCTCGGGCCTGATGCGCCAGCGCCCGGCCCTGCTGCTGGATGTCCACCGCGACAGCGGCCCGGCCGAGGCGTACGAGGCCAACGTTCGGGGGCGGGACGTGACCCAACTCCTCTTGGTCGTGGGTAGTCAGAACCCCAACATGCAGGCCAACTTGAGCTTCGCCCGCAAGATCAAGTCCATCGCCAACAGGACCAGCCCCGGGCTGGTACGGGGCATCATGGTGGCCAGAGGCCGCTACAACCAGGATCTTGGCCCCAGGGCCGCGTTAATCGAGGTTGGGGCACACACCAACCGGAGGGAAGACGCGGAGCGCGCCATGGCACTGTTCGCCGACGCGGTGCCAGGCATCCTGGGCGTGGCAGGCGCAGGGGGCGAGGCCGCAGGGGCCTGGCGGGCCCTAGCCTGGATCCTCGCGCTCACCGTGGTTGGAGGTTCCGCCTACTTGGTCGTCGCCTCAGGTGGTTGGCGGCAGGCGTGGGACAGGCTCAGGCACTTCGCCGACCGCGAACTGGCTGACATCGTCGGCGCACGCAGGGGGCCGAGGGGCGGGCGCGACGGGGATAGTGGATAAGGACTTCGGGCCGGTGGTGGTGGGGACGCTGGTGGGCACCATCGCACGCCTGGTGATGCTGAGGGTCGACCACAGGCAGTACCCAACCTTTCCCCAGGCATACATCAGTCACCTCGCCCTGGGGTTCATCGCCGCTTTTGTCGGCGCCGTATCGGTGCCAGCCCTGCTAGCCCGCGAGTTCACGGCCGTCACTTTCCTCGTACTCGTCGCCCAGCAGTTCCGGGAGATACGCTCCCTGGAACGGGACAGCCTTGAGCGTCTGGAGCGGTCACAGGTTGTGGCCCGGGGGCCCGATTACATCGAAGGTATCGCCAAATCCTTTGAGGCCAGGAACTACATGGTCATGCTTACGGCCTTGGTCAGTTCAGCGGTGACCAGGGGCTATGGCCCGTTGCTCGGCGCGGCAGCCGGCGTGGCCACCCTGGCTGTCCTGGCGAGGTTCTTGCAGACCCGTCACCTCAAGAATATCGCTGTGGTCAGGAGCGGGCGCCTGAACTTCAGGGGAACCCTCCTCTACGTGGATGACATCATGCTCATGGCCGTAGGCCTTGAAGAAGCTAGGCTGGTCTTCCTGGAGCGGGGCCTGGGGGTCGTGATCGAACCGAAGGACGATAATGCCCGGGATACCCTCGCTGGGATGGGCCAGCGCCAGGCCATCGCCCATGATGCCTCTGCTGCCCTGGGCGTCCGCAAGGACATCGGCCACCCTGAGTTCACCCCCGTGGTCAGACGGGACCTCGAGACCGGTCGCCTGGGCATGGTGCTGGTCGCTATGGAACCGGACCTGGAACCGCTGGTGAGCGCTGTCCGGCTCACACCGGTCCTGGAGAGCTCGCGGCGGGTACCCCTGTCGACACGCGCAGGGAGGAGGGCTGCCGATTGAAGGTGCAGATCTCCGGGGAGATCATGGCTGTGGTGGCCTCGCGGGCCGAGCAGGTGCTGGCCGGGGGCGCCCCGGTGTTTGTCGAGCCCGATGAGGCGACCCGGCAGCGCGTCGCTATGTTCCTGGGCCGTATCACCGATGGCATGGTGCACGACCTGGAAAACGGAGTCCTCATTCTCGTGCGACACTAAGATTGGACTGTGCAGCTTGAAGATCATCTACCACTGCTGGGGGGCCGCGCACTCCTCGGTGACAGCGGCCGCCATTCACCTGGGACTGCTGCCGGAGGACCGGGTTCCTTCGGCTGTCGAGTTGCTGAAGTTGCCCTACTTCGACAAGCAGACCAGGGCAGGCCATGGGGTCCTGCATTTCTACGGGGTCGACCAGGCCGGCAATGAGGTCTTCATCCTCGGCCGGGAGAGCCATGCTGTGCTGGTCCCCAGGATCGTGCTGGGGCTCGCGGCCGTGGTGGGTGTGGACCCCCATGAACTTCGCTTCGTCGACACCATGCCCTGCGTCAACCTCCTGATGATGCTGGGCGGCTTCCTGTCAAGGTCGGCAGGCCTCGTCTTTCCCGGGCGGAGCATCGTCACCTTCGGAACCCGTCTGGCTTACATGGCCCTCAGCGCTGTGGCCCGCCGGGAGCGGGAACGGGCGGCGAAGCCGGAGCCGGTGGCCACCCGCGAGCGTACTCCGCCGGCCGTGGTATACAACTGCTTCGGCAGCGCCCACTCCTCGGTGGTCACCGCCGCCATCCACCTAGGCCTGCTGCCCTGCGACCGCGTCCCTTCCTCCCGCGAGATCGCCTCGGTGCCGCTGTATGACCGGGTGGACACAGCTGAGATAGGCACCATCTTCTTTGCCGGCAAGGGGGCCGACGGGAGGAACGTGTACATCCTCGGCGCGGGCCCGGCCAAGGCGTTGCTGCCGAAGCTCGCCGGGTCGCTGCTAAGGGCGTACGGCGTGCAACCCGAGGACGTGGTGCTGGTGAACTGCCTGAAGAACATCGGCCTCTTGACCAGGGTCGGTGGTTTCCTGTCGAGGGAGCTCGGGTGGGTCAAGCTCGGCAGGCCCATGAGCGCCTATGGCATCCGCCGCTGTTATGACCGCCTGGCCGCCTCTGCCCTACAACCGGGTAATGCCTTGACCGACAAGGAAAGGTGTCTGATAATGGAGAAGTGACGCGGGAGGTGGGGGACATGTCGGGGGGAGTGGTCACGGCGGTGCGCCCTGGCAGCGTGGCGGACGAGGCCGGGATCCGCCCCGGCGACCGGCTAACCGCCATCTCCGGACGCCTCCTCAGGGACGAACTGGACTACCGCTTTCATGCCTCCGCCGCGGTCCTGACATTGCACATGCGGGCGGCCGGGGGGGACGAGTGGCTCGTCGAGGTGGAGAAAGACCCCGCTGAAGACCTGGGTCTAAGTTTCGCGGAGCCCTTGTTTGACGGGGTTAGGCGCTGCCATGACAAGTGCCTGTTCTGCTTCGTGGATCAGCTGCCTGCTGGGCTGAGGCCCTCCCTCTACCTGAAGGATGACGACTACCGCCTGTCGTTCCTGCATGGGAACTTCATCACTCTTGACAACTTGACCGCGGCAGACTGGCGGCGCTTGGCCGAACAGCGGCTAAGCCCCCTGTATGTGTCGGTACATGCTACCGACACCGCCGTCCGCCGTCGGTTGATGTCCCCCGCGGCCTCAGACATCGTGTCCGGGTTGCGGAGGCTGGCAGCATGCCGGATAGCCATCCACGCCCAGATCGTGCTGTGCCCCGGAATCAACGATGGGGCCGTCCTCGAGCGGACCCTGGCGGACCTTTACTCGCTCGGGGATGGCGTGGTCAGCGTCGGCATCGTGCCCGTAGGGCTGGCGGCCCATCGGCCCGCAGGACACCTCGTCCCGCTTGACCGCAAGGGGGCCGCGGCCCTGGTTGAACTGGAGCGGGCCCAGCGCGGCCGCCGGCCGGGCTGGCTACAGCTGGCCGATGAGATCTACCTGTCGGCTGACGAACCGCTGCCTCCTGCTTGGGCCTACGCAGGCTATCCCCAGTTCGCCAACGGGATCGGCATGGCCCGCAGTCTGGCGGACGAAGTGGCGGAGGCAATCCCGGCTGTCCCGGAGGGCAGCGGCCACACCGTGACAGTGGTCACTGGTGTCCTGGCAGCGCCGCTCCTCCACCGAGTGCTGGAACCCATGCGGGCCAAGGGATATGCCATCGTCGTACAGCCGGTGGCCAACACCTTGTTCGGCCCCGGAGTCACTGTGGCCGGCCTCATCGCCGGCAAGGACGTGTCCGCAGCCCTGGCGGGCCAGGCGGACAAGGGGCCTGCCCTGGTGCCTGGGTCGGCCTTGCTCGGCGGCCACCGCTTCGTGGACGAGATGACCCTTGCCCAGGTCGCCGGGGAGACCGGCCGAGCCGTCAGGGACGGCGGCCGGGATGGGCTAGATCTGGTGCGGTCGATCAGGGAGGTGGATCGGTGATACCGGTGGTTGCCATCGTTGGGCGCCCGAACGTGGGTAAGTCCTCCCTGTTCAACCGCCTGCTCCAGAGGCGGCAGTCCATCGTCGAGGCTGAGCCCGGGGTGACCAGGGACAGGCTCTACGGGCGCACTGACTGGAACGGCAGGGATTTCACCCTGGTGGATACGGGGGGCCTCGAGCCCGGGGACGAAACGGGCTTGAGGGCTGCCACAGCCAGACAGGCCAAGCTCGCCGTGCACGAGGCCGATCTGGTGCTGCTCGTGGTCGATGTGAAGTCAGGGCTGACCGCCGTCGACCGTGAAGTGGCCGACATCGTAAGGCGTAGCGGCAAGACGGTGTTCCTCGTCACCAACAAGGCCGATGACGGTAAGGGTGCCCCCGAGGATTTCTTCGAACTTGGCCTCGGACAACCCTACCCGGTATCGGCAGCCCATGGGCTGGGAACAGGTGACCTGCTGGACGCCATCGTGGCGCATCTGCCCGAGGCGGTGGCGGAGGCTGTCCCGGAGGCGGTGCATGTGGCGGTGGTTGGCCGCCCTAATGTGGGCAAGTCTTCCCTGGTCAATTCCATCCTAGGTGAGGAACGGGTCATTACGTCAGCTGAACCCGGAACCACGCGGGACGCTGTGGACGTCATGCTGTCCAGCGCTGGCCGTGACTACGTGCTCATCGACACGGCAGGCCTGAGAAAACGCTCTCGGGTGGATGCTGGCATCGAACGGTACTCCGTGGTCCGTGCCCTGCGCGCTGTGGACCGCTGCCAGGTGGCGGTCGTGGTGCTTGAGGCCCACGAGCCCGTCAAGGAACAGGACAAGCGGATCATCGGCTATGCCCAGGAAGCTGGCAAGGGCCTGCTGTTGGCAGTCAACAAGTGGGATCTGGCCGCCGAGGCGGGACTCACCGCCGAGGACGTGACCGCAGGGGTCCGCGAAGCCCTGCAGTTTGTGCCCTACGCTAAGATCCTGCTCGTCTCAGCGGCCACAGGGCTCAGAGTGGGGAAGATACTGCCAGCTGCTGCCGTCATCGCTGCCACCCACGCCCAGCGGGTCGACCCCAAGCAACTCAAGGACACCGTGACTGATGCGTGGAGGGTCACCCCGCCACGGGCCGAGGGGGGCAGGCGGCCACGGCTGCTCCAAGTGGAACAGGTCACTTCCCGCCCTCCCGGGTTCGCTTTCCGTGTGACCGACCCGCAGGCAATGCATTTCTCATACAAGCGGTACCTGGAAAACCGGTTGCGCCAGCAGTTTGAGTTTGACGGTACACCGATCCGGTTGTTCTTCCGCAAAGGCTAGAGACGGGGGTAGAACCAGGCGTGCAGACGGGCTTGATCGTACTCCTCGCTTATGTGGCAGGTTCCTTTCCCACCGGCTACCTGATGGGCCGTGTCAAGGGCATCGATTTGCGCAAGTACGGCAGCGGCGCCACCGGGGCCACCAACGCCCTCAGGGTGCTGGGTCCCTGGTATGCGGCAGTTGTGGCTTTGCTCGACATAGCTAAAGGGGGCCTGGCCACCTTCATCGGTCTGCGCTACGCCGGCCTGGACCCGGTCACCGGGGGAGTGCTGGCAGGTCTGGCGGCAGTGGTTGGGCACAACTGGTCCCCTTTCCTGGGGTTCACCGGGGGAAGGGGCGTGGCCACAGCGACCGGTGTGGCTGCGGTTCTGCTTCCCATCCCGCTGCTCTGGGCAGTCGGGGTGTTCGTCGGCGTGATCGCCCTGACGCGCTGGGTCTCGTTGGGATCCCTGTGCGCCGCGCTCACCCTCGGCATAGCCACGCTGGCCCTGCCCGTGGGTTGGACCCTGCGTGCGTTTGCCTGGATGGCGGTGGTCTTCATCTTCGTCCGCCACCGCGCCAATATCGCGCGGCTGCTGGCCGGGACCGAGTCCAAGCTAGGTGAACGGGTCAAGGTGGACCCAGGACGATGAAGGCGGTCGCCTGCGTCATCGGCGCCGGCGGCTGGGGCACCGCGATGGCCGTGCATCTGGCTCGCAAAGGACTGGCTGTGCGTCTCTTGCCCAGGCGTCAGGAGCACGCCGGGGCCCTCAGGTCCGAGGGGGAGAATGCCGTTTACCTGCCCGGGGTCGCCCTGGTCGGGGTGGACGTGGTGGCCGGACCTGACGGACTGGCTGACGCAGACCTGGTCTGCGTGGCCACGCCGTCCCACGCCGTCCGCGGGACCGTTCGTGGTTTGCGCGCTCGGTTCGCAGACGAGGCCATCGTCTTGAGCCTCGCCAAGGGGCTGGAGGAAGGCACCGGCAGACGTATGACCGAGGTGCTCGAGGAGGAACTGCCCGGCCACCGCCGCCTCGGCGCCCTGTCCGGCCCCAACTTCGCCCGGGAGGTGGGCCTGGGCCTCGTCAGCGCCACGGTGGTGGCCAGCAGCGACCCGGAGACCATGGCCCACGCCCAGAGGCTGATCGGGGACGAGCGGCTCAGAGTCTACACCAACGCGGATGTCATCGGTGTCGAGCTCGGCGGCGCCTTGAAGAACATTTATGCCATCGGTGCCGGTATGGTCGAAGGGCTGGGTCTGGGCGAGAATGCGAGCGCGGCGTTCATCACGCGCTCTTTGGCGGAGCTGGTTCGCCTAGGCACGGCCATGGGCGCCTCCGCCCTGACCTTCGCGGGGCTGTCGGGTCTGGGCGACCTGCTCCTGACTTGTACAGGCCCGCAGAGCCGGAACCGGCGCACGGGGGTGGCGCTGGGGAAGGGTCGGAGGCTGCAAGACATCCTCGCCGACACCCCCATGGTGGTCGAAGGGACCAGGACCACGCTGGTGGCGAAGGACATGGCCGGGCGCCACGGTGTCGATATGCCCATCTGCCTGGAACTCCACGCGGTGCTGTTCGAAGGCAGGAGCCCGGCCGAGGCGGTGCGCAGCCTGATGGGCAGGGCGCTGACCCAGGAGCGTGAAGAACCGGTCGTCCCAAGGTTCCAGACTTAAAGAAGCGTCCCCCAGCGCAACGCGGTTGCGGGATGAGCGCACAGGCCCTGACGAGGGGCCTGTTCCTTTTGCTCCGATTTTGGTAATGCCCAACCCCTTCCCTCATATATTGGAAGTGCGGTTCCTGTCCGCTTGAGTTGCGCTTGCCTGCGGGCGCGGGGGAGGAGGGATGCATCGGCGGCCGCTGTTTCCCTCTTACCCCGGAGAAAGGAGGAAGAACCTTGGAGAAGTTCGACATCTTTGAGGACATAGCCAGACGGACCGGCGGCGATATTTACGTCGGCGTAGTCGGTCCCGTCCGCACCGGCAAGTCCACGTTCGTTAAGAAGTTCATGGAACTGCTCGTCCTGCCCAATATCGCAGACGCTAATGTACGCGAGCGGGCCAAGGACGAGCTGCCCCAGAGCTCCGCCGGGCGGACCATCATGACAACCGAACCGAAGTTCGTGCCCGATGAGGCAGTCGCCATCACCATCAGGGACAACATCGACCTGAGGGTGAGGCTGGTGGACTGCGTAGGCTACAGCGTGACTGGCGCCCTCGGCTACGAAGAGGACGACGGCCCGCGCATGGTGCTCACACCTTGGTTTGAGTACGAGATCCCGTTCCAGGAGGCAGCCGAGATCGGCACCAGGAAGGTCATCAGCGAGCATTCCACCATCGGCCTGGTGGTGACGACCGACGGCTCCATCACCGACATCCCCCGCGACGACTACATGCAGGCGGAAGACAGGGTAGTCAGCGAGATCAGGAACATGGGCAAGCCCTTCGTGGTCATCCTCAACAGCAGGCACCCCTACGCACAGGAGACGCGTGAACTGGCCGAACGGATGGAAGCGCGCTACGACGTACCCGTGATCCCCGTTGACTGTGCAGACCTGACCCAAGAGGACGTCTACATCGTCCTGGAGCAGGTGCTGTACGAGTTCCCGGTCCGCGAGGTCAAGATCGACATCCCCCAGTGGATCCAGGAGCTGGCCCCCAAACACTGGTTGCGGGGGCAGTTCGAGGAGGCCGTAGGCCAGGTCGCGGCAGGCATCAAGCGGCTGCGTGACGTGGAGGGCGCGATCACACGGCTGTCCGGGCTGGACATCGTCGCGGACGTGACCCTGAAGACGATGCGGTTGGGCACAGGCGTAGCGGAACTAGAAATGGCGGCCCGTGAGGACCTGTTCGACACCGTACTGACCGAGATCTGCGGCGTGGAAGTGGCAGGCAAGCACGTCCTGATCAAGCTGATGCGCGACTATGTCTACGCCAAACGCGAGTATGACATCATCTCCTCAGCCCTGAAGGAGGTCAGGGAGGGCGGGTATGGCGTGGTCAGCCCACGCCTGGACGACATGACCTTTGAGGAGCCCGAGCTGATCAAGCAGGGCGGACGCTTCGGGGTACGCTTGCGGGCCAGCGCGCCATCGCTCCACTTCATCCGGGCCGATGTAGAGACAGAGGTTACGCCGCTCATCGGCACCGAAAAGCAGTGCGAGGAACTGGTCAGGTACATGATGGAGCGGTTCGAGGATGATCCCAAGAAGATCTGGGACTCGGACATCTTCGGCAAGCCCCTGCACGACCTGGTCAGGGAGGGCATCCAAAACAAAGTCTACCAAATGCCCGAGAACGCTCAGCAGAAGCTGCGGGAGACCCTCCAACGCATCATCAACGAGGGGAGTGGCGGCCTGATCTGCATCATCATCTAGGCCGCCGGGCACGCCGTCTCCAGCAATGGGGCGGCGTCGCTTTTTTTTACGGCCCTCTTTCCAGAGGGGAGGAAAACCGTTAGGAGCAGAGAATACCCTGTGTCGTCATGCCAGGTCGAGTTCTGGCGATGCTATGGTCTAATTGGCACCCGTGATGGAAGGAGGTGACGTCGGTTGACGAAAGCCGAGCTTATCGACAAGGTCGCCCAGAAGACCGGGCTCACCAAGAAGGACTCAGGCAAGGCGGTGGACGCTGTCTTCGAGTCGATCGCCACGGCTCTGGGCCGGGGGGATAAGGTGTCGTTGGTTGGTTTCGGGACTTTTGACATCCGCAAGCGGGCGGCGAGAGTGGGCCGGAACCCGCGCACTGGCAAAGAAATCAAGATCGCGGCCCGCAAGGTGCCGGCCTTCAAGGCTGGCAAGAATCTCAAGGACGTGGTCGGCAAGTAGGCTTGAGAGCGTGACGATTCGAGACTCCGCCTGCGTGCGGGGTCTCGAATTGCTGTGAGAGCTGCCCGAGTCAAGCTTGATATGGGAGGTCTTCCGATGTGCGCTTACCGTTTCGCTATGACCGGGCTACGGTCAGGCAGTCCTTCAATCGGACGCCCTCTGGGAGTGCCAATCATGCTTTGGGCGAATCGTAACGCCTTACCATCCGTGACCAGAGCCCTCCTACCAGCACCAACATGAGCAGCGTCCACCAATACGCATTAGTCACCATATCCAGACCCGCAGAAGGGGAAGTTCGACCCAACAGAAGCGAAATCGGCCCATAGAACACGTATCTAAAAGGGAGGTGGGAGATGAAGACCCCAAGGGCACTAGGGACAAGATCGAGCGGTATTACGGAACCAGAGAGGGGTGATGTCCTAGAATATCTGTAAAAGTGAATCGGTCTGAGCTACCCTAGTGGTTGAATGACACCACACTACGCCCCTGCCAGGGGGCTGAAGGGAGAGCCCAGACCTTATGACTAGAATACCAC
>JBFMBV010000046.1:0-9298 GCA_040755005.1 Bacillota bacterium
TGCACTTCTTGGGCACCCTGGATCGGGTGGTGGAGGTCTGCTCGCTGGCCGACGTGTTCCTCCTGCCCTCGACCCAGGAGAGCTTCGGACTGGCAGCCCTGGAGGCCATGGCCTGCGAGGTGCCGGTCGTGTGCAGCCGGGTAGGAGGCCTGCCGGAGGTGGTGGCAGATGGGGAGACCGGGTACCTGTGCGCCGTGGATGACGCCCCGGCCTTCATCGCAAGTGTCCGGGCCATCCTCAAGGATCCCGAGCTCAGGCAAGAGCTCGGGCGGGCGGCACGTCGGCGGGCCTGCGAGCTGTTCGCGGCGGAAGGGATCATCGGGCTGTACGAGGACTACTACCGGCGGGTGCTGGAGGCGGACCCCAGGTGACGGGGACCGTCCACTTGGTCTCCCTCGGCTGCGCCAAGAACCGCATCGACTCCGAAGAGATGCTGGCCAGCTTGGCGCAGGCGGGTTTCGTCCTGACCGGGGAGGCCCGGGAAGCCGACATCATCGTGGTGAACACCTGCGCCTTCGTCAACGAGGCGAAACGCGAGGCCATCGGGGTCATCCTGGAGCTGGCCGAAGCCAAACGCCACGGCCGGTGCCGGGCCTTGCTGGTGGCAGGCTGCCTGCCCCAGCGCTATGCCGCCGACCTGCTGCATGACCTGCCGGAAGTCGATGGGGTCGTGGGGGTGGAGGGGGGCCCCCGCATCGTCCAGGCCGTGGAACGCGCCCTGGGCGGAGAACGGCCGGGAGTGGTGGATGCACCGGGCTGCATTCAGGCGGAAGCTGGATCGCCGCCGCGCCTGTTGACCACGCCGAAGGGGTACGCCTACCTGCGCATCGCCGACGGGTGTGACCACCGGTGCGGCTATTGCGTCATCCCAGACATCCGTGGACGTTACCGGTCCCGGCGGCCTGAACACATCCTGGCCGAAGCCCGACAGCTGGTGGGAATGGGTGTCAAGGAGCTCGTGCTGGTGGCCCAGGACAGCAGCGGCTATGGCCACGACCTGCCCGGGCCGGCCACCCTCGCTGCGCTGCTGCGGGACCTGGAGGACGTCGGCGCCGCGTGGCTCAGGGTCCTCTATCTCCACCCTGCAGGCATCACCGCCGGGCTGCTGGACGCCTTCGCCCACGGGCGGAGGCTGCTGCCTTACTTCGACCTGCCTCTCCAACATGTCTCTGCGTCTGTGCTCAGGGCCATGGGCAGGGCCGGGGACAGGCCCCGCATGGAGGCGCTCATCCGGGACATCAGGGCGGCCGTCCCCGGGGCCGTGCTGCGTTCGACCTTCATCTCCGGCCATCCAGGCGAGACCGCCGCTGACCACGCCGAACTGCTCGACTTCATCTCCGCAGCCCGCCTCGATCATGTTGGGGTCTTCGCCTACTCGCGCGAGGAGGGCACCAGGTCGGCGG
The DNA here is from genome assembly GCA_040755005.1 of Bacillota bacterium. Lineage (GTDB taxonomy): Bacteria > Bacillota > Sulfobacillia > JBFMBV01 > JBFMBV01 > JBFMBV01. The sequence continues at coordinate 1,404 of JBFMBV010000046.1, forward strand.
CCCGGGCGGATCAGGTTCCTGCAGCCGTAGCCCGCCGCAGGCGGGGCCAGCTCCTCAGGGCACAGCAGCCCATCGCCCTAGCCCACAACCAGGCGCTCATCGGCCGAGTCCTAACCGTACTGGTGGAGCGGGACGGCCCCGCCGGCTGGGGCCGCCTAGGACGCCAGGCGCCCGAAGCCGATGGCGCCGTACAGCTGGCTGACTGTCCGGCCGGTCTGGCTGGCCGAATCGTTGAGGCCCAGATCACCGCCGCCTCTGCCTATGATCTGCACGCCCGCGTGCTTCCAGCCGCATCCCAACCTTAGTTTGCATAACCTGAGATAGGCCGGCCTGCTTTGGCCACAACTGCCTGTAAGATCGCATTCAGCAGCTCCCCTCAGTGTGCTATACTTATGTCAACATATCTGACCGCTGGATGGGATGAAAGGCATGGGTCTACAGCCCAAGCGCATCGTTGTGGTCGTCGTGACGGCTTTGCTCACCTTTGGGTTGCTGTACGCTGGACAGCACCTCTATGTTGACCGCTCCCAAAACCGTCCGCTTGAGCGCGTCCTCGCCGACTGGGCGGGGCCGGGCGGCTATGACCTGGAACGCGGCGGCAACTGGTTACGGGTCACCATCGACTTCGGTCCCGTGCCCGACCTGGCCGCCGCCCATCACCAGCTCCTGAAGGAACTCCGCGCCGTCGCGCCAGGCCTGCAGTTGTCGGTCCAGCCGCGCGATGACCTCTCCCTCACCCTCGAAGCCTTCCTGCATCAGGTCCACTTCCAGCTGTATGAGTCCCTCGAGCTTGGCACCTTCACCGCCCTCGCCACAGCAGTGGCGGAGGCGGCCGCACAGGTGCAGATTACCGCCAAGGTGTCGGTGACCCCTGAGACTGTCTACCTGCAGGCCCAAGACGGCGGGCTTTATCTGCACCGGACCTTCGCCCGCGCGCAGCAGGGAGGTGGGCCGAGGTGATCGAGGCGCTGGTCGGCGCTGGCCTCGCCGTGGTCGCTTTCGCGGGTTGGCAAGGCTACAACGTCCTGCCGGTGGTGTTCCTGGCTGTGCTGTTCCTGTTCCTCAAGCAAGCCATCGGTGCCAAGGGCTTGCCAGGCAAGGCCGTGGCCATCGGCAACCCAAGCCGGCCGCAACCCATCCGCTTCGACGACATCGGCGGGCAGGCCACAGCCAAGAAGGAGCTCTTGGAAGCCCTCGATTTCACCAAGGACAGGAAGGCCCTGGCGAGGCTCGGCATCCGGCCGCTCAAGGGGATCCTCCTCACTGGTCCTCCGGGCACCGGCAAGACCATGCTGGCCAAGGCTGCGGCGACCCATACCGACGCCGCTTTCCTATCGGCCTGCGGCTCCGACTTCGTGGAGATCTGGGCAGGGGTGGGGGCGCAGCGCACCCGTGGGCTGTTCCGGGACGCCCGCGAGCGGGCCAGGACAGAACGCCGCGAGCATGCCATCATCTTCATCGATGAGCTGGATGTCCTGGGCGGCAAGCGGGGTCAACACAGCAGCCATCTGGAGTACGACCAGACCCTGAACGCCCTGCTCACCGAGATGGACGGCATCCACGACAGCGACCCAGTGCGCGTCCTAGTGATTGGCGCCACCAACCGGGCGGACCTGCTCGACCCCGCCTTGCTGAGGCCGGGCCGCTTCGACCGCTTGGTCCAGGTGGATCTGCCCGACAAGGAAGGCCGGGTCGCCATCCTCAAGCTGCACTGCCGCAACAAGCCCCTGGCTCCCGATGTGGACTTGGAGGCCTTGGCTGGCGCGACCTTCGGCTTTTCCGGAGCCCACTTGGAGAGCATGGCCAACGAAGCGGCCATCATGGCCCTGCGGGAAAAGGCGGAGCACATCACCGCCCGTCACTTGCACGAGGCCCTGACCAAGGTGATCATGGGCGAGCGGCTGGACAGGCGCCCGGGCGAGGAAGAACGGCTGCGCATCGCCATCCACGAGACGGGCCACGCCCTGGTCAGCGAGGCCACCCGGCCGGGGTCGGTGGCCACCATCACCATCGCCTCCAGGGGCCGCAGCCTGGGGCACGTGCGCCAGTCCCCACCTGAGGACACCTACCTGGCCACTAAGGCCGACCTGGCGCGCGACATCGACGTGCTGCTGGCGGGGGCCCTGGCCGAGGAACTGCTGACTGGGCAACGCAGCACCGGGGCGGAGTATGACTTTCAGGAGGCCGCCCGTCACGCCAAGCACATCGTCACGGCCGGGCTGTCGGGCCTGGGAGTCATCGACCCGGCCTCGGTCCCCGACGAAGTGATGCACGAGACGGTACGGGACATCCTGCGCGAGCGGGAAGCGGTGGTCCGCAGCCTGCTTGAGCCCCGCCGGGACGCCCTCAAATCGATCAGCGAGTGCCTCTTGGACCGCGAACACATGGACGGCGGCGAGTTCCGCAGACTGATGGCGTGATGACCCGGCCATTACGCTTCGCCTTCTCCCACCCGGGCCAGGCAGGAGGTCATGCTGGCTCCCAGGGCGAAGTCCTGAGCCTGACAAAGACTGCTCCCGGGAGGGATGAGCCCGTGCGGGCTGAGATCGTCAGCATCGGCACCGAGCTCCTGTTGGGACAGATCGACGACACTGACGCCTCTTACCTGTCGCGGCGGCTGGCGGCCCTCGGGGTCTCGGTCTACCGCCGCACCACGGTGGGGGACAATCCGCAGCGGGCAGAAGCAGCCCTCCGGGAGGCTGTCGCCGGTGCACCCATCGTCATCGCCACCGGGGGCTTGGGCCCGACCGGGGATGACGTGACCCGGGCCGCAGCGGCCCGGGCCCTCGGCGTGGAGCTGGTGGAAGATCCCCAGGCCGTCGCCTGGCTGGAGGCCTTCTTCGCGGCCCGGGGCAGGGGACTTGACGCCGCCAACCGCAGGCAGGCCTTGGCGCCCCAAGGGGCCCTCCCGCTGTTCAACTCAGCGGGCACGGCGCCTGGCGTGTGGTGGGAAGGTGGGGATCGCCTGCTCATCCTGCTCCCCGGACCGCCGCGGGAGCTGAAGGCCGTATGGGAGAGCGAGGTCGAGCCGAAGCTGGGCGACCGCTCAGGCCAGGTCATCCTCTCGCGGGTCCTGCGGGTGGCGGGCCTGCCCGAAGCCGAGGTGGACACCAGGCTGGCCGACCTGATGGCAGCGGAGAACCCCACCCTGGCGCCCCTGGCCGGGTCGGGGCAAGTCGCCCTGCGTCTGACCGCCAGGGCCGCCGGCAGGGATCAGGCCTGTGCCCTCCTGGCCCCGCTGGAGGCCGAGGTGTTGGTGCGCCTCGGGCCCCATGTGTACGGGGCAGGGGAGGAAACCTTGGCCCATGCCGCCGGACGTGCGTTGGCTAGGTCAGCCCTGACCCTTGCCACGGCCGAGTCGTGCACCGGAGGCCTCCTGGGCGCCGCCATCACCGCGGTGCCGGGCAGTTCGGCCTACTACCGCGGGGGGGTCGTGGCCTACGACAACTCCGTGAAACAGCATGTCCTCGGCGTGCCGGCGGGCCTCATCCACCGCGAAGGGGTGGTGAGCGAGGCTGTCGCCCTGGCCATGGCGGCAGGGGTACGCTCCAGCCTGGCGGCGGACGTCGGTCTGGCCGTGACCGGCATCGCCGGCCCCGACGGCGGCACCCCCTCCAAACCAGTGGGCCTCGTCTGGCTTGCCCTGGCTGATACTGGCGAGGCGACGGCGTGGCCGCGTCTGTACGCTGGCGACCGGGACCAGGTCAGGGAGCGGTCCGTCGCCGACCTGCTGTTCACCCTCTACAGGCGCCTTAAAGGTTTCTAGACGGAGGTGTTCCCGCAGTTGCGCCTGTTCATCGCCATCGCCCTGGAGCAGTGCGTCCGCGCCGCCCTCGCCGCGGCGGCGAAGCGGCTGGCGGCCACCGGGGCCGACGTGAAGTGGGTGGAGGAGGAGAACCTGCACCTCACCCTGAAGTTCCTCGGGGAAGTGGAGGCCGGCCGCATCGAGACGCTCACGGCCGCCCTCACTAAGGCGGCGGCAGGTGCCCAGGCTTTCACCCTCAGCCTCGACGGGCTCGGGAGCTTCCCGGGCAGCGGCGCGCCCCGGGTGGTGTGGGCCCGCGTATACACAGGGGCAAAGGAGGCAGCGGCGCTCGCCGCCCGGGTGGAGCAGGCGGCTGCGGGCTTAGGGTTCCCGCGGGAGGAGCGGTCCTTCAGCCCCCATGTGACCCTGGGCAGGCGGCGGACGTCTTACGGGGGGGAAGCCCTGGCGACCGCCATCGCTGCAGGGCAGCTCGCGGCCAGCCAGCGTGTCGACGAGTTTGTGCTCTACCGCAGCGACCTGCGGCCAGCAGGCCCGGTCTACACCCGGCAGGCGGTTGTCCCCTTGCCCGGGGCAGGGCGGTGATTGTACCCCGTCCCCCCCAGTGGTAGAATTGACTGAGAGCGTGTCCAAGTTCCCCGAGACCACCGGTGACATGTCAAGGAGGGACCGCCGTGCTCGAGAAGAAGAAGGCCCTCGACCTGGCTCTTAACCAGATCGAGAAGCAGTTTGGCAAAGGTGCCGTCATGAAGCTTGGCGAGGCCACCCAGAAACTGGTCATCGACGTGGTGCCCACGGGCTGCCTTGCCCTGGATGTAGCCCTTGGCGTCGGCGGCATCCCGCGGGGACGGGTCGTGGAGATCTTCGGGCCCGAGTCTTCGGGCAAGACCACAGTGGCCCTGCACATTGTGGCCGAGTCCCAGAAACTCGGCGGCACCGCGGCCTTCATCGATGCCGAGCACGCCCTCGACCCCCACTACGCCCGGCGGCTGGGCGTCGACATCGACAACCTGCTCATCTCCCAGCCGGACGCAGGGGAACAGGCCCTGGAGATCTGCGAGGCGCTGGTGAGGAGCGGCGCCGTCGACGTGGTGGTCATCGATTCCGTGGCCGCCCTTGCGCCTCGGGCCGAGCTTGAGGGCGACATGGGCGACGCCCATATGGGGCTCCAGGCCAGGCTCATGTCCCAGGCCCTGCGCAAGCTGACCAGCGCCATTGCCAAGTCCCGGTGCATCGCCATCTTCATCAACCAGATCCGCGAAAAGGTCGGGGTGATGTTCGGCAACCCCGAGGTCACGCCCGGCGGCAGGGCGCTCAAGTTCTACGCCTCCGTCCGGCTGGATGTGCGTAAGATCGAGACACTGAAGCAGGGCAATGAACTGGTGGGAACGAGGGTCCGGGTCAAAGTGGTCAAGAACAAGGTCGCCCCGCCCTTCCGGCAGGCCGAGTTCGACCTGTTGTACGGGGAAGGCATCTCCCGCGAGGGCGCTCTCGTGGACATCGCCACCGACCACGACATCATCGTTAAGGCGGGCGCGTGGTACTCCTTCGGCGATACACGCCTGGGCCAGGGCCGCGAGAACGTGCGCGAGTTCCTCAGGGCGAACCCGGCCATGGTGAAGGAGCTGGAAGCGAAGGTCCGCGAGAAGCTCAGCCTGGGGGTCCTGAAGCCCGTGGCGTCCACCAGTGAGGAGGAAGGATGATCTGCAGCAGAGCCTGTGCTAAACTTGACAATAAGTTGCGAGTACCGTACAATATCCTGGAGGGAAAGCGCCTTCAACCACGAGCTTCCGTGCGGTGTTTAGGATAGATGCGGCGGGCCAGTGAGACCCGGCTCGCTGTTGCGTGTGCGTAGGACGTGGATAACGGAATACGTGGTGCTGAACAGGCCGAGTACCTAGCTCGGCCTTGCTGTTTGTCTGACAGGACAACGGGGCAACCCCTCAGGGAGGTGAAACATCATCGGCACTCTGTCACCCTTCATCACAGTGCCCATCCTCCTTGTTGCGGCCTTTTGCGGAGGCTACCTGCTCCGGCGGGTCCTCGCCGAAGCCAAGATCATGTCAGCGGAGCGCGAAGCGCAACGCCTCTTGGACGAAGGTAGGAAAGAGGCGGAGGCCAAGAAGCGCGAAGCCGTGCTGGAGGCCAAAGAGGAAGTCCACCGCATGCGTCAGGACCTGGAACGGGATACGCGGGAACGCCGGGCTGAGCTGCAGAAGACTGAACGCAGGCTCCTGCAAAAGGAGGAGACCCTGGACCGCAAGGTCGAGCAGCTGGAACGCAAGGAAGAGGGACTGGCCCAGAAGGACCGCGACCTGACTAAGGCCCAGGAGGATCTGGCCGGGCTGCATCAGAAGCAAGTCGCTGAACTCGAACGGGTCTCCGGACTGACTAGCCAGGAAGCCAGGCAGTTGCTTCTCTCCAGCATCGAAGAGGACATCCGCCAGGATGCCGCGGCCATGATCCGCGACATTGAGTTAAAGGCTAAGGAAGAAGCGGACAAGCGTTCCCGGGACATCATCTCCCTGGCGATCCAGCGCGTCGCCGCCGACCACGTGGCTGAGGCGACCGTGTCCGTGGTTGCGCTGCCCAACGATGAGATGAAGGGGCGCATCATCGGCCGCGAAGGCCGCAACATCCGTACCCTGGAGGCCCTGACGGGCATCGACCTCATCATCGACGACACGCCCGAGGCGGTCATCCTCTCGGGCTTCGATCCGGTGCGCCGGGAGGTCGCCAGGCTGTCCCTGGAACGGCTCATCGTGGACGGCCGCATCCACCCCGCCCGCATCGAAGAGGTGGTGGAGAAGGTCCAGAAGGATGTCGACGCTCAGATCCGCGAAGAGGGCGAGCGCGCCACCTTTGACGCTGGCGTGCACGGACTCCACCCGGAGCTGGTCAAACTCCTTGGCCGGCTCAAGTTCAGGACCAGCTACGGGCAGAACGTGCTCAAGCACTCGTTGGAGGTAGCGTTCCTGGCCGCTGGGATGGCGGCCGAGCTTGGAGCCGACGTAGCCCTGGCCAAGCGGGCGGGACTCATCCACGACATCGGCAAGGCGGTCGACCATGAGGTCGAGGGGACGCACGTAGCCATCGGCGTGGACCTGGCCAAGAAGTACCGGGAGTCCCCTGAGGTGATCCATGCCGTGGCAGCCCACCACGGTGACGTGGACCCCAAGTCGGTCGAGGCGGTGCTGATCCAGGCTGCGGACGCCATCTCGGCAGCCAGGCCGGGCGCACGCCGCGAGACCCTGGAGTCATACATCAAGCGACTGGAGAAGTTGGAGGCCATCGCCGACGAGTTTGAAGGCGTCGACAAGTCCTATGCCATCCAGGCCGGCAGGGAAGTCCGGATCATCGTCAAGCCGGAGCGTATCGACGACCTGGCAGCGGTGAACCTATCCCGGGCCATTGTGAAGAAGATCGAAGCGGAACTCGACTATCCGGGTCAGATCAAGGTGACCGTAATCCGCGAGACCAGGGCCATCGAGTACGCACGTTGATCTCTAGTAACAAACGGGGGGGCGGGCCGTCCGATCGGCGCGCCCCCTCCTGTTGCCTAGAGGAGGAATCGGGCGGGCGGTGGGGAATCCTAACCGTATCGAGAGGAGGGGTGACCAATCAACGGCACTCCGAGTGAGCACAGCAATAACAGCGTCGGCCTCCTTATCTCCATCCTTGTCCGGTACCCTGAGCTCGCTACCCTCCATTACGACCAGCGCAGGCAGACCATGCGGCTGTCCTTCCTCCTGACCAGACTCCTGTCGGAAGACGAGTTCACACGTCTCGAGAGCCTGCTGCGCCGGAGCTTGGACGCCTACGCCATGCTGGAACGGCGCCCCTACAGCATCTGCGAGCTGCGCTCGGAAGAACTGGGCACCGTCACCTCCATCGAACTGACCCGCGACGTCGCCTCCCTGGTTCAGCAGGAACTGGCGCTTATCATCGCCGTGGTGAGGGATGCCTACGGCGAAGACCTCGTCATCGACCGGGGTGAGGCCGGCTTGGACGAAGACCCGGCGTTCCAGGAGGAACTCATCGAGCAGATGCTGGATGACCTGCGCGGCTGCAAGCAGGACCGGAACTTGATGGCGTTCCGCGAGGAGGGCCGGGTGCTGGTCTTCAACAAGTG
>JBFMBV010000047.1:0-9114 GCA_040755005.1 Bacillota bacterium
GAGATGAGCATGGTCGTCCACAGGACGCCCAAGGTGTAAAGTTTAGCCCGCATGGTCACTCCCCGACGCTCCACGTAGTTCCTGATATAGGTGCCGAGCACCCGGTGGTTGACAAGCCACCGGTAAAACCGCTCGGAGCTCCGGCTATAGCACGCCGCGCTCAACAACAGGAAGGGCGTGGCCGGCAACAGGGGCAGGAACAGCCCGAGCACCCCGAGGGCTAGCGCGACAGAGCCCGCTGCGAGCAACAGCCACCTGGTCACCGGCCTCATCGTCCGCGCCCCTCCAGAGCTAGCTGACATAACGTTGGATGACCGTGAGTGAGCCCGCCGGACAGCGTGCCCATTTCCAGTTTTCCCAGGGTTACATAAAGCCTGGCTAACGTTTATACTTATGCCTAGGCTCATTATGTGACCTGGAGGTGGCCCGGGCTGACCAGACTGAATAGCAGCCTCATCCCAGTCATCGTCTTATCCGTGCTGATCACAGCGCTTGGCGGCGCACTCACGGTCACCCACCCGGCCAGGCATGCCATTGAGCTGGACAAGCTGTTTGCCGGCAGTCTGGAGCCGCCGGCGCCGCCGGTTGAGGCTGCCTCTGTGGCTACGCCGGTTCAGCCCCGCCCGCCTGCCCGGAAACAAGCCTCCCTGCCGCTTACGTCTAGGGGAGTACCTCCCGGGCAGCCGCGCGTTACCCCGCCGACGGCTGAACCGCCCACAACGCCTGTGGTCCCGGCACCTGCGCCTGCCCCGGCCCCGGCGCCCCAGCCCCTTAAGCGGCTGGCTGGGCGGCACATCGCCGTCGATCCGGGCCACGGGGGCAACAGCGGCGCCCGCGGACCGGCTGGGACTCAAGAAGACCACAATGTGCTGGCGATCGGTCTGAAGCTACGGGACCTGCTGGTGGCCGAAGGGGCCAAGGTCACCATGACCAGAACCACGAACATCACGCCCAGGTCGCCGTCGCGACCGTCCGCCGGCCAGCTGGAAGCCAGGATGCTCAGCGCCAACGCCAGCGGGGCCCAGCTGTTCATCAGCCTCCACAACAACTGGTCGTCCTACAGCAGCTGGCACGGGACCGCGACCTACTATCAGGCCGACCGTGGCACGCAAGAGCTCGCCACCATCCTCCAGCGGGAGATCATCAAGACTACGGGGGCCAAGGACTTGGGGCTGTTCACAGCCAACTTCCACGTCCTCAGGAACGCGGCCATGCCCGCCGCCCTGGTGGAGATCAGCTTCATCTCCAACGCGCAGGAAGAGCAGGTGCTATTGACCGACTCCTACCGCAGCAAAGCTGCCATCGGCCTATGCAACGGCATTCGCGCCTACTTCGGCAAGTAACCGGCAACGGATAAGGGTCCCGCTGACCGCGGGGCCCTTTCCTTGTGCCCTCCCTGCAGGGGACCAGACCCCGGTCGGTTCAACCGGGAGGTGGCTCACTCCCCCACCAGTGTGTCCCTGACTTCCAGGACGATGCTCCCCAACTCCTTGAGGGTGAGGCCGACCTTGAGGGCGTGTTCCCCTGGGGACAGGTTCTTGCCCGCTATCGTCACCTGCACCGGGGTGTTGACGGGGAACACCCACGGGGCCGCGGGGGTGATGGCATCGGCTGCGGTGACCTCCCCCTCACGCTCCAGCTTGACTTGGCCCACCGGGATCTCCTCGCCGTCAATGGCGAGGGCCGCCAGGCCCTGCAGGGTGCCCCGGGCGATGGTGTTCTTCAGGGTGAAGGAGAAGCCCTGAGGGCCGTTCACCAGGCTGCCGGTCAGGTACACCTTGCGCAGCAGTGACGGCGGTATCAGCATGGACATCTGACTGACCCCCTCTTCCCAAGCTCTCGACCAAACATCTGTACTGTCCGGCTCCCTGAGGCCTGAAGCCTCGGCCTCACCCTGCCGGCAAGGACCGGGAAGCCACCACGGCGACGCCCGTGCCGAGGGCGTCGGGCAGGATGATCTCCCCCAGCCGCACTGGTGCGGACCGGGTCAAGCGGTGAAGCTCACGCACCAACGGCAGCACACACCCCTTCGGCACCGCCCCCGCCGTGCGCACCGGCAGGCGCGGGATGACGGCTCCCGTGACGGCGATGGTGGCCGTGACGACCCGCCTGGGATCGGTGGCCTCACTCAGGGCGTACCCTTCGCCACGGGCACAGGCGTTGCCTGCTATGGTCCACTCCCCGTCCCGGCCGGCCACTGTCAGCTGACACCCTTGGGGGCACAGGATGCAGGTAAGTTCGGTACAACCCATTCAGGCCACCTCCCGGGGATGGCAGTTCACGACGACAGGCCCCGTCAGCTCGTCGGGGGATTGGGCGGGCAGATCGAGGCACAGGAGTTCGGGTGGGCGCACCGCCGCCTCCCGGCGCCGGCCGATGACCCGGCTGCCGCAACAGACGGCGAGTTCCACATCCCGCTGGGGCCTGACGACGCGGCAGTATACCCGCACCGGCGTCCCCGTAACCAAGCGCTGAGGCACAACATACCTCACGTTGTCCCCGGCCACGATGGGCACAGCCGGTCCGGCGGCAGGCCGGGCAGCGTCGGCGCCGGCCACCGCCGCCGCGGCCGAGACGTGGTCCACCAGATCGTGCACGTGGACCACGTTGCCACAGGCGTACACGCCCGGCAGGGTAGTGCGGTAGCGGCTGTCCACCACCGGCCCACCCGTGGCGGTGTCCATCAGTGCGCCGGCGCTGCGGGTAAGCTCGTTTTCCGGGATGAGCCCGACGGAGACGACCAAGCTGTCGCACGGCACGACAGTCTCGCTGCCCGGCACCGGACGCCCTTCCGTGACCTGCGCCACGGTCACAGCCTCCACCCGCCCCCGGCCGTGAACCTCCAGCACCGTGTGGGACAGGTGGAGGGGGATGCCGAAGTCGTGGAGGCACTGGACCACGTTCCGCATCAGGCCGCTGGCATAGGGGAGCTGCTCGTACACCCCTGCCACCCTAGCCCCACACAGGGTCAGCCTCCGGGCGAGCAGCAGCCCCACATCGCCTGAGCCCACAATCACCGCGCTCTGCCCGGGCAGGCAGCCCTCGATGTTCAGGTATCGCTGGGCCACCCCAGCCGTGAACACGCCCGCCGGCCGCGTGCCGCCTATGCCTGCCTGGACCCGGGTACGTTCGCGGCAGCCCATGGCCAGCACGACTCCCCGCGCATGTACCTTGAACAGGCCGACGGACGGGTTGACAGCCCGCAGGACAGGTCCGGGGGCCAGCCCCAGCACAGTGGTGCCGAGCAGGACCTCCACGCCGGCCTCAGCCGCCAAGCCGGCATAGCGCTCGGCATACTCAGGCCCAGTGAGGTCCTCGCCAAAGCGTGCCAGCCCGAACCCGGTATGGATGCACTGCGGCAGGATCCCCCCCAGGCATTCCTCCCGTTCCAGGATGACCACCGAGGCCGCACCAGCTTCCTTTGCAGCCACGGCCGCGGCCAGCCCGGCCGGGCCGCCCCCCACCACCGCCACATCCACTTCAGGTCCCATGGGAGATCACCCCCGCCAGCCATGGGCTGCCATCGCCCGCCTTAGTGACTGCACCGAACCGTTCCTGCAAGAGCGTCGCCACGCGGTAGCCGCAGAACCCCCCCTGGCAACGGCCCATGCCGGCCCGGGTGCGCCGCTTGACCGCGTCCACGCTGCGGGCCCCCAAGGGGCCCTGCATGGCCGCCTTGACCTCGGCCTCGGTGACCTGTTCGCACCGGCACACCACCCGGCCCCAGGCAGGGTCGGTCCTGATCAAGGCTTGCAGCAGCTCCCCGTCAGCCAACTCGCTGAACCGGGGAGGGGGAGTCGGCCGGGGTGCGTAGTGCCGCCGCAGGCGAAGCGGCAGGCCCCCTTCGCCCAAGAGCCTGATCACTTCCAGGGCCACAGCCGGGGCCGCGGCCAGACCGGGCGACTGCATCCCCGCCACGTTGACCAGTCCGCCGGCGCCGCGGGCATGGGCAATATGGAAGTCCTCTGTGTAGGTCACTGCCCGCAGCCCGGCATAGGCGGCGATGATGTCGGCAGGGTCAGCGCCGGGTAGCAGCTCGCCGAACTTGGCCACCACCTTGGCCCTCCCTGTCCGGCTGGTGGGCGTCAGACGGCGCTCCCAGGTCTCGACGGCGGTGGGGCCCCAGATGTGGTTGCCGCAAGCCGACGGGCCCGCCCCGCCCCCTTTGGTGTACTCATCCTGGGCCAGCCCGAAGGGGGTGATGATGGTACGGCTGTGTCCGCGGGCCCTGACATCGAACACGAACATCTCGCCCAGACGCGGGTGGATGGTGAACTCCCGGCAGCCTGCGCTGGCCGCGATCAGGTCGGCCCAGACCCCAGCGGCGTTCACGCACCAGCTAGCCTCCAGCAGGCCGCGCTCGGTCCTCACCCCGCGCACCCTGCCCGCATGGACTGCGACGCCGGTCACGGCTGTGTCCAAGAGGAAGCTGACGCCGTTGGCGGCGGCCTGCTCGGCGCAGGCCAAGGTGAAGCCGTAGGGCGACACGGCCCCGGTGGTCGGGGAGTAGAACCCACCTGCGATCTCCCCACCCAGGGTCGGCTCGAGGGAGCGCACCGCCTCCGCCCCGCGCAGGGCCACCACGCCGGGCACCCGGTTCTCCGCCGCCCTGGCCAGGACCAGATCCAACAGGAACAGCTCGTCGGCGGACCTGACCACGCCCAGCAGGCCCGGGACGCGGTAGGACACCCCAAGTTCGGCACAGAGCCCAGGGTACATGGCGTTGCCCTGGACGTTGAGCTTCGCCTTCAGCGACCCGGGCAAGGGATCCAGGCCGCAGTGGACAGTGCCATTGTTGGCCCGGGTGGCCCCGCCCGCCACATCGTCCCCCGCCTCGACCACGATCACCCTCAGGTCATACCGGGCCAGTTCCCTGGCGACGCTGCAACCCGTCACCCCTGCCCCGACCACGACCACGTCCCAAGGCTCCCGGCACAAGGGCGACTGGGGCCGCCGGCGGGCCGCGGGCAGCTTGGGCAGGTCAACCCCGGGACAGGTCAGCTCGCTGTACACTGACCGCACGCCGGGCGTCTCCGCGGCGATGTGCCCTGCCTCCACCACTGCCTCCCAGTGCAGTAGCGTGCCAGCCAAGGCCGCGACCCCGTCCCTGCAGTCCACGGCCACATCCTGGTACCCGGCGCTGCGCAACCGCCTCGTGACAGCGCGGGTCAGGTCATCCACGCCAGCACCACCTCGGCGATGTCCCACAGCCGGTGGCCGGGCATCGCAGCCGCCAACAGTTCGTGGCAGAAGGGGCAGGCTGTGATCACGTCGGTTGGTCCCAGCTTCAGTTCAGCCCCGCGCCGGGCGGCGATGGCTGCGGCCACATCTGGGCTCCGCAAGCTGAACAGCTCCCCTCCCCCGCAACAGCGGGTGTCAGCGCCTGCCCGGCGTGGCGGCCGCACGGCGGCCAGCCCCATCCGGCCGAGCAGCCGGCCGATGGCGTCGCCCTGGTTCAACCCCCTGGCCAGGGTGCAGGGGTCGTGGCAGGCATAGGTCGTTGCGGCCGGCGGGCTGCTGGGGATGAGGTCGTGGATGAAGACCGCGAACGGTGTGACCTCAGCCTCCAGCCGGCAGCCTGCCTGGGCATAGCCTGCGGTAAGAGTGTGGGCGCAGTGGGGGCAGCCCGTGACCAGGGTCCTTGCCCCGGCCTTTGCCAGGGCGGCCTGCACGGCCCGGGCGGCTTGGGCCACCAGCTCCTCCCTCCCAGCGACAGCGGCCGGATACCCGCAGCAGACGGGGTCGCTGATCGTCACCGGCTCGAGCTTGAGCGCGGCGAAGACCGCCTCCGCAGCCGCCAGCGCCTCCGGGCGCCGCACCCTGAGCGTACAACCCGGGAAATAGGCGATTTTGCCTGTGCCGGCCTGCGGGGCGGGCTGCGGGAAGCCATAGGGGTTCCCATGGCGGACGTAGGTGTCGGTAGCCTCGGTCGCGGGCAGTCTGCCGCGCACGCACCTCAGCAACTCGCTCAAGACGGCCGTCCCGCCGCGCGGGCAGTGGCTGGTGCACCGGCGGCAGCCGGTGCAGGCGCCGAGGGCCTCCGCCGCCCGGTCGGCCTGCGTTGCCTGGACGAACGCGTAACCCAATCTGGCCTTGCCTGCTGGCGACTGGGCCTCACGCCCTGTGGCAGCCTCCACCGGGCAGTCGAAGCGGCACATGTTCGGGCACAGGGCACAATTGGCGAGCTCCTTCCACTCCTCAGTCACGGCCCTCACCGCCCATCAGCAGCCCCGGATTGAGCAGGCCCGCGGGATCTAGGGCCCCCTTCACGGCCCGCAGCAACTGGAGGCTGCCGCCCCGTTCCGCCTCGAGATAGGGTTGACGCACCCGTCCGACCCCATGATGGTGGCTGATGGTGCCGCCTGCGGCCAGACAGGCGCCCATGGCAGCCTCCCAGACGTGTCTGTGGTAGGCGGCTGGATCGTCCTCCGGCGGGAACCCGCACAGGCTAAGATACAGGCAGGCCCCCTGAGGGTAGAAATGGGAGTAGTGCCCCGACACGGCCATGGTGCCCTCCACCCCGGCGATGGCAGCCGTCATCCCCGCGTACAAGGGCCCGAGCTGGTCCCACATCCCTGCGACCTCGATGGTCTCCACCAGCAGGCCCCGGCGCAGGAGGGAAGCCGCCAGGCTCACGTCGAACCGGTGGGCCAGCCAGTGCTGGGCCGGACCTTCCCCGCAGTCCGTAGCCCCTGCCTCCACAGCCCCACGGCGCAAGGCCTCACCGGTAAGGCCCACCAGCGCGGCGTCCCCCTCGCAGACCGCCACCAGCAGCCACTTCCCTTCGGCCGCACGGACATCGGCGAAATTCCTGCCCGTCTCCTGGTCGTCATATAGGCGCAGCACGGCGGGCGCGAGCCCCCGTCGTAGCAACAGGCGCAGGCATTCCAGGCAGTGCCGGGGGTTATCCCAGGCAAAGCTAAGCAGTTCAGACCGCTCCGGCACCGGCCAGATGCGCAGGGTCGCTGCAGTGATCACCCCGAGGGTGCCCTCGGCCCCGATCAGCAGGCCCTCAATGGGCGGGCCCGCCGCCGTGGCCGGAGCTACCCGCTGGTCGATAATGGTGCCGTCGGGCAGCACCGCTTGGATAGCCAGCACGGTGTCCTCGACCTTGCCGTACATGGTGGAGAACTGCCCCGCCGCACGGCAGGACAGCCAGCCTCCTACCGTGGAGGCCCGCATCGATTGGGGGGCGTGGCCGCCGGTGTACCCGGCCGCCCGCAGCCGGTCCTCATATTCCTGCCCGATGAGGCCCGCGCCGGCGCGGGCCGTCAGGTTGTGGCCGTCCACGCTCAGCCCGTCTAGGCGCCGGGTAGCCAGGACCACCCCACCCGGGGCGGCCACCCCCCCACCCACTACGCCGGTGCCGCCTCCGTAGACCGTCACCGGGATGCCTTCCCGGCGCAGGATGCGCAGGACAGCTGCCACTTCGCCCGCAGCCTCCGGCCAGACTACGGCCGCCGGCCTTGGGGCGGCATCCCCCCTGAGCAAGCCCAGGCAGTGCAGGGGTGAGTAATCCCGCGCCACCGACAGGCAGTCGGCCTCAGCGGCTGAAAGGTGTTCCGCCCCAACAACCCGGGCCAGTTCGGCGAGGACAGCATCGAGCACAGGTGACAAGCGCACCGCCTCCCTCCACTGGTATGAATCCGTTCCTGCGACATATGCCTGTATATGGCGGTATGGGTAGGATATGACGCCAGTGGGATAAACCCTCTTTACAGGTAAGGGAATTGACGGCCCACGGGGCAGGAGAGAGGAACTGAGGCCGCTGGGGCGTACTTACGTAGTCAGAAAGGGGGGGGAAGACATGGAGCTTACATCTGCGGAGAAGACCTTGGCCATGCTGGCCCATGTGGCGATTGTGCTGAGCGTCATTCCGTCGGCAGGTACATTTTTGGCCTTGGTAGGGACGATAGTCATCTTTTTCGTCCAGAAGGACAAGTCGAAGTTTGTCGCCGACCATGCCAAGCAGGCGGCCATCTGGATCCTGCTGCTGATGCTGGTCGGTCTGGTCTTCGGCCTGGTTAACATGGCCCTGATTGGAGCCTTGGTTGCCACGGGCGGCAGGTTTGGAGCCGTTGGGCTCGCCGGAGTCCTCAGCCACATCCGCTGGCTCGTGACCCTGGCCTTCGTGGCCTACGGCATATTCGCGGGGCTGCAGGCCCACAACGGCAAGGAGTTTACCTACGCTGTGGTCGGCAAGCTCGCCAACACGCTCAACCTCTGAGCTCCATAGGACTCACTCAGGCCCACACCAAGGCGCCCCGGGGCGCCTTGGGTCGTTGTCACAGGTCAGCGCCGCGCAGGTGCAGCTCTATGGACACAGCCTGCACGCCCTGGACCTCCTCGGCCAGCTCCCGGACAAAGTCCCGCTCTGACGCATCGTCCACCCAGCCCCGCAGCCGCACCTTCCCCCCCCTGGTGACCGTGTCGATGTAACCTGCCCCTACCGCCGAATTGGCCAGGGCCCGCTCCACGGCGTTGGTGATGGAGACGTCGTCGGTGGCCGCTACCACCCGCACCCGGTTGATCACCCCGCGCACGCCCTTGGTCGAGCCGGCCGCGGCCTGGGCCTCCCGGGCCCTGGCGACGCAGTCGACGCTGCCCAACAGGGTCACCACGCCCCCGCGCACCTGCGCAGTGATCGCTAGCGTGCGCGGGTTCTTGGCCAGGGCTTCGCTCAAGGACGCCTCGAGCTCCTTGTCAGCGATGCGCGCGTCGGTCCCCACGGTCAGACCGTTCCTGAGCGCCGCCACCCCTGGCACTTCCCGCGCCGCTTCCTCGGCCTTGACCCGCTCGGCGAGGACGTCGACGATGCCTGACAAGGTGACCGTGCCGCCGCTCGCGTTGACCTGTATGTCCCAGCCCACCGACGGCACCTGCACCCTCAACGCCCGCTTCACTTTGAGTTCAAGCTCGGCCTCGCGTTCCCGTCCAGTCGCCACCCGCATCCTCCTTGTCGCAGCCCTAAGGGGAAGGCGCGCAGACGAGCGAGTAGGAGGGGGAGTGTGAGCTCCCCCGTCCTCTCACACCACCGGACATGCGGGTCCGCATCCGGCGGTTCATCAAGCGTGACGAAGTCGGGCGTAACGCTCCCCAAGGCTAACAAGCCCC
>JBFMBV010000048.1:0-7443 GCA_040755005.1 Bacillota bacterium
ACGCTACTGGCGGAACGCCTGCGAAGGCTGTCCGCCAGCGAGGGTTTGGAGTACCTGGGCAACCGGGAGGCCGAAGACAAGTCGCTGGTCATGCGCAAGCTCCGTACCATGATGGACCGGGACGTCTACCCCTTCCGCGCCGGGGGGAGGCTCCCCGCGGTCGCCGGGGAGGTCGCTGGCATCCCCGTGACCATCCGGGTCCCCAAGGACCTGGACTTTGACCGTAACTGGGCCGACTCCAGCCGCGTCGCGGCCTTCGCCAAGCTTAAGCTGAGCGCCGGCGTGCGCATCTACACCCGGGCCAAGCTCAAGCGACCGCTGGCGGTCAAACTCGCCAGTACGGGCGATGCGGCCTTCGACGCGAAGTTCGCGGTCATCGCCAAGGCCCCGGGCGACCTCGCCGTCCTGGACCAGGAGGCCAGGCGGCTGCTGCTCGCCGCCGACGCTGCCTTCGCCTTCCGTGGCCTGGAATTCACCCGCTGGGGTGTCTTCCTCCATGAGGACGGCAAGGTGTGCGACCCGGCCCTGCTGAAACAGAGGCTGGCGCTGGTGGCGTCCCTGGCGGCGTCAGCATCCGGGGCGCTGGCCGCGAGCTGAACGGGACGGCATACAGCTCCACCTGTCGCCATATACATGGGGTGATACTCCCTTTGGGGAGGGTCAGCTCATGGCTGGGCGACGTAAAGCACACCAGCGCTATCGCTGGCGCGTGGTGGACGAGACTCCTTCCCTCTGGCGCGCAGGCTGGGTCAGGCAGTCCCTGATCGCCCTGGTGGCGCTCGCTCTGCTGCTCGGGCTCAAGGCTATGCCTTTTGAGTTGGCCGAGACCGTCACCAGGTTCGTCGCCGCCGGTGTTAACGCCGACACGGACCTCAGCGCCTGGTGGGCCGCCCTGCGGTCAGGGCAGGCTCTGCCGGTGTTGGGAGTGAAGCCGCACGGTTCTGCCTCCAGCCGGTTGCAGCGGATGCGGCTGCCCGCGCAGGGGGCTGTCACACGGGGTTTCGGTTGGGGCAGCGATACGCCCGCCGGCCAGCAGCAGTTCCATCCCGGCATAGACCTAGCCGCGGCTTCAGGCACACCCATCTTGGCGACGCTCGGGGGGAACGTCGCGTACGTGAGCGAGCACCCCCAGTATGGCCTGATGGTCGAACTGGAGCACGGTGATGGCATCACCACGGTGTATGCCCATTGCGCCGAGGTCCTCGTCAGGCAGGGCGCCAAGGTGCTGTCGGGAGAGGTCATCGCCAGGGTGGGGGCCACCGGGGACGCGGCCTCGCCCCATCTCCATTTTGAGGTGCGCCTCAACGGCCAGCCCGTCGATCCCATCGAGGCCGGCCTGCCGGTAGGCAAGTAGTGTCGCTCGGCTCCTGGTTCGGGGTGAGGGTCAGGGCGCATCCCCTCCTGTTGGCACTGATTGCGGTCTACCTGGGCCT
The DNA here is from genome assembly GCA_040755005.1 of Bacillota bacterium. Taxonomy (GTDB): domain Bacteria; phylum Bacillota; class Sulfobacillia; order JBFMBV01; family JBFMBV01; genus JBFMBV01. Next base: position 1,434 of record JBFMBV010000048.1, read on the forward strand.
GGGCTATGGCACCCAGGTCCTGCTCGTTTGCCTGGCCCTGGCCGGGCACGAGCTGGCCCACATCTGCGCCGCCCGTCTGAACAGCCTGGACGTGGAGCTTCTGGAGCTGCTGCCCTGCGGGGGTATGGCAGAGATACCCGGGCTGACCGGCGCGGACCCCTACGAGGAGACCTTTGTGGCGGCGGCGGGGCCCGCCAGCAGCCTGACTTGGGGCGGACTGGCCTGGGTCCTGACGGACAGCGGCCTGCTGGCTGCGGAGCTAGGCTACACCTTTGCCCTGCTCAACCTAAGCATCGGCCTGTTTAACCTGTTGCCCGCCCTGCCCCTGGACGGAGGCCATATCGTCCGGGCTTACCTGTCGCGCCGCCTCGGCCGCGGCCCGGCCACCACCCTCACGGCCAGGGCCGGCCGGGTGCTGGGGGCCTGCCTGGGCGCGGCTGGCCTCATCGCCCTGGTCTATGGCAGCCCGTGGCCGTCCTTGTTCGTCCTGGGCTATTTCATCTACACTGCGGCGGGCCGGGAACGCGCCATGGTGCTGTGGCAGGGAATGCGCCGCCTGGCCGAGAAGCAGGGGGTGCTCATCACCGGCGAGGCCCTGCCCGGGTCCGTCCTGGTGACGTCCGAACGGGCGACGGTGGGCGCTGTCCTGAACCGGCTCAGCTCCCGGTACTACTCCATCGTGGTCATCACCGACGCGGGGCGGTCGCCGGTGGCGCTATGCACCGAGGCCGACCTGCTCGATGCCATGCGGCGGGGCGGGTTCGACCTGCCAATCGGGGACTGTCTGCGTTCAAAGTAGCGCAAATGCGTCAACTTGGGTATAATCGAGTTGACTCAGTCCTCCTGAGGGGGCTGGCATGGACCTGACAGATATCCTGCCGCTGGTCGAGAAGCCCGCCAGGTACGTTGGCAACGAGTTCGGAGCAGTGAGGAAAGATCACGCTCGCACGCCCGTACGGATTGCGTTCGCATTCCCCGACGTGTATGAGGTGGGTATGTCCCACCTCGGCGGCCACATCCTCTACGCTGCGATCAACTCCCGCGACGACAGCCTGTGTGAGCGGGTCTTCGCCCCGTGGATCGACATGGAGGCCCAGCTGCGGAAGCTGGGTCAACCTCTGTTTGCGCTCGAATCGGGGCTGCCCCTGCGCGCCTTCTCGATCCTGGCCTTCACCCTCCAGTACGAGATGAGCTACACGAACCTGCTCAACATGCTGGACCTCGCGCAGTGCAGCCTGTTCAGCGAGGCGCGGGCCGAGGACGAGCCCATCGTCATCGCCGGCGGCCCCGGCGCCTACAACCCTGAACCCTTGGCCCCCTTCATTGACGCCTTTGTGCTGGGCGAAGGGGAGGAGGTCATCCATGAACTCATCTCCGCCTACCGCCAGTGGGATGTGCAGGGGCGGCGCGGAGGCAGGCAGGGTTGCCTGGAAGGCCTTGCGGCGGTCCCTGGCGTATACGTGCCGGCGTTCTACCGGGTGGACTACGCCGCCGACGGCACCGTCGCCGCAGTGGAGCCGGCCCATCCCGGCGCGCCGGCGCGCGTGCGCAAACGGGTCATCGCGGACTTGAGCACCAGCGTCCTTCCCCAGCATCCCATCGTCCCCTATCTGGAGGTGGTCCATGACAGGGCCCTGGTCGAAGTGCTGAGGGGCTGCACCCACGGGTGCCGGTTCTGCCAGGCGGGCATGGTCTACCGGCCGGTGCGCGAACGCCCCGCCGGCCAGATCGAACAACTGGCGGATCAGATGCTTCGCCGCACGGGCTGCGACGAACTGGGTCTGACTTCCCTCAGTACCACCGACCACTCCATGGCCGGCGAGCTAGTGCCCAGGCTGGCAGAGGCCCATGGCAGCCGCGGGGTGAGTGTATCCCTGCCATCCCTGCGGGTGGACGCGTTCTCGGTCGGGCTGGCCCAGGCGGTTCAGCGCGTCCGCAAGACCGGCTTGACCTTCGCGCCCGAGGCCGGGACCCAGAGACTGCGGGACGTTATCAACAAGAACGTCAGTGATACAGACCTGCTGACGACACTGGACGAAGCCTTCCGCGCAGGCTGGAAGGCCGTCAAGCTCTACTTCATGATCGGGCTGCCGACCGAGACCGATGCTGACCTGCAGGCCATCGGGGACACGGCAGCCAGAGTGGAAGAGGTCTTTAGGCGCCATGCCAAAGGCAGGCCGCGTCTGACCATCAGCCTGGCAGCTTTTGTGCCCAAACCCCATACACCGTTCCAGTGGTTCGGCCAGGATCCCCTGGCTGAGCTGGCGCGCCGGCAGGTTGCGGTGAGGCGCAGCCTGCCCGGCAGGCATGTGATCCTCGACTGGCACGATGCGCGCTTGAGCCTGCTCGAGGCTGTAGTTGCCCGCGGGGACAGGCGGGTCGGACAGGCCTTGCACAGGGCCTGGGCCAAAGGGTGTCGGTTCGACGGCTGGCGGGAGCGGTTTAGGCCGGGGCTGTGGGACGAAGCCTTCGCCGAGAGCGGGCTCGACCCCGGGTTCTACGCCAACCGCCAGCGTGGCGAGGCTGAGGTGTTCCCCTGGGACCATCTGGACCCTGGCGTGGCCAAGGCGTTCCTGTGGGAGGAGTGGAAGCGCAGCCAGCGGGGGGAGACCTCCCCAGACTGCCGCCACGGCCGCTGTACGGGCTGCGGTGTGTGTCCCAGCTTGAGTGTCGGGCTGGTGACAGGGTGAACCCGGTGCGGCTGGGGGTGGAGTTCGCCCGGGGCGAGCCGGCCCGTTGGGTCGGCCATCTGGACTTGGCCAGGGCCATGGCGCGCGCCGTGCGCCGGGCGGGACTGCCCTTGGCCTACTCCCAGGGGTTCAACCCCCATCCGAAGTTGAGTTTCGCGTTGCCCCTAGCTGTAGGGATGACCAGCCGACGGGACTACCTGGAGGTTGGGCTCGCCGAGCCCGTCGCACCGGTGGAGTTCAGCGCCAGGCTGAACAGCCAGCTGCCGCCCGGGCTCACCTGCCTGCAGGCCTGGCCGCTGCCCGAAGGTTCCCCGGCCCTGGCCGCCCGGGTCGGGGCGGCCACGTACGCAGTCCGTTGGCCCGGCAGTAGCCCTGAGGCGTTGACAGCGGCGTGCCGTCGCGTCCTGGAGGCCCCGTCCCTCCCCGATCCCCTGCCGAGGGAAGGGAAGACAGCACGCGACCTGCGCCCGCTCATCCTGGGGCTGGAGGCACAAGCCATAGCCGGGGGAGCGCTGGTACGGATGACCCTGAGCGCGGGCACGGCCAGCACGGCACGGCCGGTCTCCGTCCTCGGCCTGCTGGCTGAGGCCGCCGGCGTCACGGCACCGGCGGGGCCGGTGGAGCGTACGGGGATACTGGCCCAGGGTCCCACCGGACTGGTACCCTTGTGTGATTCTTAAGGTTTGCTCATCTTGCATGCGTGTTAGGAGTTGACGTGAGCGTGAAGAAGGAGGTCCTGGTCAACGTCGATACGACGGAGACCAGGGTTGCGGTCTTGGAGGACGATGTGCTGGTCGAGCTGTACTATGAACGTCCAGCCAGCCAGCGCACCGTGGGTAACATCTACAAAGGCAAAGTCGAGAACGTGCTGCCGGGGATGCAGGCCGCCTTCGTCGACATCGGCTTGGACAGGAACGCTTTCCTCTATGTGGCCGACGCCGCCCCCGCCAGGAACGGGGAGGATGACGACGAAGTCGTCACCAGCATGCGGGGCTTGTCCATCAAGGACCTGCTCAAACCCGGCCAGGAAGTGGTGCTACAGGTAACCAAGGACCCCATCGGCACTAAGGGTGCCAGGGTATCGGCCCAGATCACCCTACCGGGGCGCTATGTGGTGCTGATGCCGACCATGGACTATGTGGGCGTCTCCCGCCGGATCGATTCCGACACCGAGCGGGAGCGGCTGAAGCGCATGGCGGACAAGCTGCGTCCCCAGGGGATGGGGGTCATTGTCCGCACGGTGGCCGAAGGCAAGCAGGATCAGGAGATCGCCCAGGACCTCGAGTTCCTGGCCAGGCTGTGGCGCAAGGTCCAGGCCAGGGCCAAGGCCAGCGGCGCCCCGGCCCTGCTCCACCGCGACCTGGGGTTGGTTTACCGGGTGGTGAGGGACCTGCTCACCGAAGACGTCCAGGCCCTCACCATTGATTCCGAGGCGGAGCGCGAGAAGATCCTCGAACTGATGGACGACGTCTCGCCGGGGATGAAGGGGAGGGTGAAGTACCACGACCCCTCGGCCCGGCCCCTGTTCGACGTGTACGGGCTGGAGCCGGAGATCGAGAAGGCCCTGAAGCGCCGCATCTGGCTGAAGAGCGGCGGATACCTGGTGCTGGATCAGACCGAAGCCTTCACCGTGATGGACGTCAACACCGGGAAGTACGTGGGCAGCACCAACCTTGAGGACACGGTCTACCGGACGAACATGGAGGCTGCCCGGGAAATCGCCCGCCAGCTGAGGCTCCGGGATATCGGCGGCATCATCGTGGCGGACTTCATCGACATGGAGTCCACCGCCCACCGTCACGCCGTGCTCAGGGCCCTAGAAGAGGCCTTGCGCAAGGATAGGACGAAGACCATCGTCCTTGGCCTCACCCAGCTCGGGCTGGTCGAAATGACCCGCAAGAAGGTCAGGCAGGGGCTCGACGACGTGCTCCAGCGGCCCTGCCCCTACTGTGAGGGCCGCGGGCGCGTGGTGTCGGAAGAGACCACGGCCAACCGGGTCAAACGCGAGCTGCGGCGCGCCGTCGCCGACAAGGGGGCAGGCGCCGCCCTGGCCGAAGTGCACCCGGCGGTGGCGGCTGTCCTGATTGGCGCCGGGGGCGCCAACCTCCGCGAGTTCGAGCGTCAGCTGGGGGTGCCGGTGTACGTCAAGGGCGCCGAGGAACTGCACCTGGAAGAAGTGAACATCCGGGTGGCCTCCAGCCGCAACGAGATCGAGCGCTTGGCTTACCCGGTCAAAGTCGGGCAGGTGCTGGAGATCCAGGTGGAGGAACCCCATGCCACTAACTCGTGGGATGGCATCGCGCGCCTGGAAGGCTACATCCTGGACATCGAAGGCGCCGGCAAGCTGGTTGGCCAGAAGGTGAAAGCGGAAGTGACCCATGTCCACCGCACATACGCCAAAGCGCGCATCGTTTCGTAAATTGACAACTGTCGGCCCTGCATGCTAGAATCGAACGGCGAGCCGCGCGGGATCGGCTGTGATGCAAACGGCCTGTCGGAGGCCGTGCCGTTACCGGCGAGCCCCAGGAGGGAGCGTCCCCTGTCATGTTCTGTGTCATCGAAACCGGCGGCAAGCAGTACCGGGTCAAGCCCGGCGACGTCCTGAAGATTGAGAAGCTGAAGGCGGCGGCGGGCGACACGGTCGAGTTCGACCGGGTGCTGTCCGTGACGACCGCAGACGGCAAGGTGCTCATCGGCACGCCCTACATCAAGGATTGCCGGGCCACAGCTGTAGTGCTGGAACAAGGCAAGGGGCGCAAGATCATCGTGTTCAAGTACAAGTCCAAGGTGAACTACCGGCGGAAGACGGGGCACCGTCAGCCGTTCACGAAGGTCCGCATCGAAGCCATCCAGGCATCATAGGACAACCGCGAGGGAGGTGCAGACATGGCCCACAAGAAAGGCGTCGGCAGCTCGCGCAACGGACGCGACAGCGCCGCACAACGTCTCGGCATCAAGAGCCACGACGGCCAGTTCGTCACGGCGGGGTCGATCATCATCAGGCAGCGTGGCACCAGGGTCCACCCGGGAGCCAACGTCGGTCTGGGCCGCGATGACACCCTCTTTGCCACAGCCGATGGCACTGTGCAGTTTGCCCGTAAGGGCAAGAACGGCAAGGTCGTCTCGGTGCTGGCCGCCAGCTGACCCAGAGCCTCCTAGCGGCCCCGCTGCTTACCGGCGGCGGGGCCGTTCTGCTGTACGCCCGGCATGGGCGTCGTTTTGGGGGTGAAAGTCCCCTGTAGGAGTGGGCAGCGACAACTGCTAGCCAAAGGCAACGGTGTCAGCGGCGACGCTGAATCGGAAGGAAGCCGGAGGCAAAG
>JBFMBV010000049.1:0-7252 GCA_040755005.1 Bacillota bacterium
CGAGCCGGCAGGAATGCGGTCCGTGCCCTGCTGCCATCCCTGAGGCGCGATCTGCATGTGGACTTCGTCATTGCCAACGCGGAAAACGCCGCCGGCGGCACGGGGATCACACCACAGGTCGGCGACGAGCTTCTGGCTATGGGCGTGGATGTGCTCACTCTGGGCAACCACACATGGGACAAGCGTGAAGCTTTCGAGTACATCGGCGTCGAGCCCCGTGTGTTGAGGCCGCTGAACTACCCGGGCCACCCTCCCGGGCGGGGCAGCGGCGTATTTATGGCGGGCGGGCTGAGGGTCGGTGTCGTCAGCGTGTGCGGCCGGGTGTTCTCACCAACCCATTTCGACTGCCCCTTCCGGGCCCTGGACGGGGAGGTGGCGAACCTGACAGGCAAGTGCGACGCGATCATCGTGGACGCCCACGGCGAAGCCACCTCAGAGAAGCAGGCCATCGGCAGGTATCTCGACGGGAGGGTCGCTGCAGTGGTGGGAACCCACACCCACGTAGCCACATGCGACGCCGCAGTCCTGCCGCAGGGCACCGGGTACATCACCGACGTGGGGATGACCGGGCCGGTGGACTCCATCATCGGCGTAAAGACTGAACTTGCCCTGGAGCGGTTCCTCACCCAGATGCCGGTCCGGCTGGAACCGGCGACCGGCCCGGCGCGCCTGTCAGCGGCCTTGATTTCGGCTGAGCAAGGGCTGTGTACCGGTTTGGAGTTGGTGCAAAGGGCTGTGGTGTGAGTATTTTCCAACCTCTGAGAGGGAATTCACATCCCTATGTCGAAGCAACGTACTAGCGCAGTCACGCATACATACTAAAGCAGATCAAGGGGGAGTTTACCACGGCTGACGTATTGAAGGTCTCGGCGAAATCCAGCCCGAATTCGGTGGCCGGGGCCCTTGCGGGGGTCTTACGGGAACGAGGGGCCGCTGAGATGCAGGCGATAGGGGCTGGAGCTCTCAACCAGGCGGTCAAGGCTGTGGCGATTGCGCGGGGTTTCGTAGCTCCAAGCGGTATGGATCTCATCTGTATTCCTGCCTTCACCGACGTGATCATCGACGGGGAGGAGCGTACAGCGATAAAACTTATCGTTGAACCTCGTTAGGTCGATCTTCACACACGGCCGGTTCTCCGGCCGTTTCTTTTTCGCCTGCCCGATAGAGACTAGTGGGGGGGGAGGCGCCGTTGGCCCTAAGTCGCGGGCTGGTCGACCTGCATGTGCATTCCAGCGCCTCCGACGGCATCCTGGCCCCCAGGGAGGCCGTGGCAGCTGCGGTGCGCTGCGGCCTGGCGGGGCTGGCGCTGACCGACCACGACACCGTCGCGGGACTGGCTGAGGCCCAGGCAGAGGCGACCGCCAGCGGCTTGCGGTTCCTGCCTGGGGTGGAACTGAGCGCAGATGGCTGCGGATCAGAAATACATGTGCTCGGTTACGGTCTGGACTTCGCCGACACCACCCTCCTCGCCACGCTGCAGCGTTTTCAGGAAAACCGGGCGGTGAGGGCCACCCACATCATCGACCGGTTGGCTGCCCTAGGCCTCCCCCTACACCTCGACGAAGTGCTGGCCTTGGCCGGTGAGGCTGCGCTGGGCAGGGCCCACATAGCCCGGGCGCTCGTGGGCAGGGGCTATGCCCCGGATACCCGCACTGCCTTCCACTGGTTCCTCACCCCCGGCCGTCCTGGGTACGTGCCGCGGACCAGGCTCGCGGCCACTGACGCCATCCGTTTGGTGCGGGAGGCGGGCGGGGTGGCCGTCCTGGCCCACCCTGGCACAGGCGGCGACGACATGCTGCCCGGGTTGGTCGAGGCCGGGCTGCGCGGCCTTGAAGTCTACCACCCCGACCACACCCCGGTTCAGCGGTCCCGCTATCTCGAAGTGTGCCAGCGCCACGGCCTGGTGGCCACGGGTGGCTCTGATTACCACGGGTACACGGGCGGGGCCGCCCTCGGTGCCTGCGCGGTTCCGGCCGACACCGTCGGCCGGCTGCTGGATGCCAGGGAGGAAAGGCGGTCCCCCCGGGCGAAATGAAGGCCCGTTAGACCCGAAGGAGGGGGGTAAGCCCGTGAGGGCATTCACAGCGGGGATCCTGGAGCAGGCCCGGCGGGGTGGCGCGGCTTACGCCGACGTCAGAGTGACCAGCCGGGACCACGAACAGATCGCCGTCAAGAACGGCAACGTACAGGCCCTGACCGCGGGGAGTTCGGCGGGGTTCGGCGTCCGGGTCCTGGTCGATGGGACCTGGGGGTTCGCGGCCAGTTCCCGCCCGGATGCAGCCGAAACGGTAGTAGCCGATGCGCTCCGCCTCGCCAGGGCCGGCAGCCTGGCCAAGGGAAGCGGCGTCTGGCTCAGCGACCTGCCGCCTGTGACCGACACCTACCGAACCCCCGTGACTACAGATCCCTTCGAAGTACCCCTGGCGGACAAGGTAGCCCTACTGCTAGAAGCCGAACGGCGGCTGCATCACGGGGGCGACATCCGGGTGGGAGAAGCGCGCCTTAGCACCCTCAAGGAGCGGGTAACCTTCGCCAGCACCGAGGGGAGCTTCATCGAGCAAGAGCTGACAGAGTGCGGCGCTGGGCTGAACGCGACCGCCGTCGGCGCAGGGGAGGTCCAGACGCGCAGCTACCCCAATGCCCACCGGGGCCATCACGCCACACGCGGGTATGAGTTTATCAAGGAGATGGACCTGGCCGGCAATGCGGAGCGGGTGGGCAGGGAGGCCGTCGCCCTGCTTAACGCCGACCAGTGCCCCCCAGGCCGCCATGACCTGGTCCTGCACGGCACACAGCTGGCACTACAGATCCACGAGTCCTGCGGCCACCCGGTCGAGCTGGACCGGGTGCTCGGGTTCGAGGCCGGGTACGCTGGCACCAGCTTCCTGACCCGCGACAAACTGGGTTCCTTCCGCTATGGCTCCCCAGCGGTGAACATCGTCGCCGACGCCACCCGCCCCGGCGGCCTTGGCACCTTCGCTTACGATGACGAAGGCGTCCCCGCGCAACGGGTGCCCATCATCAGTCAGGGGACCTTCGTGAACTACCTGACCTCTCGGGAGACGGCCCCCCTGCTCGGTCAGGCCTCAAACGGCACCATGCGGGCCGACGGGTGGAACCGCATGCCCATCATCCGCATGACCAACATCAACCTGGAACCCGGGGACTGGTCCTTCGACGAGCTCCTCAGGGACACGGGCACGGGCATCTACATGGAGATCAACCGGTCGTGGAGCATTGACGACAAGCGGCTGAACTTCCAGTTCGGGGCAGAGGCCGCCTGGGAGATCCGGGACGGCTCCCTGGGGCCCATGCTGAAGAACCCGACTTACACAGGGATCACCCCTGAGTTCTGGCAGTCGTGCGATGCTGTCGCAGGCGAAGCGGACTGGGTGTTCTGGGGGACGCCCAACTGCGGCAAGGGGGAACCATCCCAGTCGGCTCACGTCGGCCATGGTGCTGCCCCGGCGCGCTTCCGCGGGGTCAGGGTGGGGATCAAGTAGAGGACGCATATGCCCCTGGGCATAGGGACTACCCCTCCCGGCTATACTCATAGGGAGAGTGAGGAGGGGTAGCTGACTTGCGTGACAGCTTGCCGGCACAGGATCTGACGGTCAGGGTCCGCGAGTTGGAAGGCCGGATCGAATCCCTGCGCTTGTCCAGACGGGTGCTGATCAACCTGCTCAGCGTAATCGAACGGGAGCGGCGCGAGCAGATCTCACGCCTGCAAGCCGAAACCCGCGACCTGCGCAGGCGTAACGGGCTCTACGCCCGGGCACTGCTGGTGCAGAGGTGCCCGAGCCAGGAGCCTTGAGCGACCCGGAGGGAGCGCGCAGGAACCTTTCCGTCCCGGAAGGGTTCCTGCTCTCGTCTGTCTCATGGCCGTTCCGCATAAGGGCACAGCCCCTGGTCTTCTGTCAAGTTCTGCTCATCGGGCACCCAGCGGTTTGACCACCAACCCTCGATAGGGTCATCGAAGATCGCTACTTCCTCATCGTCAGGCAGTCCCATCCCGAACGGAAGTACTGGGTGGCCCTTGGCCCTGCGCCCGCGCTTCCGCGAGAGCATGTCGCCACCTCCTTGGGCTCGCCGGAGCCCAACGGACCTGCGTATAGTTTGCGAGCTTGGGGCGTGCCTATCCTGGGCGTTGCTGGCAAGCGCGAGAGGAGGACAGGCTTTGCGACGTTCGATAGACCTCAACGCGGACTTGGGGGAAGGCTTCGGCGCTTGGCAGATGGGCCATGACGACCGGTTGATCACGATGGTCACCTCAGCGAATCTGGCCTGCGGATTCCACGCCGGCGATCCGGCCATCATGCAGAAGAACGTAGCGAAGGCTGCGGCCTTGGGGGTCAACGTCGGGGCCCATCCGGGCGCGCCTGACCTCGCTGGTTTTGGCCGCAGGCCCATGGCTGCTGATCCCCACGAGGTCGCCAACTGGGTTCTGTACCAGCTGGGGGCCATGTCCGCCTTCACCAGAGCCGCCGGCATCGGGCTGGCCCATGTCAAACTCCATGGCTACCTGTACAATCAGGCCTATCACGACGCTGACCTGGCCAGGGCCGTGGCCAGGGCGGTCAAGTCTTTCGAACCTGGCCTGCGGGTGTTTTGCCCTCCTGGCTCAGCGATGCTCGTGGAGGCCTCGGCCGCAGGGCTACCTGTGGCCAAAGAGGCTTTCGTGGACAGGGCCTACCTGGCCGACGGGACTCTGGCCCCGCGCGCCCTGGCCGGTGCCGTCATCACCGAGGCCGCTGAGGTGGCTGCGCGGGCGGTCAGTCTGGTCCGGGACGGCAGGATAGCGACCCTCGATGGTGCCTGGCTGGATCTGGAGCCTGACACCCTGTGCCTGCACGGCGATACCCCCGGCGCGGTAGCGGTCGCTGCCGCCGTGGGGCGGGCCCTGGGGGAGGCCGGGGTGCAGGTGAGACCCCTCTAGTCAGCGCGGGGCGCCGAAGGTGGCCGCGATGACCTCGGCCATGATCTTCGCGCCCTCTTCGGCTTGCTCCCGGAGGTTGTAGGTGGAGCCCATCTCCAATAGGATGCAGCCGGGGTCGAGATCCTGGTTGTAGTTGCCCCGGGCGAAGAAGATGCCGAGGATGAAGCCAGGGTACAGGCGGTCGGCGGTACGCTTCAGTGACCTGGCCACGAACAGGTTGGTGGACATGAGCGGGTTCTGGCGGCCGATGACGAGGAGGACTTTGGTCGCCGTGGGTCCATCTTCCCGTTCGTAACGGTAGACCTTGGCCGGCGGCGTGTCGCGGTGGACATCGAACAGGGCGAAGGGGCGATGCTGCAGGTTCCTCACCACCGTTCGCCGGGAGCGGACATAGGCCCTCGCGTCATGGGGATCGTGGGGCGACTTGTCATGGATGACACCAAACCCTTGATCCTGCAAGGCAGCGGCGAAGACTTCACCCACCTTGATGATGCTGCCTCGTCCCCAACGGGAGGTGGTACCGTCAGTGGGCAGATACGATTCGTCGCTGTGGGAATGGTAGACGATGAGCAGCTTGTCGGCTACGCCACGCGGCACCGCCGGCACGGCCGCCCCCTCGACCTGCGGGAGCCCCGACAGCGAATCCACATGCGCGGCCGTGGCCGTGAACCCGGCCAGCTGCGTCACCCGGTAAACCGAGTCGTCAGGTGCGATGAACTCGTCGCCGACATGGACGCGCAGACCTGTGCTGAACAGGACCTGGCCCTCCGCCGTGACCACATCGTAGCACCGCGACGGGTGTTCCCAGCCACCGCTGGCTAGACCGGCCAGCCATGTCCACCCGACGAGGCCGGTCAGCAACAACCCCATGAGGACCCCGAAGATGAGCGGGTACCCCTGCCTCCGCCGCACAGCGCTCCCCCTATCCAGACAGCCATAACGAGCATGTCCGGCCCGCAGGCCCAATATTCGCCTGCCAGCGGAGGAGAACCAAGCCCAGCCGTAGAATCCCACGGTGCTTGAGGGAGGACAGCCAATGGGATTCCCCGTCGACGACCAGGAGCAAGGCAATCTGGCTCAGGCTTGCGAACGCTTGGGCATCCCTCCCTATACCCTGCGCATGCTGCGCCAGGAGTACGCAACGCTGCTCAGCAGGGATCCCGGCTACGGCTTCATGCCGGACAGCGACGTCGAGATGCTGCGGCGGGTGCTCAGGCTGCGCGATGAGGGACACAGCACCGGGGAGATCCTGGCCAGCCTGCAGACCGCCGTGACGGGCGACCCTGAGTCCTTGGACGCCGAGCTGGCCAAACTGGCCGCATCCCTGGCCAGGGCTGAGCAGACCAGACGCTCGGACCGGGACATGCTGCTGACGGCGTTGATGCGTACCCAGCAGGAGCTGCAGCAGTTGCGCCACGAGCTGGCCACCCGCGAGCGGCGGCAGGCCCGCAAAAAGAAACAGAGCCTCTGGGCGAGGCTCTGGGATTTCTGAGTGTTAGCGCCAGACCTGACTCACGTGGGTCACCCGGAACTTGGCCTCCATAAGTTTGTCCACGACATGCTTGGGCTCCTCGGTGGAGACACGGAAGACGATGTCATAGTAGTGGCCGCCCTCCCCTTCGAAGGTGGCCACGGACACGATGTTGACTCCGGCCCTGCGGATCACCTCAGCCACCTGGGCCAGCTTCCCGACCCGGTCCTCGACGCGTACGGTGATGCGTGTACCGCGGGCACCCAGGCCCAGCATATGTACGAACGTCTTGAACAGGTCACTCTCGGTGATGATGCCGACGAGGGCGCCGGTCTCGCTCACTACCGGCAGCAGCCCGATGTCGTGCTTGTACATAAGGAAGGCAGCTTCCTCGATGATGTCGCCTTCACCGATGGTGATCACCTTGTCGACCATGAGTTCCTTCACGAGGGTGCGGTCCATGTAATCTGCTGGGCTGCAACAGGCCCTGTCCATGATGTCCCACATTGTGATCACGCCGGCCAGTTCTTTGCCTGCCACCACGGGCAGCCCCTCGTAGTTACTTGCTTTCATCAACTGGTAAGCGGAGCGCACGGGGCTGTCAGGGGCCACCACTGCCGTCTGGGCCGTCATCCGCTTGCGTACAAACATCGCTGTCCTCCTCCAGACGCTAATAGGGTGAATATACGACGCTTCGGGTTCGAATCCTTGCACAAAGCGGGGAGTCGCCAGTGTCAACGTTGTTGATCGCCAACCCTACCGCCGGCCGCGGCCGGGTCCGGCGCCAGATGGATGCAGTGCGGCAGTCCTTCGCGGCGGCCGGTCAGAGCTGCGACATAGTCTAC
>JBFMBV010000050.1:0-7044 GCA_040755005.1 Bacillota bacterium
CAGACCCAGCCTGCGGATCAGCAGCAGATCAAGCAAGTCACTAACTCGTACACCAACCCGCAGTTCCCGCCCCCGGGGTTCACTGGCCCAGAGACCAGGGCGACCTTCTAGGATGGGTTCTGGCTCAACGCCGGCCGAAGAGGCCGGCGTCACTGCTCGTATGTCCGGGATGGGCGCCGTCTTGACGGTGTTAGTCCCCTGTAGGGAATGGGTGGTGTCTGGTCCAAACAATCTCAGCGGCGATGTCAATTTACGCGTGAGAAGAGGGAAGCATGCGGCCCAGCGCGAAGTAGTGCCCCTGTATTGCGCAGGGGGGATGCTGGTGAAACGTCGCATCGGCCCTTATGAGGTTATGGATGAGCTTGGCCGCGGGGGCATGGGCGTGGTGTATCGCGCCCGCCAGCCATCGTTGCAGCGGATGGTCGCCCTGAAGGTACTGCCGGGCAAGTTCGCGCGGGATGAGGAGTTCTTGGCCCGTTTCCGCCTGGAGGCCTTCGCCGGCGGCGGCCTGTCGCATCCGAACATCGTCCATGTCTACGATGCGGGCCAGGATGGCGACGACCACTACATCGCCATGGAACTGGTTGAGGGCGAGACCCTCAAGGACCTGCTGGCCCGCAAAGGCAAGCTGAGCCCGCCGGAGATAGCGAGCATCGGCGCGCAGGTGGCTGCCGCCCTGGACTACGCCCACACGCGCGGCGTGGTGCACCGGGACGTCAAGCCCTCCAACATCCTGATCGGCTCTGACGGCCAGGCCAAGCTGGTGGACTTCGGCATCGCCAGGGCCGCAGGCAGCGAGCGCCTCACCAGGGCAGGCATCAACATAGGCACGCCCGAGTATATGGCGCCGGAGCAAGTGGACCCCAGCGCCGGCAGCATTGACGGGCGGACCGACGTGTACGCGCTAGGCATCTGCCTGTACGAGCTGCTCGCGGGCCGGGTGCCCTTCAGCGGGGAGAACACGCTGCAGGTGGCTTACGCGCACTTGCACGGCCAGCCGGCGCGGCCCGACGGACCGGCCGAGCTGGTGGACTCCATCATGAAGTCCATCGCCCGGGACCAGTCCGACCGCTGGCAGACGGCGGGCGACCTATTGCTGGCTCTGGAAGGGTGTGCGCCTGTCCCGGCGCAGACCGCGGCGCCGCCACCGCGGCGGCGGGCCGCTCCCAAGCCCCGGCCGCGGCGTGTGCGGCGCGGCTGGATCATCCCCGTGGCCGCTGTCTTGACGATGTGCCTGGCCGCGGGCGGCACGCTGCTGGCCATGGGCGGGGTGGGGTTCCGGGGCGTCATGTCCATCACTTCCCAGCCGGAAGGCGGAGAAGTGCGCCTGGACGGCCGCGTCATCGGCACAGCGCCGCTGACGGTCAAGCTGAGCACCGGCACCCACAAGGTGGCGGTGGTCTTGCCTGGACACGAGCCCTGGGAACAGGCCGTCGTGGTGGAACGCGGCACGCTGTCACAGGTGCGCGCGAAGCTGACCGCCCTCCCGGCTTCGCTCACCCTTACCTCTAAGCCTTCAGGGGCGCAGGTCTTCATCGACGGGTCCTTCCGGGACGTCACCCCCTGCAAGCTGACGATGGATGGAGGCACCTACGAAGTCACCATGCGGGCCCCCGGCTACGTGGAATGGCTGGCCAGGGTGACGGTGAACCCCAGCGCCGATGTGCCGGTCCACGCTGAACTGAGGGAAGTCGCCTTCCTGAGCGGCAAGGCCATGGTCATCTACGAGTCCAAGGAGGACATGGCCAACGAGTTCAAGGACTTCCTGGCCGCCATGGGCATGGAAGCCGTGGCGGCACAAGCGAAGGATGCCGCTGGGACGCTTACCTCCGACTACCAGCTGGTGCTCATCGCGCCGGACACCGTCCCCGTCTGGACCGACCCCGGCCTCGTGGCTGCCCTGGCTGTCTCGCGGGCTGGCGTGCTCGGGGTGGGACAGGGGGGCTGGGCCGCCTTCAGGTCCCTCGGCCTTGCCCTCGGGCGCGAAGCCACCGCCGAGGTGGAGAACCGGGTCCTGGCGGTCGACCGCAACGCGGAGATTTGGTCCAGGCCCAACACCATCAGCGTGCCCACGGGCGGGGTGCTCACCCTGTATCGGGCGACAGCCTCGGTGGCCATCCCCGCGGGGGGGCGCGTCACTGCCATCGCCATCTGGCCAGCCCCCGAACTCTCCCCGATCGCTGAAGAGGGACGCTACGCCCTGTGGGGGTTCGACTCGGCCCCCTTCAACCTAACCAAGCAGGGCCGGGACCTGTTCCAGAACCTTGTGCACCGTGTGGTCGCACGCCGGCGGCGGTAGGGGACTGGCCCCTAGTTTGTGGGGAACGGTTTTGACTGGGGGCGCAAGTGTGCTATAATGACTGCCACGTGAAGGGGGGCCACCATCCTGCTGGGCGTGAGCCTGCTCGACATGCTGTACCGCCTGCCTGCGCTGCTCATCGCGCTGGTCATCCACGAGTACGCCCACGCCAAAGTGGCTGACAGCCTGGGCGATCCCACGGCACGCCTGCAAGGGCGGTTGACACTCAACCCAGCAGCCCACATCGACCTCATGGGCATCCTGTTCCTGTGGTTGTTCCGGTTCGGCTGGGCCAAGCCGGTTCCCGTCAACCCCTGGCGGCTGCGCAACCGGCGCCGGGGCATGGTATACGTGGCCTTGGCTGGGCCCGGCGCCAACCTTGCCCTGGGTCTGGTCCTGGCCATCCTGTTCCGGCTGCCCATGCCCAAGACGCTCTCTTCATTGGTCGCCCTGTCAGCGTTCTATAACGTGGCTTTCGCCGTATTTAACCTGATCCCCGTGCCTCCCTTGGACGGGTCGAAGGTATTGCAGGGGCTGCTGCCGCCCCAGTACCTGGACTGGTACCATCAATTGGAGCCCCATGGCTGGCTGATCCTCGTCGTCCTGCTGGTGAGCGGGGCCGCGGGGCAGATCATCTTGCCGGCAGTGTTCGCCATCCTTGACGTCTACGCCCGGGTGGCATTCCTCCTCATCCGGTGAAGGAGTTGGCTGGGTGCACGAGTTCATCCGCCAGAGCGTCCTGGTCTTGCCGGGCCTGCTGCTCGGCTTCGCTCTGCATGAGTGCATGCATGCCTGGACAGCTCGCCTGCTTGGGGATGACACGGGGGAGAGGCTCGGCCGGCTGACCCTGGACCCCACCGCCCACTTCGATGTGATCGGGTTCGCCACGGCCATGTTCTTCGGGTTCGGCTGGGCGAAGCCTGTGCCCGTTAACCCCCTGAAACTCAAGCATCCTACCCGTGACATGGCCTTGATCGCGGCCTCCGGCCCGCTGGCCAACATGGCCCTGGTGGCCGTGTTTGCGACTGTGGCCATCTTCGGGCTGGGCGGTCCGGGCGTCGTGCAGGTGGCACAGTACGGAGCCATCGTCAACGCCGGCCTGGCGGTGTTCAACCTCCTGCCCTTGCCGCCGCTGGACGGCTACCGCGTGATTATCGGCATCGTGGGGTCGCGCCCCCTGGCCATTGAACGGCTCGAGCCCTTCGGCCCCCTGTTGTTGGTGGTCCTGATCATCTCCGGCCTGGGCGACGTGGTGATCAGCCCTGCCAAGGGTTGGCTCTTGGATACCTTAGCTGGCGTGGCCCAGACCGTGACCGGCTTGCTCCGATAGGGAGGAACCGCACATGCCCCCGCGTTCGCGCCTGATGAGCGGCATGCGTCCCACCGGCTTGCTCCATCTCGGCAACTGGTTGGGCGCCCTGCAGAACTGGGTGTCGCTGCAGGACAGCTATGACTGTTTCTTCGCCGTCGCGGACTGGCACGCCCTGACCACCGGCTATCAGGACACGGCCAGCCTGTCCCGGTGGGTGAGGGAGATGGTGACCGACTGGCTCAGCGCCGGCCTGGACCCCGAGGGCAGCACCATCTTCGTTCAGTCCCATGTCAGGCAACACGCCGAGCTGCACCTGATCCTGTCCATGGTCACGCCCGTGAGTTGGCTGGAGCGGTGCCCGACATACAAGGACCAGCAGCAGCAACTGGCGGGGAAGGATCTCGCCACCTACGGCTTCCTCGGGTACCCGTGCCTGCAGGCTGCGGACATCCTGGTGTACTTGGGGCAGTACGTCCCGGTGGGCGAAGACCAAGTGCCCCACCTGGAGCTGTCGCGGGAAATAGCCCGGCGGTTCAACCACCTGTATGGGCCGATCCTGCCCGAGCCCCAGCCCTTGCTGAACCGGGCCAAGATGGTGCCGGGGATCGACGGCAGGAAGATGTCCAAGAGCTACGGCAACGATATCAGGCTGTCGGCCTCTCCGGCCGAGGTGGCGGAACGCATCGCCCAGATGGTGACCGACCCGGCCCGCATCAGGCGGGCAGACCGGGGGCATCCGGAGGTATGCCCGGTGCATGCGTTATACGGGCTCCTCGCCGCCGAGGGGCTCGCCACCATCACCGACGAGTGCACCCAGGCCAAGGTCGGCTGCGTGGAGTGCAAGCGCCGGCTGGCCGGCATCGTGAACAAGGCCCTGGAGCCTCTGCGGGCCAGACGGGCGGAGCTGGAGCGCCAACCGGGCTTGCTCAAATCGGTCCTGGCCGAGGGGGCGCGCAGGGCGGAGGCGCAGGCTGAGGTCACCATGCGCCGGGTGAGGGAGGCTGTCGGGCTCTGAACCGTCCCGAGAGGTACCGGGTGAAGCTGGACGTGTTCGAAGGTCCCCTTGACCTGCTCCTCCACCTCATTGAGGAGGAGGAGCTGAGTGTTTATGATGTGCCTATCGCCCGCATCACCGCCCAGTTCCTGTCGTACCTCGCTGAGTTGGAGGAGTTGGACCTGGACTGGGCCGGGGAGTTCATCCTGTTGGCCGCCACGCTGCTGGAGATCAAGGCCAGGGAGCTCTTGCCCAGGCCCAAGCCAGAAGTGGAGGAGGAGCCCGAGGAAGACCCGCGGGCTGCGCTGATTCAACGGCTGCTGGAGTATAAGCAGTTCAAGACGGCCTCAGGGTTCCTGGCCGAGCAGCTGCACACCTCCTCGCGCCAGCATGGGCGGCCCGCCGTGTTGCCCGAGCCGCCGGGGCTGCCCGAGGACGTAACCTTGCGCGACCTGGTGGCTGCCTTCCGGGTGGTGCTGGAGGGGCTGGTGCCCGATCTGCCGGCGGAGATCGCCGGGGAGGAGGTGACCATCCGTGAAGCCATGTTGGGGCTGGTACAGGCCCTGGCTGTCCGTCCCAGCGGCCTGCCCTTCAGGGCCGTCTTCGCCAAGGGGGCCAGCAGGCTGCACATGGTGGTCTGTTTCCTGGCCCTGCTGGAGCTGGTGAGGCGCGGGCGGGTCAAGGTGAGGCAAGCAGAACCGTTCGGCGAGATCCTGCTGTTTCTGGTAGGGGGGTCGGCCAATGGGCGCGAAGGATAGCCCTCCGGAGCGTTGGGGCATCATCGAGGCGCTCCTGTTCGTGACTCCAGAGCCGTTGCCCCTGGAGCGGCTGGCTGAAGTGGCGGGGTTGACCCCGCTGGAGGTCAGGGCCATCCTGGCCGACCTGCGGCATGCCTATGGCCGGGAGGGGCACGCCTTCGCGGTCGAAGAGGCTGCCGGGGGGTTCAGGCTGGTCACCCGCCCGGACTACGACCCGTGGGTGAGGAAGCTGCAGGCCGTGGCCCCCTCACCCTTGTCCCAGGCGGCCCTGGAGACCCTGGCCATCGTCGCCTACCGCCAACCGGTGACCAGGGCAGAGGTGGAGGCTGTGCGGGGCGTGGCGGCCGACCGCCCGCTGCAAACCCTGCTCGACCGCAGGCTGCTCAAGGAGGCCGGGCGCAAGCAGGCCCCGGGCAGGCCCATCCTGTATGTCACCACGGCCGAGTTCCTCCAGCACTTCGGCCTGAAGGACCTGTCCGCTCTACCTCCCTTGGGCGCGGCCGAGTCCTAGCCATGCCCCGGCGATGGCGGCGAGTCGTTACATAACCTTGCTGAGGTGGGGGAAGACTAGGCGAAACGCTTAGGGGTGGGGAACGTGCTCTACGGGATCGGGCTCGTGCTGTTGGCAGCCGGGCTCGCCTTGCTCATCCCCGTCCACGTCCGCGTCAGTTTCAGGGCGGGGGATGAGGGCAACTGGCTGACGGTGATGGTGTTGGTCCTCGGTCTGCTGCCGGTGGCAGCGTACAGACTAAGGGCGGCGCCCTCCGCCCAGGCCGATCCCGCCGCCCTGTGGCGCAAGTACCTGCGGTTCCCGGGCCAGGCCAAGGCTGGGCTGGAGTCAGTCCGCAGCCTCGCTGCCAAGTTCAGGCCCAGGGTGCTGGAGGCAAGGCTGAGGGTGGGGATGGGTGACCCGTCCTGCACTGGGGTGGTCGCAGGGCTTGCCTGGGCGGCGGGGGGGAATCTGGTGGCCCTGGCCCGGGCCTGGTGGGACTGGCCCGAGGGGCAACCGAAGTTCGAGGTCGTCACTGACTTTGAGAGCAGGTCGTTCGGGATCGCCGTCAACTGCATATTGACCACCAGGACAGTCCATATTATCCATGCCGCACGCTTGACGGCGAAGCTGCGCGCGAAGGGGGTAGAGCATGGAAGAGCATCCGATCCAGGGCCTGATGAAGACCGCCATGGAGAGCATCAAAGAGATGGTCGAGGTCAACACCATCGTCGGCGATCCAGTGGAGTCGCAGGACGGTAGCGTGATCGTGCCTGTCTCCCGCGTGTCTTTCGGCTTCGCGGCCGGCGGCGGCGAGTACACCGTCAAAGGTGGGGGAGGCGGACAGGAAGCCAGGGGCAAGGAGAGCCAGAGCGAACGGAACCACGGCCAGCTCCCCTTCGCGGGTGGCAGTGGGGCTGGCGTCACCATCAACCCCGTAGGTTTCCTCGTCGTGGGCAACGGGCAGGTCAGGCTGCTGCCGGTGGACGGCAGGGCTGTATTCGACCGCCTGATCGACTTGGCGCCTCAACTGATCAGCGAGTTTCGCGGCAACGGTGGCGGCGACGTCCCGGCCGAAGTGCGCCGCCGGCCCACGAGGGAGTACCGGTAAGCAGCGGCGGGGGCCCCACCGCCCCCCCACCCAATCAAGACAGGTTAAGAGGGGGGGGGGGGGGGGCCCCCCCAGCGCCG
>JBFMBV010000051.1:0-6868 GCA_040755005.1 Bacillota bacterium
GGTCTGCCTTCGCCAGGCGCCTGGGGCTCCGCCCAGGCAAGCGCAGTGCCGTAGATGGCGGCGACCTCCCTGGCGACCCCCAGCATCGACAGGCAGTCCCCACGGTTGGGGGTGAGGTCCAGCTCCAGCACGGCGCCGGTGGAGCCGAGCAGGCCGGCCACATCTTGGCCGGGCTGGCCGGCATCCAGACAGAGGACAGCGGCGGCGGCCTCTGAGGTGCCTGCCAAGCCGAGTTCGGCCGCGGAGCAGAGCATGCCCGCTGAGTCGACTCCCCGGAAGGCGGAAGCTGTGACTCTGACTCCACCGGGGAGGACTGCGCCAGGCAGGGCCACAGGGACAACATCGCCGGCGCTGAGCCCCGGCGCGCCAGTCACCACCGTGATGGGGTCGCCACGGCCGATGTCCACCGATGCCACCAGCCAGCGGTCGGCGTAGGGGTGCGCCCTCAGCGTGAGCAGCCTGCCCACGATGACGCCGGTGAAGCCCACGTCCGGAACGCCGATCGCATCCACCGCCAGCCCTGCCGACGTCAGCGCGGCGGCAAGCTCCTGCGGGGGAACCGGGCAATCCACGTATTCGGCCAGCCACTCATAGGGCACTTTCATGCTGTATACCCCCTCAGAATTGCTCCAGGAACCGGACGTCGTTGTTGAACAACAGACGCAGGTCTCCGAAGCCGAACTTCAACATGGCAGCCCTATCGATGCCCAGCCCGAAGGCGAACCCGCTGACCTTTTCCGGGTCATACCCCCCGTTGCGCAGTACCTGCGGGTGCACCATCCCGGCGCCGAGGATCTCCAGCCAGCCGGTGCCCTTGCATACCCCGCAACCTGCGCCTCTGCACATGCTGCAGGTGACGTCCACTTCGCAGCTGGGCTCAGTGAACGGAAAGTAGCTGGGGCGAAGCCGGACAGTCGTCTGGGGTCCGAACCAGGCGCGCGCGAACTGTAGCAGAGTACCCTTCAGGTCCCCTAGGCTTAGGCCGACGTCAACCGCCAGGCACTCTAGCTGATGGAACATGGGTGTGTGGGTAGGGTCGTCATCGCGCCTGTACACTCGCCCGGGGGCCACAATGCGCACAGGCAACTTGGGGGCCATGCGCTCCATGGTCCTAAGCTGCACCGGAGAGGTGTGGGTCCGCAGTAGTATCTCATCGGTTATATAGAACGAGTCCTGCATGTCCCGGGCAGGGTGCCCCTTAGGCAGGTTGAGCAGTTCGAAGTTATACCGGTCCCACTCGACCTCCGGCCCCTCCACTACGCTGAAGCCCATGGCGATAAAGATGTCTTCCAACCCTTCCCACGCCTGGGTGAGGGGATGCTTGCACCCCAGCCGCAGCGGGATGCCCGGCAACGTTACGTCGTAGGCGTCGCTGGCAAACTCCAGCTCCTGCTGGACCTTGAGGAGCTCCCCCCTGCGGCGCTCCAGCTCCGCGGTCAACCGTTCCCGCACCTCGTTGGCCAGGGCCCCGAGCCGCGGCCGCTCAGCCTCGGGCACTGACCCCAGGCTTCTCAGCAGGGCGGTCAGCTCGCCTTTCTTCCCGAGGTAGCGCCAACGGATCGCATCCACCGCGGCCATCGTACCGGCAACATCCGTCGCTACTTCCGCCGCGCGGGCCAGTTCTTCGAGTTTCGACTCCAGTTCGGCAGGCATGTCATCTCTCCCCCTGACGGCAAGCAAACTGAAGCGCCTCCATCCCCTCGGGACGGAAGGCGCTGCTTCCGCGGTACCACCCTGATTAGGTGGGTGTCCCCACCTCGCTCCAGCGGGCAGATCATGCCCTCCCCTGCTAACGGTGGGGTGCCGGCGCGGCCTACTGATCTTTCAGCCTGCGGTTCGCGGGTGAACTTCGTTTCTGGGCCTGTGTCCCGCTCCGGCTCCCAGTCCACGGCCGAAGCTCCCTGCTGGCTGGCCCAGCCTACTTTACCCGGTCATCACCTATAAGTGTAGTCGTCAGGCGCTCCCTTGGGCTACTGGAGGCAAAAACGCCTGTACAACAAATATGCAGTCACAGAACCAGTGGTTTCGAAGATCTTCCAAAAAAACAAGGCGGTTGTCACGATAGCTACGACACCCCTCTCCGTTCTTTTGGGTTGACCCATGATCCTGCCCTCAATTATAGCATGACGCCAGCCTGCTTACAACTCGAGCCGCTGCCTGCGTGCCTCGTAGAGCAGCACAGCCGCGGCCAGGGCCACGTTCAAGGACTCGGCCCGGCCGAAAATGGGAATGCGCACCGTGGCATCGGCGGCCTGCCGCCACACCTGGCCTGCCCCTGCGGCTTCGCCGCCCAAGACGATCGCCACTGGCACGCGGAAGTCGCACTGGAGGTAACCGGTGTCGCCAGCGGCGTCGGCCAGTACCAGGCGTAGTCCCAGGTTGCGCAGCCTGCGCAGCACCTCGCTGGCGTCGGCGGTGACCACGGGGACATGGAACAGGCTGCCCATACTGGCGCGCACGGCCTTGGCATTGTAGGGTGACACAGTCCCGGCCGCACAGACCACGAGGTCCGCCCCGACAGCGTCGGCAGCGCGGATGATGGTACCGGCATTGCCGGGATCGGCCACTCCGGCCAGGACCACCGCGAGGGATGCGCTGCTGGGCCACTCGGGCGCCGGTCTCCGGACTATGGCGACCGTCCCTTGTGGGGTCACGGTCTGGGTCAGCCGGCGGAGGACGGCTGGGGTGACCACGCTCACCGTGCCCCCTGCCGCCAGCACTGCCTGGGCTAGAGCGGGATGGGACCCGTCGAGGGTAAACAGGCGCTCGACTACGACCCCGGCTTGCAGTGCCGTGTCGATCAGACGGGCGCCTTCGATGAACGCAGTGCCTGCTTCTGGACGCCGCCCTTCGCGCACGGCCAGTGCCTGCTTCACCAAGGGGTTGGCAGGACTCGCGATGACTGTGGGACGGTCAGTGGCCATTGCTCAGCTTCTCGAGTTTGCGCAGACCTTCACTAGGACCTACCACTACGAGCCTGTCGCCCTTGCCCAGCACATCCTCGGCCCGGGGCGAAACCCCGATCCCCTGGGGACGCTTGATGGCGACGACGTTCACCCCACACCTCCCCGGGAAGTCCAGGTTGCGCAGGGTACTGCCGACCATGTCAGCGGTGACTGCGACTTCGACCACGCCGAGATTGGGGGCCACTTCCGTGTAGTCCAGAAAATTGTTCAGTGCCGACACGTTGCGGGCCACCCGCAGCCCCATCTCACGTTCGGGGTACACCACCCGGTCAGCGCCGACCTTCACGAGGATCTTGCCATGCTCGTCGCCACTGGCCTTGGCAATGATGGTACGGGCGCCCAGGTCGCGCAGGAGCACCGTGATTAGCGTGCTGTTCTGTACATCGCCGATAGCCACGATGACCGCGGCGAACTGGCTTACGTCCAGGCTGCGCACCGCATCCTCATCGGTGGCGTCAAGCAACAAGGCATTGGGCACCAGGCCTTTGACATCGTGCAGCTTGTCTGGTTCAAGGTCGATCCCCACCACCTCAGCCCCGAGGCGGAGCAACGTCGCTGCCACCGAAGACCCGAACCTGCCCAGGCCTATGACGGCAAACCGCTTCCCCACAGTGGCTACCTCCTAACCTACCCGACCATCACCTTGTCCTCTGGATACCTGAGGGGGGTCACCCGGCGGCGCTGGGCTACGGCCATAGCCACAGTCAGGGGCCCGACCCGGCCGGCGAACATGGCCAGGATTACCAGCAACCGCCCGGCCGCACTGAGCTCGGGAGTGATGCCCGTGCTCAAGCCCACAGTCCCGAAGGCCGAAATCGCCTCGAACGCCGTGTCCAGCAACGGGAGCCCATCGCTGATCAGCAGCCCCAAGGTCACCAGGGTCACGATGGCCACGGCCGTCCCTGTGACAGCCAGGGCCCGGTCGAGGTTCTCCCTGCCCAAGCGGCGTTCGAACATCTCCACCTCAGTCTTGCCGGTGATGATGGAATGCACGTTGGCGAGGACCGTGGTGAAGGTGGTTGTCTTAATGCCGCCGCCCGTGGAACCCGGGGAGGCGCCAATGAACATGAGGATCATCGTGATAAACAGCGTCGACGATAGCAGCTGTCCTGTCGGGACGGAGTTGTACCCTGCTGTGCGGGGGGTCACGGCATGGAACCAGGCCGAGAGCACCTTGCCCACCGGCGACAGCCCGCCCAGGGTGGCAGGGTTGTGCATCTCCAGCCCGTAGATGAGCACGGTTCCGAGCAGCAACAACAGCAGCGTCGTGCGCAGCACGACCCTGCTGTGAAGGGAGAGCCTCTGGTGGCGCGCTTGGACGATGTCCAACAACACATAGAAGCCCAGGCCACCCAGGATGATCAGGGCACTCATCACCCCGAGCACTGGGAGGTCGGCGGCGAACCTCACCAGGCTGTCCCCAAACAGGTCGAACCCGGCGTTGCAGAAGGCCGACACCGAGTGGAACACACCGAAGTAGACCGAAGTACCGACAGGCATGTCGCGGCTGAAGCGTAGCGCGAGCAGGAACGCGCCGGCACCCTCGATTAGCAGGGTGACGACGGCAATGTTGCGGACCAGCCGTACCATGCCCGCTGGGCTCAGCTGGGTCAGGGACTCCTGGATGAGCAGTCGCCCCCGCAAACTGATGCGTTTCCCTAGGAGCAGGGCGAACAACGCCGATATGGTCATGATGCCCAGCCCGCCGATCTGGATCAGCAGTAGGATGACCGCCTGGCCAGCTACCGACCAATGGCTGCCCGTGTCCACCACGATCAGTCCTGTAACGCAGGTAGCCGAAGTGGCCGTGAACAGGGCAGTGAGCGGATCACCAGCCTGGCCGGTGGCCGTCGCCCACGGCATTGTCAGCAAGGCGGCGCCTACGAGGATCGTGACGGCGAAACCCACAACCAGCAGCTGGGCAGGGCTCAGATGCTTCCGCAACGAGACGCTCACCCCCTGCCAGCTTCGAGCTTCCTAATGCCCTCGTTGCCCCCGATGACGAGGAGGATGTCGCCTTCATGCACTACCTCGTCAGCCTTAGGGGCGGTGGCGACGCGGTCACCGTGTTTGACGGCGACCACGTTTACGCCGTAACGCGCCCTGAGCTCCAGCTGGCGCAAGGTCTTGTCGGCCAGCTTCCCGTGGGCGACGACCTCGACCATGCTGACATCGGGCGAGAGCTCGATGTAGTCCAGGATATCCTCAGCCATGAGGTTATGCGCGACACGGGCGCCCATGTCCCGCTCGGGATAGACGACCCGGTCCGCGCCGATGCGCTCGAGCACGCGGCCGTGCAACGAACTCTGCGCTTTGGCCACCACGTACCTCACCCCATGCTGCTTCAGGAGGAGTGTGATCAGCAGGCTCGCATGTATGTCCTCGCCGATGCCCACCACCGCGACATCAAAGTTGCGCACGCCCAGCGACACCAGCACATCCTCGTCGGTGGCGTCCGCCTGAACCGTATGGGTCAGGATCCCAGCCAACTCGTGGGCCCTGTGCTCCTTGAGGTCCACGCCCAGCACCTCGTGGCCTGCCTCGGCCAGGGCCCGGGCCAAGCTGCGCCCGAACCGTCCGAGGCCGATGACGATGAACTGGCGCACGGCCCCACCTCCCAAGTCACCGCTTCAACTGTTTCTTCGCCTTATCAACCAAGGTGTTGAAGGTCATGGCATCATTCACGGCCAGTTCAGCCAAGATCTTCCTGTTGATATTCACTCCGGCCTTGCGCAGACCGCTGATGAACACGCTGTAGGAGAGGCCGTTTACCCTCGCCGCTGCGTTGATGCGGGAGATCCAGAGCCTCCTGAAGTCGCGCTTCTTCCGGCGCCGGTGGGTATAGGCATACCACAGCGCCTTCATGACCGTCTCGTTGGCTGGCCTGAACAGCTTGCTCTTGGCGCCCCGGTATCCCCGGGCGAGTTTGAGTATCTTCTTGTGCCGCCGCCTGGCGGTCACGCCGCGTTTGACTCTTGCCATGCATGGACCCTCCTCCGACTACTGCGTATGGGTTCTAAACGTAAGGGAGCAGGCGGCGGATCCGCTTTTCGTCGGCCTTGCTGACTAGCCGTCCCTGCCTGAGGCCACGCTTACGCTTGGCGGACTTGCCTTCCATGAAATGCCCCCGGAAGTTGCAGGTGCGGGTCAGCTTCCCGCGCCCGGTCACGCCAAAGAGCTTATACGCTCTGCGGTGCGTCTTTAGCTTGATCTTGGCCACTGTGTCTGCCTCCTTCTTTCTCGCCCGTGGGCGCCAGGATGAGGATCATGTTACGGCCTTCCACCCTGGGTGGCCGCTCGATGGTACAGAACTTGGACAACTCCTGAACAAAGCGCTCACAAACCTGCTTGCCCAGCTCAGGGTGGTGAATCTCTCTGCCCCTGAACTTGATCACGACCTTGACCTTGTCCCCCTCGCGGAGGAACCGCTCCCCACGCTTCACCCACACATCGAAGTCATGGTCTTCGATCGTCGGTCGCATCTGGACTTCCTTGATCCGCACCGAATGCTGCTTCTTACGGGACTCCCGGTCACGTTTCGCCTGTTCGTACTTGAACCGGCCGTAGTCCATGATGCGGCAGACCGGCGGTCTGGCCGTGGGGGCGACCTCGACCAGATCCAGGTTGCGCTCGGCGGCCACGCGCAGGGCATCACGGAGCATCATGATGCCCAGTTGCTCACCGGTTTCCGAGACAACCCTCACTTCCCTGCCCCTGATCTGGTCGTTCACCCTGAGGTCCTTGCTGATGCTATGCACCTCCTTGTCTAGTACGGAAAGCGAGTAGGAGGGGGAGTGTGAGCTCCCCCGTCCTCTCACACCACCGGACATGCGGGTCCGCATCCGGCGGTTCATCAAGCGTGACGAAGTCGGGCGTAACGCTCCCCAAGGCTAACAAGCCCC
>JBFMBV010000052.1:0-4521 GCA_040755005.1 Bacillota bacterium
GCCACTCAGCGCTTGACTACCTCACCCCTGACGAGTACGACAGGAAAGCGGCTGGTTTACATCCAACTCTTAGAGCACAGGTAGCCAGCTGACTTCCCTAGTCCACGGTAGCGGGTCAACTCCAGTTTACATCCAACTTAGAGCACAGGTAGCCAGCTGACTTCCCTAGTCCACGGTAGCGGGTCAACTCCAGACGATAGCTGCTGCCCTCAAGGAGACAGCTGTTGTAGCTACATACCATGCACGTGCGAATGCCAAATACCCTGATAACGTAGGAGCAAGACCTCCGGCAACAGCGGACCACGGAAACGGAGGGATGCCGGATTGCTGAGACTATCCCTCGGATTGTGGAAGTCGGACTGGCTCTATTTCGTGGCTGGCGGCCTACTGATCGCACTTGCTGTGGGGTCGTACGGGCATGCCTGGAGGACAGTGGAAGAGCTGAACTCCATCATGTACGAGCCAGTGCGGAGGATATTGGGCGGAGAGATCGCGGTCGTACACTTCGCGGCACAGCTGGTGATGACACGTGATAAGAGTGGAAAGCTTTGGGTGGCATGCCCGAACTTTCTCTTATTTCCTGAGTCGGATCTTCCCCCAGGTGAGTGGGTATGGACCAAGGGCATTCTCGGTCGGCTGCACCTTCCCGGCCAGACTCACACTGTTAACCTCTTTGCCCGGAGTGCGCCTTACCCGCCCAAGGGCAGTCATGTACTGGTCGCAGGCCGCCCGGTCGACCCTGCCCGCCCGGACCGGCATGTCGTCTTCATGCCCCACGATGATGACATGGAGCGGCTGGGGCTGAGGCTAGGCTCCCAAGTCACTCTGGAGTTTGAGTCCGGCGACCGTGGAGCCTTTGAGATTATCGGCACTTACCTTGACATACTGCTGGGATGGCCGACGTTGTTTGTGCACCCGGCAGTGGTAGAGGATGCCATTGCCGCTGGAGCTACGCCCATATTATGCATTGCAGCGGTCTCCGGCGCAGACTGGACAGCGCAAGCCATGAAGTCGCTTGCGGCAGCCCTCCCGCCCAGCCTGAAGGTGGTCTCTGCAGCGGACATCCTGAGGGGTCTGACAGCCGAGGCCGAGCACGTCAGAGACCTGATGGGGGTCATCCAGCTCGCAACAGTGTGCACGGCGATGGCGGGGCTCCTGGCGCTGGTCCTCTATGCCATCGCTGTACGCCAGCGTGAGCTGGCCTTCTTGTTGGCAATGGGCGTTGCGCCGAGTGCCCTCGCGATCGTACTGGCTGTCCAGTTCGCCGTCCTTGGTGGTACTGGGGCGTTGGTGGGTCTGCTTGGCGCGGGATTGGCCCGCACGGGCAGCTTAGGCTTCATGTTCAAGTGCGCGGGTACCGTCGCGGGAGTAGCAGGCGTGATGGCCCTCATCCCAGGCAGGCTCCTCTTGAACGTTGATCCTGCATCTGTGTTGAAGGGGGAGTGAGCGCTTGACAATCCTCGAATGCCGCAGTGTGACAAGGACTTACCGAACACCCTCCGGCGACATCTGTGCGCTCCCATCTACCTCACTTGCAGTACAGGAGGGAGGCTCCCTCGCCCTGGTCGGTCCGTCCGGCTCGGGCAAGAGCACCCTGCTGTCGCTGGTGGCTGGCTTGGAGCGTCCGACAACAGGTGACGTCTGGTTCAAGGGTGCCCCGTACTCTGGCCTGAGCATGGCTGGCTTGTTGAAACATCGGCGCAAACACATTGGCTTACTGACGCAAAACCCCATATTCATCCGTGGGTTGAGCCTGTGGGATAACATAGCGATACCGCTACGCCTCAATGGCTGGGCCGAACAGAGCATACGTGTCCGCCTCAGCGACTTGCTGGCACGCCTGGGGATCGCGGACCTCCGCTGGAGACAGCCAAGCAAGGTATCCGGGGGTGAACTGCAGAGGGCGGCGTTGGCGCGGGCGATAGCCCATCGCCCTGCACTCGTGCTTGCGGACGAGCCCACTGGTAGCCTCGACCAGGCCAACAGGAACGCAGCCGCTGAACTCATGATTGAGGTGGCCAGGGAAACCGGGTGTGCTTTGGTTGTTGCCACTCATGACGTGGCCGTCGCCGACAGGATGCAGCAAGTGGTCCGGCTGGCTCAGGAGAGCAGTCCATGATGGCCGTCAGGCTGGTCGTTGCGGCCCTGCGGGCCTACCGCGTCCACGTCCTGTTTCTGAGCATCGTGCTGGCCACCTTCGTGACCTTTACCGCTGTGCTGGGCTGCCTGATCACCAACCAAGCCGAGCTTACCCTTGATGTCATCAGGGCATTCCGCGCTGGAGATATGAGGCTCCAGGGTTGGGAGATCACCGCCGAGGATTTCCGTACCCTGGCGCAGCTTGAGGGCATCGCCCGGGTCGAGCCCTTTGTGGTGCTACAGGGGGTGCTCATGGGCGAAGACACCCATGTTGCCGGCATCACGATCCCCTCAGAGTTCTACCGCCTGGAGCGGAACCTGACTCAAGGTGAGCTGCCTGGTCAAGACGAGCTCATGCTCCTCGACACATTGGCAGCGCGGCTTGGCCTCGGCGTCGGTGATCGACTCAGTGTGGTGGTTGTCGTACAGCAACGTGACGGGACAAGGCACTCTGCGACATTGTCCTTGAAGGTCAGCGGCTTGCTGCGCGAAACGGCCCGAGTCCCCAATCTGCCCGTCGTGCCCCTGGAGGACCTGCAACAACAGACCGGCCTGTACGCCAACGTCGCCCTCGTCGAGCTGGCCGAGGGCGTGGAACCCGCTGTGATGCGTACAACCCTGCGTGGGCTATTCCCGTCACTGCACGTCCAGCTCTGGGAGGAGGCCTACAGGGAGGCCCAGAGGCAACGCAGCATGGCCCGGGCTGCACTCGAGCGCCACACCCTGCTTGTCACCGCCAGCCTGGTCTTCTTGATCTGGGTAGCCGTAGGCCTGCAGGCCCGCGAGCGGCGGCATGATTGGGCTGCCCTGGTGATCCTCGGGGCGCCGGCGCAGTTGGTGTGGGTGGTTCGGGTGGCAGAGGCCGTCATCGTCTGCGGGCTGGGCGCAGCCCTTGGGGCAGCATCAACCGCATCGGCGCTCAGGCTCTTGGGCTGGTCGGACATTAGCGCCACTGCAATGGCCAGCAACCTCCGGCGTGCCATCGTGACCAGCGGGGTAGCGATGCTGTCCTTGACTGTGGTACAGACAGGTATCCTGTTCCTGAGACCGGTGTCCACCAGGGCCAGGCAAGAGCTCTAGGCCCGCTCGTGCCTGAGGGGAACACCCCCCAGAAGCAGCGCCCGTGGCCGCTTGGGCCCCTAGCGGAGGAGTGAAGCTGTCCTAGTGTCCTAGCAGTTCAGGCACAGTGACGAAACGGTAGCCTTGCTGGCGCAGCCCCGAGATGATCGCCGGCAGGGCTTCCGGCGTCTGCCTGGACCCCACGTGCATCAGCACGATGGCGCCCGGCTTGGCGTTGCTCAGGGTACGGGAGACGATGGCGTCCACCCCGGGCTCCTTCCAGTCGAGGGTGTCGAGGGTCCACATGATGTTGTAGTAGAACCCGTGCTGGACCATCGTGGTGAGCAGCCTGTCATCGTAGGCGCCGTAGGGGGCCCGGAAGTACGGGCTGTCCTGGCCTGACACGCGGCGGACCGCAGCGCGGCCCAGGCGCAGTTCCTCTTCGAGCTGCTCGTCGGTGAGCTCAGTCATGTCCGGATGGGTGTAGGAATGGCTCGCCAACACATGCCCTTCAGCGACGATGCGCCCGGCCAGGCGCGGGTTGTCATCGAGCCACTTGCCCCGGGGGAAGAAGGTCGCCTTGACGCCTTCCGCCTTCAGCACAGCGAGGATAGCGTCGGTCGGGGCGCTGATCCAGCCGGCATCGAAGGTGAGGGCAATGACCCTGTCCTCGGTAGGGCCGCGCTGGTAGGTCATGGCCCTGCCGCCAGGGGGAGGAGTCGGCGTGGGCGTTGGCGGCGAAGCAGGGGGTTGGGGAGTCCTGGGGTCGCTGAGCGGGGGCTGCAGCGGGTTCGAGTGGGAGGGGCTGGGGTTGAAGAGGATGTTGACCGCCAGGAACACGCCGAACAGGAACAAGACCAAAACTGGGATGAGCGCCAACGGCCACCAGCCTGCGCCAGAAGTGCGACCCTTGCGGGACATGGACACTGCCTTGTCCCTCCTTTGCTCGCCTCTAGCCTAGCATGCCCAGTTGACGTAAGCGTGACCGCCAGCGGAACGATTGGTCATCTGCAGCCGTCGAGCGGCTAGATTCGACACCGTCGCGAGGACTCCTCGTGACCCAGAGCCGGTTGCCGGGGGAGCCGGCACGATGTGCTATAATGGCCTCGGAAAGGAGGCCACAGTATGACTCTGGAACGGCTCTACCTCACCATCTTGCTGAGTGTGACGGGCGTCACCTTCGTCACGCTGCTCATCGTGGGCGAGACGGGCAGACCGGGAGCGATAGCCTTGGTCACAGGCCTGGCACTGGTCTACCCGGTGATGCGTTTCGCCGCCAAGAGACTGGCGGACAGCCTGCGCAGGCTGTCCGCCCGCGAGGGG
>JBFMBV010000053.1:0-4351 GCA_040755005.1 Bacillota bacterium
TTGGGGCTTGTTAGCCTTGGGGAGCGTTACGCCCGACTTCGTCACGCTTGATGAACCGCCGGATGCGGACCCGCATGTCCGGTGGTGTGAGAGGACGGGGGAGCTCACACTCCCCCTCCTACTCGCTTTTGCCTGCCCGTCCTAGTTACTGAAAGCTACATAACTGTGGCGGATGGCTATCAGGCCGGTGACAGGCTGAGGGCTTCACTTGGCAATAGCTGCCTAGAGGCACCGGGGTTTGACTGTATACTAAAAATCCGCTGCCCACATACTATAGTGCGACAAGAAAGGGGAGGACGCTAATGGAACTAGTTTCCATCGGCGCATCCGAACACATAGACGATATCCGAGGGCGGTTGGATGAGGAGTTCGCTCTGGTCAGGGAGCAGGGTCTGGAAGTTGCCATAACGGACAGCCATAAAGGCAAGCTCACGTTCCTCAACTGCGAACTGAAGACCCAGCGGACGAGGGCAGGACGCCATTCCAACTTCCGTCAACACATCGCCAATGCGCTGTGCGACGTGCTCTTCACCCACTGGCGCGACACTGTGCTGCGCAAGCTGGTCAAGTCGGGTTATGGGTACTTCGCCACAGATGAGCAGGAGGCTATCAGCCGCGGTGCGGTGGAGATCCTGCAGCCCCGTGGGGTGGAGCAGGCTGCCCTGCACATCCTCGGCCAGCGCGGCCAGGTCTATTCACGCCTGCTCGACTACCTCTCAGCCAATGACGTGCTCGTGCTGGAGGGGTTCGTCACCTTCCGGCTCAAGGATTACATGGCTGAGCTGGAGGACGCCGTCGACAACGCTGTCGACGACTATCTGCTTGAACGCGAGTACCGAGAGTTCATCAAGCTGCTCAAGTACTTTGTCGACGTTCAGGAACCGAAGATCAGCGAGGTCAATGTCATTGTGGAGGTTGGCGGCTCTTTCCGCCTGGTGGACAATCAGGGCAATGTCATCCGTGATGCCCACCTTGCCGAGTTCGTAGTGGAAATGGTGGACACTGAGGTCAACTACGACGATCTGCTCATCAGTGCTCTGGTCACCATCGCGCCACGCAAGCTGATCATGCACTGTCGTCCAGAGGCCCGGCGCGAGGAGAGCTTCGGCACGATCGAGAGCGTGTTTGCGGGACGCGTGGTCTTCTGCCACGGCTGCCCGATGTGCCTGCCCCACGCCTTGAACGCGAGACCTGACCGTCACGGTGGTGGATAGCAGCTGGATGTCTTAGCGATGCCCTTGGTGGGCGCAGCTATCGGGTACTGGACCAACGTGTTGGCAGTGATTCTGCTGTTTAGGCCCCTGGAACCGGTAGGCCCCGCCTGGCTTAGGCTGCAGGGGGTCATCCCCCGCCGTAGGCGGGAGTTGACCGCCGCCATCGCCGTAGCGGTGCGGGAGCGGTTGATGCCTCCAGGAGTGTTGGCGGAGCGGCTGTGCAGCCCGGACATGCAGGGAGCGGCCGTAATGACCCTGCTCACGGTGTTCGATGAGGGAGTCACAGCCAGGTTTCCCCTCTTCGCTTTGCCTCTGGCGCGTACGCTGAGGAGCGGGGTGGGGTGCCTGGCTGCTATGATTGTGCGCAGATTGGCCGAGGCAGTCGAGGAGCGGGCGGTGGAGAGCCTCGACCTCGAAGCTTTGGTCAGGACGGAACTTGATGAGCTCTCCCTCGACGAACTCGAAGCGGTGATCAGGGGAGTAGCCGGGAAGGAGCTCAGGGCCATCGAGCTGCTGGGCGCCTTGGCCGGCTTGCTCATCGGAACGGCCCAAGCCCTCGCTACGCTGCTGCTGCGCGCGTGAGTCCCAAGGCTTGACAGCCGCTAGGGGCCCGCAGTATAATCAACGCATCCTACGGAATGCGCGATGACGGAGACGAGTAAGCCACAAGGTGCCTGAAGCGAGGGGCGGGTCGGTGCGACGCCCTGGCAGCGGTGGCCCAACACCCCTCCTGAGCTGGCGGGCGAAACGGCAGTAGCCCGGCCCGGTGCCTCCGTTATCAGGCATGGAAGTGGACCTTCCCCTTGGGAAGGTCAATCCGGGTGGAACCGCGGGGCGTATCGGCCCCGTCCCTAGAGCAAGGGACGGGGCTTTTTTGCACCTGTGGATTAGGAGGTGTCAGAGTCAGTGCAGATCACATTCCCTGACGGCGCCAGACGGGATTACCCTATGGGTGCCACCCCGGCTCAGATCGCTGCCGACATCAGCGGGCGCCTGGCCAAGGAGGCAGTCGCCGCCAAGGTCGATGGCCAGCTGGTGGATCTCATGCGTCCGCTGGCCAAGGACAGCACCCTCGAACTGCTGACGTTCAACACGCCGGAAGGGCTCGAGGTCGCCCGCCACAGCGCCGCCCACATTTTGGCCCAGGCGGTCAAGCGGTTGTTCCCCGAGGCGAAGCTCGGCATCGGTCCGGCCATCGCCGACGGGTTCTACTATGACTTCGATGTGGCCAGGCCCTTTACCCCGGAGGACCTGGAGCGCATTGAAGCGGAGATGGGGAGAATCATCCAGGAGGGCTTGCCGTTTGAGCGGCGGGAAGTGCCCAGGGAACAGGCGATAGCCGAGTTCGGCCGGGCAGGGGAGGAGTACAAGGCCGAGCTCATCCGCGACCTCCCCGTGGAAGCCCCCATTTCCTGCTACCGGCAAGGCGAGTTCGAAGACTTGTGCACAGGGCCGCATCTGGTGTCCACTGATAAGTTGAAGGTATTCAAGCTGCTCAACGCCGCCGGGGCATACTGGCGCGGCGATGAGAAGCGGCCCATGCTACAGCGCATCTATGGCACAGCCTTCGAGCGCCAGTCGGACCTGGACGGTTACCTCTTCAGGCTCGAGGAGGCCAAACGCCGGGACCATCGCAAGCTGGGCAGGGAACTCGACCTGTTCAGCGTGCATGAGGATGCGGGCGGCGGGCTGATCTTCTGGCATCCCAAGGGCGCGCTGGTCCGGGAACTAGTCGAGGACTTCTGGCGGGAGGAGCACCGCAAGCGGGGTTATGACATCGTGTACTCCCCGCACATCGCCAAGGTTGAGCTGTGGAAGATCAGCGGCCACTGGGGCTGGTACAAGGAGAACATGTACTCCCCGATGACCATCGACGAAGTGGAGTACCTGCTGAAGCCCATGAACTGCCCCTTCCACATCCTGATGTACAAGTCCGCCATGCGTTCCTACCGGGACCTCCCCATGCGTTGGGGCGAGCTGGGCACGGTCTACCGCTATGAGCGGTCCGGGGTGCTGCACGGGCTGCTCCGGGTGAGAGGGTTCACCCAGGACGACGCCCACATCTTCTGCAGGCCAGACCAGCTCGAGGATGAACTGGTCGGGGTGATCTCCTTCGCCCAGTTCATGCTGGAGACTTTCGGCTACGACGACTATCAGTTGATGCTGTCGGTGCGCGATCCGGTCGACAAGGCCAAGTATGTTGGGGATGACGAGGTCTGGGATGCCGCCGAGGGGGCGCTGGTCGCCGCCCTCGAGCGGCTGAACCTCCCCTATCACCGGGCGGAAGGCGAAGCCAAGTTCTACGGCCCGGCGGTGGACATCACCGTGAAGGATGCCTTGGGCCGTGGCTGGCAGGGTCCTACCATCCAGTGCGACTTCAACCTGCCTCAGCGGTTCGACATGGAGTATACTGGCGCTGACGGCCAGGCCCGCCGCCCGGTGATGATCCACCGGACGGTGCTTGGGTCGATGGAGCGCTTCGTCGGCGGGCTGGTCGAGCACTACGCCGGGGCCTTCCCGGCCTGGCTGGCACCAGTGCAGGTGCACGTTCTCCCCATCACCGAGCGGCAGCACGCGTACGGTGCGGAGGTTGCCGAATGCCTCAAGGCGGAGGGCCTGCGCGTCTGGGTCGACGACCGCAACGAGAAGCTGGGCTATAAAATCCGGGAGGCTCAGGTGAAAAAGGTTCCCTACATGCTGATTCTCGGCGACAAGGAGGCGCAGGCTGGAACGGTGGCCGTGCGCAGACGCGAGGAGGGCGACCTGGGTTCACAGGTTCTTGACGACTTCGTGGCTCGGCTCAAGGCAGAGGTGGCGCTCAAAGGGAAGAGTACGGCCGGTGGTGAGCGTTGACGCCAAACCGCGCCACATGGTATACTGTGGCAGTCAACGTGCAAGAAGCAGAAGCGCCCGCTTCTCACCCTGCAGCTTTGAGCGACCAGGGTCCGCGCACGGCGGTTCCTCTGTCTTGCGGATGGTATGGAGCGGGCCTATGGCCTGCTCCTTAAGTTGTACGCCCGGCATGGGCGTCGTTTTGGGGGTGAAAGTCCCCTGTAGGAGTGGGCAGCGACAACTGCTAGCCAAAGGCAACGGTGTCAGCGGCGACGCTGAATCGGAAGGAAGCCGGAGGCAAAGCC
>JBFMBV010000054.1:0-3777 GCA_040755005.1 Bacillota bacterium
CTGACGACCAGCGTCCGGGCGCGCGATATGGCCGAGTTGCGCAGTATGCTGGACCTCTTGCGCGAGCGGCTGGGCTCGGCGGTGATCGTACTCGGCTCGGCGGTGAACGGCAAGGTGAGCCTGGTGCGTCTGAAACCAAGGACGGTTCTTACCTTTGGGGTCTTCAACACGGCGGACCTTGACAATGTCGCCAGGTTTGAGCGGCATCCCGGGGGCGCTGGCCTGCGTACGCTCACTAGAGGTGACAGCCTGTTTCAAGGTCAACCGTCCGTAGCCGGAAGTGGTCTTACCGCCGATCCCCCACTCCTCCAGCGCCTCAGCCAGCAGCGCCATCGCCAGCTCTGCCCATTGCCCAGCGTTGTCCTCGGACGCGTTACTGCTGACCCCTACCAGGAACTTCCCCTGGACGCTTAGGAAAGGCACAGGGATCGGTTCGTCGAAATCGGTGGGCGGTGCCTCGCCCGCGTAGTACTCTTGGTGATGTACCGTGATGACGTCTTCCACCAGTGAGCTCGCCAGGGTTTCTGGCAGTATCCAGGCATCGTGGAAGATGAGACGCCCGGCATCCTCCGTGGTGCCGAACAGCACCTGGTAGTAGCCGCTGGCGTCACCCGGCCGGAAACGCTCATCCAGTTCTCCCCATACCCTCCTACAATAGTAGGCGGCCAAGCCCTTCAGACAAGACCCAGGGATGATCGGAGTGCCGTAGGTATGATGCAGCCGCAGGCCAGTCTCAAGCGGGGAGGGCGTCCCCAACCCTGTCACCATCCGGCCCACGACGCCGAATACTCGCCGAACGCCGGTGATGGTCTCGCTGTAGCGGGCGAACGCAGAGGCATAGACGGGACCGATGCGCGCCGCCGACCCGGCCGCCTCAGTCAAGAGCTTGCGCCTGGCTTCCCCTTTGTCGTGCGCCTGCAGGTATCGCTGCAGGACTGCCCCCGGATGGGTGGCCCCAGCAGGCGCAGGGGCCAGTGCGCGCCGGCATGCAGTGCTGGCCACGCTCAGTCTCCCCCCCCGTGCAAAGCCTCGGCATACCGCGCCAGCCACATGGCCGCGCGCATGACCTCCCGGGTAAGCTGCAGATAGTCAGCCAGCGCGGCCTCCCGGCCCTTCTGCAGCAGCTCACACACAGAGGCGGCCCCTACCACCTGGGCCAGATCCTCGAGGTAGCCCCGATACCTTGGCTTGGCCGCGGCAAAGGACAGCGCCTGGCACACCCCGCACGCATGCACGAGGGCAGGGAAGCCCT
This sequence comes from Bacillota bacterium, assembly GCA_040755005.1. Lineage (GTDB taxonomy): Bacteria > Bacillota > Sulfobacillia > JBFMBV01 > JBFMBV01 > JBFMBV01. The sequence goes on from JBFMBV010000054.1 coordinate 1,253, forward strand.
TAGAGAGCGCCCGGTAAGTCACACCGTCCGCTTGGCCGCGTAGGTTCACCAGCCGCCAGGCAGTCTGGGCCCGGCGCTGGTCCTTGGTTGCGATGCTCACTTCCCTTCCCTCCCGGTGAACAGGAAGCGGGCGCGGCCCCTGCCTACAGTGGCCTTTCCCCCGACCTGGCAGTCGACGGCGGACCCGCAGAAGTTGTCGAGCAGCCCCTCCAGGGTGAACCCGTTCCCTCCCGGAACTGCATCACACCAAGTTAGCCCCGCCAGCACCGCCTCTGCCGGCAAGTTCTCCTCGTACCAGAGCGCGCCTTCGTCTACTGTGCCAGTGGCCTCAGACACCTTGATGCGGGCAACGACTTCCGTGCCCAGCTCAGTGAGGAAGTCGAAGACTGCGTCGGGGAGCACGGCAAAGCGGGCGCTGAACAGGCGCTGCCAGGGTTCATCGGTCCTGAACAGCATCCGGGCAAAGAAATTCCCCCACTGGTCCGTGACGTCATCCTCCTGGCCAGTCAGGTCGAGATCCTCCAGGTAGGCGCGACCGCCGCGCCCGTTTGGGTGGGTCAGTTCAGTGGAGTGGGTTGTGAACACCCTGTCAGCTGGTAGCGGTGCAGGCAGTGGTGGAATGCCGTCTATCTGAGCCGCCGTCAGGTCCCGCGTGAGCCGCTGCAACGCCAGTACCGAAGTGGCCCACGCGAAGGTGCCGTACAAGCTGCGTACAGGCAACAGCACTAAGCGCGCGTCGGAGTACACTAGGGCACCAGCCAGGCTGTCCTCGCCTCCCGCGCCAAATGCGGCCCGGAAGATGCCGGGGTCGGAGACTTTCCCGGTTCGCTGGAAATGCCCCCTCATCACTCCCTTGACGGTGGAACCCGGCACCACCGGCCAATTGGTGGCCTTCTCCCGTGACAGGGGTAAGTCAATGAAACCGACACCCCGGCCGGCACCCACATGCAGCGGGGTCAACGCATGCAACCAGTACGCCCTGGCCTCACTCACCAGACCTTCCCCCTCCCATCTGCCTGGGATCCCATCTACCCCACATGACCAGACCAAACCCGTCACAACAATCCTGTGGGTTATCACTTATAGACTTCAGCCACAGCTCGGCCAAGGCGGCGGGGTCGCCCTGTTCGACCTCAAAGAAGTATACGCTCCCGGCAGGTGCCAGCCGGCGGCCAGCTTTAGGGCCGCGGGCGTGGAGATCCCATCCCGAAATGGGCCGCCAACGCTCCAAGGTAGCGCCGCGCAACCGCAGCCAGAGCCCTGGCATGCCTGGAGGCGTTCCGCGCATGCTGCTCGGTTCAACCCAACCGGGAAGCCAGCCCTGGTCAAAGAGGGCTGGAGTGGCAAGGAGCATCCTGACCGCACGTGCGCCTGCCAAAGCCTGGCTGACACTACGCGGCATGGACCAGTCGATTCCGTCAACCGCCATGAACTCAGCCAGTCGGCGCTCGCCCCCTAGCGTAGCGAGACAGCGTAGACCTGCCAGCTGGGCCGCAAGCTCTACATCGCTCACTTCCACCCGGAGCATCAGCGCAGCGTCCTCGCCGAACACCAGCCCTTCTGTCTGGTAGAGCAGCCCCTCCTGCGCCGTCCCCGAGTAGTGGTCAATGCCTACATGCACCCGCGTCTCCTTGGGGAGATGGCTGAGATACCCCTCCTGGGCCGCCTTCTGCCCTACCGAAGCTCCGTCAAGGGACGGCAGCGCTAACCCAGCGGCTGAATCCTCCGCCAACCAGTCAGCGAGCCGCTCGGAAGACCAGAAGGCCGGGGCCAACGTCGGCTTCGCCCCCGTGTTTACGCCAATTGGCCATAGCTCCGCGTGGGGCAGGTTACAGCCCGCGCCACTGGCACAGGGTTGTGGCCGGAGAGGCCTCGCGCGGATCCCATCGTCGTCCCCCACTGGCAGCAAGTCACGAGGGGCCTGCCAGAACAGCTGGCCCTGATACGAGAAGAAAGGGCCCCCCACCTCTACGCGCTTAAGTCGGGAGATTAGCGCTTCATCAAACCTCCCGTTACGGGCCGGCGCACTACGGTTGCCCAGCAACGTGCGCATTGCGCCCGCCATGGTGGAAGGGTATGGCCAGTCCAGACACCGAACGCGGTTACTCCCTCCAGGACTGAAAGGACGCCCGTCTCGCGCTATGAGTGGGTCCCGTGGGCTGATCCGGACTGCAGCGATCATCTTTCCAGACCTCCTCTGCCGCCCGTGCCCTTCCCGGCTGAGGGTTGACCTGCTGACAGTAGACGCGCCAGGATGAGTTCATCAGCCACTCGCTCCAGGCAGCCAGGGCTCAGCACTCCGTCCAGCAGTTCGCCCACAACCTCCCTGGACAGGGTGAAGTTGCCTCTCTTCCGTGGACACCCAACAGTTGTTATTATCAAAGAGGGAGGGTGTCCAAAATGGCAGGTACAAAGCTTCCGTATGCGCCTCAGTTCCGTGCAGAGGCCGTTCGTCTGGTTAAGGACAGCGGCAAGTCAAAGCGTCAGATTGCGGCCGATCTAGGACTCAGCTATGAGACACTGCG
>JBFMBV010000055.1:0-2876 GCA_040755005.1 Bacillota bacterium
TTGGGGCTTGTTAGCCTTGGGGAGCGTTACGCCCGACTTCGTCACGCTTGGTGAACCGCCGGATGCGGACCCGCATGTCCGGTGGTGTGAGAGGACGGGGGAGCTCACACTCCCCCTCCTACTCGCTGGGTGGCAGGAAGGACTTACCAACTGAGGCGTGGAACTGAGGACGGGAAACGGTCGCTGGGTAGGTGATGAGTTGATGGGAGCGCTGGCAGAGAAGTATGCTGTGCTGAAATCCCGGCTGGCTGAGGTCATGGACCTCCGGCACGCCGCAGCCGTCCTGTACTGGGACCAGCAGGTGTGCATGCCCAAGGGTGGGGCGAGGGCCCGCGGCGACCAGCTGGCCACCCTCAGTTCCCTGACGCATGGGCGCTTCACTAGTCCCGAGGTCGGAGAGCTCCTGACGGATCTGGCTGCGTATGAGCGGCAGTTCCCATACGATTCCGAAGAAGCCAGCATGATCCGGGTCAGCAGGCGGCAGTACGAGCAACGGATCCGCGTGCCGACCCGCTTGGTGGCGGAACTCACCCGGGCTGGGACTGAGGGTTACGCGGCTTGGCTGGCGGCGAGGGAGGCCGACGACTTCCGGGTCTTCTGCCCGGCGCTGGAGAGGCTCCTTGGCCTGCTCAGGGAGAAGGCCGACGCCCTTGGCTTCGCCCACGCCCCCCTGCAGGCCTTCCTGAACGATATCGAGCCCGGGATGGCCCTGGCCGACGTCGAGGCCTTGTTCGCGGAGGTAAGGAGCGTGCTGGTACCCCTGGTCAGGGCCATTGCCTCCAGCGGCAGGACCGTGGACGATGCCGTACTGTACCAGCCCTACGCGGCACGGGCGCAGTGGGAGGTAGGTCTGGATGCCGCAAAGCTGGTCGGGTTCGACCTGGACACCCGCGGGCGCCAGGACCGCTCCGTGCACCCCTTCACTATTGCCTTTTCCGCTGATGATGTGCGCATCACAACGCGCCTGGCGCCCGACGACGTCCGGCAGGGTCTGTTCGCCTCTCTGCACGAGGCAGGCCATGGAGCCTATTGCCAGGGCATACCGGCGTCCTATGACCGCACGCCGCTGGGGCAAGGCGCCTCAGGGGGTGTCCACGAATCCCAGTCGCGGCTGTGGGAGAACATCGTCGGGCGCTCCCTGGAGTTCTGGCAGTCCTTTTACCCCCGGTTCAGGCGGTGTTTCCCGGGGCAGACCGACGGGGTGCCGCTGGAGCGGTTCCACGCTGCCGTAAACCGGGTACAGCCCTCGCCGATCCGCGTGGAAGCAGACGAGGTGACCTACAACCTGCACATCATGGTCCGGCATGAACTGGAGCGGGCAGTCTACCGGGGTGATCTGGCCGTGGCCGACCTGGCAGATGCCTGGGACGCCAAGTACGAGGAGTACCTCGGCATCAGGCCGCCCAACCACGTGCAGGGGATCCTCCAGGACATCCACTGGTCAGGCCACTTTGGAGCGTCGTTCGTCGGCTACACCCTCGGCAACATCATGTCGGCTCAGCTCTTTGAGGCAGCCCTGAGAGACGTGCCCGACCTGCGCGAGCGCATCGCCCTGGGTGACCTGCACCCTCTGCGTTGCTGGATGAACGAGCATGTGCACGCCTTAGGCGCCAAGCTGACCCCGGCTGAGCTGATCGAGCGGGCCACAGGGGCACGGCTGAGCGCCGCCGCCTACAGGACCTACGTGACCGGCAAGTTCACCGACCTGTACGGGCTGTGAACCGAAAGCTGGCCGCCGCCCTCGCCCTCTTGTCAGCCGTAGCGTTGACTGTTGCCATGGGGCTCAGGCTGTTCCAGGCCCTGCTCCTGGTGGAGGCACTGCTGGCCCCCGACGCCCCGGGCAGGCTTGGTAGCCTGTGCGGCGAACCCAGGTTTGAGGTCGTGCAGCTCAGCGACAGGTACGGCGAATTCCCAGCCCAGGTCCATCTCCCTCAGGGACGCCGCAAGCACAGAGCTGCCGTGCTGTCCGTGCCCCTCGCCTATGAGCTGGCTGACAACCCGGGTGTGGTGGGCATGGCCAGGGCCTTGGCGCGGGCAGGCACCGTGGTCTTGGTGCCCGCGCCCGCAGTGGAGCTCGAAGCGCTCCTCGGTGCCAGGGATCAGGCCGTGCTCGAAGCCTCCCTGGACTACCTGCACGGGCATGGGTCTGTCGACCCACGCAGGGTCGGGTTGATCGGCGTCAGCTATGGCAGCGGGCCGGTTCTGCAGCTCGCGGCTTCGCCCGAATGGCGTGACCGGATCCGATTCGTCGTCACGTTGGGGGGTTACTATCACCTGGAGCACATGCTCAGGTATGCCACCACCGGCGTCCATGAGTTCGAGGGAGCAGTCCACAGGCAAGACCCCGACCTTCTGGTCAAGCAGGTCATGGCTGGCGTGATGTACAGCTGGTTGGAGGAGGCCGACCGCCGGCTGCTAGCCGCGCACGAGCATCAGATCTACTGGGGCCACTTCCCAACAGACCTGGAGGGGAGACTGAGCCCCGCAGCCGCCGCCTTGTACCGCACGGTGGCGAACTCCTCTGAGGATGGCTTCGCAGCCTTGCTGGCCGCACTCCCCGCTGAGCTGCGGGAGCGCATGGACGCCCTGTCTCCTGCTACATCCCTGGAGCGGATCAGGGCACGGGTGTTCCTCATCCACGCGGTAGGCGACACCTATGTCCCCTTCACCGAGTCCCAGCGTCTGCTCAACGGGCTGCCGGACTGCACCAGACCCAGGTTGGCACTGGTCGGTTTCCTGGATCACGCCTTGCCCCACACCCTGACCCCGTGGGAATTGGCCTGCCGCTACGCCCCGGACCTTCTGGGTCTCGTGGTTCTGCTCGTTGCCCTGCTGCGCCTGTAAGGACGGGGACAGCGGGCCGTAAGTCAGGTAGT
>JBFMBV010000056.1:0-1816 GCA_040755005.1 Bacillota bacterium
GGGGCGGCTGGCCGGTCAGGCGCTTGCTGCCTGCCTGGAGCAGGGTATGCCACCCACGGCTGCCGCTCTTGCCGCCTATTCTCGCTCTCTGCGCACGGCTTTCGGAACCCACCTGGCCCTTGCCAGGCTCATGTTCACCCTGCTCCACCGCTTCCCGCGGGCTCTGCTTGCCATCTACTTCCGCCACGACGAACCCTTCCGGCGGACTCTGGACATACTGGCCGGTCGCGCCGCCTACGCCGACCTCCTGCGATGGATTCTGCCTCGCCTCCCCCTGCTCGCCCTTGTCGGCCCTGCACCCCCCACCGGTGCGGGCCGGCACCCGACGTCCTGAGTCGGATTCGCATTTGCGCAATTGACAAGGCAACCGACAGATCACTATACTGGAGGAAACGATACAGGGAGGTACGGAAGTGCGGGTTGATATAACCCCGGACGCGATGAGCTTCCTCAAATCACGCACCGACGCCGTCACCGTCCTCATGGAGATGTGCGCCGGCTGAGGGGGCGTGTCATATGAGCCTGCCGTGTATGCAGGTGCCCCCCAGGATGTCCACAAGTATCAGGAGTTCCAGGTCGACGGTCTGAAGGTCTATCTGGCCAAAGATGCCCGCGTTGCGCGCGACGGAGTCAAGATCTCGCTGTGGGGCATTGGCCCCTGGAAGCGCATACTGGTCGACGGGCTGCTCAGGTAACTCCCGGCCGTGTCCGGGCAGTCTCACTTCAGGGAGGCGCACTGGTGGGATACCCCTTCGCTTACACCGTCTGTACCCCGAAGGCGTTCGACGATGCTGTGGCTGTCGTCGAGCGGAAGGTGGCCGAGAAAGGCATGCGGGTCCAGCACGTCCACGACGTGCAGGCCACCCTCGCCAGCAAGGGCTACCAGATCAAACCCTTGAAGATCATTGAGGTTTGCGATGCGCCCCACGCCCACGCCGTGCTCAGCAAGGACGTCATGATCTCCCTCATGATGCCGTGTAAGATCAACGTCTTCGTGCGCGACGGCACCACATGGATAACTGCCCTGCGGCCAACCGTGCTGGCCCAGTTCTTCCCGGAAGCAGGACTCGACACCGTCGCCCGCGAGGTCGACGCCATACTTGTGAGCATCGTCGACGAAGCGGCATAGCACGAGCGACCACCGGCCGTCGCCCCGCTGCCTGACGCGACGGCGACTCGCAGGCCAGGGTTGCGCTCGCCCACAAACACGGTATAATGATGGTAGTGAGGTGGGCCCGTAGCTCAATTGGCAGAGCATCCGCCTCATAAGCGGGTGGTTGGGGGATCGTGCCCCTCCGGGCCCACCAGTTGAAAACCGAAATCGACCGGCTTATAATGGAGGCTGTGTCGCAAGGCCCCATGGTCTAACGGTTAAGACACCGGCCTTTCAAGCCGGCAGCAGGGGTTCGACTCCCCTTGGGGCCACCAGGTTTGGGTGGGCGGCTAGCTCAGTGGCAGAGCGCTTGACTCACATTCAAGAGGTCGTAGGTTCGAGTCCTGCGCCGCCCACCATGAGATCTCTTGGACTGCTACATCGGCGGCGGGCTGCCCGTCAGATGGCGCGAATCTCGGCCTTGACGGGCGCCCCCGGGTCGTCCTCGATGTGCAGAATCCCGTAAGATGCCTTGCCCCACAGAGTGCGCGCGGCAGGACCCGGGTTGAAGATGAGGGTCCTGCCGCGGCATTCGAGAAAAGGACGGTGGGTGTGGCCGAAAACGACCACGTCTGCCTCGGGGAAGCTCTGTCGGGCAAGGGCCTCCGTATCTCCGGGAGGCCCCTGTCCATGCATCACCCCGATGGTCTTTCCCGCCACCTG
>JBFMBV010000057.1:0-1636 GCA_040755005.1 Bacillota bacterium
AAGCCCAGCCCACGAAGTTCTGGCTTTCCAACCTCCCGGAAGACACGAGCCTGCGCGAGCTGGTCTACTAGTAGAGTGACCCGCAAATAACATGGCAGTGCCTTCGTAACTCTGGTACACTGCCCTCAGCCGCCAGGAGGGGGTTGAGGGTGGTGCCGTTCGAAAGGAAGCGACCGGCATTGGTCTTGTCCGAGGAGATGGCCGCCCAGCTTGAGCGCATCAGCCGCTCCCGTACTACCGCCGTGCGCCGGGTCGAGCGGGCCCGCATGCTGCTCGCTTACGCCGCAGGGGAGACCATTTCTTCCATTGCGGCTCGCCTTGGGACTAATCGCCCCAAGGTGGAGCGCTGTATTGACAAGGCGCTGCAGTTGGGGCCCGAAGCCGCCCTGGGTGACCTTCCCGGACGCGGGAGGCGCCCCCGTATCCCGGCCGAGGCACGGGCGTGGGTCGTCTCGCTGGCGTGCCAAACACCTGAGGATCTGGGCTATCCCCACGAGCTGTGGACCACGCGGCTGCTGGTCCGACACATCCGCCGGCACTGCGAAGCCGCCGGCCATCCCAGCCTGGTCCGCATAGGGACCGGGACCCTGTCTCGGGTTCTCGCCGAGCACGCGATCCGCCCCTACAAGATCCGCTATGACCTGGAGCGACGCGATCCGGACTTCGACGCGAAGATGGCGCAACTGCTCCTCGTCTACAAGCAGGTGGAGCTGCTTCGCCAGCGGCAGGACCCTTCGGGCCCGCTGCATGCGGTGCTCTGCTACGACGAAAAACCCGGCATCCAGGTGCTTGGGACTACCGCCCCCGATCGGCCCCCACAGCCCGGTCAGCAAGGGAGCTGGAGCCGGGATTACGAGGTCGTTCGCCACGGCACCCTCACCTTGATGGCCGCCATTGACCTGCTCACGGGGCACGTCCACAGCCAGGTGGTCAACCGTCACCGAAGCCGGGAGTTCGTTCCGTTTCTGAAGAGGCTTGATGCCAGCTACCCCGGCGGGATCCCGATCCGCATCCTCCTCGACCATCACTCCGCCCACCTCTCCAAAGAGACGCGCAGCTACCTGGCCACGGTCCCGAATCGGTTCGAGTTCATCTTCACGCCCAAGCACGGCTCCTGGCTGAACCTCATCGAGGCCTTCTTGGCTAAGATGGCCAAGAGCCTCTTGCGCGGCATCCGGGCCCACTCCCAAGAGGAAATGGCCCGCCGGATTGCGCAGTACATCGACGACCTCAACCAGGAGCCGGTCGTCTTTCGCTGGAAGCACGGGCTGGAGACCCTCTCTGTTACCTAACTTGTTATTGCAATGCTATTAATGGGTCGATCTACTAGCTTCCACGTCATCCTACCTCTCGGGAGGGGCCTTATGAGCACCCCGCCCGCGCGCGGGGCGGGCTGTCCTAACGCTGCCGTCATTCGGAGGCGCACCGAGGAGGGGTCCCGCCAGGCTGCCCGGGGTAAACCCCCGGCGATAGCCGTGACCGAATCTAACAGTCAAACCAGAAGCAGGACAAGCCACCTGGCCGCCGAATCATGAGTGCCCTGTCAGGCTGAAGGGTGGCACAGCCACGCGGTGCAAGAGGGCAATGAGTGTGCTCGCCAGCGTGTCAGTGGCGGGGATAGGGATCGGAGTACCGA